>JAYQNH010000002.1:1065000-1700789 GCA_038144195.1 Gammaproteobacteria bacterium | reverse complement strand
GGGTGGGATTTGAACCCACGAAGGGCTATTAACCCTTGCCGGTTTTCAAGACCGGTGCATTCAGCCGCTCTGCCACCCCTCCGGGATGAGCGGGAAGCCGCGTAATATACCGATTTTTCCGCTAAAAACAACACCTGATTCAAGGCTTATCTGGGGTTGAGATGCTCTAGCGATACGTTATGCTTACCCTTGAACTATTTGACTCAGCCCCAATCTAATGAAGGGTACAAACAGAGAGCCTCGGAGGGCTAATTTAGATGAATCAATTCAATTCAGTCGTTGCTACACGTCCTGATGCTGACGTTGCTAATAAAGTTCTGAAAAACACCTACATTCTATTGTCGGCGACCTTGGTCTTCAGTGCTGTGATGGCGCTGATATCGATGTCATTAGCCGTGCCACCGATCGCTTACATGATTTCTGTTATCGCATCGATGGTGCTGGGCATTTTTGTACTGCCACGTACAGCTAACTCTTCAACCGGTATTGGCGTGATCTTCTTGGTCACCGGCCTACTCGGCTTTGGTTTGGGTTCAATCCTATCGATGTACCTTGCTCTGCCTAAAGGTCCTCAGATCATTGCAACCGCAATGGGTGGTACCGGTATCATCTTCTTAGGCCTATCTGCCTACGCGATGACCACTAAACGTGACTTTAGCTTCATGGGTGGTTTCTTGTTCGCCGGCATGATGGTGTTAGTGATTGCGATGTTGGCAAACATCTTCCTAGAGATGCCTGCACTGGCGATGGCTGTTTCTGGCGGTATCATCCTAGTGATGAGTGGTTTTATCTTGTTTGATACCTCTCGCATCATCAATGGTGGTGAAACCAACTACATCATGGCGACTTACGGTCTTTACCTCAGCATCTTCAACATCTTTATTAGCTTGTTGAATCTTCTGGGCATGATGAGTAACGACGACTAAGCGTTATCAATCAAAAAAGCCCGGTCTTGTTACCGGGCTTTTTTATGTCACTTATCGGAGCACATTCATGGAATGGGGAAAATCTTAGCCTTTGTGGCTGGCATCATGATGCTGTTCTTTTTATGGCCAGCGTATAAACATCACCAACAAAACGGCAAACAAGCAGAAAAAGGCGATTGGAACGCAGCGATCTTTGCCATAGGCGGCGTTGTTCTCGTCGTGCTTTTACTGATTATGTCGGTGCGTTAAAGCGTTAACTCAGTGATGCCGCCCATGTAAGGCTGTAGCACTTCTGGTACTTTGATTGAGCCATCTGCCTGCTGGTAATTTTCTAGTACAGCAACCAAGGTGCGTCCCACAGCCAAACCAGAACCATTCAAGGTGTTAGCCAACTCTGGCTTACCTGTTTCTGGATTACGCCAACGTGCTTGAAGACGACGGGCTTGGAAATCACCGAAGCAAGAGCATGATGAGATCTCGCGATACTTCGCTTGACCTGGTAGCCAGACCTCAATGTCGTAGGTTTTGGTTGATGAGAAACCAATATCACCCGTACATAAGGTGACTAAACGATATGGAAGGTTGAGTTTCTGCAGAATCTTCTCTGCATGACCGGTCAGCTCCTCAAGCATATCGAAAGCGTCTTCAGGCTTAACCACGCACACAAGCTCAACCTTATCGAACTGGTGCTGACGAATCATGCCGCGCGTATCACGACCATAAGCACCCGCCTCTGAACGGAAACAGGGTGTATGCGCAACGTACTTAACCGGCAGTTGGTCGGCATCTAGAATCACATCGCGGACTAAATTGGTCACAGGAACTTCTGCGGTTGGGATTAGGTAATAGTCAGTTCCTTCTAACTTAAAGAGGTCTTCTTCAAACTTTGGTAACTGACCAGTGCCACGCAAGCTGTCGCCATTCACGATATAAGGTACGTACACCTCGGTATAGCCGTGCTCAGCGATATGCGTATCCAACATAAACTGGGTTAGTGCACGATGCAGACGCGCTAAATCACCCGACATAGAGACGAATCGAGAACCGGTAACCTTGGCCGCGGTATCAAAATCGAGTTGTTTTACACCCTCGCCCAGATCCACGTGGTCTTTGGGTTCAAAATCAAACGTCGGAATCTCACCCCAAGTGCGCTCTTCGCGATTATCTTCCTCATCTTTACCATCCGGAACTGAGTCATGGGGTGTATTCGGCATCGACATCATCAATGCATGCAGCTCAGCTTGAACAGCATCACTTTTTTCTGACACCGCTTTGAGCTTATCGCCAAGACCTGCAACCTCATCCAATAAAGGCTGAAGATCTTCACCTGCAGCTTTTGCCTTACCGATCGATTTCGATTTGGTATTTCGTTCGTTTTGTAACTCTTGTTGCTCAATTTGAAGTGCTTTACGTTGCTCTTCGAGCGATTTCATTTTCTCGATATCAAGCTGATAACCACGGCGAGCGAGTTGCTCTACCACCAGTTCAAGTTCTGCACGTAATCGTTTTGGATCTAACATAAGGTCTAAAGTATCGAGTTAAGTTAATGCACTACCACGTGCGATTAGCCAGCCAACATAGGTGGCGGCTAAGCACGCAATCAGACTAACACCGATATTCGCTAATGCTTTATCAGGTTCGCCTTGCTGTAAAAGTTGAATGGTTTCGAGAGAGAACGTCGAGAAGGTCGTAAAACCACCAAACACCCCGATGATCAAAAACAATCGCCAAGTGTCACCAAAGGTCACACGTTCGATCCAATGCACAGATGCCAAGCCAATCAGTAAGCAACCAATCACATTGACCGCCAAAGTGCCGTAAGGAAAGGACTTCCCTACACTCTGGTAGATCGCTGTTGATAGTCCGTAGCGTGCGGTTGCGCCTATGGCACCACCTGCAGCGACGGCTAGCCACTGACTGAGCATGATGAAATGGATCTCAAAATCAAACTGGGCAGCTAGTTTACCCGATTGGCGAGGACTCTTTTAGCCCTTGTGCTGCTTATCGAGTGCTCTTAGATGCGCAAGCTTTTCACGGATCTTGATCTCAAGCCCACGATCTACAGGCTCATAAAAGCGAGCTTCTGAAATCTCATCTGGCAGGTACTGCTCACCAGCCGCATAGCCTTCGGGTTCGTCATGCGCATATCGATAGCCATCGCCATACCCCAGATCATCCATCAACGAGGTCGGCGCATTTCTCAAATGCATGGGCACCTCTGACGAGCCTGTTTGCTTAGCGAGTGCTGTGGCTTGTTTATAGGCACTGTAAACCGCATTACTCTTTGGCGCGGCTGCTAGGTAACAAATCGCTTGTGCGACCGCCAGCTCCCCTTCTGGGCTACCTAAGCGTTGCTGCACATCCCAAGCGTTTAAAGCGATCTCAAGTCCACGTGGATCCGCATTGCCGATATCTTCAGATGCCATGCGCACCACTCGACGGGCGATATACAGCGGATCACAGCCGCCATCGAGCATGCGACAGAACCAATACAAGGAGCCATCTACAGATGAGCCACGAACTGATTTATGCAGCGCTGAGATTTGTTCGTAAAACATATCGCCTTTGTTATCAAAGCGACGCACTTGCCCACTCAGCACCTCATTTAAATCACTGTCAGCAATGCGGCCATCAATCGCCAAATCCGCACTGATCTCAAGTAGGTTTAAACAGCGGCGTGCATCGCCATCGGCTGCTGTCGCAATTTGATGGATTTGCTCATCACTCAGAACCAGTTCGAGATCAGCTAAGCCTTTCTCTATGTCTTCGAGCGTGCTGCGAATCAGTCCTTCGAGCTGCTCAACAGTTAATGACTTGAGTACATACACACGAGCGCGTGATAACAACGCGTTATTAAGCTCAAAAGATGGATTCTCAGTGGTAGCACCAACAAAAATCACTGTGCCATCTTCAACATGCGGTAAAAACGCATCTTGTTGCGATTTATTGAATCGATGCACTTCGTCAATGAACAGCAAACTGCCCTGACCTGTTTGTTGCTGTATCGCTTTAGCTTGGTCTACCGCTTGGCGAATATCTTTCACTCCGGAAAAAACGGCTGACAAGGTAATGAAATGCAGATTGGCATAGTTGGCAAGCAAACGTGCCAAAGTGGTTTTACCCGTACCCGGCGGCCCCCAAAAAATCATTGAGTGCAGATGACCACCTTCGATTGCTTTTCGCAATGGCTTATCAGTACCAAGAATATGTTCCTGACCAAGGTAGCCTTCCAGCGTTGTCGGGCGCATACGATCAGCTAAAGGCTGGGTCAGGTTATCGGGTGTACCAAATAGATCAGACATTAATTAGATTCAAAAACAGAGAACTCATCAGGCGGCGTGTACTCAAAGAGCTCTTTATCTAAAGGCGGATTGCGATACGCCTCGGTGAAGACAAAGCGTGAGATCTGGCCAAACTTATCGACAAGCTCAAGGCGCTTAAACCGGTTCTCTTCAAACGCAATAAGAATGCGTACGATATCGCTATCTTCGTTTTTAGGAAGCAGCTCCAGCCAGTCGAGCTCTTGGCGATGACCTAAATCAACCACCTTGAATGAGTCTTCAAGTGGCTTGTTCGATAACAAGATGACTGCAGCAGTATCACGTAATGCCCAACCTTGAGGGTATTGCGTAACTTGCTCGATATCTTCATCGATCATCCAAAGCGTCGAGCCATCAGCAATAATCTTACGTGGCTCTGGTAAGACATAATCCCAACGAAACTGCTCTGGGCGATTGAGATAAAACTGGCCAAGAAAGATGCCCGTCTTAGCGTTATTGGTATCCAGCACTGATTGCTCAAAATTGGCGCGAAAAGTTTTTAGATCTTTAGTGAAGGCATCAAACGCCTCGCGACCTGATGCCTGCGCTTGGCTAACAATAACCAGTAATAAAAGGATCAGACGTAACATCAATCACGAATCGGTGGTGGCGCTAAGACTTCACGGTTACCGCGATTATCAGGCTCAGTCACGATGCCCACGCGCTCCATCTCTTCCACCAGACGAGCGGCACGGTTGTAACCGATCTTTAAGCGACGCTGTACACCTGAAATAGAGGCGCGACGTGATTCGGTCACAATCTGAACGGCCTCATCGAATAATGGATCCGCATCTTCGGTATCAACACCTGATGCTTCTGCAGATAAACCTGGAATTGCTTCAGTTGGCTCATTGGTAATCTCGTCTATATAACGTGGCTCACCGAGAGACTTCACGTACTCAACCACAGCATGCACTTCGTGATCGTCAACAAAAGCGCCGTGAGCACGTAATGGAATACTTGTTCCCGGTGGCATATACAACATATCACCGTGACCTAAGAGATGTTCTGCACCCATTTGATCCAGAATGGTTCGAGAGTCGATACGTGAGCTCACTTGGAAAGCGATACGAGTCGGCACGTTTGCCTTAATCAAACCGGTAATAACATCAACCGATGGGCGCTGAGTCGCTAGTAACAAGTGAATACCTGCTGCACGTGCCTTTTGTGCCAAACGTGCGATCAGCTCTTCAACTTTTTTGCCCACTACCATCATCATGTCAGCCAGCTCATCGATGATGACGACGATATACGGCATGGTGTTGAGCTCAGGTGGCGGTGGAATCTCACCGGTCACGATATCGGGCTCACCTTTGTAAAGCGGATCAGTGATTGGCTGCCCTGATTTCTTGGCGTCTTTTACCTTCTTGTTGTAACCAGCCACATTACGCACACCGAGTGCCGCCATGAGTCGATAACGACGCTCCATTTCAGCTACACACCAACGCAATGCGTTTTGTGCATCTTTCATGTCCGTCACAACCGGCGCTAATAGATGCGGAATACCTTCATAAACTGAAAGTTCAAGCATCTTCGGGTCGACCATGATCATGCGCACATCTTCAGGCGTTGCTTTATAGAGCAAGCTGAGAATCATGGTGTTAATCGCAACCGATTTACCAGAGCCTGTCGTACCTGCTATCAGCGCATGCGGCATCTTTGCCAAGTCAGCCACCACAGGCTCGCCGGCAATGTCTTTACCTAGCGATAAGGTAAGCGGCGATTTAGAACTATCGTATTTCTCAGAACGCAGAATTTCGCTTAAGAACACCATCTCACGGTGCTCATTCGGTATCTCGATACCAATCGGTTGAACGCCCCGGGATAACTTCAACCACACGCACAGAGCGCACAGACAATGCGCGCGCTAAGTCCGTCGATAAATTTGTGACCTTGCTAGCCTTTGTGCCTGGCGCAAGATTCAATTCATATAAAGCAACGACAGGACCTGGATGCACTATCTCAACAGTTGCTTCGACGTTAAAGTCAGCCAGCTTGCGCTCTACCAATCCTGACATCGCACGTAACTCTTCAGGTGAGAGTTTGTGACCACTCGGCTTTGGTGGATCGAGTAGATCCAATGACGGCAAGCCATCGGTAAAGACCGGATCGATCAAAGTCATTTGGCGCTCTTTCTCAACGCGAACGCTTGGCTCAACTGCTTTTGGCTTTGGTGTTTCAATGACTACCGGCTGTTTACGTTTCTGAACACGCTTTTGCTCTTTGATTCGCACTTCTTTGCGTTGCTGCTTCATCTCGGTCGCTTTACGTTTTTCAATAAAGCCATCTTTCAGCGTCAATGCTTGATCAAACGCTTTAAGCGAGAAAGCACCTAAACGATCGATAACCAACAACCAAGAAATACCTGAGAACAAGGTAAAACCGATTAAAAATGCTGCCAGCATGCCTAAGGTCGCCCCAGTCGAGCTCAAAGCCGATACGAGAACATCTGAGAATTCATGTCCAACAATCCCGCCAGGACCTTCAGGAAGCCCTTTACCGCGATGCATATGTAGTGCAGCGAGCGCTGTTGCGCCGATCAAGGTCAGAATAAAACCACCCCAACGTGCAACACCCATCATCGGATGAACGGGCTCAGCATTATTACGATCTCGGAACATTAACCAACCGGCCCAGCCGACCATCAGTGGGAACAGATAGGCGATCACGCCAACAAGCGTGAATAACACTGAGGCAAACCAAGCGCCCGCCGGACCACCCCAGTTCAGCGCTGTTGAGCGTGGGCCAACATAGCCCCAACTCGGGTCTTCAGCGGAATAACTGACCAACGACATCATAAAAAAGAGACTGATAGCGAGCAGCAGTAGAAAGCCGCCTTCTTTAACGCGTTTTTGCAGAGATTGGTTCAAGCGAATCCCGATAATGTAAAAATTTCAATGAGATAACAGCGAGTGTTAATGCTCACTCAATTATCGCATAGCAGCCCCATAAACTCACCGTTTGAGTGGCTTTTTTCTCAATTTCCAGACAACCCCAAAAAGGTCCGTATTCAACGATTCTTAGCCCTTGTTCTACCCGCCCCTCACTTATAGGATACCGCCCCAATAAAGAAACATGTTATTAGGAGATTTCACACATGAGCGATGCAAAACACTGCGGTTTGTTGATTTTGGGATCGGGACCTGCGGGCTATACCGCGGCGGTCTACGCGGCTCGTGCAAATCTTAATCCTGTGCTGATCACTGGCATGGAGCAAGGCGGTCAATTGATGACCACCACCGATGTCGATAACTGGCCAGGTGATAACAACGGCGTTATGGGTCCAGATCTGATGACTCGTATGCAACAACACGCTGAGCGTTTCGAAACCGAAATCATTTTCGACTACATCTCAGAGGTGGATTTCAGCGAACGCCCATTCAAATTGAAAGGTGACAGCGCACACTACACCGCTGATGCGATCATCATCGCTACAGGTGCTTCTGCGATGTACCTTGGTCTCGATTCAGAAGAAGCTTTTAAAGGCAAAGGTGTTTCGGCCTGTGCTACTTGTGATGGATTCTTCTATCGCAATCAGAAAGTCGCTGTCATCGGTGGCGGCAACACCGCTGTTGAAGAGGCGCTTTACCTATCAAACATTGCCTCTGAAGTTGTTCTGGTTCACCGCCGTGACACCTTCCGTGCAGAAAAGATCTTGCAAGATCACCTGATGGACAAGGTTAACAACGGCAATATCACGCTAAAGACCAACTGCACGCTTGATGAAGTGTTGGGTGATAAAACCGGCGTGACCGGTATGCGCATTAAGAGCACCGAAGATGGCTCAACCGAAGATATCGAACTGCAAGGCATCTTTGTGGCGATTGGTCACAAGCCAAACACCGGCATCTTTGAAGGTCAGCTCGAGATGAATGGCGGCTACATCAAAGTTAAGAGTGGCACCGAAGGTAATGCGACCCAATCATCTGTTGAAGGTGTGTTTGCAGCAGGTGATGTTATGGATCATATCTATCGTCAAGCCATCACCTCAGCAGGTACTGGTTGTATGGCTGCACTGGATGCTGAACGTTACCTCGACGCTCTCGAGAAATGATCTGGACGGGCTGCACCGGTTGCAGCCCTAACACCCCATTCTTTAGCGTTTCTCTCGAACCGCCTCACGATACACTCTGTGCATGTCAGCACAGGACGTTAACATCATCGCCGAGCTCTCAACCATTCCCGCCGAAGACTGGAATGCGTTGAGTCATGTCGCTGATTACCCTTATCTGCGCCACGAGTTTTTAGTCGCACTTGAGCAAACCGATTGCTTGGGGGAAAAGTTTGGTTGGTACCCACAACATCTGGCGATCTATGACGATGGCAAGCTCGTTGCCGCAGCTCCCATGTATGTCAAAACAAATTCTTACGGTGAGTTCGTATTTGATTGGTCATGGGCCAGTGCCTATGAACGACAAGGTAAACGTTATTACCCAAAGCTGATCAGTGGCGCGCCCTACACGCCGGCTACCGGACCTAAGCTGCTTGTCGGACCCGGCCAAGATGAGGAAGTCCTGCAGACACAATTAGCCCATGCCGCTGTTGCGCTGGCTAAAGCGCAAGAATGCTCATCGGTTCACTGGTTATTTACCCCTGAACAAGAAACAAGCCTGCTTACGAGCAACCGATACGAGCGCCGCATTGGTTGTCAGTTCCACTGGGCCAATGAGGGCTACACAGACTTTGATCATTACCTCTCGTTCTTTAGCTCATCAAAACGTAAAAACGTGAGAAAGGAGCGTAAAAAAGTCACCGATGCTGGCTTTACCTTTGAATGGCTGAACGGACATACCGTTACTGAAGCTGACTGGCAGGAATTTCACACGCTTTACGAAGATACCTTCGATAAATACGGCGGCTGGGCAACCCTATCTCTCGAGTTCTTTCAGCAAATAGCGAAAACCATGCCGGATAACGTTTTGCTCGTTCAAGCAAAACTCGATGATAAAGTGATCGCCACGGCCTTTAACTTAGTAGGGAAAGACACGCTTTATGGACGTCACTGGGGCTGCCATGCGGATTATCACAGCCTGCATTTCGAAGCGTGCTACTACCAAGGCTTGGAATATTGCATTCAGCATGGCTTAAAACGCTTTGAGCCAGGCGCTCAAGGTGAACATAAGATTGCACGAGGCTTTTTACCGCAACAGACTGATTCAGCACATCTGATGCTCGATCCTGAGTTCGATGCGGCGATCAAAAACTTTCTCAAGCATGAAACTGAACACATGTTTGAATATATCGATGAGATGCACACCCGCTCTCCTTTTAAGCAATCATGATCTACTCGCTTGATGGCACATCAACGCGCTCAGCGTTTCCGCATCCAAGCGAAGCTGAGACCGAACCTGATGGTTTGCTGGCCGTTGGTGGTGATCTAACCATTCCACGTCTTATTACCGCGTATCAAAGTGGCATCTTCCCGTGGTACTCAAAGGCCAACCAATCCTCTGGTGGTCACCTAATCCGCGCACTGTGTTTTATCCCGACACGCTGCATGTCTCACGCAGCTTGAGTAAAGAGATCAAACGCTCCGAGTTAACGCTGACAGTCGATAAAGCCTTCAGTCGCGTAATGAAGGCTTGTGCTGAACCACGTGATGAACACGGCACCTGGATATTGCCTGACATGCAGCGCGCCTATATTGATTTACATCTTGCTCGTGTAGCGCACTCCTTTGAGCTCTGGCGAGATGATGAATTGGTCGGTGGTCTTTATGGTGTGTCGCTCGGTAAAGCGATCTTTGGTGAATCGATGTTTAGTCGTGTGCCCAATGCATCGAAGATAGTGTTGGTCTTTATTCGACAGCTGATGAAAGACCATGGATTCCATTTCTTAGATGCGCAGGTGCATAACCCGCATTTGCAATCGATGGGTGCTGAACAAGTCGATCGTGAACACTTTCTTGAGCAATTAGCCAACGCAACGCCGTTATCAGACACAGGCGATATTTGGAAAACACCGACCAACACGGGTTAACGAGCTAAACTTATGAGTGATAACGGTGATCAGCTGAAGTTATATTACACGCCGAATCATTCGTGCAGTTACTTTGATGATCGTGTGGCTCGCACCATAGTGGCAGATCCAGAAGCGGACATATCACCAGAGGTCTTCACTCGTCTCTCTCAACTCGGTTTTCGTCGCTCATCCGATCAACTCTATCGACCCAATTGCGAAGAATGCTCGCAATGTATTTCCGTTCGTATTCCGGTGGATGAGTTCAAACCCAGTCGTCGCTTTCGTCGCGTGCTCAATACCAATAAGGATCTTTCTGTCTCCGTTGTATCAGATGAGTTTCGTGATGAGCATTACGCACTGTACCTCGACTACCTCAGATCACGTCATCCCGATGGCAATATGAAAGAGATGGATAAAGATGAATATCAGGGTTTTATGCGCACGCAATGGAGTCGCACCAAGCTAATTGAGATCCGTGATAACCAGCAACTGCTGGGCGTGGCGATTACCGATACCTTCAATGATGGCCTCTCCGCTATGTACACCTACTACCGCACGGATCTGCCGAAAACGCTCTTTGGGGCACTTTGCGATTCTGCAACAAATCGAACTGGCCAAATCCTTAGAACTGCCCTACCTCTACCTTGGGTTTTGGATCGAAGACAGCCCTGAGATGCGCTACAAGCTCGATTACCGCCCAATTGAGCTATTCGACGGCCAACAATGGCATGCACTGGACAAAAATGAGGGTTTATTCATTGAGTAACTCATTGTTTTAGCCAGTGTATTAAGGTTTTGCTATAATCCGCGCCGACTTGCGCAAGAGCGCACTCTTTTTTGGAAATTTGAATGGCAAAAGAAGACGTAATTGAAATGGACGGCACCGTGGTAGACACGTTGCCAAATACGATGTTCCGCGTAGAGCTAGAAAACGGCCACGTGGTCACCGCACATATCTCAGGCAAGATGCGTAAGCACTACATCCGCATCCTGACTGGTGACAAAGTTAAAGTAGAAATGACGCCATACGACCTAACCAAAGGCCGTATCACTTTCCGCGAGCGTTAATCTTTAACTAACTGACCGGCGCTCTCCGGTCAGTGCACCAACGCACTCTCGATATCGAACGCCAGCTCGTCACCTTCGACACGAATACTGACCTTTCCGCCGTTCGCGAGATCACCAAACAACAAATGTTCAGCTAAAGGCTTCTTAATCTTGTCTTTGATCAATCGTGCCATTGGGGCGTGCACCCATCTGCACGTCATAACCATGTTCGGTTAACCAAGCGCGCGCATCTTTATTCACTTCAAGATCCACTTTCTTCTCAGCGAGCTGCGTTTCCAATTCGAAGATGAACTTATCAACGACGCTACCAATCACCTCAGCCTGCAAGGCAGCGAACTGAATGATGCCGTCTAAACGATTACGGAACTCAGGCGTGAATAGCTTATTAATCGCTTCCATACCATCGCTGGTGTGATCTTGATCGGTAAAGCCAATTGAGCGACGCGCCATATCGGTAGCACCGGCGTTGGTGGTCATGATGATGATCACATTACGGAAGTCAGCTTTACGACCGTTGTTGTCAGTCAACGTACCGTGATCCATCACTTGCAGCAGCAAGTTAAACAGATCCGGATGCGCCTTCTCGATCTCATCGAGCAATAAAACAGAATGCGGATGCTTACTGATCTCTTCAGTGAGCAAACCACCTTGGTCAAAACCGACATAACCTGGCGGCGCACCAATTAAGCGTGATACCGCATGGCGCTCCATGTACTCAGACATATCAAAGCGAAGCAACTTCATGCCCATGATGCGCGCTAGCTGACGCGTCACTTCGGTTTTACCCACGCCAGTAGGACCAGCAAATAAGAATGAGCCCACAGGCTTCTCATCTGTACCCAAACCAGAACGGTTCATCAAGATGGCGGATGACAATGCATCAATCGCAGGGTCTTGTCCGTAAACTACCATCTGCAAATCACGACTTAGGTGCTTCAACGATTCAGTATCTGAGGTAGACACCTTACGCGGTGGAATACGTGCAATCTTCGCAACGATCGCTTCGATATCCGGCACACCGATGCTCTTCTTACGCTTCGATGGCGCTAACAACTGATTAGCAGCACCTGCTTCATCGATCACATCGATCGCTTTATCAGGCATGTGACGATCGTTGATGTACTTACCCGCAAGCTCAGCGGCAGAGCGCAAGGCCTTTGCGGTGTACTTCACGTTGTGGTGATCTTCAAAGCGCTCTTTCAAACCCTTCAGGATCAAAATCGTATCTTCTACCGATGGCTCTTCAACATCGATCTTCTGGAAACGACGGCTCAACGCACGATCCTTCTCAAAGATGCCGCGATATTCTTGATAGGTGGTCGAACCGATACATTTGAGCTCACCTGATGCCAACATCGGCTTGATCAGATTAGAGGCATCCATCACGCCACCGGAAGCCGCACCTGCGCCTATCATGGTGTGAATCTCATCGATGAATAGCACCGCATCAGGTTGACGCTTAAGCTCGGCCAGAATCGCCTTCAAACGCTTCTCAAAGTCACCGCGGTATTTTGTTCCCGCAACTAAGCTGCCTAAATCCAGCGAGTAGATAACCGCTGGCTGAAGCACCTCAGGTACCTCGCCATCTACGATGCGCTTAGCTAAACCTTCTGCAATTGCCGTTTTACCCACGCCTGCTTCACCCACAAGTAAAGGATTATTCTTGCGACGACGACACAGGATTTGAACCGTACGTTCAACCTCGGCTTGGCGACCAATTAACGGATCGATTTTACCTGCGGCTGCTCGCTCATTAAGATTGGTTGAGTACTTACCCAACGCTGACTGTGAACGTGATTCACCGTGTTCTTCTGCTTCGTCTTCACTCAGTGGCACGCGCTCACCCATCTCAGACTCGGCCAATTTAGAAATGCCATGTGAGATGAAATTCACAACATCTAAACGAGAGATGTCGTGTTGATCCAAAAAGTAAACGGCTTGGGAATCTTGCTCACTGAAGATAGCGACCAGTACGTTGGCACCTGTTACCTCGTTACTCTCGGATGATTGCACGTGGAAAACCGCACGCTGCAACACGCGCTGAAAACCGAGGGTTGGCTGAGTCTCACGCTCATCTTCTTCAGGGATAAGCGGTGTGCTCTCTTCGATGAACTGGGTGAGCTCGGTGCGTAAGCCACCCACATCCGCTGCACAGGCATTGAGTACCTGGAGCGCACTGTCGTTATCTAAAAGCGCCAAAAGCAGGTGCTCGACCGTCATAAATTCATGACGACGATCACGCGCATCTTGAAACGCTTGATGCAAGGTAACTTCTAATTCTGAGCTGAGCATTACTTATTCTCCATCATCAGCTTCTTCCATTTCACACAATAGCGGATGCTGATGTTGTCGTGAAAAGGTATTGACCTGTTCAACCTTAGTTTCGGCGACATCTTTAGTATATACACCACAAACACCCACGCCTTTTGTGTGTACATGCAACATAACACGCGTAGCCTGCTCCCGATCCATTCGGAAGAATTGCTCTAGCACTAAAATGACAAACTCCATCGGTGTGTAGTCATCATTGAGGAGCACAACGCGATAGCGCGGTGGTCGTTTTAATTTGGGACGTGCTGGCGCGACTGCGAGGTCGCCATCATCACGATCTGGATCGTAATCGCTCATTACTGCTTCCAATTAATGTTATGGCTTTATTGTGACGAATCACTGCTCATCTGCAAACTGGTGTATGCCAGGGGCATCCGAACTCAAGTCCGATTCTGTATTAGTAAATAATAATTTATAGTTATTTTAAATCAACAACTTACGGTTCCACTGCTCATTTATTTTGGTTATAGTCAGCACAACTGTTAAGACACCAACAACAAAAACAACGTCATAGCAGCTGTAGTAAAACCAAAGGAGGCAAATATGATCACTGGAGTAGTTAAGTGGTTTAACAACGCCAAAGGTTATGGCTTTGTAACCCCAGATCAAGGTGATCAGGATATCTTCGTACACTTCAGCGCAATCGAAATGGATGGATATCGCACCCTGAAAGAAGGTATGCGCGTTGAGTTCGATGTGGAGGAAGGCCCAAAAGGCTTACACGCCATGAAGTTGCATGAGGCGCCTACCCCGGCCTAAATTCGCTTCGCACGATATCCCAATAAAAAAGCCCCGCATAACGGGGCTTTTTCGTTTTCTATATGAAGATGATTACATCTTCGCAATCATCGCATCGCCGAATTCAGAACAGCTCAATAGCTGCGCATCATCCATTAAACGCTCAAAGTCATAGGTGACAGTCTTAGCACTGATAGCATCTTCCATTGCCTTGATGATCAGGTCAGCTGCTTCGATCCAACCCATGTGACGCAACATCATTTCTGCTGACAAGATCAATGAACCTGGATTTACTTTATCTTGGCCTGCGTACTTAGGTGCGGTGCCGTGAGTCGCTTCGAACATCGCGACGGTATCTGAGAGATTTGCACCTGGTGCAATACCAATACCACCCACTTGTGCGGCTAATGCATCAGATACGTAATCACCATTAAGATTCAAGGTTGCGATGACATCGTATTCACGAGGACGTAATAGAATCTGTTGCAAGAAGGCATCTGCGATGACGTCTTTTACTACGATCTCATTACCTGTCTTAGGGTTCTTAAAGGTACACCATGGACCACCATCCAGTTCAGTTGCACCAAACTCAGATTTCGCAAGCTCATAGCCCCACTCTTTAAAGGCACCTTCGGTGAACTTCATGATGTTGCCTTTGTGAACCAAGGTCACTGAAGCGCGATCATTATCAATCGCATATTGAATCGCTTTGCGAACTAAGCGCTCAGTACCGTCTTTAGAGACTGGCTTAACACCAATACCTGAGGTCTCTGGGAAACGGATCTTAGTAGCACCCATTTCTTTGATTAAAAAGTCGATTACCTTTTTCGCTTCTGGCGTACCTTCTTGATACTCAACACCTGCATAGATGTCTTCTGAGTTCTCACGGAAGATCACCATGTCAGTATCTTGTGGACGCAACAGTGGCGATGGGGTGCCGTTGAAGTAACGCACAGGGCGTAGGCACACATACAGGTCAAGCTCTTGGCGCAAGCTAACGTTCAATGAGCGGATACCGCCGCCTACTGGAGTTGTTAATGGGCCTTTGATTGAAACGACATAATCTTTAACCGCTTCTAAGGTCTCTTCGGGCAACCAAACACCTTCGCCATACACTTGGGTTGATTTCTCACCCGCGTAGATTTCCATCCACGAGATCTTGCGCTCGCCGCCGTATGACTTCTCAACCGCTGCATCGACAACTTTGATCATCACAGGAGAGATATCAACACCGATACCGTCACCCTCGATATAAGGAATGATTGGGTTGTTCGGTACGTTGATAGAGTTATCTGCGTTTACGGTGATTTTTTCCGCGCCGGCTGGAATTTCGATTTTGTCAAAAGCCATTTGGGTCCCACTTTCTGAGTGTTATTAAAATTATGGCCATGATTTTAGCACTCAGACCGTACAATGTCCGGATGGCAAAGCTAGTTCTATTTAATAAACCTTTTGATGTTCTGACCCAATTTACGGATAAAGAAGGTCGTAAGACATTAGCTGAATTTATCGATATTTCAGGGGTTTACCCTGCTGGTCGGTTGGACCGTGATAGCGAAGGCCTGTTGTTGCTCACCGATGATGGCGGCCTAACGCATCAGCTCACCCACCCTAAAAAGAACACCTGGAAGACCTACTGGGTTCAAGTTGAAGGTGAGCCCTCTGAGCAGGCGCTAGAACAATTCCGCTTAGGACTTGAGCTGAAAGATGGTCCTACTAAGCCAGCACAGATTAAACAGATCATTGAGCCTCAGAGTTTATGGCAACGTGATCCACCGATTCGGGTACGCAAATCCATTCCCGATACCTGGCTTGAGGTGAAAATCACGGAAGGTCGCAATCGACAAGTGCGACGCATGACGGCGGCGATTGGACACCCGACACTGCGATTAATTCGGGCAGCTATCGGTATCTGGCAATTAGGTAATTTATCACTCGGCGAGTATCGCGTCGAAACCGTACCTGATATGCCCAAGCCTCCTGCAAAGAAAAAGGTGTTTCGTAAACGCCAACGCTGAAACTCAGCGCTAGCTTGGGTATCCTTCTGTTTTATTCTTTCTAGAGATCTTTTGTGAGCTTAGGTCGCGTCATTGTCGGTTTATCAGGTGGAGTTGATTCATCCGTTGCCGCTTTCCGCCTCATTGAACAAGGCTATCAAGTCGAAGGCCTTTTCATGAAGAACTGGGAAGAAGATGACGATGCTGAATATTGCTCTGCTGCAGAAGACCTTGCCGACGCGCAACAAGTTGCTGACACCTTAGGCATTCATTTACACACGGTAAACTTCTCATCTGAATATTGGAATAACGTGTTTGCGCACTTCCTCGCGGAATACCAAGCTGGCCGCACTCCTAACCCGGATGTGTTGTGTAACCGCGAGATAAAATTCAAAGCCTTTTTTAGATTACGCGCTTGAGCTTGGTGCTGATTACATTGCTACGGGTCACTATGCCGGCATTGATCATCAGGCGGATATCTCACGACTAGTCAAAGCGGTCGATCACGATAAAGATCAAACCTACTTTCTATACATGCTCGGACAGAAGGCGCTTACCAAAGCCCTCTTCCCGCTACAAGATATGCCCAAGCCTCAGGTGCGCGCTCTGGCTGAGAAAGCTGGCTTTGCTAATTTTAAAAAGAAGGACTCAACCGGCATTTGTTTTATTGGTGAGCGTCGCTTTAAAGACTTTTTATCGAATTACTTGCCTGCTAATCCAGGTGAGATTCATTCATTAGATGGTGAACGCCTTGGTGAGCATCAAGGTTTGATGTACTACACCATTGGTCAACGCCAAGGTCTTGGTATTGGTGGAACACACGAGCATGACAATGATCCGTGGTTTGTCGCACGCAAAGATCTCGAGAAAAACATTTTATATGTGGTGCAAGGTCATCAACACGAGTCACTGATGCGAGATAGCTTAATCGCTGAACAATTGCACTGGACTCGAGATGTAGCGCCTGCAACATCGTTTAGTTGCCAAGCACGCTGTCGACATCGCCAACCCTTACAAGACTGCACTGTTGTGATCGAAGATGGTTTGGCCAGGGTGAGCTTCACTGATCCACAACGTGCGATAACACCGGGGCAGTCGATTGTGTTTTACCAAGGCGATGAATGTCTTGGCGGAGGAATTATTCAATGAGCTATACCGAAGAAGATCGCGTCATTGCGCTTGCCGGTATTTTTCAATCTGCACGCATGGTGACTGATCTCGCGCATGATGGTCGTACTGACACATCTGCTTATGATGCGAGTTTGTTGTCGTTGTTTGATCTCAATCCGCCTTCGGTAAGCGGCGTGTTTGGTAGTCAAGCAGGTGTTCAATTAGGGCTCCATACCTTGTGGACACAATTAGAACGCCCTCGTGAGCGCGACATGGAGATCACTCGGTATGTCATCTCCATCATTCAGCTCTGCGACAAGCTACTGAAAGATTCAAGAACCCTGAACCAGATTACCGATGCGATCGACAATCTCGCTGACCGCACTAAGGCATTTGAATTCTCACAGCAGGCACAAACCACTCAACTGGCGGAAACTTATTCCCAATTCGTCAGTCCGATACAACCGAAGATCATTGTGAAAGGTGATGGCCGTAATCTACAAAATACGGATACCGCAGCGGTGATCAGAGCGTCGCTTTTAGCCGGTATTCGAGCAGCTATCTTGTGGCGACAAACTGGCGGAAAACGCTGGCAGCTTTTTCTTAATAGAAAAAAGATCGCGCAACTCGCGAATCAACTAAAAACCGTTATTTAACCTAAGGACACTTTTCATGAAAAACATTCTTGCCATCTCACTGGTCTTATTTAGCACCCTAGCTTTTGCAGATAACCATGCTGAAGAATCATCGCTAAGCAGCACTTTTAGCGGCTGGTGGGATAAGACCAAGGAGCTTGGAAGTGCCATTTGGTCTGAAACCAAGGAAACCACTGCTGAAACTGCTGACAAAGTCGAAAACAGCGAGACCTACCAGTCAGCAAAAACCAAAGGCGGCGAGATTGTGGACAAGGTACAAAACAGCGAGACCTACCAATCGATCAAAACCGAGAGCAGCAATCTCTACGAAAAGGCCAAGCAGCAGTTCAGTAGCGAGCCTCGCACCGAGCCTGCACCGGTTAAGTGACTCGTCAGCATAGGCTGACACCTCTATAATATGGCGCTTAATCAATGATTCGGAGCCGAGATGGATTTAAGTACGCTAACTGCGATCTCACCAATGGATGGTCGCTATGGCAGCAAAACTGCTGATTTACGCCCAATTTTTAGTGAATTTGGCCTGATTAAGCAGCGTGTTACCGTCGAAATCCGCTGGCTCCAAGCGCTATCTGCGCACCCTAAAATCAAAGAGGTTCAGCCTTTCTCTGCTGACACTAATGCCCTACTCAATGGCATTGTGGCCAACTTCAGTGAATCTGATGCGCTTCGCGTTAAAGAGATCGAGGCAACCACCAATCACGACGTAAAAGCGGTCGAGTATCTGCTGAAAGAGAAGATTGCGGGCAATGCCGGACTCGAAGCCGTTACTGAGTTTATTCACTTTGCCTGCACCTCCGAAGACATCAACAACCTGTCTCATGCTTTGATGCTGCGTGAAGGACGTGCTGAGGTTTTCCTTAAGCAAGCGCAACAAATCATCGACGCCATTCGTGCACTCGCACACGAGCATGCTGATAAGCCAATGCTCTCTCGCACCCACGGACAAACCGCCTCACCAACCACCCTGGGCAAAGAGATGGCGAACGTGGTGTACCGCCTAGAGCGTCAAAAGATCAAATCGCCAACATTCCTTTGATGGGCAAGATCAATGGTGCTGTTGGTAACTACAACGCACATATCTCAGCTTATCCAGATATTGATTGGGAAGAGTTTGCTCAGGCTTTTGTCGAATCACTTGGCCTGACATGGAACCCCTACACCATTCAAATTGAGCCACACGATTACATGGCAGAGCTGTTTGATGGCATGGCGCGTTTCAACACCATCTTGATCGATTATTGCCGTGATATCTGGAGCTACATCTCGATCGGTTACTTCAAACAAAAGACCGTTGCGGGTGAAGTCGGCTCTTCAACAATGCCGCACAAAGTTAATCCTATCGATTTCGAAAACGGCGAAGGTAATTTTGGTATCGCAAATACCATCTTTGGTCATTTAGCGAGCAAGCTTCCTGTCTCTCGTTGGCAGCGTGACCTAACTGACTCAACCGTTCTTAGAAACATGGGTGTAGGTATTGCGTATACCTCAGTCGCTATTCAGTCGGTTCTTAAAGGTATTAGTAAGCTAGAAGCAGATGCTAAGCGCCTAGCGGATGATCTGGATGCCAACTGGGAAGTCCTCGCCGAGCCGATTCAAACCGTGATGCGTCGCTACGGTATTGAAAAACCCTACGAGAAGTTAAAAGAACTCACCCGAGGCCATCGTGTTGATCAAGCGGGCATGCAGGCCTTTGTTGATGGTTTGGATTTACCTGATGATGCTAAAGCGGAGCTTAAAAAGCTGACACCTGTTACTTATATCGGTAATGCGATTGATCAGGCCAAGAAGATCTAACCCACAGACCATAAAAAAACCCGCAGATCGAAAGACCTGCGGGTTTTTTCGTTATGTGAGATTACTTAGTGCGAATCTCTACACGACGGTTTTGAGCACGACCAGCGTCTGTTGCGTTATCTGCAACTGGCTGAGTCTCACCCATGCCGCTGACAGACATGTTGTTCTTTACACCAAAGGTGCGCAAGAAGTCTGCAACCGCTTGAGCGCGACGCTCAGATAGCTTCTGGTTGTATGCCTTAGAACCTTTTGAGTCGGTGTGACCCACGATTTCTAAGTTCTCTTTACCTGACAGCTTGCCAGCAACATCAATCAAGATGCCGCGGTGAGCTGAAGTCAGATCTGACTTATCAAACGCAAACTCAGCTGCAGTCGCATCAATCACTGCTAGCGGAGCAGGGGCTGGCGCAGGTTTAGCCGCTGGAGCTTCAGCCTTTGCAGGTGCTTCAGCTGCAGCAGGTGCTGCATCGCCACACTCTGGCAAAGACATCAATGTGCCTCCCACAGGAGCAGTTACACAGCCACCAAAGCCGTCTTTAACCACATTGCCTGCAGAATCAGTAACATACTCGCTTATCTGCTGAAGCAGTACCTGCCATAACAAACAAGCCTGTCGCTACAACTAAACCTAAAATTGTTTTTCCTTTACCGTACATTCTGGCCTCCAAATGACCGTTTCATTTCCTGATGAGAGTTACCGAGCACCATCCCTGCCCGAATTTGTGGACGTATTATCCTATTTAATGGCTTTATCGCAATAGCACTTCGTGAAAATTCACCTTTCTGACACAATCTCCTGATTTATATCAGAGCTATCACATGCAACATCATCGACTCTTTGCCGGCGCGCTTTACATCATATTGGCCGAATTATTCTTCGCCAGCATGGGTGCAAGCATCCGGTTTGTGTCTGAGGACCTCAATAACCCGATGGTTGTCTTTGCTCGAAACCTGGTCGGCTTATTAGTCCTCTTTCCTTGGCTATTACATGGGGACAAGCGTTTTAAAACACAAGTGCCTCATTTGCATCTGCTTCGAGGACTCGCTGGCGTGTCCGCCATGTACTGCTTTTTTTATGCCATTGCGAACTTACCGCTCGCAAATGCCATGTTATTGAAGCTCACCGCGCCACTCTTTATTCCATTCGTTGCCCTTTTTTGGCTAAAAGAGCAATTCACATGGCATGTCATCGCGGCACTGGTGATCGGCTTTACAGGCGTGGCGATTATGCTGGGGCCAGAGATCGATACTCAATTGGGCATATCCCTGATCGCAATGGCAGGTGGTGCTTTTGCTGCGATTGCTAAAGTGACGGTACGTCGCTTATCAAAATCAGAATCAGCCAATCTCACGGTGTTTTATTTTGCTTTGTTGGTTTGATCGTTTCGATCATCCTTTAATTTGGTACTGGCAAACACCCACACTTAATCAAGTTAGTTGGCTAATCATTCTTGGCGTCTTCGCCACCGCTGGACAGTTAAGCATGACCCGAGGTTTTGCCTGCGCACCTGCAGCTCGACTGGGGCCCTTTGCATTTTTCTCTGTCCTTTTTGGCGCTTACTTTGGCTGGTTATTCTGGGACGAGATGGTCACGATCGCCACAGCGATTGGCGCATTGCTTATCATGCTCTCAGGTGTCCTGACTGGGCGTGGCCGCAAACAACATGAGTTAACTAATGCCACACGTTGAATTCCGCTTTCCTAAAGATCTGCCTAAAGAAACCTTCTTTGCTGAGTATTGGCAAAAAAAGCCGTATCTCTTCCGCCAAGCGATCGACCCAGACTGCCTGACTTTTCCTGCTGAAGAGCTTGCCGGACTATCATTAGAAAGCGAAATCGAATCGCGCATCATCATCCAATCTCAAGATGACGAGTACACCTTGCACCATGGACCTTTTGCTGAAGCGTTCTTTGGTGAGCTACCAGAGAACAAATGGACGCTGCTTGTTCAAGATTGCGACAAATGGATTGATGATGTTTCAAACGTACTTAACGCGTTTGATTTCCTACCCAGTTGGCGACTTGATGACATCATGATCAGCTATGCATCCACCGGTGGCAGCGTTGGCCCACACACTGATAACTATGATGTCTTTCTTATTCAATCTTCTGGTCAACGACATTGGCAGCTAGATGCAAACGCTAAAGAAACCTTTAGAGAACACCCTCAGCTGAAGTTGCTGGCTGAATTCAAAACAACTGATGAATGGACTCTCGAGCCAGGTGACGTGCTCTATTTGCCACCTAAACTCGCTCATTGGGGTGTTGCTTTGGATGATCAATGCATGACCTGGAGCGTTGGCATGCGCGGCCCTAGTAGCGAAGAGATTCTCGATGCATGGGTGCAGCATGCGGCACAGCACCACCCGATTGCACACCTGACCGATCAGCTCAATAAACACTACGATCATCCCAATATGTTGACTCAGAGTGAGATCAAGCAAAGCGTTGCCATCACTGAGCAAACTCTCAATCTTGGCGCACTAAAGAATGGTCCATGGCTGGGCGAGTTTCTAACCGAGCCAAAACTTGAATTTTGATATTCCTGCAGATGAATCAAGCAGTAACACCCGAAGAGCTTGAGGATATCGATTATCTACAACGTCACCCTTGGTTACGAACAGCCATCATTGTTGATGAAGAACGCGCTTATTTCTGTGCACAAGGTGCTTCATTTAGCTTTAACGCTGAATTATATGAATGGGCTGAAACACTTGTCTCGAATGTCCTTATTGGAAAAATCATTTATTAGTCATGCACTAAATGATTCCCATAAGACTAAACTGCTCTGCGAACTTGTGCGTCGTAATTGGTGGGTTGTTGATGAGTGAACACATACAACAAACGACCTGGCAGAAAGATAAAGCGCTTTTAAGCAACATTCGCTACCAGGTCTTTGTTGATGAGCAGAAAGTCCCTACCGAATTAGAAATTGATGACGACGATCCACTCGCCGCTCATGTTTTATGTCTTGTGGATGGTCAACCGGTAGGCACAGGTCGGATTCTTCTTGATGGGCATATTGGACGACTCGCAGTATTACAAGCACATCGTAAACAAGGCTACGGAAACAAAATACTCTATCATCTTGAATTAATCGCGCAAGAAATGAACTTGCTGAGGTGTTCTTGAACGCACAGATCGCCGCAATCCCTTTTTATGAAAAGCGCGGGTATACGATCATCAGTGATGTATTTGACGATGCCGGCATTCCGCATCAAACAATGAAAAAAACGTTATAACCAGCGCTGATTAAGCTCGTTTAAATTTGCCTGCAGCCACTGCAACGCAATGATAATGCTTGTAGAATTGAGCTCTCTGAACAACTGCTTCACAGCAGCTTCGCGAGGCAATCACAACAGGTCTTATTTCTTCACCTTCATGTGCAAGCCCATGAATCCCAGAAACCATAGCGCTATCAACACGCCCTACAAAGACCGTTATACGTTCTGTAGAACTGCCTGGACTTAACAAAGAATTCACCAACTTCAATTAGGTCTTGGAGCTCGCAGCCTGTTTCCTCAACGACTTCGCGAGCGGCAACCTCATGAGGCTTTTCATGAGCACTGTCACAAAACCCAGAGACGGTCTCTATGCTCCATGAGCAATCAGCCACACCCATCAAGCCAATGCGGAACTGCTCGACACACACAATCGCATCCTTATTAGGATCAAAAAGCAATATGGAGACGGCAGTTTTACCTTCTAAGCGTTCACGAACAACAGCAGGACAATCACCCTCTAGAAAACTGCTGTGTTTAACCTTGTATTGCTTTAACGTGAAAAAATGCTCGCTGAGCAAGGACTCATCGAGAATTTCTACGTCATATTTCATGACAAAGCTGAAGTAACCTCAGCATTGATGGCTATCAAAGAGTCCAACGGGCTTTCAGCTGCGGTTATTGGACGACCAACCACTAAGAAATCAGAACCTGCACGCATCGCATCACCTGGTGTCATAACGCGGGTTTGATCATCCATAGAAGCGGTTGCCGGACGCACACCCGGCGTCACAAGACGAAAGTCAGCACTTCGCTCACCTCGCAGTACACCTGCTTCGAGTGGCGAGCACACGACACCGTCTAATCCACTTGATTCAGTCAGTGCTGCAAACCGACTCACATTCTCTTGCGGTGAACCTGAATAACCGATTTCAGCCACTTCATCAGCACTCAAGCTGGTCAAAATGGTTACCGCAATCAGCAAAGGCCGTGACTCTAGCTTTGCCAAACGATTCGCGGCGGTTTCCATCATCTTACGTCCACCAGCAGCATGCACATTCATCATCCAGACGCCCAAATCTGCACCAGCCTCACAAGCTGCTGCAACTGTGTTTGGAATGTCGTGATATTTAAGGTCGAGAAAGACATCAAAGCCCTTATCGATGACTTTACGTACAAAATCAGGGCCCAAACGGGTAAACATCTCTTTACCAATTTTTAGGCGACACAACTTGGCATCAAGTTGATCAATCAATTGCCATGCTGAGGCCTCATTGGGGTAATCCAAAGCAATAATGATGCGAGGTCCAAGATCCGTCATATAACTTCCTTCACGGTTTTAATTTGATTGTCAGCTTCAATTAAAGAGCGGCGTTTAATTGTGCTCCACGAGTCACAGCTAGGACATTGCCAATGCAATTGTTTGGCTTCAAAGCCACATTTCTGACATTGATAGTTGATACGCTCTGCCATTAAACGATGCAAATGTGCACGCACGTTATAAAGCAAATGATCGTTGCCCATTGAAGGCATCGTACATTGCAACTCAACTAAGCGAATCAAGCCTGGCATCGATGGATTCTTTGCAATGTATTCACCTAAGAAACGTGTTGCCTCTGCATCACCCGACTGCTGACGAATAATTTCAGCTAAGAACAACTCTGTACCCTGATTTGGATGGCGCTTTACCTGATCTTCAAGGAATGCACGAACACCGCGCATATCGCCTTCACTGCGATAGATATCCACGATCTCACGGATAATTTCTGGCAGATACTCAGGGGCGCGCTCAGCCGCATCAAGTAATTTCACTAACGCATCTTTACGTTTGTTTTCTTGAATATCGATACGTGCCAGTAAATGCGTCGCTCGCACACAACCTTTGTAGACATTTAATGCGCGCTTTAGATAGATTCGAGCAACTTCATTATCGCCATCTGCACGCGCTTTATTGGCCATCTCGCAGAAGTAATGTGATTTCTGTAGATCGTGTGTCTCGCCACTTTCAATATCGAGTGCTTCAATGGTTTTTAAGCAGGCATCCCAGTCTTTTTCTTGTTGGTAAATCTTCACCAAGTTACGTAACACCGGCACAACATACTGACGACCTTGTTTCAGTTCTAGCAGTAACTGCTCGGCACGATCGTATAAACCTGAGCGCATATAATCTTGTGCTAACTCTAAAACGGCTTGCGCACGTTGCTCACGCGACAAAGCTGGGCGCGCAATGAGGTTTTGGTGAATACGAATCGCTCGCTCTACCTCGCCACGGCGACGAAAAAGATTACCTAAGGCAAGATGGGTCTCAATCGTATCCGCATCGACCTCTAACATCTCCAGAAAGACATCAATTGCCTTATCAGGCTCTTCGTTAAGTAAGTAGTTAAGACCTTGGAAATAAACCGGGTTAGCTTCGCGCTCTGATTTTGCCGATTCTTTGCGTGCAGCATGAGAAGCTGCAAACCAGCCTGAGACTGCCGCTAGCGGTAAAAGAAGAATAAGCCATTCAATCTGCATGATTACTGATTGGTCAAACGGGGCGTTGAAGAGGCTTGCTGTTGCTCACCGATTTTTCGTTGGCGCTTTAGCGCGATGTTTTCACGCTTGAAACGCAGGTAATAGACACTACTCGCAAGACCACCAAGTATGAGTCCAACACCCAAGGAAAGCAGCAGCAAAACACTCAAGGGCGCCGTGGGTCGATAAAGCCCCAAATCAATCTGTACTGCAGCACTATTCGCCACAGCAAAAGCTGCGCCAAGCGCCGCCAAGATAATCACGATCAAAAACTTTAAAAAGCCCAGCATGTGAAGCCCTCTTAATGATGAAGGGGTCATCATACCAATTCATTGAAGAATAGGCAGTTTTAGTCATGTCAGCCTAATACCGCACAGCTAACCTGAATTTGCGGCTTTGAATGCCCTCCTCAACCCGTTAGGCTAAGCAAAATTTTTTATCAGGATTCATCATGGAACAGTTTCAAGATCAAATCGTCGTTATCACCGGTGGCGTGGGTAATGTAGGTAAAGCCACAGCAGCAGCGTTTGCTGATCAGGGCGCTACTGTAGTGCTGCTGGACTACAACGAAGATGGCTTAAAAGCGGCGCTTGAGTGTCTTAATACGAATAACAAAGACGGCTTTACCGTTAATTTGCTCGAAGCTGAAAGTGTCAATTCAGTTATTACAGAATTCATAAAAAGTATGGCCGAATCGATGTGCTAGCCAATATCGCGGTGGTTTCACCATGGGCCCAGGCATTGATGAAACACCAGATAAAGATTGGGAATTCATGATGAATCTCAACGCACGATCTGTTTTCTATGCAAGTCGTGCCGCTCTACCTGACATGATCAAAAAAGCGTCAGGTCGCATCATTAACGTTTCAGCACGCGCTGCTCTACATGGCGCGCCAATATGGGCCCATACTGCGCCTCTAAAGCGGCCGTTAAAACATTGACCGAATCACTGGCTAATGAAACCAAAGATAAAGGCATTACGGTTAACTGCATCATGCCGGGCACTGTTGATACCCCTGAAAACCGAGAAAGCATGCCAGATGCAAATCACAGCTCGTGGGTACCGACTAGCGGCCTTGCCGATGTCATTTTGTTTTTAGCTTCAGATGCAGCCACCTACGTCACTGGTGCTGCGATTCCAGTTTACGGACAAAGTTAATGGCAGAGAATACCTTTACGATAGCCTTATCGCAAAGCCAAGCTCAGCAGATTGCATATGCAATTGAGGTCTATGCGCATGCGGCCTATCCCGCCGGCGGCTCTGATTGCGCACAGGTCTCGCGCGAGGCTTTATTAGACTCAGCTAAAACATTCTCTAGTTTAGAAACGGATGGGATTGTACAGGTGCGTAAACGACAGCGACGCCCATTAAAGGCGGCGGTTGATTGGTATTTCAGCTTAGAAGGTCCCGGAGATCACACCTTGGGGACAGAATTAAGCGTTCTCTTTGGACGTTAACGCAGACCTAAGACGTCCTGCATATCAAACAGTCCTGCATCTTTGCTTTCTAACCATGCTGCAGCACGTGCAGCACCTTTAGCAAAGGTCATACGACTTGAAGCTTTATGCGTTATCTCAACGCGCTCACCTTCTGTGGCAAACCAAACAGTGTGCTCACCAACAACATCACCGGCACGAATCGTTTCAAAACCGATAGTCTCGCGCTCACGCTCTCCGGTTTGACCTTCACGACCATAAACTGCCACTTTAGATAAATCACGCCCAAGCGCATCGGCAACAACCTCACCCATACGCACAGCGGTACCTGATGGTGCATCTAATTTATGACGGTGATGCGCTTCAATAATCTCAATATCACAGTCATCGCCCATTACGCGTGCTGCCATATCGAGCAACTTAAAACATAGGTTCACACCCACGCTCATGTTCGGCGCAAATACCACGCCAATCTCTTTTGAAGCATCTGCAATTTGAGCTTTCTGGGCATCATCGAAACCAGTTGTACCAATGACAATCTTTTTGCCATGCTCACGACAAAATGAGAGGTGGTTTAATGTCGGTGCAAGGCCGGTGAAATCGATCACCACGTCAAAGTCATTCACAATTGAAGCTAAATCAGCTGCAATCGTGACGCCTAATTTGCCAACGCCAGCCACTTCACCGACATCCGCACCGATCAAGCTTGAGTCTGGATGCTCAGTCGCAGCGGTCAACTCAAGACCTTTGGTCATACCAACGGCCTCAATTAAGTTTTTACCCATCCGCCCGGCGGCGCCAACTACTGCTACTCGCATTTTGTACTCTCGTGTTTAGTCTTAGAGACCAACGTCTTTAAAGAAACCTTTTACCTTATCAAGCCATCCATGTGCGTTCGGATTATGGGTGCTACCACCACCGCGCAATGACTCATCAAGTTGCATAATAAGGTCTCGTTGCTCTCCCGTCAGCTTTACTGGCGTTTCAACGATCACTCGACAGATCAAATCACCTTGAGGACCTCCACGCACAGGCTTTACGCCTTTGTTACGCAGACGGAACATTTTGCCGGTCTGAGTGCCTTCCGGAATCTTCAGTTTGACCTTGCCGGTCAGTGTGGGCACCTCAATCTCGCCACCCAATGCGGCATCCGCAAATGACACCGGCATGTCGCAATACAAATGGCTATCTTCACGCTCGAAGATAGGATGTGCTTTAACCGCCACTTGAACGTAAAGATCGCCTGCAGGACCACCATTAGCGCCTGCCTCACCTTCGCCTGACAGGCGAATGCGATCACCGGTATCAACACCTGCAGGCACCTTTACAGATAGCATTTTGGATTCTTGAACACGACCTTGGCCATGACAGCTACCACATGGATCATCAATCACCGTACCGCGACCCTGACATGTCGGACAGGTTTGTTGCACTGAGAAGAAGCCCTGAGACATACGGACTTGGCCAGCACCACCACAAGTACCACACTGCTTTGGCGATGAGCCTTTCTTAGCACCTGTACCATCACAGGTTTTACAGTTGACCATGGTGGGTACTTTGATTTTTACCTCAGTACCTGCAACGGCTTCTTCAAGTGATAGCTCTAAGTTGTAACGGAGATCTGCGCCACGCTGAACGCTTGATCTACCCCCACCACCACGACGACCTCCACCGAAGATATCGCCGAACACATCACCAAAGATATCGCCAAAATCAGCACCACCGCCGTGGAAGCCACCTGCGCCACCACCCATGGATGGATCAACACCCGCATGGCCAAACTGATCGTAGGCTGCACGTTTTTGACCATCGGTGAGCACTTCGTAGGCTTCTTTAGCTTCTTTGAATTTGACTTCAGCCTCTTTCGCCTCATCACCGGTATTACGGTCAGGGTGATACTTCATCGCTAGACGACGATAAGCCTTTTTTAATTCAGCCTCAGATGCATTCTTCTGCACTCCAAGGACTTCGTAATAATCTCGTTTTGACATAGCGCTTGCTCTATACAGCTACCGACATTCATATCCGGCTAAATACAAGAAAACGTGCGACCTCTTTCAAAGCCGCACGTTCAGCTAGTGATTCAGCGAAAGGCAACAATTACTTGTCGTCTTTCACCTCTTCAAACTCCGCATCAACCACGTCGTCATCACCAGATGAGGCCTCAGCGCCCGCGGCTCCGGCCGCACCTGCAGCTGCAGCCGCTGCTGCTGCATCGTCACCTTGGCCATACAAACGCTCAGCCATCTTTGCAGAAGCTTCTGCCAATGCTTTGGTTTTCTCTTCGATAACCGCAACATCAGAATCTTTAACCGCTTCTTCTAGATCAGCGATCGCTGCTTCAATCGCTTCCTTTTCGCCAGCTTCAAGCTTGTCATCGCCAAGCTCTTCCATTGACTTCTTGGTTGCGTGAATCATGCCATCTGCTTGGTTACGTGCAGTAACTAGCTCGTGGAATTTTTTATCCTCTTCAGCATGCGCCTCTGCATCTTGAACCATCTTTTCGATCTCATCATCCGACAAGCCAGAAGAGGCTGTTATCTTGATCGATTGCTCTTTGCCTGTCGCTTTATCTTTAGCCGACACGTTCAAGATGCCGTTAGCGTCAATATCAAAGCTAACCTCGATCTGAGGCACACCGCGTGGCGCTGGTGGTATATCGCTCAAATCGAAACGACCGAGTGACTTGTTGCCCGCTGCTTGCTCACGCTCACCTTGTAATACGTGAACAGTAACCGCTGTTTGATTGTCATCTGCGGTTGAGAACACCTGTGATGCGTTGGTAGGAATCGTGGTGTTCTTTTCGATCAACTTGGTCATCACGCCACCCATAGTTTCGATGCCCAGTGACAATGGCGTTACGTCGAGCAACAACACGTCTTTTACGTCGCCGCCTAAAACACCACCTTGAATCGCCGCACCCATCGCTACTGCTTCGTCAGGGTTCACGTCTTTACGTGGCTCTTTACCAAAGAAGTCAGTAACGGTGCTTTGCACCATTGGCATACGGGTCTGACCACCGACCAAAATCACGTCATCAATGTCAGAAGCTGATAAGCCCGCATCTTTCAAAGCCGTCTTACACGGATCAAGTGTGCGCTTAACCAAATCTTCAACCAGTGACTCAAGCTTAGAACGGCTTAATTTGATGTTCATGTGCTTAGGGCCAGAGGCGTCTGCAGTCACATATGGCAGATTGATATCAGTTTGCTGACCGTTAGATAGCTCAATCTTTGCTTTTTCAGCAGCTTCTTTTAAACGCTGCAGCGCTAATGGATCGTTCTTGAGATCGACACCTTGGTCTTTCTTGAATTCATGACACTAAGATGATTGATAATGCGCATGATCGAAATCCTCACCACCAAGGAAAGTGTCACCATTGGTTGCCAAAACTTCGAACTGATATTCACCATCAACTTCTGCGACTTCAATGATTGATACGTCGAACGTACCGCCACCTAAGTCATAAACTGCTAGCTTTTTATCGCCATTCGACTTATCTAAGCCGTAAGCCAATGCCGCTGCAGTTGGCTCGTTGATGATGCGCTTAACATCCAAGCCTGCAATCTTGCCCGCATCTTTGGTTGCTTGGCGCTGAGAGTCGTTGAAGTAAGCCGGAACAGTGATAACTGCTTCGGTTACTGGCTCGCCAAGATAGTCTTCAGCGGTTTTCTTCATCTTCTGAAGAACCTTTGCCGAGATCTCAGGTGGCGCCATTTTCTTGTCGTTAACTTCAACCCACGCATCACCATTATCAGCACCTACAATCTTGTAAGGCACGATATCTTGATCACGCTTTACGACATCGTCATTGAAACGACGACCGATCAAACGCTTAATCGCAAACAAGGTGTTTGTTGGGTTCGTAACAGCCTGGCGCTTTGCGCTTTGGCCAACTAGCACCTCACCGTCTTGGGTATACGCAATGATTGATGGGGTTGTGCGGTCACCTTCGCTGTTCTCAATAACACGCGCCGTTTTGCCGTCCATCACTGACACACACGAGTTGGTTGTACCTAAGTCAATACCAATAATTTTGCCCATCGGGGTTCTCCGTAAAAACTGGTTTAATTTTTGATTAATGTATAAGTGGGTACTGAAATTGGTGTTTCAAGCCCATGATCTGATTATTTATTCCGCTGCTTCTGGCATCGCCTGAGAAACAACCACCATGGCTGGCCTGATCAAACGGCCATTCAATGAAACGCCCTTCTGCATGACTGCCATTACAGTGTTTGGCGCCATCTCCGCATTTGGGACCATCGACATGGCTTGATGGAATTCAGGGTTAAACGCCTCACCCTCAGGGTTGATGCGCTCAACATTGAATTTCTCCATCACATCGCCAAACATTTTGACGGTGAGCTCAGTGCCTTCACGCAATGACGCCACGTCAGCCTCATCGTTTTGCGCGGCTTGAAGCCCAAGTTCCAAGCTGTCCCAAATGGTCAACAGCTCACCTACGAACTTATCGAGTGCATACTTATGCGCTTTTTCGAGCTCCTGAGTGTGACGACGCTTTAGATTTTCGATTTCTGCATGAGCGCGAACGAGTTGGTCGTAGTGTTCATCAGCTTTCTTTTGCAGCACTGCGAGCTCAGAAGACATCGCATCTGCATCACCCTCACTGGCTGAAATCTCTTCTTCCAACACCGCTTCGACGTTTTCTACCGTCTCTTCGACTAGATTTTCATTCTTCTCATCGCTCATGAAAAAGACCTGCTAAGCTATTGATAAATAAAAATAAGTTTATCAGCTAAGTCGCTGATTAAAATAAACTTTGCAGGTAAATGGGGATGATTAGCGGGTTTTCAAGGCTGCGCCGAATAATTTCGCAGTGATATCGACAATGGGAATGACGCGGTCGTAATTTATTCGAGTTGGGCCAATTACACCCAAAACACCGATCACCTCATTATCGACCTCATAAGGCGCTGTGATCACACTGCAATCTCGAAGCGTCGTGTAGCCAGATTCTTCGCCAATAAAGATCTGCAGACCATCTGCGTCGAGCGCTCGGTCCAAAAGATGCAGAATCTCTTGTTTTTCAGTGAAAGCGTTAAATAAGCCACGCAGACGGTCCATCTGAGCGAGCTCATCGAAATCCATGAGATTGGTCTGACCAGACACAATCATGTCGGCAGGCACATCATCACCCGAGCCAAAGGCCTGCTCTGCCATTGAGAGCGCATCTGCCATCAATTTATCCATATGCTGGCGATCTGCCTGCATTTGCTCAAAAACACGCTTTACGAACACCCTCTAGATGCGTGTTAGCATAGTGCTGAGTAACGATTTTGCTGAATTGCTCAAGCTCACTACGAGAGAATTCGCGAGAGGTTTCAATCAAACGATTCAATATCTCGCCTGCCGAGGTGACGATAACGGTCAGCACTCGAGTGCCTGATAGAGGCACAAACTCAATCTGTCGAATTGTTTCAGAGTTACGCTTTGGCACCATTACCACGCCTGCCAAATGCGTCATATTCGAGAGCAATTCAGAGGTCGAGTGAATAATATCGCCACCCTTCTTATCTGATACCTGAAACTCTTGGCTGATCGAGGACAGTAGCTTCTGATCAACGTTCTGAGAAGCAATCAACGAATCCACAAACATGCGGTAGCCATTCGCTGTGGGGATGCGACCCGCAGAGGTATGCGGCGAAATAATGAGACCGGCATCTTCGAGATCAGCCATCACATTTCGAATGGTTGCCGGTGATAAATCTAAACCTGAGTCCTTAGCTAAGGTTCTCGAACCGACAGGCTGACCATCACGGATATAACGCTCAATTAAAACACGTAAAAAGTGCTGCGCTCGTTCGTTTATCGATGTTTCTGGCAAACCGGGCAAAAGAGTGATCCGTTTAAGTTGATACAAGCATTATCCGAACGAGCAAAAAGCGCTGTCAAGGTGAACAAATGTTCTTTTACCTTAACTGCCCTCGTGCTAGCTTTAGTCAGACTAAATTGGACCCTCACGTGTCGAAATCATCTGCTTTTAAAACCATTGCTATTGTTGGCAAACCCGATGTTTCAGATCAGCTCGTTCAGACGCTGAGCGAACTTCATGCGTGCCTTAAAGAGCATCAATGTGAGGTGCTGTTTGATAAGGCTGCAGGGCCGTTGGTTAATGAACCCGGCAGTGATGACCTTTGCGCTCTTGCGGAGAAAAGCGATCTGGTGATCGTGGTCGGTGGTGATGGCACTCTACTGCATTGTGCACGTGAAATTGTTCCTACCAGCACTCCGATTCTGGGCATCAATCTTGGGCGCCTCGGGTTCCTTGTTGATATTTCACCGACCAATGTTTGTGAGGTCGTCTCTAGCGTTCTCGCTGGTCATTACGAAGCCGATGACCGCACACTACTTGAGTGCCAAGTAGGTAATCAAAAGCCACAGCTTGCCATGAACGATGTCGTGCTACAGAAATGGAATGTGGCACGCATGATCGAGTTTGAAACTTGGATCAATGGCAGCTCAATCGATTCACAACGATCTGATGGCATTGTTATCTCTACACCTACCGGCTCGACAGCTTATGCATTATCAGGTGGTGGCCCTTTGCTATCCCCTAGCTTAGATGCGATATCACTCGTGCCGATTTGCCCTCATACGCTGAGTAATCGCCCGATCGTGGTGCCTGGAAATACCGAGATTCAAATTGGTGTTTGCGGCAAAACAGATCCTCAAGAGGTTCGCGTCAGCTGTGATGGCCAAGAGATGCTCGAACTAAAATCGAATGAGAAAGTCACCATTCGAAAGTTCGATAAACCACTGCGTTTATTGCACCCTGCAGGCCATGATCACTACAAGGTTCTGCGCACCAAACTTGGCTGGGGAAGCCACCCCAAGACACTCTGATGCTGACCCATATCTCGATCAAAGATCTTGTCATTGTTAAGCAACTAGAACTCGAGTTTCATGCGGGCATGCATGCCATGACCGGTGAAACAGGTGCAGGTAAATCTATACTGATCGATGCCCTTGGCTTAGCGCTTGGCGATAAAGCCGACGCCAAACTGATAAGACAAGGCGCAGATAAAGCCGAGGTCAGCGCTATTTTTGATATCAGCGATTGCAGCAAAGCCCAGCAATGGCTCGAAGAGAATGATTTAACAGATGATGGTCAGCTCGTGTTGCGCCGTGTTCTAGTGAAGGAAGGTCGTTCACGCGCTTACATCAATGGCAGCCCTGCACCACAGGCATCGCTGCAAACCTTAGCGAATATGATCATCGCTATTCATGGTCAGCATGCGCATCAAGGCTTGCTCAGAAAATCACATCAACGCGCCCTGCTGGATGCTTATGCCAATCATCCTCAGCTTCTGGAAGAAACGGCCAAAAGCTTTGATCATTGGCAACGTGCACTGCAATCACTGGATTCACTGAAATCGAATCTTGCTGAAGGTGCTGCTCGACTTGACTATCTCAATTTCCAAGTGAGCGAGTTAGAACCCATTCAAGAGATAGCAACGTCATTCGATCAGATCGAACAAACACACAAAAGACTCAGCCATGCCGAATCCCTGTTGGCGCAGACACAATCCATCACACAACAACTCGACAATGATGAGCTCGATATCAGTCGATTACTCACCCGCCTCAGCCAACAAGTCAGCGCTCTCGCTGAAATTGATACAAGCCTTAAAGACACCGCCTCTTTACTCGAATCAGCTTCGATTCAGGTAGATGAAGCATCCCAGTCACTTAATCACTACGCCGATAGCATTGAGCTGGATCCTGAACAGTTATCGCAGCTTGATCAGCAGATCGCGCAATGTCATAACGCCTCACGCAAGCATCATATCGAGATTAATCAATTACCTGAGCTATTCAACACCTTAAGCACTGAGCTAGAACAGCTACAGCACGCAGACAGCAACATTGATAAACAAGAGATTCAGGTTAAACAGGCACTAGACACCTATCCTAGCCGCATCAGACAAACTGCATAAAAGTCGTCAAAAGGCTGCGAAAAAACTCAGTCAAGAAGTGACTCAAAGCATGCACACCCTTGGCATGGAGCAAGGACAATTCACTGTCGAGCTAAGCGCGCAAGATCATCACAGCAAACATGGCGACGATCTCATTCAATTTATGGTGCAAACTAACGCGGGACAAGTGGCTAGCGCATTAGATGAAACCGCATCCGGTGGTGAGCTTTCGCGAATCTCATTAGCGATTCAAGTGGCCACTGCAAGCTGCACCGAATTGCCGACGCTCATTTTCGACGAAGTCGATGTCGGTATCGGCGGTGCAGTTGCTGAGGTTGTGGGCAAACTTTTGCGCGAGCTGGGTAAAACGCGGCAAGTGCTCTGCGTCACACACTTGGCACAAGTGGCTGCACAATCAAACCATCACTACCTTGTTAAGAAGACCAGCAAGTCTTCATCTACAGAAACGCATATCACTGCTTTGGATAATGAAACGCGCACCCAAGAAATTGCACGCATGATGGGTGGCGTGGAAATCACAGAAAGTACGCTTAACCATGCAGCGGAGATGATTCAACGCGCTAGCGCTTAAAGCATTGGAATGATATCCACCAATTTTGAAACGCGGTTTACGATGGCTTGATGCTTCATCATTCGGGTCGTATAAAACGCTCAACTTCACACCGGCAGCATCACCTGCTTCCACATCTTTGACGCTATCACCAAACATTATTGATTGCGTAAGATCAATTTGATGCTCATTTGCCGCATCTAACAACATGCCCGGATGCGGCTTACGACAAGGCATATCGCTTTTTGTATTCACCTTCTGCCGAAGTTGGATGATAAGGACAGAAATACACATCTTTAATCAGAACGCCATTCTGCTTAAATTGTTTGACCATCCAGTCGGATATGACATGGAAGTCAGCTTCAGTGTAATAGCCACGACCAATGCCTGACTGATTCGTCACTACAATCAGCTGGTAGTCTTTATCTTGGGCAGCTCGACAAACCTCAAAGATTCCATCAACGAAATCGAAATCTTCTTGGCGGTAAACATACGCATGGTCGATATTAATCAAACCATCTCGATCTAGAAAAAGTGCTTTATGCATCTAAATTAGGACAATTTTTGCGTTTGCAGCGACCATAAATAATTAACGAGTGATCACTGATTTCAAAGCCTTTAGATGCTGCAATCTGGTGCTGATGCTTCTCAATGGTTTCATCAATGAACTCTTCGACATGGCCACACTGCTCACAAACAATATGGTCGTGGTGAGAACCACTATCTAGCTCAAAAACGGCCTGACCGCCTTCAAAGTGATGTCGCACCAAAAGACCTGCAGTAACAAATTGAGTAAGCACACGATAAACCGTCGCCAATCCGATTTCTTCGCCACGCTCCATCAGGAGCTTGTACACATCTTCAGCCGTCATATGAGCGTCAGGCTCAGACTCAAAAACCTCAAGAATCTTTACTCGAGGCAAGGTCACTTTTAGGCCAGCTTTCTTAATGTCAGTATCTTGCACAAAGGCTCCGTTACGGCTGATTTTGGCCGCCGAATTCGCTATCATTCGACCATAGTTTACCTTATTTAATGCGAATCATTCTTGTATGCGAAAGTCTCTCATTAGCATTTGCGCTACCTTATCTTTGCTCACCGCAGGCTGCAGCACCTTTGATGATATTGGCGATAGCGTCGATTCAGCTGCAAACGTGATTCCTGAGGCATTGGACTCAGCCGGTTTGATTTACCGCCCGACCATTATTCAAGGGAATATCGTGACTCAGGAGCAAGTGAATGGACTTAAACCTGGCATGTCTCGTCGACAAGTCCGCTTTGTGCTTGGCTCGCCGACTCTTCGCGATGTCTTTCATGATGATCGCTGGGACTACCCTTACACCGAGGGCGTAGGCAGCAACCCTGATGAATACAAATATCTATCGATCTATTTTGAAGGTGACAAGCTTGTTCGCGTAACCGGCGATCTTCATCCACAACCTGAGAGCCAACAGGAAACCAAACCTAAGGCTTCGGTTGTCACTGTGCCGGATTACGAGGGTTATAAATCTAAAGATGATGAGAAATCTTGGTGGCAAAAAACCAAGAGCTGGATAATGGATTAACTATCCGATTCTTCATTAAGGGCCTTAGCGCCCTTTTTCATTGTCTTGCCTTCGGCCGCACGCTTCTTACGGGCTTCTTTTGGATCAGCAATCAACGGACGATAAATCTCAATCCGATCTCCCGGATTTAATGTCGCATCGAGTTTCGCCAATTTTCCAAATATCCCGACCTTAGGCGCATCCATATCGATCTCAGGAAAATGATCATCAATATGGCTAAGTTTGATCGCCTCAGCAATGGTCGCAGACGCAGGCACCTCGACAACCAGAATTAACTGCTCATCAGGATTTGCGTAGGCAACTTCGATCGAAATAGTCTCAGACATGTCATTATTTTCTCAGAAAGCCTTCCTAGCGTCACCTTATCAACCGAGCTGCTGAGAACTACGATAAAATTAAAGCCATGGGCAAAGCTAAAAGTCTTCGGGCAACGACAATACGATCGCGCTAAACAAAAAAGCGCGGCATGACTACACCATCAATGAAACCATTGAGGCTGGTGTGTCGCTCGAAGGCTGGGAAGTCAAAAGCTTGCGTGATAAACGCGTCAACCTGACTGATGCCTATGTCATGCTGCAAGGCCAAGAGGTTTTTCTAATCGGCGCCCTAATCACGCCATTACTCAGCGCTTCCACCCATGTTTCTCCGACCCCAATGCGCGCACGCAAGCTGCTACTGCATCGTGAAGAAATCAATAAGCTGATTGGTTTTGTGGAGCGGAAAGGCTTTACACCCTGGTTCCTATGACGCTTTACTGGAAACGTGGTCGGGCCAAGTTACAAGTTGGCTTGGGTAAAGGTAAAAAGATGCACGACAAACGTGCCGACCTGAAAGAGAAAGATTGGAAGCGCGATCAAGAGCGCATCATGAAGAACAACCGCGTTTAATCGGTATAGACCTCTTTCGCACGAGCAACAAACGACTCCACCATCGTATTCGCGATCTGCTCAAAGACTTTGCCAAACGCGGCACTGATTAACTTACCGGCAAACTCAAACTCAAGCACAAGAATCACTTTGCAAGCCGAGTCATTCAAAGCCTCAAATCGCCACTCACCATCTAGCTTGGAAAAAGGACCATCTTTAAGCCGTAGAGTCATACGTGAAGGCGCATCACAATGGTTACACGTGGTAAAGGACTGACGGATGCCTAATCGCTCAACATCAATTCGCCCACACAGCTCATTACCGTCTTGAGAAATCACTTCGGAATCAGCACACCAAGGCAGGAAGTTTTTGTAACTTTCCACATCACTCACCAAATCAAACATTCTTTGGTCACTAAACATCACCAAAGCCGATTTCTCGACACGTGCCACTTAGAGCAAACCTACCGCATTCAAGAAGATAATCGCGACACCTAAGGGCGCAACGAAACGAATTGCCAACCAAAACAAACTAAAAGTGCCATTGGATAGATTGAGCTCTTCTTTTGACATCGATGCTTTTGCTGCCCAGCCAACAAACAAGGCAATCAACAAACCTCCCAAAGGCAACATGATGTTCGAGGCCAAATAATCTTTGAGATCAAAGAAGGTTTTACCCATTATCTTGTATTCATCACCCGACCAAAGGTTGAATGACAGCACGGTACCAATACCTAAAATCCAACTGAACAAACCAATCATCCAGCTCGCTTTAGCGCGCGACATAATGTCACGCTCTGATAACCATGCGACAGCAGGCTCAACCAGAGAAATCGCTGAAGACCACGCCGCGATCACCAGCAGAACAAAAAGACTGTGCCGAAGAACTGTCCACCCGGCATCGCGCCAAAGGCTGTTGGCAAGGTAACAAAAACCAAACCAGGGCCCGCGCCTGGCTCTAAGCCATTTGCAAACACCAAGGGGAAGATCGCCAAACCAGCAAGCAAAGCCACAACAGTATCCGCAATAGCAATCATTAATACCGAGCTACCGATCGATGTGTTCTTTTGCATGTAAGAGCCATAGACCATGATCGCACCCATACCCAAACTTAAGGTAAAGAAGGCATGCCCCATAGCAACAATAATCGAATCTGTTGAAAGCTTACTGAAATCAAACGAGAACAAATAGGATAGACCACGGCCAAACTCACCCGAGTTAAATGCGTAAGCGACCAAGATCAACAGCATGACAAGCAGTAGTGGCATCAAGATCACCACGAGCTTTTCAATACCCGCTCGAACACCACGTGCAACCACGGTTACCGTCATGATCATAAACAGGGTATGCCAGATCATCAGGCGTTGCGGATCACCAATAAGTCCTCCAAACACATCACCAGAACCATCTCCGCTGATGGCATTAAAGGTACCGCTGGCCGATTCAATGACATAGGCCATCGCCCAACCCGCGATCACGCTATAGAAAGATAGGATTAAAAGCCGGCGAATACACCGCTCCAACCAATAATCTGCCAAAAACCAGAAGCGCCCTGCTCTTTAGCAAGGACTTGCATGGTTGAAATAGGACTGCGTTGTGCACGGCGACCGAGCATCACCTCTGCAATCATCACAGGGATACCGATTAGCGCAATACAAAGGAGATAAACAAGAACAAATGCGCCACCACCATTTTCACCAGTGATGTACGGGAACTTCCAAACGTTACCTAAACCGACAGCCGAACCAATGGCTGCCAACATAAACGCTAGGCGCGTTGACCATTGAGCGTGTACCGACATGACTCCCCCTCGTTATTGTTATATCGGGCTGAATCATCAGCCCGATCATATTTGGTGGAGGCGGCGGGAGTTGAACCCGCGTCCGCAAGCCCTCTGCCATCGGCTCTACATGCTTAGTCATGTCAATTATCTTTAACTGAGCACTGCCCGACTGACAGGGCGCGTGGTTCAGCGATTCCGTTAGGATTTAGCAAATCAGGTCCGGACGCCCGTCATCGCGATCTTGTGAGATATAACGCCTGAGTGTCCCGAAGGACGCTGGACGCACAAGCACGGCTCCAGTCAGACGGCACCCTACTGGGTATTAAGCAGCGAGTGCGTAGTTGTCGTCGTTTGCAACTATAAGTTTGCAGTGGTTTTCGAGGTAACTGCACCTCGGCATGCACCTCAGGTTTCGCAACCCACGTCGAATGCCGTGTCGCCCCCAAAGGTCTAGCTACTATAGCAAACGCGCTTGAACTACGCTTTAGAATGATTTCCAGCCAGGGTATGTAGAACCGACGAGCGGAATTCACGACGATACAGGACCCACACTACCAGAGCCGTTGCGCCCATAAAGACCCAGCTATTGATAAACCAAGTAATCACTGCCAAGGCAAAATAATAGGTCCGAATACCAAAATTAAAGTGATGCCCCGCCATCGATACAACGCGAGCAATCCGCTCCGCCGCATCTTTTTCTTCTTGAGTTGAAAGCTCTTCTCGATGCCCTTGAGGTGCACCGGCGATAATCACAGCAGCAAAACTGGTTTGGCGCATTGCCCAGGAAAACTTAAAGAAAGCGTAGATAAACATGGTAATTAAGATCGCTATCTTCAGCTCCAACTGAGCCAAGTTTTGATCAATCGCAAACGGGATATGCGCAAACAGATTCACTGCTTGATTGGTATTACCCAGCAGAGTGAGTAGACCCGCAATAATGATCAACGCACTCCACCCCAAAAAGGCCATATTGCGCACAAAGGTCATGATGACTGAAATATCCGCGATGCGATTTTCACGCGACATCAGCGCCTTAGCCCACTGCACTCGATATAAATGCATTACACTGGCTAAACACACATCAGTAGCTGATCGCTTTTTTGCAAAGCTCGCGTAGCCTGCCCAAAGCAGTACAAAAAACAAATGCAAAAATATCCAGCCATAATGGCTCGATGGTCATACGGATAATGCCTTCTGATGGAGATACTCAGCGTACTCATCAAGGTCCCGCGGACGCGTTGCCACACCAGACTCCATCGCTGCCTTTGCGACAGCCCACGGCATACATTCACGTAAGCGACGATCAAACGGCTTCGGCAAAAGATAATCAGGTCCGAATTGGAACGCCTGACCGCCATAGACAGCTTTCACCTCGGCACTGACCTCTTGTTGAGTCAACTCAGCCAGAGCAGTTACTGCAGCACGCTTCATTTCAATATTGATCGTAGTAGCGCCTACATCCAATGCCCCACGGAATAAGAACGGGAAGCACAATACGTTATTTACTTGATTGGGATAATCCGAACGCCCCGTAGCGATGATCGCATCAGGTCGCATCGATTTAGCTTCTTCGGGGTCAATCTCAGGGTTCGGGTTCGCCAACGCCATGATAATTGGCTTATCAGCCATCTTAGACAGCCATTCAGCTTTAAGCACACCCTTACCAGATAAACCTAAGAAGATATCTGCACCATCAATCGCATCACCTAAGGTTCGATGTGGGGTATCTACTGCGAATGCGCCTTTGTAAGGGTCCATCTCTTCAGTGCGGCCTTCATAAACCACACCAACGATGTCACATACGGTGATGTTTTCTTTCTTAAGGCCAAGCTCAACGAGCAAATTAAGACACGCTATTGCTGCAGCACCTGCACCCGCCGTAACCAAGCGCACCTGATCGATTGGCTTATCAACAAGTTTTAGTCCATTCAAAATGGCTGCAGCCACTACGATTGCTGTACCGTGCTGATCATCATGAAAGACAGGTATTTTCATCAGCTTCTTGAGGCCTTCTTCAATCTCAAAGCACTCAGGCGCTTTAATATCCTCAAGATTGATACCGCCAAAAGTCGGCTCTAATCGTGCAACTGTTTTAATAAACTCTTGCGGGTCTAGCTCATCAACTTCCAAATCAAAAACGTCGATATCTGCAAAGCGTTTGAAAAGAACCGCCTTGCCTTCCATCACTGGCTTAGAGGCCAATGCACCGATGGCACCCAAACCTAATACCGCTGTTCCATTGGTAACAACGGCAACCAAATTATTACGTGCCGTGTAGTCAGCCGCAGCCAAAGGATTCTCAACAATAGCTTCACAAGGATGAGCAACACCTGGCGAGTAAGCCAGCGCAAGGTCCGCAGCCGTACTCATAGGCTTTGTCGCACGAATCTCTAGCTTTCCAGGCTTTGAACCCTTGTGATAGTTCAGCGCACGATCACGCATCTCAGTTGATGTTGGCATGAGCTATCTACCCTAATGAATCGTTATGACTTCAGGCCCCATCAACATCGTTGGGATGAATGTTGAGAGCCATGGGATGTAGGTGATCATGATGAGGAACACGAACAAAATCGCTAGCCAAGGCGTAGCCGCCTTAACCACATCCCACATTGCCATTTTCGCCACACCGGATGTCACAAATAGATTGAGACCTACCGGCGGTGTAATCATGCCGATCTCCATGTTCACGACCATGATGATGCCGAGGTGAATTGGATCAATGCCTAGCTTCATGGCGATTGGGAAGACCAAAGGCGCCACAATGATGATCAGACCAGAAGGTTCCATAAACTGACCACCGATCAGCAGGATCACATTCACAAGAATCAAGAACATGATTGGGCCAAAGCCTGCATCCAACATCGCACGCGCGATATCTTGCGGAATCTGCTCTTCAGTCAGTACGTGTTTCAAGATCAATGCGTTAGCAATGATGAACAACAACATGATGGTGAGACGACCACCTTCAAGCAGTGTCTTTTTATGATCTTTGTGCAATAAAGCCGGAATTAGATAGACAACAAAATCAAAGACGCCCTTCACAAATGCCGCAATTCGTGACTCACCTGGCTGACGCTTAGGACGATTCTTCAACGGCCCCATATCACGATAGATAAAGTTCGCAATAAGGAAGGCGTAAACCGAAGCCACTGCAGCAGCTTCCGTTGGGGTAAAGATGCCGCCGTAAATACCACCTAAGATAATAACGATTAGGAACAAGCCCCAACCTGCATCAGCTGCTGCATGATAAATCTCTTTCCAACCTGCCCACGGTTGCGCTGGAAGATTCTTGTATCGAGCAACCACATAGTTAGCGATCATTAACATTATAGCGTCAATCAGACCCGTTAAAACGCCCGCTAAGAACATGCGGCCTACGGATACGTCTGTAGCTGCGGCATAGACCACCATCACAATAGAAGGCGGAATCAAAATACCCAAGGTACCCGCGTTACAAATTACGCCGGCGGCAAATTCTTTCTTATAGCCAACCTTGACCATACCCGCGATAACCAAGGTGCCGATTGCCACAACCGTTGCAGGTGATGAACCCGATAAGGCTGCAAACAACATACATGCAAAGACGCCCGCAATCGCCAATCCACCTTTCACGTGACCTACAGCCGCGATAGCAAAACGAATGATCCGTTTTGCCACACCGCCAGTCGACATATATGACGAGGCAAGAATGAAGAATGGTATTGCTAATAAGGTGTAGTGACCCTCAAAGGCATCAAACATGGTTTGAGCAATAGAGGATAACGAGCTATCAGAAAACGAGAGCAAGAACAGAACGCTGGATAAACCCAATGCCACCGCAATCGGCACACCAATAGCGAGGAATGTAATAACCAACAGAAAGAGAAGAAATGCTTCCATGGTTTAGCTCTCCTTCTCTGACTTGGTCATATCATCCATCATGTCTTCAGCTTCATGACTGGCTATAACCATGTCCTTTTGGCCGGTCCAGATATGCCAACCAACCTCAATAAAGCGTAGCGCCATCAACGTAAAACCAAGTGGCAAAATAAAGTATGGGATATAACGAGGAATGTTTTCGTAAAGAGGCTCGCCAACTTCAACAAAACCGACAAGCGACTGGATAAAAATCGGGAACGGTACGTCTTCAGACTCAAGAAAGGACATCTTGGTAAAAAAACGCCACCAATACTCAATACTGCCAGCAAGTAACAAACCGGCAAATAGCAGACAAGCTGCAACAGAAAGCAATCCAAGAGTTTTCTTAATTCCTAGTGATTGCCTATTAACAATAACATCAACACCTAAATGCGCTGATGTTTTCACCGCATAGCTCATGCCGAATAACACAAGCCACGCAAACAAATAAACCGTAGCTTCGAGCGCCCACAAAATATTGTCATTAAAGACATATCGCGCAATCACATTGGCAAAGGTTAAACCTGTCATTGCCGCCAAAATGAGCGCAATAAGGTTTTCTTCAAGATTATTAATTAACCGAGAAATAGGTCCTGTAGGCGTGTAACTCATTATTCACGATATCTTTTTGTTGAGTTAATTAAAAAGGGCCGGCAATGCCGGCCTCTCTTCGCATCAAAATTACATTTGATTCGCTTTTTGTGCTGCATCGATCATGTCAGCACCAATGTCACCTGCGAATTGATCCCATACAGGCTTCATCGCATTTACCCAAGCTGAACGCTGAGCTGGAGACAATTGACGAACTTCCTTACCAGAAGCGATAACCTTCTTACGGTTAGCATTATTGATGTCAGTAGATTTAGCGTTTGCTTCAGCAGTCACTTCATCAATAATCTTCTTAAGTTGCGAGCGAGTATCGCCGTCTAAAGAATTCCAGAATTCAGTTGAGGTAACCAACAAGTAATCCAACACACCATGGTTAGATTCAGTTACACCATCCTGAACTTCAAAGAACTTCTTGGTGAAGATATTTGACCAGGTGTTTTCCTGACCATCGATAACGCCAGTCTGAAGACCACCGTATACTTCTTTAAAAGACATCTTTTGAGGGTTTGCATTTACTGCCTCAAATTGCGCCTTCAATACGTCAGAGGTCATGATGCGAAATTTCAAACCTTCTGCATCTTTAGGTGACACCAATGGCTTGTTCGCAGACAACTGTTTCATACCGTTGTGCCAGTAACCCAATCCCTGAAGACCTTTACGCTGCATCGAATCTAGAAGCTTCTGGCCAGAGTCAGAGTTTTGGAAACGGTCAACTGCATTGATGTCGTTAAACATGAATGGCAAGTCAAAGACACGGAACTTTTTAGTGAACTTTTCAAACTTAGAAAGTGAAGGCGCTGCCAACTGAACGTCACCGCCCAACATCGCTTCTAGTACTTTCTTATCATCGTATAATTGAGAGTTAGGAAGACTTGCATACAAACCTTGCCGTCCATCTCTTTGTTAACACGCTTTGCCAACTCTTCAGCTGCTTCACCTTTTGGGTGACCCACTGCTGCAGTTACGTGACTAAACTTAATAACGGTTTCGCCACTTTGACATTCATCAGCTGCTTGCGCAGAACCGAATGCGAGGACCAACGACATAGCAGTCGCCAATTTGGTCATTGCTTTCATCCAACTTCTCCTTAGTTAAAGTTGCTATCTTGTAATTTATAATTAGGGGTGTGTGAACACACTGTGTAAACAACGTGCAATTTTAGACGCACAGCCTAGGTTTTGAAAGGTAAAAAGCCTGAACAAAACGCACATTAGAATATGACTAATCGGTAATTTTCTTCACTGGAAATCACCAAAAGATCCGCAAGAATTTTTCCCAGATCAAGCCATCATTTTTTGATTAACGCATCGAATTTGGCGGTGGCAAACGACTCAAATTCACCACCCTCTTGAGCCTTGATCAAAAAGTAAGCTGCCAGGTCATGGTGCTTAGCAAATTCCACACCCTTCTCATCGCCCATCACCATTAGAGCAGTTGCCAACGCATCCGCATCAGCGCAGCTAGGGTGCAAAACCGTAACCGAAACCAAAGCATGTCTTATAGGCGCTCCGGTGAGCGGGTTAATGGTGTGGGAGTAACGCACACCATCCTCTTCAAAATAATTTCGGTAATCGCCAGAGGTTGCCATCGCAATATTGCTGATTGGCAATACGTGTTGTGCGGCACGCTCAGCAGTTAACGGCGCTTCAATCGCAATTCTCCATGACTCGCCGTTAGGCTTGTTTCCAGAGAGTTTTATCTCCCCACCGATCTCTACCAGATAATTGTTGATACCCTTGCCCGCTAAAAGTGACGCCAGCTGATCGACGGCATACCCCTTGGCTATCGCAGACAGGTCTACCTGAAGGTTGGTTGCTTTTGTTAACAAAGGGGATTCTGACTAACACCGAGTTTTTGATATCCCACACGAGTGCGTAAAGATGCAATCTTGTCGCCACTTGGCGTGGAGACAACCCTACCCTCCGGACCAAACCCCCACAGGTCCACCAAAGGACCCACAGTGATATCAAAAGCTCCGCCAGTTTGTTCACTAATGGCTTGTGATCGCTGAACTAAACTTGCGAGCTCGGTCGATATAGGCATCTCACCTGAACTCAATGCATTAAAGCGCGAGACCTCACTCTCCGGGATATAGGTCGACATCTGCTGATTAATAAGCGCAAGGCGCTCTTCGACCGCTTGCTGAATCTCCGCTATCTGACGATCATCTTTAGCTACCCAGCGGAGTGAATAACTGGTTCCCATGGTTGATCCATCAAAATCCACGAGCTGCTTTTTTGCTGACTCACTACAGCCTGCTAAAACAAAAAACGGCTAGTAGCCAGACTACTAACCGTTTTGTTGGATTGATCGATCGATGAGACATGCTCAACAGTATATCGTTTTAGAAAGCATCACCCGGAATGCGCACAAAACCTTCCATCAAGATACGTGCACTTCGACCCATCGAAACCTTTTCAACGATCCAGCGGCCATCTACTTCAGAAGCCGTTGCGCCAACCTTCAACGTACCGGATGGATGTCCGAAGGTAACGGTATCGCGCTCGCCACCGCCGGCTGCTTCATTAACCAATGTGCCAGGAATAGCTGCCGCAGTACCAATTGCCACAGCTGCAGTACCCATCATTGCGTGATGCAACTTACCCATGGATAAGGCACGCACATTCAAATCGATATCAGCCTCACCGATCGCTGAACCGCTTGACGAGCTGTACGCTGCAGGCGGTGCCACAAACACCACTTTAGGTGTGTGCTGACGCGCCGCAGCTTCTGAGATATCACAGATCAATCCAATTTTTACTGCACCATAGGGACGAATAGTTTCAAAACGCTCTAGCGCTGCATCATCACCGTTAATTGCATCTTGTAGCTCTGTACCGGTGTATCCAATATCTGCTGCGCGCAAGAAAATGGTCGGGATACCCGAGCTGATCATGGTTGCCTCAAAGGTTCCGACACCCGGAACTTCAAGCTGATCAACCAAGTTACCTGTTGGGAACATGTCTTCCGAAGGATCTACCGGGCTGACAAAATCGATCTGCACTTCTGCAGATGGGAATGTCACACCATCAAGCTCGAAATCACCTGTCTCTTGAACCTCACCATTGGTGACTGGCACATGCGCAATAATTGTCTTACCAATGTTCTTCTGCCAAATACGCACCACTGCAATGCCATTCTCAGGCACACGGCCAGGGTCAACCAAACCACTTGCCACAGCAAAAGACCCAACCGCAGAGGTGAGATTGCCGCAGTTGCCACTCCAATCGACAAAGGCACGATCGATAGCTACTTGACCGAATAAATAATCCACATCGTGATCAGGTTGATCACTTTTAGCCAAGATAACCGTCTTACTGGTACTTGATGTTGCACCACCCATGCCATCGGTATGCTTACCGTAGGGATCTGGGCTACCAATCACGCGTAACAAAATATTGTCACGCACCTGACCCGGCACCTGTGCCGCTTGCGGTAGATCTTCTAGCTTAAAGAAAACACCCTTAGAGGTACCACCACGCATATAAGTGGCTGCAATTTTGATTTGTGGAGCATGTGTCATATCGAATCCTTACGCAGCCGATGACTCAAGGAAGTCTTGAGCAAAGCGTTGCAATACACCGCCCGCTGCATAAATAGTCACTTCTTCAGCGGTATCTAAACGACACGTGACAATAATATTGGTTGATGTGCCATCACGACGCGTCATCTCAACAACCAAATCACAGCGAGGTGAAATATCACCCAATACCGTGAAGGTCTCAGTACCATCGATATTAAAACTCTCGCGGGTCTCGCCCTCTTTAAACTCCAACGGCAACACACCCATGCCAACCAAGTTGGTGCGATGAATACGCTCAAAGCCTTCAGCAATAATCGCTTCAACACCTGCCAAACGCACACCCTTAGCTGCCCAGTCACGCGATGAACCCTGACCATAGTCAGCGCCAGCGACAATACATAAATGGTTGTTTACGATTCATGTAGGTCTCAATAGCTTCCCACATGCGCATCTGCTGTCCTTCCGGCTCAACACGCGCCAATGAACCTTGAATGACTTCACCATTCTCATCACGACACATTTCATTGAGCAGCTTAGGATTCGCAAAGGTGGCACGCTGCGCGGTCAAGTGATCGCCACGGTGAGTAGCATACGAATTGAAGTCTTCTTCCGGTAGACCCATCTTGGTCAAATACTCACCTGCTGCAGAACTTGCCAAGATCGCATTCGATGGTGACAAGTGATCGGTAGTGATGTTGTCACCTAAGACTGCTAAAGGACGCATATCTTTCATCGTACGCTCACCGGCTAGCGCACCTTCCCAATAGGGAGGACGGCGGATATAGGTACTCATCTCACGCCAATCATAAAGCGGGCTCTTCGCCTCTTCGATAGCACCGAGATCGAACATTGGCTCGTAGATCGCACGGAACTGTTCTGGCTTAACGAACTCAGAAACGATCGCATCGATCTCTTCATCTGATGGCCAGATATCTTGCAGACGAATCTCGTTGCCACTCGCATCCTTACCAAGCACATCGTTCTCAATATCAAAACGCATCGTACCCGCGATGGCATACGCAACAACCAGTGGTGGCGAGGCAAGAAATGCTTGCTTCGCATAGGGGTGAATTCGGCCATCGAAGTTACGGTTACCTGATAACACCGCCGTTGCATAAAGATCACGATCAATGATCTCTTGTTGAATCTTCGGATCCAACGCACCACTCATGCCGTTACAGGTTGTACAAGCATAAGCCACGATGCCAAAGCCCATCTTTTCCAGTTCAGGTAACAAACCTGACTCTTCGAGATACAGCTTTGCAACTTTAGAACCAGGTGCAAAAGAAGATTTAACCCAAGGCTTACGAATCAAACCTAACTCATTGGCTTTTTTAGCTACCAAGCCTGCCGCAACTACGTTACGAGGGTTTGATGTGTTGGTACATGAGGTAATCGCTGCAATGATGACTGCACCATCTGGCATCAAGCCTTCTGCTTCCTCTGCTTGGGCTTTATCTAGATTAACGGCGATCTCACGCTCACCGAGTGCTGTTGTTGGCAAGCGGCGATGTGGGTTTGATGGACCCGCCATATTACGTACAACCGATGATAGATCGAACTCAAGCACGCGCTCGTAATGCGCTTCAGCTAAATCATCTGCCCAAAGTCCAACCGTCTTGGCATAGTTTTCAACCAACTGAACTTGTTGTGGATCACGACCTGTCAACTTTAAGTAATCGATGGTCTGCTCATCGATATAGAACATACCAGCTGAAGCACCATACTCAGGCGTCATATTAGAAATTGTCGCACGGTCACCAATGGTTAACTTTTTTGCACCTTCGCCAAAGAACTCAACATAGGATGAAACCACACGCTCTTGACGCAAAAACTCAGTGATCGCTAACACGATATCGGTAGCCGTAATACCTGGCTTACGCTCACCCACAAGGCGAACACCCACAATCTCCGGCAAACGCATCATCGATGCACGACCTAGCATCACGTTCTCAGCTTCAAGACCACCTACACCAATCGCAATAACACCTAAAGCATCAACGTGCGGCGTGTGCGAGTCAGTACCTACACAAGTGTCCGGGAAAGCCAAGCCGTCACGGTTTTGAATAACCGGCGACATCTTCTCCAGATTGATCTGGTGCATGATGCCGTTACCCGCAGGGATTACATCGACGTTTTTAAAGGCCGTCTTGGTCCATTCAATAAAGTGGAAACGATCTTCGTTACGACGATCTTCAATCGCACGATTCTTCTCGAACGCTTCTGGGTCAAAACCTGGTGCTTCAACGGCCAATGAGTGATCAACGATCAATTGTGTTGGTACAACAGGATTAACCTTTGACGGATCACCACCCTTATCTGCAATCGCATCACGCAAACCCGCCAAATCAACTAACGCTGTTTGACCCAAGATGTCATGACAAACCACACGCGCCGGATACCACGGGAAATCCAAATCACGCTTAAAGCCAATGATCTGTTTTAAACACGCGTCTAATGATTCAGAATCACAACGACGCACCAACTGCTCTGCCAAGACACGCGAGGTGTATGGCAACTTGGCATAGGCGCCCTTTTCAATTGACTCGACCGCCTTGATCACATCGTAGTAATCAAGCTCAGTACCAGGAAGAGATTTACGAAATGCAGTATTGCTCATGTTTTTAATCCAACAATTATGAGCGCTTGTTCAATGGAACAAACTTAAGGTTTTCAGGGCCAGTATAATTCGCTGACGGACGAATAATTTTGCCGTCTTGGCGCTGCTCGATAACGTGAGCGCCCCAGCCAGTTACACGTGCAATGACAAACAACGGCGTGAACATATCTGTTGGCACACCCATCTGGTTATAAGACACCGCAGAGAACCAATCCAAATTCGGGAACATCTTTTTGATATCCCACATCACGCTTTCTAAACGTTCAGCCACGTCGTACATCTTGGTACCGCCTTGCTCATCAGAAAGCGATTTAGCAACACGCTTAATGACGTCGTTACGTGGATCACCTACGGTGTAAACTGGGTGACCAAAACCAATCACAATCTCTTTACGACCAACACGTTCACGAATGTCTGCCTCGGCTGTATCCGGATCGTTGTAACGCGATTGAATACGGAAAGCCTCTCGTTTGCACCACCGTGCTTTGGACCACGTAAAGCACCGATTGAACCAGTAATTGATGAATACAAATCTGAGTTTGTGCCCGCAATAACACGGCCGGTAAAGGTCGACGCATTAAATTCATGTTCTGCATAGAGAATCAATGAGGTATGCATCGCGCGTACCCATGAATCTGATGGCGCTTCACCGTGCAACAAATGCAAGAAGTGACCACCCACTGAATCATCATCGGTTTCTACTTCAATACGCTTACCGTTAACCGCAAAGTGATACCAATACAGCAGCATTGAACCAAAGCTAGCCATCAAGCGATCAATGATGTCGCGTGCTTCAGCTTCTGGGTGCGATTCGTTCTCTGGCATACAACATCCGAGAACTGATGCACCAGTACGCATCACATCCATCGGGTGAGCTGATGCCGGTAACGCCTCAAGCGCCTGCTTAACCGCTTGCGGCAAACCACGCATCGACTTCAAACGCTTCTTATAGCTTTTGAGCTCAGCTGCATTTGGCAATTTACCGTGAACAATAAGGTGTGCCACCTCCTCAAACTCACAGGTCTCTGCAAGGTCTAGGATGTCATAACCACGATAATGAAGATCATTGCCGGTACGCCCGACGGTACAAATCGCGGTATTACCCGCAGCAGTACCTGATAAGGCAACGGATTTTTTGGCTTTTGGTAAAACTTGTTCGCCCATAGCTATGCTCCTTATTTCTCATCTTCACAGCTTGTGAAAAGCGCATCGAGCTTCTGCTCAAACTCGTGGTAACCAAGGTAATCGTAAAGATCCATACGCGTTTGCATAATATCGATCACATCTTTCTGCGAGCCGGTTTCACGCACGGCTTGATAAACCTTTAAAGCAGCTGCATTGGCTGCACGGAAAGCAGTCAATGGATACAACGCAATGCTGACACCCACGCTAGCCAACTCATCAACAGTGAACAAAGGTGTTGAACCAAATTCAGTGATATTTGCCAATACAGGCACATCAACATGCTTAATGAACTCTTCGTATTGTGAAAGCTCTGTCATGGCTTCTGGGAAGATTGCATCCGCACCTGCTTCAACACAAGCACACGCACGATCAATTGCTGACTGCATCCCTTCTACTGCTAAGGCATCGGTACGCGCCATCAAGACAAAGTCAGGCTCAAACTTTGCATCGACAGCGGCTTTGATGCGGTCAACCATCTCACCTTGTAAAACGACTGCTTTATTCGGACGGTGACCACAACGCTTTTGCGCCACTTGGTCTTCAATATGCACAGCTGCTGCGCCACCCTTGATCATGCTGCGAACTGTACGCGCAATATTAAAAGCACCACCCCAGCCTGTATCAATATCCACCATGACTGGCAAGGTGGTGACATCAGTAATACGACGCAAGTCGATCAAGACATCTTCCATCGTGGTGATACCCAAATCAGGAATACCGCATGATCCGGCTGCAACACCGCCACCTGAGATATACAGCGATTTAAAGCCACTCGCCTCGGCTAAACGTGCGTGATAAGCGGTGGTTGCACCCATGCACTGCAATGGCTTTTCTTCTGCCATCGCCTGTCTAAACTTTGCACCAGCTGATTCAATTGACATATTTCTTTCCTTCTCAAAAGTCATCACACTTCTTGTGAAAGCGGATGAGGTTTGGATTACTCAATTCTGTTGTGTAAGTAATCGTTCTACGTTTTCACGAGACGCACGTATGTGCGATCGCATTAAGAGCTCAGCCATCTCGCCATCACCTCTGGCAATCGCTTCGGCGATATTGCGATGTTCAACGATCGCAATTGGTCCACGCTTGCTGCGCATGCCAAATTGATATCGATACAAACGCACGAGGTAATACAGGTCGTTACACAGCAACTTGATCAAATGATCGCTACCGCTTCCCATCACCACTTGATAGTGGAAATCGAGATCGCCTGACTCTTGAAAATAGTTATTGCCCGCATCTTCATTGATCGTTTCGCCGTGCTGATCAAGTGTCTCCATTAAGGTCTGAACTTGCTCAGGCGTCATCTTGGCTGCAGCTAGACGTGCCGCCATGCCTTCAAGCGCTTCGCGCACACGGAAGATATCGAGCAAATGGTCGCTGCTCATTTGAATCACACGCGCACCCACATTGGCACGACGTTCAACCAAGCCCATTGCCGCAAGCTGACTAATCGCTTCACGCAAAGGACCACGGCTTATGCCATAGGTTTGCGCAAGCTCAGCCTCGCTGATCTTGGTACCTGCCGGAATCGTGCCTTCAACAATTGCTTCACGCAGCTGTTGGAATACCCGCTCCGGTATGGTTTTCAAATGTTCAACGCTAACAGCCATTTACTTGGCGTAACCTAAACCCTGAAGTGCTTCGGTAATCTCATCCAGGATCGCAGGATCATCGATGGTCGCTGGCATTTTCCACTCGGTACCGTCAGCAATGCTCGACATGGTGCCACGTAAAATCTTGCCCGAACGCGTCTTTGGCAAACGCTTAACAACCGTAACGAGCTTGAATGCCGCCACAGGACCAATCAGATCGCGCACGCGCTGAATTAACTCTTTGCGAAGCTCATCCATGTCGCGATCGACACCGGCTTTAAGCACAACCATACCCAAAGGCATCTGGCCTTTAAGCGCATCAGCAACACCGATAACCGCACATTCAGCGATATCCGCATGACCTGCGAGAACCTCTTCCATCGCACCAGTTGATAAACGGTGACCTGCAACGTTAATCACGTCGTCAGTACGCGACATGATCCATAGGTAGCCATCTTCATCTTTAAATCCAGCATCACCGGTTAGGTAGTAGCCTGGGTATTTAGATAGATACGAATCGATAAAGCGTTGATCGTTATTCCACAGTGTTGGCAAACACGATGGTGGCATTGGTAACTTAACCACGATATTACCCATATCCCCTGCTGCCTTTTCGTTACCCTCTTCGTCCAACACTTGAACGTCATAACCCGGCATCGCAACCGTTGGTGAGCCAGGCTTAACTTCCATCGGCTCAATACCTAATGGATTCGCCGCAATACCCCAGCCAGTCTCTGTCTGCCACCAGTGGTCAACAACTGGCTTACCGAGCTTGTCGCGCGCCCAGAATAAGGTGTCTGGATCACAACGCTCACCTGCAAGGAACAACGACTCCATACAAGAGAGATCATATTTCTTAATGTATTCCGCATCCGGATCTTCTTTCTTGATTGCGCGGAATGCGGTTGGTGCCGTGAACAACACTTTGACTTTGTATTGTTCAATCACTCGCCAGAAAGCACCTGGATCAGGTGTGCCAACAGGTTTACCTTCATACATCACGGTCGTACAACCTGCGAGTAATGGTGCATAAACAATGTAGCTGTGACCAACAACCCAACCTACGTCAGAAGCTGCCCAGTAAACATCACCCGGCTCAACGTTATAGATACCTTTCATGGTCCAGTGCATTGCGACCGCGTGGCCACCGTTATCACGCACTACACCTTTAGGCTGACCTGTTGTACCCGAGGTATACAAAATATAGAGCGGGTCAGTTGCATCAACTGGCACACACTCGGTTGGCTCTGCTGACTCAACTGCAGTCATCCAATCAATGTCGCGACCTTCGATCAATGTTGCTTCAGCTTGTGGACGCGCATAAATCACGCAGCTTGAAGGCTTGTGCGTTGAAAGCTCGATTGCCTCATCAAGCAATGGCTTGTACTCAACAACGCGGTTTGGCTCGATACCACAAGATGCACTCACAATCGCTTTTGGTTGTGCATCATTGATACGCGTCGCTAACTCATTAGCCGCAAAGCCACCAAATACAACGGAGTGAATCGCACCTAAACGCGCACAAGCGAGCATCGCGATAGCCGCTTCCGGAATCATTGGCATATAAACCAAGACGCGATCACCTTTCTCAACACCTTGAGCTCGAAGCACACCAGCAAACTTAGCAACTGCGTCACGCAATTCACTGTAGGTATAGGTCTTTGCATTGCCAGTGACCGGTGAATCGTAGATCAAGGCATTGCGCTCACCATTGCCCGCTTCGACATGACGATCCAACGCGTTATGACAGGTATTGAACTTACCACCCACAAACCAGCGCGGAACCGGCTTGGCATCCATATCCAAAATCTTGTCAGCTGGCTTGAACCATTCGAGATGACTCGCCGCTTCACCCCAAAAGGCTTCTGGGTCATTGATGGATTGCTGATAGAGATCCTGATAGATCGACATGGTTATCTCCCGGTGTTTTTTATTGATGACTACAATTTAATTGTCGACAATTTTAGCGGTTGAACCGGCTTTTTTTGATTTACACCCATTTAATCTTTCAATATTGTCAACAATATTAGAATTTGCTGATAAAAAAATGGTCCGAATCCCGAGGCAGACGAACCATTTTTCTTTAGGCTTTTTAAGCGTTTACGACTGCTCTGCCAAATGCAGCCAGGTATCGATAACCGTATCCGGGTTTAAGGAAACGCTTTCGATGCCCTGATCCAACAACCACTTGGCCAGATCTGGATGATCCGAAGGACCCTGACCACAAATACCAATGTACTTATTGGCTTTGCGTGCCGCCTGAATGGCCATCGACAACATCTTCAATACCGCAGGGTTACGCTCATCGAAGCTGTGTGCGATCAATGCCGAGTCACGGTCAAGACCTAGGGTCAGCTGCGTCATATCGTTCGAGCCAATTGAGAAACCATCGAAGTACTCAAGAAACTCATCGGCAAGCACTGCATTCGATGGCAACTCGCACATCATGATGATCTTCAGACCATTCTCACCACGCTTCAGACCGTTCTTGCCTAACAGTTCGATAACTTGCTGTGCTTCATCCAAAGTACGTACGAAGGGGATCATCACCTGTAGATTGGTCAGACCCATAGTTTCGCGAACTAAACGAATCGCTTCACACTCCATCTCGAAGCATTCACGGAAGCTGTCAGAGATATAACGAGATGCACCACGGAAACCAATCATTGGGTTTTCTTCTTCTGGCTCGTACAAGGTACCGCCGATCAAGTTTGCATATTCATTCGACTTAAAATCAGACATACGCAAAATGACAGGACCTGGCGCAAATGCCGCTGCCAGAGTAGAAACACCTTCAATTACTCGCTTAACAAAGTAATCGCGTGGCGCGCCGTATGCTTCAATACGCTTACCAATAGTTGCCTTAAGATCAGCATCTGTCAGCTTATCGAAGTCCAACAAGGCTTTAGGGTGAACACCCACCATGTTGTTAATCACAAATTCCAAACGCGCCAAGCCAACACCCGCATTCGGGATTTGAGCAAAGCTAAAGGCACGCTCTGGGTTGCCCACGTTCATCATTATCTTAAGAGGCACATCAGGCATGCTATCGAGCTCAACGCGGTTGATCCCGAAAGGAATCTCGCCTTCGTAAACGAAACCAGTATCACCTTCTGCACAAGACACTGTGACAGGCGCACCATCGGTCACGGTTTCAGTAACATCACCACAACCCACAACCGCAGGCACACCCAACTCGCGTGCAATGATTGCTGCGTGACAGGTACGACCACCACGATTAGTCACAATCGCTGCGGCACGTTTCATGATCGGCTCCCAGTCTGGGTCGGTCATGTCGGTAATCAAAACGTCACCTGGCTGGATCTTATCCATGTCATCCAAGCTGTGGATGATCTTGGCAACACCTGAACCAATGCGCTCACCGATTGAACGACCTTCTGAAAGCACCTTGCCAGTACCTTTCTACGCATAGCGCTCAAGGACATTACCGGTGCGACTTTGAACTGTTTCTGGACGTGCTTGAACGATGTAAAGCTGACCATCGCCACCATCAAGCGCCCACTCGATATCCATAGGACGCTCGTAGTGTTTCTCAATCGCAACTGCCTGACGTGATAACTCTTCCACTTGCTCATCGGTAATACAGAACAAACCACGTTGCGCTTCTTCGACATTCACGATCTCAACCGGCTTAGGACCGCCGTTTGAGTAAATCATTTTGATCGCTTTACCACCGACATTACGACGCAGCACCGCTGGCTTGCCCGCAGCTAAGGTTGGCTTGTGAACATAAAATTCATCTGGGTTAACTGCACCCTGCACCACCATCTCACCAAGACCGTAACTACCGGTAACAAACACGGCATCGCGGAAACCACTTTCGGTATCGAGGGTAAACATAACGCCACTAGCACCGATATCAGAACGAATCATCTTCTGTACGCCAGCTGATAGTGCCACCAACGAATGATCAAACCCTTGGTGAACGCGATAAGCGATCGCGCGATCGTTGAATAACGAGGCAAATACCTCATGCACACATTCTTTGATGTGCGCCAAACCTTTACATTAAGAACGGTTTCTTGCTGACCCGCGAAAGAGGCATCGGGTAAGTCTTCTGCCGTCGCCGATGAGCGAACTGCCCAGCTAACGTCAGTGCCGTATTCTTTTTCAAGTTCTGCATAAGCTGATTCCAGTGCAGACTCAAACGCTGGCGGGAATGGTGTATCCATAACCCAACCACGAATTTGTGCGCCAACTTCCGCTAGACGCTTTACATCATCAACATCCAGCTCATCTAACGCTTTATTAATACGATCAGCCAAACCCTCGTGCGCTAAAAACTCACGATACGCGTGAGCTGTTGTCGCAAAACCACCTGGCACTTTGACCTGACCATCCATTGTTAGGTTGCGAATCATTTCACCGAGAGAAGCGTTCTTACCACCTACTCGATCAACATCGCTCATTTGCACTTCGTGCAAACCCAGTATGTATTCGTTCATCCTTTTCCTCGAAGGGTTACGGTTATGACAATCACAATTGTCGACAATGGGAGTGTATGGGCAAAGGCAGCTCAACCATAGAGGTCTAGCCCCGAGAAATTTCAATACTTAAAAGAAATCAAGCTTATGTAATCAAACGCTAATTAACTAATACGATTCAGCCCGTACAAGGCTGCCACGCGATAGGCTTCCGCCATGGTGGGGTAATTGAAGGTCGTTTCAGCAAAATACTTCACCGTATTCGCCTCTCCCTGTTGCGACATGATGGCCTGACCGATGTGCACAATTTCAGACGCCTGCGCACCAAAACAATGAATACCCAACAGCTCTAGCGTATCGCGGTGAAACAGCAGCTTTAGCATGCCGACCTTTCTGTTCTGAATTTGCGCACGAGAGAGATTCTTAAACTCAGCACGCCCTACTTCGTAAGGAATGTTTTTTCTGTTAGCTCCGCTTCAGTCATGCCAATCGAGCTGATCTCTGGGTTGGTGTAGATACCGTTAGGAACATCATCAATCAGACGCCAATCAGACTTGCCATTAGAAATAATCTGACCGACAAAGCGCCCTTGATCATACGACGCACTGGCTAAGGCAGGCGGCCCCGCTACATCACCCACTGCAAAGATATGTGGATACTTGGTTTGGAACTGCTCGTTCACATCAAACTGACCTCGAGAGTTAACCGCTAGATCAATCGCACCAAGATTGAGATTTTCGGTGATACCGCTTCGACCATTGGCCCAGAACAACAAATCCGATTGCACCTCTTTGCCTGATTTGAGCTTTAAGGTGACCGAGCCCGGATGCTCTTCAACCGAATCAAACTGTTCGTTATGCATGATCACTACGCCCTGATCACGTAAGTGATAGCTCAAGGCGTCGGTAATTTCGTCATCTAAAAACGACAGCAGACGATCTCGCGTATCAACCAAATTTACCTTCACATCGAGATTGGCAAAGATCGATGCATACTCACAACCAATAACACCGGCACCATAAATGGTGACGCGACGCGGTGTACGTTGCAGCTCTAGAACGGTGTCGCTATCGACAATACAAGGGTGATCAAAATTGACTTCCGGTGGACGGTAAGGACGTGAGCCTGTCGCGATGATGATGTGGTCCGCTTTGAGCTCTATCTGCTCATCATCATGACCCTTTACACCCACCGTATGCTCATCGATGAAATAGCCTTCGCCGCTGAAGACTTCAACATTGTTACGCGAATAAAAACGTTCGCGCATGGTGACGTGCTTTTCAATCACACGATTAGAGCTGCGCAATAGATCAGGCCATGAGATATCCATCCGATTGATGCATTTCTCAAACAATGGATTTTGGCGGTATTCAGCCACCATCTGAATTGAGTGACGTAAGGCCTTACTGGGGATGGTGCCTTTGTGCGTACAGTTACCGCCAAGCTGAGGAAAAGATTCGATAATTGCGACACGCTTATCTTGCTTAGCTAGCTGCATTGCTGCACCTTCGCCACCAGGTCCTGATCCGATAACAATCACATCAAAAGACTGTGCCACTTATTCTCTCCTGAAATAAAAAAGCGATAACTCATTTTTATCAGCCGTTACTATAGAGGCATCAGTAAGCAAGACAGTATTTGCATCATCAATGACGACCGACTTCTTTTCACCCGATATCCGCCTCGAAGAGCTGCAAATTGATGATCAAATCACCTTAAATGATCACTCAGAGCGCCAGATTGTCGACTTGATTGAACATTGGGCAGCCAAGCATCCATCAGATCGAACTTTATTAATTCGTTTTGCACCTGCATCGGATGTCAGCAAAGGTCATTTCCCGATCGTTGCTAAAACGGCACTTGCGCTCAAAAAAGCTAACACGCTCAAACACTGCATCCCCCTGCTCCAGCACTTCAGCTTTTATTTGGTTAAAGCGTAATTAATCGCTAGACGCGTTCTGTTTTTGTTCTATAATGTAGAACAAATTGAGAACTCGATCCCATGGAGCACACCATGTCACAGCCGAAACTCACCTGCCGTCAGCAGGAAATCTACGATTACCTCAAAGACAATCTGCCGGATATGCCACATCCACCAACACTGGATGAACTCTGCACCGCACTGGGCTTGAAGTCACGAGGCTCTTTGCACAAACAACTACATGCCTTGATCGAAGCCGGCCTGATCGAACCGATGAATAATTTACGCCGCGGTGTTCGCCTGACCTCAAACGAAGAAAGCACCGTTGAGCTTGAACCAAGCTTTGCAGCAAATGACGAAGATGAGCTGCCCTTTTATGGTCGTATCGCAGCGGGTCAACCGATCTCCGCTATTGCCGGTCACGAGACGATGTCTGTACCACCTGCACTTCGTTCATCAGGTCCATGCTATGTACTTGAGGTAAAGGTGACTCAATGATTGAAGAAGGCATCTTTGATGGCGATTGGGTTGTCATTGAACAACGCGTCACCGCACGTAATGGCGAAATTGTTGTCGCACTCGTTGATGATGAAGATGCAACACTCAAACGCTTTGAGAAAATGGTGCTGAAATCATCCTGCATCCTGCGAATAGCAGCATGTCACCCATGCACTACCCCGCAGAGATGGTTCAAGTTCAAGGTGTACTTGTCGGACAGATGCGTCGCTATCACTAAGCCTTTGCAATCATGACGGCGCGTATAGGTGATGGGTAGCCTTCCACTGTTTTAAGTGGATCATTTGGATCAAGAAAGTCACTGAGCGAATCAAACGACATCCATTCTGTGGAGCGCTGCTCATCGGTCGTCGTAATATTTACGTCAACGCAGCGAACATCTGAGAAGCCCACGCGCTGCATATATAACGCTAATTGCTCAACACTCGGAATAAACCAAACATTTCGCATTTGGGCATAACGATCTTCAGGGATCAAACAGGCTTGCGCATCCCCTTCAATAACCAACGTCTCCAAGACAAGCTCGCCACCTGGCTTTAAGGTTTTCTTAAGCGATTGTAAAAAGTCGATAGGTGATCGACGGTGATACAAAACACCCATTGAAAAAACCGTATCAAAAGACTCAAGTCCATCTGGCACCGCTTCAAAGCCGACCGGAATCATCAGGGTATTGTTTGCGAGGTCAGCGCGACCTGCATCAGTAATCAGTTTTTTGACGGCATGGAACTGCACGGTAAATAAAGAACTGGGATCAATACCTACTACAAGCGCTGGATCTTCTTGGCGCATTCGCCAACAGTGATAACCATTACCACAACCCACATCTAAGACTTTGCGATGCTTTAGCGATTGAATGTGCGGCAGGACGCGATCCCACTTCCAATCAGAACGCCATTCTGTATCGATAGTCGTATCACCCAATTGAAACGGTCCTTTACGCCAAGGGCGTAAGCCTTCTAAAGCTGACTGAAGCTTCGATTGATCTTCAGCTGAAAGCTTGGCATTGACTGTTATTGGATCTACAGACAGATCAACATCACCAGATTGAATAATGGGTAACCCATCAAGCGCCGACTGCCATCGAGCCAAATCGCCATGTGGATTCTCTTGCTGATACGTAAGAATTGGCGCTAAGTGATCTGCCCACTTATTCAGCTCATGCTCGCGCAGCACGGCAAGTGTGTTTTCAATATCGATCACACGCGGGCAACCATAGAGACGAAGTTAAAACACTGGAACCAACAATCTACCGACGTAAAGCCAACCTCTTTTAGACGCTGCGTATGGGTACTCAACTTTTCAGGCAATAAAACATTTTCCAGTGCAGAACGTTTTTGACTGACCTCCAACTCTGAATAACCTTGAGATCGCTTAAAGGCGTGATGCATTTCAATTAAACGATCATCTTCTTTCGGTGTTTCAGCCTGAATTTTTTCAGACACAATCAAGATACCGCCAGGTTGTAAGCCTTTCGCGATTTTCCCAAGTAGCTCTGCACGTTCTTCGCGTGGCAAAAATTGAAGTGTGAAATTAAGCACCACTAACGACGCATTCTGGATATCGACTTCGCGAATATCACCAAGTTCAAACTGAATGCGGCTCGCATTTAGGGATGAGTTAGCTGTAGCTTTGTCCAACATAGCTTGTGAATTATCTACCGCGATGATGCGACAGTCCTTATCACCCAAGCCATTGGCCATAGCATTAGCTGAAGCACCCAAGGAACAACCCAAGTCATAAAGATGCGTATTTGGTTGAGCATGTAACTCGGTCAAGATGGCGATCATGTTAATGATAGCGGCATAGCCAGGCACCGAGCGTTGGATCATGTCTGGAAAGACATTTGCAACCGAAGCATCAAAAACAAAATCACCTAGCGCAGATTGAGGTGATTGATAGATGGTGTCGGTTTTACTTGATGAATCAGTCAAACTCAGACTCTTGATAATCAAAGGTGAGTTCTTCATCTTTTTTAATGTTGCGGCGAGCGTAAAGATCAAATTCCTCGAACTCACAATTACCGGGCACCGAATGATTCAAAAAGCGCAACAGGTTGCGACCAGATCTACCCACTGCTGATTCTTCTGTCTCACCCTCATATACCCATAACACGTACATGCCGTTACGCTTGGCCTCAGGTCCCCAGTAGGTACCAATGTACTCACCTTTCTTGATGGCTTTTTTGGCAAATAAACCGGTGCCATGAATAGCGGACTTTTTTGAATACACCCAATCTGTTAATTGAGAATTTAAAACGCGGGCTAGATGAGACATTCAGCTCTCCTAAAAATCTTAGGGGGAAGTATACGGAGAGTGAGTAAGAGTTAAAGGTGATTAAGAAACGGAACAAGTGCCTTCGTAGACTGACATAACCGATTTAAGTTCGACTAAGACCGCTGCTCGCTGGCCTTCATCAAGGCCTTCTGCCTCAGGAATTGCTCGACCTGCTTCGAGTGCTTCGATATCACTCCATACCGAGCTACAACCTTTTGACAGACTTGCTCGATACAATGATCAACTGAATGTGTTTGCGCCATATTACCGATACCTAATCGTTAACGGATCTGTGTTTAGCCAAACTTCGGCAGATATTCATATTAGCTTACCCTAATATTGATTTGATTTCATCCCTTTCCTTCAGTCTGCATGTTCAGCGCAAATTGTTCTTGCTTTGTTCTCTTTAATAACTATAATAGAGAACATAAAGAAAACATTGTAGAGGAGAATTGTATGAATACAACAACTTACGTAATGCGTGACCAGGTGAAAAATGTTGTCCCACTTATGATGACACTTGATCCTAAAGGCGAAAATAAGGCCAATCGCATGACTGAGCTAGTCACTGTAGCCTGCCTGGCGATCGGCTATCTCACCATTATGACACTCGTTGCCTGAACTCCCGCGAACTGACCGCTGGAGAGCGGTCTTGGACGAAATCCAACAACGCTAACCGTGGCGTTGTTGGATATCCCCTTCTCGTTATACTCCTCAAAATAATAAAAAATCACTGAGGAGGCTGGGCATGCAATCGGATGCCTTTAGTACATTTAATCGCTGGCTGCTGTTTATTGGCGTCCTTATCGCAGGACTCGCCCTAGCGCATCATTACGATCTGATACGCACCCTTATCCAAAGCGATGCCAGTTATCTCTCTGTCGCTATTCTTGCCTTTTTCTTCGCTGCCACGCTGCATGTTGGATGGCTTTCCTGGCAATTAGGCAAAGAGGTCAATAAAGCCGCCCAGCTCACACAGTCTGCTCGCCAGAGTGATTCACTATTTGAATCAGCCAAGGGTCAGGTACATTTTGCTAACGACTCTACAGAGCCATCTGTCGCAAAAGAACACATCACCCTGCTCGCTGAAAAAGTTTTCACCTGTGGGGCGTTAACAGGTCATGAAGCCCTTCTAGATCGTTTGGATAATAAACTCCGCCGAGGACATGAAACCGGCTGGTTCATCGCTGATCTCTTAGTCCGCTTAGGTCTTCTTGGTACCGTGATTGGCTTTATCTTAATGCTGGGTTCTTTATCCACTGTTAGCAGCATAGACCTCCAAGCACTTCAGCAACTGCTGACGCGCATGACAGAAGGTATGCAGATCGCGCTTTACACCACGCTATCAGGTTTAACCGCCGGCATTCTGTTGAGCTTTCAGTATCAACTGCTCGATCAAGGCGCCAATCGCCTTCTTGCTGACATTATCGAGTTATCCGAGGTTCACGTCCTTCGTCACTTAAAAGCCTTGCGCGAGATCAATCAGTGAAACGCAGTCATTTTATCCAACGCCGCATAGGATCAGATCCATTTGTTGATCTGCTCTTTAATGCGCTATTGGGTTTTACCTTCCTATTTTTGATTGCCCTGATGTTTATCAATCCACAGGCACGCAAAGGTCGTATTGACCTAAAAGCGGAATACATCATTTCTGTCACTTGGCCCGACCAACTCGCGGATGATATTGATCTATGGGTTCAGGACCCGCTTGGTGAGACAGCATCCTACTTGCGCAAAGATGCCGGCTGGCTACACCTTGATCGAGATGATCGTGGCGAGATTAATGACACCATCATCGTCGATGGTAAGCAGGTGATCTATCCGATTAATCAAGAAGTGGTCACTATTCGTGGCATCATCAGCGGTGAGTACACAGTCAACCTTTATTACTACACGCAAAAATCACAGCAGCCATTTGAAGCCTTAGTCAAAGTGGAGCGCGTTAATCCAACACTGCAAACGGCTTTTGTTAAAAAGGTCGTCATGGCGAAACAAGATCAAGAAACAACCGTTGTCCGCTTTCTTTAGATCAACAAGGCAATCTCAGTGATGTGAACGATTTACCCGTCACACTCACGCCTTATAACTTAGAACCGAATTACGACAACCTAGAGAATCCCTATGGATAAGCTGTGGCTCATCTTACAAATCAGTTTATATGTCGTTCCGCTGGTGCTTATTGGTTTGTGGCTAAGCAAAAGCAACCTTACTCAGCGCAGTAAGACCTTTTTATTGATCGGCTTACCACTGTTGTATGTCGCGCATTACGTTTCCACAAACGCTTTAACAGGATGGCCAAGTACATCCAGCATACCAGAAGACTTCACGCTGATTAGTCATCACATTGATGAGCCTGATAAACAGAAAGGTGACGAAGGTCGCATCTATCTATGGATCAATCAAGATGACAACCTTGTACCACGCAGCTTTGAGCTTGCTTACGATAAAGAACTGCACCAAAAACTTGTCGACACCAAATCTATTCGTACCGATGGCAAACAAGTCCAAGGCCGTCAAACGGCAACATCCAGTTCTTCAACGAATAAATCGACTGGTAACGCCTCACTGTCTTTCTCAGAAAAGAAAAAGAAAGCGCCACCCGCTAAAGCCTCATCTGATCGATAGGCACAAAAAAGCCGACTTACGTCGGCTGATTTGCTGAACATCATCTTATGGACGCTTAACCCTCTGGGCCATATTTAGCGTTCACTCGCTCACGAAGCTTCTTTACCTGGCTTAAAGTGCGGAACGTACTTACCACTCAATGCCACAGAATCACCGGTCTTAGGGTTACGACCCATACGCGGTGGACGGTAGTGTAAAGAGAAGCTGCCGAATCCACGAATCTCGATACGATCACCAGTCGATAAGGCATGACTCATTTGCTCAATCATGCACTTTTACCGCTAGCTCGACATCGCGATACGCCAAATGGCTTTGCTCACGAGCAATGACTTCTATCAATTCAGATTTGGTCATTTAGATTATTCCGTTTAAGCAGCCACTAAACCGAAGTTTAGTGGCTAATGAGGATTACTTATCCATTTGCTCTTTCAACAGGTCTGCCATTGAGGTAGTACCTGCTGAAGCTGCATCGCTGTTATACGCAGCGATAGCTGACTTCTCATCATCGAAGTCTTTCGCTTTGATAGACAAGCTAATGGTGCGGTTCTTACGATCAACGCCAACAAACTTAGCTTCGATCTCATCACCCTCTTCAACACGCTGCGTGCATCATCAACACGGTCACGCGCCAAGTCTGAAGAACGGATGTAACCTTCAACACCATCGTCAGAAAGAGTAACAACTGCGCCCTTAGCATCAACTTCAGCTACGGTGCCTTTAACGATAGATCCTTTCTCATTCATTGCAATGAAGTTACCAAACGGATCAGAATCCATTTGCTTCAAACCTAGAGAGATACGCTCGCGCTCTGGGTCAACTGCCAATACAACAGTCTCAAGCTCGTCGCCCTTCTTGAAGTTGCGAATAGCATCGTCGCCTTCGCCTTCCCAAGTGATGTCTGACAAGTGAACCAAGCCATCAATGCCGCCATCGAGACCGATGAAGATACCGAAGTCAGTAATTGACTTGATAGTACCGGTGACTTGATCGCCCTTCTTGAACTTCTCACCGAAGTCTTCCCATGGATTGTTCTGACATTGCTTCATGCCGAGAGAGATACGACGACGCTCTTCGTCGATATCCAACACAACCACTTCAACTTCGTCGCCCAAGTTAACAACTTTGCTTGGGTGTACGTTCTTGTTGGTCCAATCCATTTCAGAAACGTGAACCAAACCTTCAACGCCATCTTCGATTTCAACGAAGGCACCGTAGTCTGCGATGTTGGTGATCTTACCGAACAAGCGCTGACCTTCTGGGTAACGGCGAGTGATGTTTGCCCATGGATCTTCACCCATTTGCTTCAGACCCAGTGATACGCGGTTCTTATCGCGATCAAACTTCAAGATCTTCACATCAACTTCATCACCAATCTCTACAACTTCAGATGGGTGCTTAACACGCTTCCAAGCCATATCAGTGATGTGCAATAGACCATCGATACCACCGAGGTCTACGAACGCACCGTAGTCAGTCAAGTTCTTAACAACGCCCTTAACTTCTTGGCCTTCAACCAAGTTCTCAAGCAACTTATCACGCTCTTCGCTGTACTCTTGTTCAACAACAGCACGACGAGAAACAACAACGTTGTTACGCTTCTGGTCTAACTTGATAACTTTAAATTCGAGTTCCTTACCTTCAAGGTAAGCTGTGTCGCGAACAGGACGAACATCAACCAGTGAACCTGGCAAGAACGCACGAATCTGCTCGAGTTCAACAGTGAAGCCACCTTTGACTTTTCCATTGATACGACCAGTAACAATTTCTTCTGCTTCGAAAGCTTTCTCGAGCTTTTTCCACGCGTGGTGACGCTTAGCCTTCTCACGAGATAGGCGGGTAGCACCCCAACCATCTTCAACAGCATCAAGCGCAACTTCCACTTGATCACCCACTGCACATTCAACGTTACCGTCAAAATCAGTGAATTGTGATACTGGGATAACGCCTTCAGACTTGAGGCCAGCATTTACGATTACGTTGTCACCTTCGATGGCTACAACAGTACCGATTACGATAGAACCGGTTTGGAGATTAGTGTCGACAAGGCTCTGTTCAAAGAGCTCGGCAAAACTTTCAGACATGATTGATAAAACCCAGACCTCTAGGAGGTCACCACCCCTTTTTGATGAATCAAATCAGGGACTTATTAAGTTAAAAGATCGCAACACTTAGTGTGCTGCACCTGTGCCACAACAGTGGCTTTCTTTAGCTTCGGTCAGACCAAAGCGTCAGAATTTGTTGCACCACTTCATAAATAGAAAGCGATGTTGAATCGATAACGATTGCATCATCGGCAGGCACCAATGGAGAGGTTGCTCGCGTCCGGTCACGCTCATCACGTTCGGCGATCTCGGCAGCAAGGGAGGCGATATTACTGGATATCCCTTTTTCATTCAACTGCTTATGACGTCTTTGCGCTCTTTCTTCGGCGCTCGCCGTAAGGAAAATCTTAAGTGGCGCCTGAGGGAAAACAGTGGTGCCCATATCTCGGCCATCAGCGATCAATCCAGGCATCTTGGCGAAGGCCTTTTGCCAGTCTAAAAGTGCTGCACGGACCGCCGGCATCGCAGCGACCTTGAGGCATCATTTCCCGCAGATTCTGTGCGAATCGCCAGAGAAACGTCCTCACCATTCAAAATAACGCCATCAACCGTGAATTCGACCTGCATCGAGGACGCAAGCTCAGCTGCCTAGCCTCATTATCAAAGCCATTTCCGGCGCGATTCACCAAAAGACCTGTTAAGCGGTACAAGGCACCTGAGTCGAGAATTTTAAACTTCAGCTGCTCAGCGAGCAGTTTGGCGACCGTACCCTTACCTGCACCACTCGGACCATCAACGGTAATAACCGGAACGGCACTCACGCAGCCGACACCTGTAAACCAACTGAAGCAGCAAACTCGACAAAGCCAGGAAATGATGTGTTCACATTGGCGCAATTATCAATAGAAATATCACCTGTTGCACGCAATGCAGCCATGGCAAACGACATCGCAATACGGTGATCACCATGACTGTCCACAGAGCCGCCGCCAATAGCGCCACCCTGAATGACAATGCCATCTGGCGTTGGTTTGGCATCAACACCTAGTGCAATCAGACCATCAGCCATCACCTGAATACGATCAGATTCTTTTACCCGTAATTCTTCTGCGCCGGTAAGAACGGTCTCGCCTTCAGCACAGGCAGCGGCAACAAACAGTGCCGGGAACTCATCGATAGCCAGCGGAACCTGATCCTCAGGTATCTGAATACCTTTGAGCTTGGCAGAGCGAACACGCAGATCAGCCACTGGCTCACCACCGATAACACGCTCATTGCTCACTTCAATATCCGCACCCATCAATCGAAGGATATTGATCACGCCATCACGCGTGGGATTCATACCAACGTGCTGAAGTGTCAGATCAGAACCTTCAGCAATACTTGCACCAACCAAGAAGAAAGCCGCAGATGAAATATCGGCCGGCACATCAATGTCGCACGCTGTCAACTTGCCACCACCTTTAACCCCGCGACGTGGGCCATCTTGCATCACCTCGTAACCAAAGCCTTGCAACATGCGCTCTGTGTGATCGCGAGTTGGGGCAGGTTCAGTTACCCAGGTTTCACTCTCGGCATAAAGGCCGGCAAGTAATAAGCACGACTTAACCTGCGCACTTGCCATTGGCATGTCGTAATCAATGCCTTTCAATGCATCTACAGGTGAGATAGTGAGTGGTGAGGTGCCCGTCTCTGTCGTTTCAATCTTCGCGCCCATCAGCGCTAATGGATCGGTCACTCGCTTCATTGGACGCTTCGTCAACGACTCATCACCAATCAGTGTTGTAGAAAACGCCTGACCTGCTAACAGTCCCGACATTAAGCGCATCGAAGTACCAGAATTACCCACATCGAGAGAAGCCTGAGGTTGCTGCAAGCCCTGCATACCCGCACCGTGCACAACCACTTTGCCATTGTCAGGGCCTTCGATTTTCACACCCATCGCTTTAAACGCATTTAAGGTCGCAAGCGCATCCTCACCTTCGAGAAAAGCCACTGACATTTGTCGTGCCTTCAGCTAATGAGCCCATCATGATCGAGCGATGAGAAATAGATTTATCACCAGCCACTCGAATAGCACCCTTCAGGGCGCCGCCAGGCTGGACATGGAAACGAATCGAATCAGACACGGGATTGGGTCTCTAAAATACTGCAAATAAAGACCGCGAAGGCTATCGATTTAAGGCAAAAAACTCAAGCAAAACCAACGTTTAGCGTGAAGTTTTAGGGGAATATCGCTTATTTATCGTCTAGACCGTCAACATAAGCATCACGCGCTGATTTCGCATTCTCAAAAATCTCGAGTAATGAGTCGCCCTCGCCCTGCTCGATCAGCTCACCAATCGACTGCAGCTCGTCTGCAAATGAGAAAACCAACTCACTAACTGCTCGACGATTCGCCACACAGATATCACGCCACATCACCGGGTTACTTGATGCGATTCGTGTGAAATCACGAAAACCGCCAGCCGCATATTTAAAGATGTCATCGTGCTCATCGAGATTAGCCAACATATCCACTAATCCAAATGCGAGCATGTGTGGCAAATGACTTGTTGCCGCTAAGACTTCATCGTGATGCTCTACACCCATCTCGATAACCTCGGCACCACAGGCTTGCCACATCTCGGTGATGACTTCCGAGCATCATTGGATGTTTGTTCCATCGGCGTAAGAATAATGCGACGGTTGTTATAAAGCGTTGCAAATGAAGCCTCGACACCATTGTTCTCGGTATCTGCAATCGGATGACCAGGCACAAACTGAGCCGCATACTCAGGGCATGCCTGCATAAAATCTTCTATAACCGTTGCTTTGGCACTACCGCCATCAGTAATTACACAATCTGGTTTGATATGACCTTTGAACGCTTCAAACACGGAAGCCATAGCACCTAGCGGTACAGAAACAAACACTACATCTGCATCACTGACCGCTTCAGCAATATTTTGCGTGAAGCTATCAATCACACCCAACTCAATACCTCTCTCAAGATTCGCAGCCGAGCGACCACAGCCGACAACATGTTCAACCATGCCGGCATCTCGCAGCGCACGCGCCAAAGAACCACCAATCAAACCAAGACCTATGATCACGAGTCGCTTGATCGGCTTCACAAGACCTTCTCCAGCGCGGTCAGTGCACGAGCATTTTCACTTTGCAGGCCCACACTGATACGCAGGTGATGCTGCAAACCATAATTTTCGACAGGACGTGTGATCACACCCTCCATCAATAGCGCTTTATCAACCTCTGCTACCGGACGGCCCACATTGACTGAAATAAAATTACCAACAGATGAGATATAGATAAGACCTAATTTATCCAATCCTTCGCTTAAATGAACTAGCCCTTCATCGTTCACACGAATTGATTCAGCTAAATATTCAGCATCCTCTAACGCAGCAAGCGCACCGGCTTGTGCAAATGAATTCACATTAAATGGCTGTCGAACCCGATTTAATAAATCCGCAACATCTGGATGACTCACGCTGTAGCCAACACGTAAAGCAGCCAAACCAAAAGCTTTAGAAAATGTACGTGTAACGATCACATTAGGGAATCGGGTTATCCATTGCGTAGCATCTGGATAATCCTCAAGACGCACATACTCCGAATACGCTTCATCGATAACAATGATGACATCCGATGGCACTTGCTCAACAAAACTCAGCAACTCTGATTCATTCAACCAAGTGCCTGTTGGATTGTTAGGATTGGCAATCCAAACCACGCGCGTTTTATCGGTGATCGCATTGAGCATGGCGTGTAAATCATGTCCAAATTCAACGGCAGGCACCGCGACCAAATTGGCGCCAACAGACATCGACGCAATCGGATAAACCGCAAAAGCATGCTGAGAAAAACAGACTGATAACCCGGCGATAAAAACACGCGAGCAATCATATCGAGCACATCATTAGAACCATTGCCAATGGTTATCTGATTAGATGTTACGCCATGGCGATTCGCTAACGCTTCACGCAAGGCAAAGCCTGCACCATCTGGATAGCGCGCCAATTCTGCAAACTCAGACTGCAACACATCTTTGACGCGCTGACTGACCGCAATGGGATTCTCGTTAGACGCCAATTTCACCGAGTTACAAATACCCAGTTCACGCTCTAACTCAGAAACAGGCTTGCCTGGTTTGTATGGCTGAATCGATGCAATACCTGGAGAGGCAATGTGCAGAAACGCATTACTCACGTTAATACCTTTTAACACTCAAAGCACCGCGCGCGGGTATGAGCCTAGAACCTTAAACATACCTGCGGATTTACGCAGCTCTTCAATCGCCTTTGCCATATGAGGATCATCTGCATGACCATTCACATCCACAAAGAACACATAATCCCAATTTTCACGACGCGAAGGACGTGATTCGATACGCGTCATACTGACACCATGATCTGCCAGCGGTCGCAACATCTTGTAAAGACCGCCTGCTTCGTTGGGCGCACTCATCATCAAGCTTGTCTTATCATCACCCGATGGTGGCGTTGCTTGACGACCAATGACTAAAAAGCGCGTGGTGTTACCTGCTTCGTCTTCAATGTTTTCAGATAGCGTATCCAAACCATAAAGCTCAGCAGCCATCTCACCGGCAATGGCAGCGGCATTCGGCGTTTCAGCTGCCAGCTTAGCAGCCTCTGCATTACTGCCGACTGGGACACGATCAACGAAAGGTAGATGACGATCCAACCAACCACGACACTGCGCCAGTGACTGCTGATGAGAGAACACTGTTTTCAATTCCGACAAAGGCTGACCTTTGCCAAGTAAGTTGTGATGAATGCGAATACTCACCTCACCACAAATCTGAAGCGGTGATTTCAAGAAGGTATCGAGCGTGTGATTCACGACACCTTCGGTTGAGTTCTCAACAGGCACCAACTCCGTAATCAGCTTTACCTGATTCCACATCTAAGAAAACATCTGGAATACTACCGAGAGATTCTGTACGCACTGAGTGGCCGAAATGCTTTAACGCTGCCGCTTGGGTAAAAGTACCTGCAGGTCCCAAATAAGCAATTTGCAATGGTCGCTCTAAAGCCAAACAGGCCGACATGATTTCACGGAATAAACGCGCGACTTCTTCATCATCAAGCGGTCCTTGATTACGCTCTTTTACCATACGAAGCACTTGCGCTTCACGCTCTGGTCGATAGAACACCGCATTTGGATCAGCCGAAAGCTTAATGCGCGCAACTTCCATTGCCGCTTCAGCTCGCTGATTCAGCAACTGATGCACTTGTTCATCAATCGCATCGATACGATCTCGAATCTTGCCTAATTGTTCTGCATCACTCATCGGTATTCCTTAGTTAACCGTGTGTACGCTCAAACTCAGCCATAAAATCGACTAAAGCCTCAACGCCCTCATAGGGCATCGCGTTATAAATACTGGCCCGCATGCCACCAACTTCTTTATGACCTTTCAGCGCCAACAAGCCAGCTGCATGACTCTGCTCTAAAAATAACGCATCTAAAGCAGTATCAGCCAGTGTAAATGGCACATTCATGATCGAACGATAGGCAAGAATTGACCGGATTAGCGTAAAAACCGCTCTTATCAATCGCTGAGTACAACAATTTCGCCTTACGTTGGTTGATGTCCGCCATAACCGAAAGACCACCCTGTTCTTTCAGCCACTCAAACACCAAGCCTGCCAAATACCAGCTGTAGGTCGGTGGCGTGTTGTACATTGAGTCATTGTCAGCTTGTGATTGGTAATTCAGCATAGCCGGCGTTTGCGGCAACGCATGACCAATCAAATCCTCACGAACAATCGTGATAGTTAAGCCTGCCGGTCCAATATTTTTTTGCGCACCAGCATAAATAATGCCGAACTTAGAGACATCAATCGGCTGTGACAGGATGTTAGATGACATATCCGCAACCAATGGCACATCACCGGTCTCTGGTACATAACTAAACTCTAAGCCGTGAATCGTTTCATTTGGCGTGTAATGAACAAATGCTGCGTTATCCGAAACGGGAATACCGCCTTCATCCGGCAGGGTGGTGAAATTATTCGCCGACATATCGCCAACAACATTAATCTCACCATAACGTTTAGCTTCTGCAATCGCCTTACGCGACCAAGTACCTGTGTAGTAATAATCAGCGGCCTGCTTTTGACTCATCAGATTTAACGGCACCGAGGCAAACTGTGATGAAGCGCCACCTTGTAAAAACAATACGCTGTAATTGTCGGGGATCGACATCAGCTCACGTAAATCAGCTTCAGCTTTTTGCGCAAGCGCCATGAACGGCTTTCCACGATGACTAAGCTCCATCACAGAACAGCCAAGGTTTTGCCAATCGAGCATTTCTGCCTGAGCACGTTCCAATACGGGTGTTGGAAGCGCCGCTGGACCTGCACTGAAATTAAATAATCGAGACATAGGTTTGTCGTTATCCAAAAGGACTTAAAGGCGCACAAGGCGCCTTCGTTAAGTTTTTAACAGCTGATAATCAGCCTTCGTCGCTAGGCGGCGCGTCTTCTACCGCTGGCTCTTCACCCTCAGGCAGCGCCACAACCTCTTCAACTTCCAGCGCTTCAATACGCTCGATACCAATCAACTTTTCATCATTACGCAAGCTGATCAAACGAACACCCTGGGTATCACGACTCATCTGAGAAATATCCGCCACACTGGTACGCACTAAGGTGCCGCCATCGGTGATCAACATGATTTCATCATCACCCGTCACGCGGACCGCACCAACCTGCTCGCCATTTCGCTCACTGGTCTTGATTGATTTCACACCCATGCCAGCACGGCCTTTTACTGGATATTGATCAATTGGCGTGCGCTTGCCGTAACCATTTTCGGTTGCGGTAAGAACATCTCCATCGGTACCTACAATCAGAGAGATTACTCGCTGACCTTCACCCAGCTTCACGCCGCGAACACCACATGCCGTACGACCCATTGCGCGAACTGTCGATTCATCGAAACGAACCGCTTTACCCGCAGAGGTAAACAACATGATGCTCTGCTCACCGTCGGTAAGATCCACACCAATCAACTGATCATCATCACGCAAATCAACCGCAATGATGCCGCTGCTACGAGGACGAGAGAAATCGGTTAACGGCGTCTTTTTAACCGTGCCTGATGCCGTTGCCATAAAGATAAATTTATCTTCGCTGTATTCACGAATAGGTAAGATCGCATTAATACGTTCATCTTGCTCGAGCGGCAGCAAGTTAACCATTGGGCGGCCACGTGCATTACGGCCCGCCTGTGGCATTTCATACACTTTCAACCAGTAACATTTACCGCGACTCGAGAAACACAAAATCGTATCGTGGGTATTAGCAACAAACAGTTTCTCGATAAAGTCTTCGTCTTTCGTTGACGTTGCTGTCTTGCCCTTGCCGCCACGACGTTGTGCTTGATACACATCAATAGGCTGAGCTTTGGCGTAGCCTTCGTGAGAAAGCGTCACAACAACATCTTCCTCACTGATCAAATCTTCAAGCGTGAGATCAACTTGGGTATGAACAATTTCAGAGCGACGCTCGTCACCAAACTGCTCACGAATCTCATTCAATTCACCGCGGATCACTTCCATTAAGCGATCTTGGTTCGACAAGATCTCTAGTAACTCAGCAATGCGCTGCAGGATCTCTTCAAACTCGGAAATGATCTTGTCTTGCTCAAGACCGGTCAGCTTCTGCAAACGCAGATCAAGGATTGCTTGAGCTTGCGTTTCGGTTAAGCGATAGCCGTCAGAAGTTAAACCAAACTCAGCAGGCAAGCCTTCTGGACGCGACGCATCTGCACCCGCAGCAGCCAACATGGTTTCAACCGTGCCCGACTTCCACAACTTTTCTGTTAACTGACGCTTTGCTTCCGCTGGATTTGGCGCAGCTTTAATCAATGCGATCACTTCATCGATGTTTGCAAGCGCAACGGCCAAGCCTTCTAAGATGTGTGCACGATCACGCGCTTTACGTAACTCAAATACGGTACGACGAGTCACTACATCACGACGGTGGCGAATAAAGTACTCAAGCAGTTGCTTAAGGTTGAGCGTACCCGGCTGACCATCAACCAAAGCCACCATGTTGATGCCGAACACGCTCTGCATCTGGGTTTGCTTGTAAAGATTATTCAGCACAACTTCAGCAACTTCGCCGCGGCGCAGCTCAATGACCATACGCATGCCGTCTTTATCAGACTCATCGCGCAGCTCAGAGATGCCTTCGAGTTTTTTCTCTTTAACCAGTTCTGCGATCTTTTCTAGTAATCGCGCCTTGTTTACCTGATATGGCAATTCAGTAACAACAATGCGCTGACGACCGTTATCCAATTCTTCAACAGATGAGCGCGCACGGATATACACCTTGCCACGACCTGTGCGATAAGCATCACGTACACCCGCAATACCATTAATGATGCCTGCGGTTGGGAAATCAGGTGCAGGCACGATTTCCATTAAGGCTTGCAGATCGGTTGCTGGCTCATCAATCAGTGCAATACACGCATTGATAACTTCAGTCAGGTTGTGTGGCGGAATATTGGTCGCCATGCCCACCGCAATACCTGATGAACCATTAATAAGCAGGTTAGGAATACGCGCCGGCAAAACAGCAGGCTCTGATTCTGATTCGTCGTAGTTAGGGACAAAGTCGACGGTATCTTTATCGATGTCGGCAAGTAACTCATGCGCAATCTTCGACATACGCACTTCGGTGTAACGCATAGCAGCTGGCGAATCACCATCAACCGAACCGAAGTTACCTTGACCATCCACCAACATGTAACGCAGTGAGAATGGCTGAGCCATACGGACGATCGTGTCGTAAACCGCAGTATCACCGTGTGGATGATATTTACCAATGACGTCACCGACGATACGTGCTGATTTTTTATAAGGCTTATTGTAGTCGTTACCTAATTCGCCCATCGCAAACAGTGCGCGACGGTGTACCGGTTTTAAGCCATCTCGAACATCGGGTAATGCGCGTCCAACAATTACGGACATCGCGTACTCGAGATAGGATGATTGCATCTCATCTTCGAGACTGATCGGGAGGACTTCCTTAGCGAATTCGGTCATAGACTTTTCCCTTGTAGCCACCTTCAAAAAGGCAGCATTTGGGCAACATTTTGCGACCAGCAAAATGCCTTAAAATTATGATAAAAGTGTATCACAGGCGACCGGCATAATTTGTCAAAAATCGCTCAGAATCGATTACAGCGCCGCTGAGAGAATTTTTACCCTTTGATCCTTGTAAAATAGGCGTTTAGCCAAGCGGCAAAATTCAGCTCGCCATATGTGCCGCGATCTTGTCTCGATCTGGATTCAAAATAATGCCTTTTTCGGTCACGATTGCATCCACCAAACCGGCGGGCGTGACATCAAAAACAGGGTTCCAAGCTCCCGCATTTTCTGGCGCAACCAACTTACCGCCACAGCCTAAAAGCTCACTCGGATCACGCGTTTCAATCTCGATATCTGCGCCAGATACTGTCTTCAAATCGATAGTTGATGTTGGCGCTTGCAACCATAAATTTCACGCCATGATATTTCGCCGCTACCGCTAAGTTATAAGTGCCAATTTTGTTTGCCACATCACCATTCGCTGCGATGCGATCAGATCCGACAATCGCCCAAGTAATACCGCCTACCGCCATACGCGCCGCACAAGCGCCATCGGTCATCAACTTAACCGGAATTTTTTCTTGCACTAACTCCCACGCAGTCAGTCGCGCACCTTGCAGCCAAGGACGGGTTTCATCGGCATAGACTTCATTGATTTTTCCTTGCGCAAACGCTGATCGAATCACACCTAATGCTGTACCGTGACCACCAGTCGCCAAACCACCGGTGTTGCAGTGAGTGATAACCGATGAGCATCCTTCTAATAAAGAGGCTCCAAACTCGCCCATCGTTTTGTTATCAGCACGATCTTTTGCATGCAGCTTAAGCGCAAAGTTAAGCAGCGTTGTGTATGCGTTATCAGATAATAGTGATGGCAACATCTCTGAGCATTGATCAATAGCCCACATTAAATTGACTGCAGTAGGACGTGCCGCTCTTAGATGCGCAAAATCGGCAGCAACCTTTTCCTGCCAGTTACCCGCATCAGCTATTCGTTGCCTAACGGCTAAAGCACAACCATAGGCGGCGGTCACGCCAATCGCAGGCGCACCACGCACCACCATCGCCGTTATGGCTTCAGCTGTTTCAGCCGCATCGTCACACTGAATAAAGACAGATTGATGTGGCAATAATCGCTGATCGAGCAGATACAAATGTTCATCCTGCCAAACCATCGCTTCGTTAGCCGTGACCTTGATATTAAGCTCAACCGTACGCATGAAATTCTCTGTGATTCTTCAAAGCGAGTTATTCTACGCTAAACACCATTTTAATCTGCGACTCATGGGGTCATTGCTGTGCATACCGAAACACTGATTCACGCTAAATGGATAATTCCTGTTGAACCGCATGAAGTGGTGCTTGAGAACCATAGCCTGGCAATTGCAGACAACAAAATCAAAGCCGATTTTGCCGACGGCACAAGCACGTGAAGAGATTGATGCGGAACACATTGTCGAGCTACCCAATCACGCATTGATTCCAGGCCTTGTAAATACGCATACACATGCCGCCATGTCACTGTTTCGCGGACTCGCCGACGACCTTCCTCTGATGACTTGGCTCAATGACCACATATGGCCAGCTGAGCAAAAATGGGTTCACGAAGAATTTGTTACAGATGGCACGCGTTTAGCGATAGCCGAGATGCTCAAGTCAGGCACCACCTGTTTTAACGACATGTATTTCTTCCCTGACATCACAGCGCGAGTTGCTCAGCAAATCGGCATGCGCAGCAGTGTTGGGTTGATAGTGATCGACTTTCCTTCAGCCTGGGCGGACGACGCTGATCATTACATTCATAAAGCCGTCGAACTGCATGATGCTTTACGTAACGAACCACTTATCTCCACCTGCTTCGCGCCACACGCACCCTACACTGTCTCTGATCAACCTTTAAAACAACTGGTCACATTGGCCAATGAACTCGATATACCGATTCATATGCATATCCACGAAACACAGGATGAGATTAATGGCAGTGTCGAGCAACATAAAAAACGTCCACTCGAACGACTCAAAGATCTTGGTCTGATATCGCCATCTCTCATTGGTGTGCACATGACCCAGTGGACAGATGAAGAGATATCGAACTACGCACGAAGCAACGCGCATGTTGTGCATTGCCCTGAATCCAACTTAAAACTTGCCTCAGGGTTCTGCCCGGTTAAGCAACTACAAGACCATGGCATCAATGTCGCTTTAGGTACCGATGGCGCTGCAAGCAACAACGATTTAGATATGCTGGGCGAGATGCGCACGGCCGCGCTATTAGCGAAAGGTGTCGCACAGGATGCTAGCGCCCTACCTGCCGCTCAAGCTTTACGTATGGCAACACTTAACGGCGCAACAGCACTAGGCTTACAAGAACACATTGGCTCGCTCGAAGTTGGTAAAGAAGCCGACGTTGTCGCAATCGATTTAGGACATATTAATACACTGCCCGTTTTCAATCCTTTATCGCATGTTGTGTATGCCGCAGGCAGAGAGCAAGTCAGCGACGTCTGGGTAGCTGGCAAGCGACAAATCGCTAACGGCAAGCACACCACACTCGATGTCCAACGCATTCAAACCAACTGTCAGCAATGGCAAGCTAAATTATCCGGAAATCAGGCAAGTTCAGACTGATATACTGCGTTCATTGTTACGTAGGAAAGCCGCATGTCTAGCGTTAACGTTGATCACGCCGAAGTCAGTAAGTTCGAAGCTCTTGCCAGCCGTTGGTGGGATCCGAACAGCGAATTTAAGCCTCTACATGAGATTAACCCACTTCGATTGAATTACATCGATGCGATGGTGTCTTTGTCTGACAAGCGTGTATTGGATGTCGGTTGCGGCGGCGGCATCTTGTCCGAATCAATGGCAGCACGTGGCGCTGATGTTACTGGCATCGACATGGGTGAAGCGCCACTCAGAAGTCGCCAAGCTTCACCTGCTTGAATCTGGTGCAAAGGTCGACTATCGCAAGATATCTGTCGAAGAACTCGCGGCTGAACAGCCCGCCAGTTTTGATGTCGTCACCTGCATGGAAATGCTCGAACACGTCCCAGATCCATCGTCCATCATTCAAGCTTGTGCGACCTTGGTTAAACCAGGTGGTCATGTTTTCTTCTCAACACTTAATCGTAATCCCAAGTCTATTTGTTTGCGATTGTTGGTGCTGAATACATTCTCAATCTTCTACCTAAAGGCACGCATGAATACGCCAAGTTCATTCGCCCTTCAGAATTGGTGCAATGGGCACGCGAGGCAACATTAACAACGCATGACATGTGCGGCTTGGTCTACAACCCGTTCACCAAGGTTTACAAACTTCACCCAACCGATGTTGATGTGAACTACATGATTGCAACCACGCGACCTGTTGAGTAATGCTCAAAAAACCCACCGGCATACTGTTTGACCTTGATGGCACTTTTGCCGACACCGCACCAGACCTTGCCTACGCGCTCAATCAAACATTAATTGATTACCAGCAAGAAACTTTGCCCTTCGATCAAATACGCCCTGTTGTCTCTCATGGTGGCAAAGCACTGATCAAACTAGGCTTTGATTTGCCTGAGGATAGCCGAGCTTTCGAAGAACGCCGCCAACATCTACTGCAGGTCTATCTCAACAATCTCAGTCGCGAGACCACTTTATTTGAAGGCATAGAAGAGGTTCTAGGGCATATCGAACGTCATAACATTGCCTGGGGAATTGTGACCAACAAGCCTGACTGGCTAACCGATCCGCTTATGCAAGAAATGGACTTCAGTCATCGCACAAAGGCGATTGTCAGCGGCAATACATGTGCACGCGCCAAGCCATATCCTGATTCAATTTTGCACGCCTGCTCACTTTTAGAGATTGACCCAAAAACCACTTGGTATGTCGGCGATGCCGGTCGTGACATGCTAAGCGGGCCGCAGCGCTGGCAATCAAACCATCGGCGCAACCTATGGTTACATCTATGATGACGACCCCGTTGAACAGTGGGATGCAGACGCCTTGATCGAACAACCTGTCGATTTGATCGATTTGATCAATAACGCCGATGCCTAACTTAGCCTTTCCCAATGCCGCCACACCGATTGGCAGCATTCCTTACTATGCCTTTCGCTTTAGTCCTACTGAACGACGTAATGGACTGGCTGCACGATATAGCTGGTTACATGAAATCGACCGCATTATCAGCACCATAAAAGATCCCGGCGTCGCAAGACTCAAACTGGACTGGTGGCATAAAGAATGGACGCAAGCACTCAGTGGCTCAGCAACACATCCCATCACGATCGCTTGTGAAGAAACTCTGCCAAGGAACGCGGACAATATGATCGACGGCATCATTAAGTTTAGTGAGAAAGCCATCCTCGGCTTCAACACAGTTAACGATCTGGATTGGTTAGCAACGATGCGCCAACAGGGCTTATCTGCAATTCGCATTTCTCAGCTCCGACGAACTGGCACAGAACAGCATCGACTTTGCCATGCGCAGTCAATTAGCGCATTGGCTTTTTTCAGTGCCAGAACAACTCTCTATCGGTCGCATGCCTTTTCCACAATCCACATACCAAAGATGCGCAAGAGGCAATGCACTCGGTTGAGCATCTCAATTTTTGGCTAAACACGCCTTTGTGGCAGACGCTGACTGAGCCGCTTGAATATCAGCATGAGCACAAACTGATTGACCGTTTTCTCAAGCAACAAGAAGTCGATCTGAAACGACTTCGTAAAGTCGGTTTTTCTTCATCACGAACTGTTGCTTATCCAGTGATTCGCTTAATTCGCGCATGGCAAGCACGAGATGTTTGATAAAATAACGTTTTCCACGATTTTTAAACGCTTACATGAAGTACCCAGCTGACTATCAAGCCAAACCAAACCTTCTTGCCAATAAAGTCATACTGGTGACTGGCGCTGGCGATGGTATTGGCAAAGCCACAGCGATTACGGCAGCTGAACATGGAGCAACATTGGTGCTTGTTGGTAAAACTATCAGTAAACTTGAAGCCACCTACGACGAGATTGAAAAACTGGATGCACCAACACCAGCGATATATCCAATCAATCTCGAAGGCGCCTCTCCGCAAGATTACGATCAGTTAGCTCAAACACTGCGCGATAATTTCTCGCGACTCGATGGCATTGTGCATAACGCGGTACAGATGCCCTATCTCTCTCGCTTGAAAGATTACGAAGCCACCGATTGGGTTAAGGTCATGCATGTGAACGTCACCGCTGCATTCATGCTCACACAAGCCTGCCTAGAATTGTTAGAAGAAACAGGCAACAGCAGCGTTATCTTCAGTACAGATGACGTTGGTCACAGCACTAAACCTTTTTACGGTGCTTACGCGGCGAGTAAACACGCCATAGAAAGCCTTGCGCTGACATGGGCTGAAGAAATGAGCCACACATCGGTTCGATTCAACTTGCTCAATCCCGGCATCACGTTAACTCCCATGCGAAAACGCCTCTTTCCCGGAGAAGATAATGCCGTTCTTACACCACCTTCGGAACGTGCAAAAGCCTATCTCTGGCTACTCAGTGATGATACTCAGGGTATTTCCGGAACCTTGGTCAACTGCGATTAACCAAATCCCCTGATTTCCGCTACTATGCCCCTTAAGACACCATTAGAGTGTCTCAATAAAAACCAAGGGGGCACACAATGAAACTTGAATCACTCGCGCTGCATCACGGCTATACCTCAGAAGCGACAACAAAAGCCGCTGCTGTTCCGATTTACCAAACCACCTCATTTACCTTTGATGACACTCAGCATGGCGCTGACCTGTTTGACCTAAAGGTTCCTGGCAACATTTACACCCGCATCATGAACCCAACTCAAGATGTGTTGGAGCAACGTGTTGCAGCTATGGAAGGTGGTATCGCAGCTCTTGCGCTTGCGTCTGGTATGTCTGCAATCACCTATTCGATTCAAACCATCACCCAAGCCGGTGACAACATTGTCAGCACAAGCCAACTCTATGGTGGCACCTACAACCTATTTGCACACAGCCTGCCTAAGCAAGGCGTCCAAGTGCGCATGGCATCGTTTGATGATTTCGAAAAAATGGAATCACTGATTGATGACAAAACCAAAGCCGTATTTTGTGAATCAATTGGTAATCCAGCAGGCAACGTTGTTGACCTTCAAAGACTCTCAGAGATTGCACATAAACATGGCGTTCCACTGATTGTTGATAACACCGTTGCGACACCTTATTTATGTAAGCCTTTTGAGCATGGTGCTGACATCGTGATTCACTCTCTGACTAAATACATAGGTGGTCACGGCACAAGCATTGGCGGCATCATTGTTGATTCAGGTGGTTTTGACTGGGTCGGCAATAAAGATCGCTTCCCAATGTTGAACGAACCTGATCCTTCATATCATGGCGTGGTCTATACCGAGGCGCTTGGCCCTGCTGCATTTATCGGTCGTGCACGTGTTGTTCCGTTACGAAACACTGGCGCTGCCATTTCACCTCATAACGCCTTCTTGATCATGCAGGGTCTTGAGACCTTAGGCCTCCGCATGGAACGTCACTGCGAGAATGCTGAGAAAGTTGCAGCACATTTAAAAGCTCACCCTAAGGTCTCTTGGGTGAACTACGCCGCACTATCCGAAAGCCCACACAACGCGACTGCGAAAAAAATCACCGGCGGTAAAGCGTCAGGCATTTTGAGCTTTGGCATCAAAGGTGGCTTAGCGGCGGGTACGCAATTTATCGATGCGCTCCAAATGATCTTACGCTTGGTTAACATCGGTGATGCGAAATCACTAGCTTGCCATCCTGCATCAACCACTCACCGCCAACTAAGCCCGGAAGAGCTCGCAACCGCTGGCGTATCGGAAGACTTGGTTCGCATATCTGTAGGTATTGAGCACGTTGACGATATCATTGCAGATATTGATCAGGCACTTGATCAGGTTAAATAAATTCAGGGCGCCATGCGCCCTTTACTTAAGGAACTCTTATGTCAGATCTCGGTAAACTCATCCTTCGATTGAACATTGGCGTACTAATGCTATTCCATGGTCTTCATAAGCTGGATGGTGGCAGCATTGGCTATATTGGCGGAAAACTCGTCGAGGTTAATCTGCCCCACTCTCTTGCTTACGGTGTTTATGCCGGTGAGATTCTGGCACCACTCATGCTGATATTTGGTGTATTTACCCGTCTAGGCGCATTGATGATTGTGGTGAATATGCTCTTTGCTATCGGGCTGATGCACATGGCTGATCTGAGTAGCTTTACTAAACACGGTGGATGGGCACTCGAGCTGCAAGCCTTCTATCTATTTGGCGCATTAGCGGTCGCCTTCTTAGGCGCTGGACGTATAGCGCTTACTCGTAACTAAAATAAAAAAGCCCCGTTAACGGGGCTTTTCTTTTAGCGCATCAGGTCAACTTCAAACCCTCGAGCATGCAATGCATCGGTTCGGTGTTGTAAAAAACGCTGGAAATTAGGCTGATACTGATAAGCGCCTGTCGCCACATAGTCCATAGCGCCATGCACATGGAAAGTTTTCAGGTAAGCCCCAGTACGGAACACCTCTTTCCCATTGGGGTCAAAAAACACCATGCTAGGCGCATGTTTCACACCAAGTTCTGCCACCCATTTATCCATGGTTAAACTACGACCATCCGGTGTTTCAATCGGCTCTTTTGACCACATATCCAAGATCGCAACATCAAAGTTAGTCAAAGCATTCGCTACTGCTTCTCGCTTAAACACATCGGCATGCAGCTCATCGCACTCTTGACACACCTTTTGCTCAAACATAACCAATAACGGTCTATAGCTGTCTTCACGCCCAGACTTAAACTTAAACGGTGCAGTTAGACTAGCTGCAAGCTCAGGCAATTTACCGGTAGCGGGTTGCGGCAATATCTTTGCGTAATAATCTCGAAAGCCACGCGTCTTTTCATGCTTACCTGAAACAAAATCCAATGCCACATCAAATTTATGTGGCGCAAAATAGCCATTGATACGCAACAACACATCCCCACCTTCATTAAGCATTAATAAGCTTGGCGTGTATTGCACACGAAGCTTTTCAGAAAACTGCTTTTCAGTGGTTAGATCGCCAGCAAAGTCGGTTACTTCACGATCTCCCCACATGTTGATCGCAATCACATCAAAATGCTGTTGGGTTTTTTCTGCAATCTTTCGATTACCGAAGTTATCATTCTGTAGCTTTGAGCAATATGGGCAGCCATCTTGATAGAAATACAATATGACGCGCTTATTGGCATCAGTGGCTTCAGCCACATCTTCACGGATATCAAGAAAGGAAGATTTAAACCAGTCCGGTTTTTCATGGTAGCCAGGATTGACCATCCCCTGGCCTAAGCCCTCGTTTTTTTCAGCCGCCTGTGCAGCGCCGAATATCATCAAACCAATAAGAAGGTATCGAAACATGATGTCCCCCAACATCCTGATCTTTGACATGTTTAAGAATAGACGACTTGCTTCTGCGCTGCAGGACTTAAGCCCCTAGAGAAATCAGATGATTTGGGGGCACGTCTCTTTGAGTGCACATGACTCACAGAATGGCTTTTTACGGCATGAAACCTTAGCGTGCTCAACGATCAGCGCGTGATATTGCTTAAACAATGACGCATCCTCGGGGAGTTGTTGATGGAATGCCGCCTGAAGAACTGAGTACTTGAGTTTTGCGCTATACAAGCCAAAACGTTCTAACAAACGACGCGTATAGGTATCGATTACAAACGATGGAATATCCAAAGCATATAGAACAATGTCATCCGCCGTCTCTGGTCCCACTCCTTTCACGCTCAGCAAACGCTCTCTTGCTTGATCACGTCCCATCTGTTTAAGCGCATCAAAACTATTCGATTGAAGGAATCTACATAACTGCTTCAACCGGTCTACCTTCATGCGGAAATAGCCTGAAGGACGGACTAGCATTTCTAATTGATCGGTAGGCGTTTCAAGGATCGCTTTGATAGATAAAGCGTTAGCATTTTTGAGATTACTAACGCTTTCTCAACATTTCGCCAATCGGTATTTTGGGTAAGGATTGCACCAACAGCGATCTCGAAGGCTGAATCAGCAGGCCACCATGCAAGGTCGCCGTAGTGCGCCTTTAATGATTGATATAACGCCAACAAAGGCGAATCAGTCACGATTATTGCGCTTCCAAAATTGCTTAACGCGGCGTGATGAGCCGTAAACTTTCTTATCAGCTAATCGTGTACCGGGCTTGAATAACTTACCCCAAGGACGATCTTTACCACTGATACCAACCGCATCTAACAAGGCTTTTCGTTCGTCTTTTTCAAGCTCGCGCCACTGACCTGCTTTAACTGCACTGTTTAAGAAGATGGGTCCATATCGCACACGCTTTAGACGTGAGACTGTGACGCCAACCGCTTCCCACAGACGACGCACCTCGCGCTTGCGACCTTCCATAATGGCCACATGGAACCAACGATTTTGGCCATCCGCATCGCCGCCAGAATCAACCACATCCTCAAAGCGAGCATCGCCGTCTTCCAGCTTGATGCCACTGACAAGCTGATGAACCATTTCCTTAGTGACTTCGCCATGAACACGCACCGCATACTCACGATCAATCTCATAGCGTGGATGCATCAAGCGATTAGCTAATTCACCATCATTGGTCAACAAGATAAGCCCGGAGGTATTGATATCTAAACGACCGACGGTTACCCAACGACCATTCGGCGGCTTGGGCAATCGATCAAAAATAGTTTTACGACCACCCGGGTCATTGCGCGTAACAATCTCACCTTCAGGTTTGTTATAGATAATGGCGTAACGCTCATTACCACCTAGACGCTTGGACGAAATAGGTCGGCCATTCACTGACAAGGCATCTGACGGAAAGCACGATCACCCAAAGTCGCGACCTTGCCATTAACCATTACCTTGCCGTCAATAATCCATTGCTCAATTTCACGACGAGAACCGAGACCTGCGTTCGCCAATAATTTTTGTAGGCGCTCACCTTGTGATTCAGCCATTCTTTGGATCTACTAAGGTTCTTGAACTTCATCACTCATCAACAACTGATTCATCAGCAGATGGTTGCAGCATCCTGATCGACAGCTTCATCTTCATCATCTGCTTCAGGATCCATAGAGAAATCGGTATTCACCTCACCTAAGGCTTCGTAAAGCGCATCGATGTCCTCAATTCGCTCATCATCACCGGCAAGCTGATCATCAATAGTGACGTGCTCTTCACCGTCATCACTATCAGCGGCAATAGCTTCATCGGCAGACTCAGTTGATGGCACGTTATCGTCGCTCGCTTTATCCGTATCATTAAGATCCAAGCTACGATTAATCTCATCAAGATCACGAATTTCAGCTAACGGAGGCAACTCATCGAGTGTTTTAAGATTAAAGTAATCCAAGAATTCTCGGGTGGTGCCATAAAGTGACGGCTTACCTGGTACATCACGTGTACCCACAACACGCACCCATTCGCGCTCAAGCAAGGTCTTGATGATATTGGTGCTCACTGAGACACCACGGATATCTTCAATATCACCACGTGTAATGGGTTGGCGATATGCAATCAGCGCCAATGTTTCCATTAAAGCGCGCGAATAACGCGGGGCACGCTCTGTCCACAAACGAGATACCCACAACGACACCTCTTCGACGACTTGAATACGCCAACCGCTACCCACTTCAACGACTTCGATACCACGACCTTCGTAGTCTTGTTTCAGTTGATCAAGTACTTCGCGTAAATCTTTCTTTTCTGGCTGCTCCTCATCAAGGAACAAGGTCAACATCATGTCGAGTGACAAAGGTCCACCTGCGGCAAGCAAGGCTGCTTCAATAATATTTTTTAGCTTTTCGGGCGCTGCCATCTCAGCCTCTCGCCTTAACATGAATAGTGCCGAATGATTCGTTTTGCACCAGTTCAATCAGTTGTTGTTTAATTAATTCCAAGGTCGCCATAAACGTCACGACAACACCAGGTCGACCTTCAGCCAGATCAAACAGATCAGTGAAGTCGGTAAAGGTCGAGCTATTCACTGTTTCAAGAACACGACTCATACGCTCACGCAAAGAGAGCGGCTCTTGCTGAATGTGGTGACTGGTAAACATGTCCGCACGACTCATAACATCCTTTAAGTGCCAACAAGATCTCTTTCAAATCGACATCTGGTGGCGGTAAATCCAAATTCTTGTGTGGCGCATCGACTTTGACGCTATGCACATCACGGCCAAGCTGAGGAAGCTCATCAAGATCTTCTGCCGCTTGTTTAAAGCGTTCGTATTCTTGCAAACGACGAATCAACTCTGCGCGTGGATCACCCTCTTCGTCTTCTTCATCGACATTCACACGAGGCAACAACATGCGAGACTTAATCTCAGCCAACATCGCAGCCATCAGCAAGTACTCAGACGCTAACTCAAAGCGCATGTCCTGAATCATTTGGATGTAGTTAATGTATTGCTCGGTGATATCCGCAATAGGGATATCCAAAATATCCAAGTTCTGACGACGAATCAGATACAAAAGCAGATCCAGCGGCCCTCAAACGCCTCAAGGATGACCTCAAGCGCATCTGGCGGAATGTAAAGATCTTTGGGGAGCTGATACTGTGGCTCACCCAAGACAACCGCAAAAGGCATTTCTTCTTGTTGTGGCTTCGGTGGCGGCGTGATGCCGCTTCAGGTGTTACTTGCTGCTCGACGGTCATTGATTAATCATCCAGCGACATCACGTGACGCACTTCATCCATGGTTTCACGAGCAACTTCACGCGCAGCCTCACAACCTTCGTTAATGATGTTTTTCACCAAATCAGGTTGCTCTTCGTATTCTTTGGCACGCGCTTGAATCGGTTTTAATTCATGCAAAACCGCTTCAATGATCGGCCCTTACATTCAACACAACCGATACCGGCGGTGGTGCAGCCTTCACGCACCCAGTTTTGAGTACGTTCGTCTGAGTAAACCTCATGGAACTGCCACACAGGGCACTTCGCTGGATCACCCGGATCGTTACGACGAACGCGAGCAGGGTCGGTTGGCATCGTACGAAGCTGTTTCTCAACTTCATCCGGCTGAGCATTCAACGGAATCGTGTTGTTATACGACTTCGACATTTTTTGACCATCAAGGCCTGGCATCTTAGATGCCTTGGTCAGCAGTGGCTGCGGCTCAGGCAACACAACTTTACCGCCGCCCTCGATGTAACCAAACAAACGGTCACGATCTGATACGCCAATATTTTGTTGCGACTCGAGAAGTGCGCGCGCATTCGCTAGCGCTTCATCATCGCCCTGCTCTTGGTAAGCCTTCTTGTAAGAATTAAACAGCTTGGCTGCCTTCTTACCCATCTTTTTGACCGCCTCTTCTGCCTTCTCTTCAAAGCCAGGTTCGCGACCATAAATATGATTGAATCGACGCGCTACCTCACGGGTTAGCTCAACGTGAACCACTTGGTCCTCACCTACTGGCACCATGCCGGCGCGATAGACCAAGATGTCAGCCGCTTGCAGCAAGGGGTAACCTAAGTATCCGTAGGTAGAGAGATCTTTCTCGCGTAATTTTTCTTGCTGATCTTTATAGGTTGGTACTCGCTCCAACCAGCTCAACGGCGTAATCATCGACAGCAACAAATGGAGTTCTGCATGCTCAGGAACGCGAGACTGCACAAAGATCGTCGACTCACCAGGGTTAACGCCTGCGGCTAACCAATCGATCACCATATCCCAAGTCGATTGAGGAATATTACTCGGGTCGTCGTAGTTGGTGGTCAGCGCATGCCAATCGGCAACAAAAAACAGACACTGGTACTCATGCTGCAGTTCAACCCAATTTTTCAACACGCCATGGTAATGACCCAAGTGCAGACGACCGGTTGGTCGCATACCTGACAAAACTCGCGCGTGCTGCGCCGCTACAACGCTCAAAGGAGACTCCTAAGGTAATAAAACAGGCAGTATACCGAAGACAAGCTCGGTACCTGGCAATAGATTGATGCCGCCAAAGATAACTGGCGTGAGCACCTGGCCCAACACGCCCGCCACCAGCAAACCGACAATAATGAAAAAGCCAAATGGCTCGATTCGCGCATACAGACGAGCGATCGCCTGCGGCAAAATACCGGCCAAAACGCGACCGCCATCCAAAGGCAGAATTGGCAATAAATTCAATGCCATAAGAATCAAATTGATAAAAACACCTGCAACCGCCATCGCAGCCAGCGGCAGCACCATCCACTCCGGCATCACGGGCAACTGAGTCGCTAACAGTGCCAAGCTCCACAAAATAGCCATCAGCAGGTTCGCACCAGGTCCTGCTAACGCCACCCAGACCATATCGCGTCTCGGATTACGCAAATGCGCCATATTGACGGGCACAGGCTTTGCCCAGCCAAACAAGAAGCCCGTGAAAGCCATCATCAGCATGGGCAGCAAAATGGTGCCAAACCAGTCGATGTGACGAATTGGATTCAGTGTGATCCGACCGAGTCGACGCGTGGTGCTATCACCTAGCTTATCGGCAACCCAACCATGTGCTGCCTAGTGTAGGGTCACTGCAAAAATCAGTGGCAACACAATTGCCGCCATTTTTTGAACGAGCGTAAAACCTTCCATTAGGCTTTCTCAAATAGGGATACATCACCCTTTCCTTCACGAACAATTTCAGGCTCATCATCTTCAAGCGAAATCACCGAAGTCGCTTCATAACCACAATAGCCGCCATCGATGATGCAATCGACGGCATGTCCAATGGTGTCACGCATGCCATACGGATCCATCATCGGCGCTTCGTCACCCGGCAAAATCAAGGTGGTACTCATCAATGGTTCACCTAATTCTTCACACAGCGCTAGCGCAATTTTGTTATCTGGAATACGAATACCTATGGTCTTACGTTTGGCATGCATCAAACGCTTTGGCACTAGCTTTGTTGCAGTCAAAATAAAGGTGTAAGGACCTGGGGTTAAATTCTTTATCCAACGATGTGCCTGATTACCCAATTTGGTGTAAGCCGATAACTCACTCAGGCTTCGACCCACCAAGGTGAAATTATGGCGGTCATCCACGCGACGGATTTCTCGCAAACGATCCATCGCATGTTTATCACCAATGTGACAACCCAAAGCATAACTGGAATCGGTTGGATAGATAATCACACCGCCCTGACGAACAATATCGACAGCTTGCTTAATGAGTCGTGGCTGCGGGTTATCGGGATGAATCTGGAAGAACTGCGACATAAATCATCAATGCCAATCATGCCAAACTGGCTTTAAGCCCTGCGGAATAGGTGCCAATTGGCCAAGATTCACCCAAGGGTTTTCTGGACCATGAAAATCGGAACCCGCAGACGCCAATAAATCAAAATCACGTGCGTGCTGAGCCATGGTATTCACATCATCTTTGCTATGACTGCCTGAGCACACCTCAAAGCCTTCACCACCTAGTTCTTTAAAGTCCGCAATCAATTGGCGGAGCTTAGTGCGCGTCATATCATAACGTGCCGGATGCGCGATGATGGCTCGGCCACCCGCTTCTCGAATCCAATTCACCACGTCGCTTAGCTCTGCCCAAGCCCCTGGCACAAAACCCGGCTTACCACCGACTAGAAACTTCTTAAAAACAGCACCAACGGTATCAGCGTGACCCGCTGCCACCAAAGCACGTGCGAAATGCACTCGCCCGATCAAGCGACCGTTTGAATAAGCCTTCGCTTTTTCGTACATATCTGGATAACCCGCCTTATCCAATCGACGACCGATCTCTTCAGCACGCCACTGACGAAAATCCATGAGTTTTTTGATGCCCGCTTGCATCGGCTCGCTATGCTCATCAATACCTAAGCCAACAATGTGTACCGTACGATTGTTCCAGGTCACTGAAAGCTCGATCCCTGGGATAAATTCCATGCCTAACTGAGTAGCCGTATCACGCGCTTCGGCGATACCGGCTGTCGTATCGTGATCGGTCAGCGCCATCACATTCACACCTGCGGCATGCGCATGTTGCATCAACTCAGCAGGCGATAAAGTGCCATCTGAAGCAGTTGAATGTGCATGAAGATCGTAGATAATGGACATAGCCAAATTCTACCTGAGAGCGACGCCCAAAGCTCGGTAAAGTCGCAGCAAAAACATTGGTTTCATGCGACCATTAGGGCATGAAAATGCTTACTGATTTGTTGCCTGTTATCGCCTTTGTGGTGATTTATCAGCTGTACGACATCTATATCGCCACAGCAGCACTGATGGTGCTACTGATCGCTCAAATTGCCTTATTCAAGCTCACCGGCAAACCTGTGGAAAAAATGCACTGGATTACCCTCTGGCTTGTTCTGTTCTTTGGCACTTTGACTCTGGTTTTACATGACCCTGTTTTCATCATGTGGAAACCAACAGTCATCAACTGGGCCTTTGCGGCGGCACTTTTAGTCAGTCATTGGTTTATGAAACGTGGCTTAATCGCTCGCATGCTCGATGCGGTTGCCAGCTTCCCCGATCTGATTATCCAGCGCCTCACATACGCATGGACTTTCTTCCTTATCGGTTTAGGCGCTCTAAATCTCTTTGTTGCCTTTAATTTTGACGAGGCAACTTGGGTTAACTTCAAACTCTTTGGCTTGATGGGCTTAACGCTAGTCTTTGCTCTTGGGCAAGGCCTTTACCTAGCGCGCCACATGCCAGAAAACCAACAATCTTAAATACAAGGATCACTCATGTTATTTGCCATCGTTAGCCAAGACGTTGAAAACAGCCTGCCACTGCGCAAACAAGCTCGCCCAGCTCACATCGCGCGTTTAGAAGCACTTAAAGAAGAAGGACGCCTTGTACTTGCCGGCCCAAATCCAGCCATTGAAAGTGATGATCCAGGTGAAGCAGGATTCACCGGCAGCGTTGTTATCGCTGAATTTAACTCGCTAGCCGATGCGCAAAGCTGGGCTGACGCTGACCCTTATGTTGATGCTGGCGTTTACGCGAATGTGAGCGTTAAACCCTTTAAGAAAGTACTGCCATGATGCTGCGCACCCTATTCGCCGCCATTTTGCTAAGCAGTTCTGCCTTAGCTGAAGAATCCAAAGTTATTGTTGAGGTTGATAACTTTAATCTCAACACCCTGCACTTCGCTTACTTTGCCGCCAAACAAACACCCGATGGCGAACCTTCGGCAGAACAACAAATTAAACTGCTTAACGAATTGGTTAATACGTTCATTTTATCTAACTCAGCAGAAGGCAAAGCATTAGCTCAAACAATCTGATCTTGCTGCAGCGATTGATGTCTCGCGTGCTCGCTTAATCACCCAAGCGCTAATTGAAAACACGCTAGAGAACTCACCTGTCACAAATGATGAGATCAAAGCGATTTACGATGAACAATACGCTGGCAAAACCAAACAAGAATTCAAAGCTCGTCACATCTTGGTAAAAACTGAAGATGAAGCTAAAGCCTTAATCAAGCAACTTAATAGTGGTGCTGACTTTGCTCAACTCGCAAAGGAGCATTCCACAGGACCTAGCAGCAGTGCCGGCGGCGACTTAGGCTGGTTTGAAAAAGATATGATGGTGAAGCCATTTGCCGATGCGGTTGCCTCAATGTCAAACGGTACTCACTCAGGTTTACCTGTTAATACACAATTCGGCTGGCACATCATTTTGCGTGAAGATGCAAAAGACTTAGGGTCTTTGGCATTAGCGCAGGTCAAAGATGACATCATCAGCTCACTTCGTACACAAAAGCTAAGAGCACTGATTAATAAACTACGTGAAAACGCGAAGGTCGAAGTTAAACAGCCTTAAAACAAAAAGCCCGGGGAACCGGGCTTTTTTATCATTCTTCGTTTTGTTTATTATTTTTCTTTATCGAACTGATTGAAACGACTTCCGCTGATGGCTTCTCATCTGTGAAGTACGGCTTCTCCATAGCAATACCCGCATCTTCAGCAAGTTCACGCTCACGCACAGAGATCAAACCCAATACATTACGAACATCTTCAATAGTTGTATCTTTAAGAGGATGTTTCATCGCGCGACTAGGCGGCGTTGTGTCTTTGATAATTTGCGCCAAAACTTTGCGCATGATCATCAGGATTTCACGTTCTTTTTTACTGCCGTCGCTCATGAATATGTCCAATTTGGAAGTTTAAGCGGGCATCATAGACGAAAAACCCATCGACTTACCATTCCGAGGACACGGTTACCCGAGGACGTTTTCGCTCGTATATCCGTCGTTTTCAAGAATATGACGTAAGCGCTTCAGGGCATCCATTTGAATTTGCCGGACGCGCTCACGGGTCACACCCAGCTCACCAGCCACCTGCTCCAAAGTCGCATTATCAAAACCATGTAGCCCAAATCGACGCTCAATTACCGAGCGCTGTTTATCATTCAGCTGGTTCAACCATTCATCCAAATGACCATTCACCGCATCGCTTTGCAAAAGCTCTGAAGGGTCATCGACATTTTCATCCGCCACCATGTCGACTAAGGGGCGATCACTATCTTTACCGTAAGCTACATCCATCGATGGCGTGCGCTCATTGAGACCCATCAGTCGTTTAACATCTTGAACATCAACATTAAGCGCTTCTGCCACCTCTTCCGCAGAAGGCTCATGGTCCAAAGATTGCGCAAGTTCTCGTGACTTACGTAAATAGGCATTGATCTCTTTAACCACATGTACCGGTAAACGAATGGTGCGCGATTGATTCATAATACCGCGCTCGATGGTTTGACGTATCCACCAAGTCGCATAGGTTGAAAAACGAAAGCCGCGCTCAGGATCAAATTTTTCAACCGCGCGAATCAAGCCAAGGTTACCTTCCTCAACCAAATCAAGCAGTGCTAAACCTCGATTCAAGTAACGCCGCGAAATCTTCACCACAAGACGTAAGTTACACACGATCATCTTACGTCGAGCTGACTCATCGCCTTTTTGCGCAAGGCGGGCGTATTTCACTTCTTCTTCAGCAGTAAGTAAGGGAGAAGCGCCAATCTCGCTGAGATATAAACTCGTTGCATCCAGCTCTCGCTCGATACTCGCCTCAAGACGACCAGTTAATGATTCTTCATCATTATTACTGTCATCAGACGCCTCATCAACAACATCCTCTACTAAGGTGTCATCAAGTTCCTCATCGGTGGCATCGGATTGTTCGCTCATTCAAACCCCATCCGCTGCACGCAATCTGATTAACGTGGCAGCAATTTCATCGGATCAACAGGTCTGCCGTTGCGCCGAATCTCAAAATGTAATCCCGCTTGAGCATCATTGATCCGCCCCATTTGCGCGATTGTTTGTCCTTTGATGATCGCTTGCCCTTGTTCGACAAGCATTGCCTTGTTGTGCCCATAAGCACTCAAGTAGTTCTCGTTATGTTTGATGATGATAAGCCTGCCATAGCCCACCAGTCCACTGCCCGCGTACACAACACGTCCAGCCTCAGTTGCCACAACATCAGAGCCTTCTTTGCCACTGATCTTGAGACCTTTTCGTTGCGGATCACGCGCATTGAAAGAACTGATTACACGCCCTTTACTAGGCCACAACCATCGGGGATTACCCACAGAAACCTTATCAAGCTCAACCGGTTTACGGGACTTTGGCTTCGCGCGATCAGGTGTTGAAGATCGTGTCTTACTCGAGCGATGAATCGCTTGTGTTTTAGCGCCTTTCTTCGGTGGTGTTAGACGCAGTTCTTGGCCCGAATAAATCACATAAGGCGATTCAATCTCATTCCAATTCGCGAGCTCTTTGAAATCGGTATTTGTGCGCCATGAGATAGCATACAAAGTGTCACCACGCTGCACTTGATAGGTATCGCTGTTGGGCATCACATTGGCTGATTCATAAGCCTTAGGTGAAGGCTCACCAATACGCTTACCGCCAGATCGGGTTTCGAGAGGCGCTTGCCAGCTAGAGGTGCAGCTACTGAGCAGAACCGCCAAAATCACAATGATGTTTTTGAGTACCAAGCCTCGCAAACCAAACCTATCCTCTTAAATAAACAATCGCCGCTATCACGAGAACCACAACAGCCCAACCTAAGCCATCAACCCAGCGATTAAGTTTCTCTTCCATAGCAGGACCACCCCACGCCATCAAGAGTGCGACCAAATAAAAACGCGCGCCACGACCAATCACAGATGCGATCACAAAAGGCAAAAAAGCCATACCAACCACACCGGCAGTGATGGTGAAGATCTTATAGGGAATTGGCGAAAAACCTGCAATCAAGATTGCCCACACACCATAGTCAGCAAACCACTGAGTAGCTGACTCGTAAGCTGCAGAATAACGTGCTGACTCGGCAATCATTGGTTGAATCATATCGAAAGCAAATACACCAATCAGGTAGCCCGCCATACCGCCAAGCACTGAGGTGATAGTGGTTAACGTTGCAAACCAAATCGCTGACTTTGGTTTTGCCATGCTCATTGGCGCCAACATCACATCGGGCGGAATAGGAAAGAAGGAAGATTCAGCAAAACTTAATCCGCCTAAAAACAATGGCGCCTTGTCATGTCGTGACCACTGCATCACACGTCTATATAAAGGTGAAAATAAACGCATTACTTCACCCCATCCAACAAAGGAACAAAACTCGCTGCTTCCAACATCTCAATGTCATGACTATCTTCAGTCTTTGTGACTCGAACCAAGGCCTGTTTATTTTTATCACCCACAGGCAACACCATACGACCACCGACGCGTAATTGCTGCACAAGCGCTAACGGCACACCCAAAGGCGCTGCCGTTACGATAATGCCATCGAATGGCGCATATTGCGGCCAACCTAAGCCACCATCGGTATGGCGTGTACGGATATTAATTAGGCGCAATTGGTGAAAGCGTGAGCGCGCTTGAGATAACAAGCTTTCAATTCGCTCAGTAGTGTAAACGCGACGCACGAGCGGCGATAAAATCGCTGTCTGATAGCCTGAACCCGTACCCACCTCGAGCACATTTTCCAAAGGACCATGCTCTAAAAGCGCTTCGGTCATTCGCGCAACAATGTAGGGCTGAGAAATGGTTTGGCTTTTACCAATTGGAAGCGCCGTATCTTCATAGGATCGGCTCGATAAGGCTTCATCAATGAACAGATGACGTGGCGTGTTGAGTATTTGTGACAACACTTTTTCATCACGCACACCTTGAGCTCGAATACGCTCTATCAAGCGTTCTCGCGTGCGCTGTGATGTCATGCCGATACCTGAGTGACTCATTTATCCAGCCAATGGGCTAAATCATCTAGCACTGCATGTCGGGTTAAATCGACTTGAACTGGCGTGACTGAAACAAAGCCTTCGCGAATCGCATGAAAGTCAGTGCCCTCGCCCGCATCCGCCTCGGGCCCGGCAGCACCCACCCAATAAATTGAACGACCTCTCGGATCCTCACCTTTAACAACAGGCTCCGCTTTATGGCGATGACCTAAGCGCGTGCTTTTGAAACCTGCAAGTTGCGCATAAGGTACGTCAGGCACATTGACGTTTAGGATGATTTTGTCACCCATCGGATGCGGCTCATTCATAAGACGTGTCACAAGCTCAGCAGCCACCTGCGCACCGGTTTCGTAATACTGAGGATCATGTGTTGCAGATGCCATTGAGATAGCGATGGCTGGCAAGCCCATAAAGCGACCTTCCGTCGCTGCAGCTACTGTCCCGGAATAGATCACGTCATCACCCATGTTAGGGCCTGAGTTAATGCCTGACACAACAATATCCGGCTCCTCATCGAGTAAACCGGTAATCGCTAAATGCACGCAATCAGTTGGCGTGCCTTCTACTCGGTAAACATCGTCTTCCAACGCACGGGCACGGATCGGCATTTCCAAGGTCAATGAGTTGCTGGCACCACTACGATCACGATCTGGCGCCACCACCACAGTCTGCCCGAGGGGACGCAAAGCCTCTCGCAAAGCGAGCAAGCCTGGGGCCGCATAACCGTCATCATTACTGAGCAAAATGCGCATAAAAAACTAAAAAAGGCATTCCTTTAAATCGATCTTTGATTATCCCTGAAATCGATCCTCAACGTCAGAGGAAAGCGACATTTGGGATCAACAATTCAGGTCATCAGGGGTAATTTTCATTGTTTCCCGAGTCGCATACCCCGTTACTATCACTGTCATGTTTTTTTCATCCAAAGTTAACCCTGGAAAACGTGATTTCTGGTTTCTACCACTCGGTGGAACCGGTGAGATCGGCATGAACATGAACCTCTACGGTCATAACGACCAATGGTTGATGATCGACTGCGGGGTCATGTTTGATAAAACAAACCCTCAGGCAGATGGCAGCAACAGTGTTGTCTCAGCTGATCCGAGCTTCATTGCGTCTCGGCGACATCAGTTAGTCGGCTTAGTGATTACGCATGCGCATGAAGACCACATCGGCGCTGTACCTTACCTATGGCAAGAACTTCAGTGTCCGGTCTATACCACACCCTTTTCTGCAGAGATCTTGCGTCGAAAATTGTCTGAAACCGATCTCATTCACCAAGTACCGATCGTTGAAGTGCAATCAGGTGACATCACGAACATTGGTCATTTTGAAGTGCAATGGATGAATATCACCCACTCCATTCCAGAACCCAATGCACTAGTGATCAGCGCTGGTGAAAGTAAGGTATTCCATACCGCTGACTGGAAGATCGATGCCAACCCTGTTCTCGGTAAGCCATTCGATAAAAATCAATTCAAAGCACTCGCTGATCAAAACATCACCGCGATGGTATGTGATTCAACTAACGCGACGGTTGCAGGTCACAGCATTTCTGAAGGTGATTGCTACGATGGGCTTCTACCCTTGATCAAAAAAGCAGAGGGCCGCGTTATTGTCGCGTGCTTTGGCAGCAACCTCGCTCGCTTAATCACCCTATGCAAGATTGCTCTGAAAACTGGACGCTATGGCGCTGTTTACGGTCGATCGATGCGCAACATGTATTCCGCCGCACGACGCACAGGCATATGGCCGGATAATTTGTCCCTCGCGGATGGTCGTCATCTAGGCTATCTGCCGCGAATTGAGGTCCTTGGCATTGCAACCGGTAGTCAGGGTGAATTTGGCGCCGCCCTACGCCGCATGGCTAATGGAACCTTTCGTGATCTTGAGTTGGAACCGGGTGATACCGTTATCTTTAGCTCGAAAGTGATACCGGGCAATGAAAAGGATGTAGCCTCACTGGTTGAACAACTGCGCAATCGCGGAGTTACCGTTATCGAATCAGCCGATGTTGATGGTGCGCCGATCCATGCCTCAGGCCACCCCTGCCAAGACGAATTAAAAGAGCTGTATCGTTTGGTTCAGCCCAAAATCGCCTTGCCCGTTCACGGCACGCCTATCCATATCAACGCCAATGCAGCGATTGCGAAAGAGATTGGTATTCCCACCCAAATGCGTGGCGAAAATGGAGACCTGTACAAACTCTCACCACAACCCACACTTAAACGTAAAGCCGTGAAAGTTGGGCGAATCACTCACGATCGTGATTGAACCGATCGTTAATTCAAGGTCAAATTAACGCATGAGTGAGGATGACGATCTAGCGGCTTTTCGTAAAGCCATGTCCGATGTGCGAACCCTTGATGACGATCATGAGGGCCTTTTTCGTGAACGCAAAAAACCGGTGCCACTTAATTTAGGTGATGGCTCCAACGAGGAAGATGATCTTGCGGATTTGAGTGTTGATGTTCCCGACTTCTTTGAATTTCGTCGTCCGGGCATTCAGATACGTGTGTTTCAGGATCTACAACGCGGCGTCATACCACCTGAAGAAAAATTAGATCTGCACGGTATGCGAGTGAAAGAAGCGAAATCTGCTTTTACCCGTTTTATGCAGCAATCTATAGCCAAACAGCGACGCTGTATCTGCATTATTCATGGCAAAGGTTTAGGCTCGGAGAACAACCAGCCAGTTATCAAACAAAAAACCTATCACTGGTTAATCCAAAAAGAATTTGTGCTCGCCTTTGTGACCGCACCCAGTTGGGATGGTGGATCTGGCGCAACCTATGCCTTACTGTCGCGTAAATACCGCAACGACTAAATCGTAACGATCTCGCGTAACACCGAAGTCGCAAAAGCGCCGCTGACCAAGCTGAAGTTCACCTTGAAGCTGGCAGCATCTAACCATTCGTAAGAGACATTCACAGGCATGACGCGTAAGGCACGGCGATCACGCTCAATTCTTCGCTGCCTTAATTGCTCAATCCAAAAATGCGCTAATGCATCATCAAGCGCATTCTGCTTCAAGGACCAAAGCCTCACCTTCCGGCCACTTTGCTCGACTCTCATCACCCGGCAATGGTCCTGATAAACGCACATCATCGATCGCAATACGAGATGGCAACTCACCATCATTCGCTTCGACATGAAACTGAGCACGAGAATTAGCCAACAAGGCCACATCGCCAACTAAGGGCACATTCCAATTTCCTTGCTCAACTCGCGCAGCAAGAACTTGATTAAACAAATAGCTGCGCACCGCAGAGATCAACATCTTGGCCTGCTCTTGCTTAGGTCGCCGACCATCACCTTTGAACCATGCATCTGCTTTTGTCAGGTTTGATGAAAACCGACCAAAGCGTTGCGCACCGAAGTAGTTTGGCACGCCATGTTGCTGAATCTGAGAAAGCCTTTGCTCAATTAACTCTTTCGCCACATCAATATCGCGAAGGATTAAGGAAAAAGTATTACCCCTTAACGTACCGCGACGAATCTTTTATTATGTTTTGTTATTGAAACGATCCTCAATGAATCAGATTCAATCACGGACCAGTCAAAATCCGGTTTTTCGCGCAAATGCACACTAAATGATTGCGTTGTCACAGCAACACGATCCTTAAGTCCTGCAAAGCCAACTGCCATACGTTTTACATTGGCGTATTTGGCAAGTGTTTGCACAACATCGAAGCGTGTTTAACTCACGTTTTTCAATAGTGAGAATGACGTGCTCACCTTCGCCCGAGAAGGCATAACCCAAATCTTCGATAACAATAAAATCTTCAGGCGTGGAACGAATTGTTGCGGCACTTAAAGGATCGCCATGCGCTCTGGGCAATACCACGGTGACATCATCAGGAAAGGTCATTGTGGCTGCATCAATACAACCGCATGCGCAGAGATACCTTCGCCGCGACCGGTATAGCCCATCTTCTCAGTCGTCGTTGCTTTGACATTGACTGCATCAATCCCAACATTGAGCAATCCAGCGAGCTTTGTTTGCATCGCAGGAATATGTGTCCCAAGGCGTGGCGCCTGCGCAATCACTGTGCAATCAAGATTTCCAACGACATAGCCCTTTTTATTAGCCGATTGCATGACACTTTTGAGTAATTCGGCACTATCGATACTTTCGAATACTGGATCATTATCAGGAAAATGGTTTCCAATATCCCCAAGGACATCGCACCGAGAATCGCATCGCATATCGCGTGAATCAAAACGTCTCCATCGGAATGCGCAATTAAACCCTGAGTGTGAGGGATGGAAATACCGCCAATGGTGACAGAGTCACCTCACCAAAACGATGTGCATCAAAGCCGTGGCCAATTCGCATACTGATCTCCAGAATCCTTTACCCAATAATACCGTTAAACTAGTGACATGACGTTGTTTGATACACATTGCCATCTGGATATAGAGGACTTCGATCTCGATCGTGATCAAGTTATCGCTGATGCGCTGAGCAGTGACGTTAACTACGTTTTGATTCCAGCGATTGCGAAATCTAACTTTTCAGCAGTACAAGTGTTATGTCGAGCTCACGCCGGTTTCTACCCTGCACTCGGTTTACATCCTGTGTTTATCGATCAGCATCATGATGAGCATTTAGATGACCTTAGCAACGCAATAAACCAAGAGCGACCGACTGCTATTGGTGAAATCGGACTGGACTTTACGATTAAGACGCTCAATAAAATCCGCCAAATAAGCTTCTTTACCGCTCAACTCGATATCGCCGCCGAACATCAACTACCCGTGATTCTGCATGCGCGAAAATCACATGATGAGATTCTTAAACACCTTAAGGCACAAAAACTCACAGGCGGAATCTGTCATGCCTTCAATGGTGATATCAATCAAGCCCATCGCTATCTTGATCTCGGCTTCAAATTAGGGTTTGGCGGCATGTTGACCTATGAGCGATCGACAAAGCTTCGTGCGCTTGCCAAAGCCCTACCCGATGAAGCCTTTGTTTTAGAGACTGACGCGCCTGATCTGACTGGCGCTGAACACCAGTACTCGCGCAATAGTCCAGCATATCTTCCCGAGGTAGCCAAAAGCCTCGCGAGATTAAAGGGATAAGCGTCGAAGAAGATCGCTGAGATAACCACCTCTAATGCGATGCAGGTGCTTAGCTTGACTGCTGATTGAGATAAAAAGACGCCAACGCTAGATCACTAGGTCGCGTCACTTTAAGGTTATCCGAATGACCTTCCACCATTTGCACTGGCACACCCATCGCCTCTAAAGCACTTGCCTCATCTGTGACAATAACCTCTGCAGCCGACGCGCGCATCAAGGCATCACGAAGGACACCTAATCTGGCCATCTGTGGCGTATAGGCATGCCACAACTGATCTCGAGAAACGGTTGATTGAATACATTCATTTGGATCTACACGCTTCATCGTGTCATTTACCGGCACACCCAAAATAGCTGCCATGTCATGCTTTTCGGCTGCAAAAATCAGCTTGACGATATCCTCACGACGCACACACGGCCGCGCAGCATCATGTACTAACACCCAATCATGATCATCTGCTCGAGATGACAAAGCATTAAGAGCATTCAATACTGAGTCAGCACGCTGAGAGCCACCCTCAACGCGCACAAGATCCGGATGATCAGAGAACTCCGATTCAACCCAATACGCATCATCCGCAGACAAAGCCACATAACAGCCGTCTATGCCTGGATGAGTCAGGCAACGCTCAATAGTGTGATCTATGGAGATAACGATCATTCAGCTGAAGGTATTGCTTTGGAATATCCGACTGCATACGCGATCCAACACCAGCCGCCGGAATAACCACCCAACGCCTTACATCAGTCACGCTTATCGCCTTCTTCATTAACGATTTGGAAATAGGTTTCGTCTTTTTTAATCAGACCCAAATCATTGCGCGCTTTAGCTTCAATCGCAGAGGCATCATTTTTTAAGCTATCCACCTCGATTTGAAGCGCCTGGTTGGTCTGGCGTAAGCGATCCAATTGGCGTTCTTGGTTAGCAATCTGTTGCTTAAGCGCACGCACTTCAGCCCAACTGCCTTCACCTACCCACAGACGATACTGCAGGCCTAAAAAGATCAGCACCAAAACGATTAACACACTGCGGTATTGCCAATTCATCTCAACAATCACAAAAGAAAATGCCTCTTGCATCACTCACGTCACAACGCGAGGACACAAGAGGCATGATACCGGCTAAACAGCTTAATTAAAAGCAGGGAAAAGCCGACTTACCTGGCCAGATAGCTTCTTCACCCAACACGTCTTCAATACGCATCAATTGGTTGTATTTAGCCACGCGATCAGAACGAGACAATGAACCTGTCTTAATCTGACCAGTGCCTGTTGCTACTGCAAGGTCAGCAATCGTGGTGTCTTCAGTTTCACCCGAGCGATGAGACATGACCGCGCTATAACCCGCCTCATGTGCCATACGAATCGCTGCTTGAGTCTCTGATAAGGTGCCAATCTGATTGAATTTGATCAGGATCGAGTTCGCGATGTTCTTATCGATACCTTCCTTGAGGATCTTGGTATTAGTTACGAACAAATCATCACCTACCAACTGCACACGCTCAGCGAGCTTATCGGTCAAAATCTTCCAGCCATCCCAGTCACCCTCATCCATACCATCTTCAATTGAGATAATTGGATATTGATCAACCCAGTTTGTTAAGAAGTCTGCAAAACCTGCTGAATCAAAGCTCTTACCTTCAGAAGCAAGAACATATTTACCATCTTTGTAAAACTCAGAGCTTGCTGCATCTAAGCCAAGATAAATATCTTCACCTGCTTTAAAGCCTGCTTTAGTGATCGCTTCAAGAATCACTTCGATAGCTTCTTCGTTAGAACGCAAATCAGGTGCAAAACCACCTTCATCACCAACCGTTGTTGCCAACTTCTTAGCACCCAAAACCGATTTCAGCGCATGGAACACTTCAGCACCGTAACGCACAGACTCGCGAACCGAGCCCGCATTCACTGGCAGAATCATAAATTCTTGAAGATCGACACTGTTATCAGCGTGTTCACCACCGTTAATGATATTCATCATTGGGACTGGCATTTTGAATGAGCCATTACCCAAGTATTGATACAACGGCATCATTTGCTCTTGCGCTGCCGCATGAGCCGCCGCAAGCGATACCGCTAAGGTCGCATTTGCGCCTAAGCGAGATTTATTCTCAGTACCATCCAACTTGATCATGGCAGCATCAATATCTGCTTGCGCGGTGACATCCATACCGGTCACAAGATCAGCAATCTCGCCATTCGCATTGGAAACAGCCTTCTGCACACCTTTACCAAGGTAGCGTGACTTATCACCATCGCGTAACTCTAAAGCTTCGCGTGAACATGTAGAAGCACCTGATGGCGCTACCGCGCGACCAATCGCACCTTCTGCAGTGAATACATCGGCTTCGATTGTTGGGTTGCCGCGCGAATCGAGGATCTCTCTGGCGCGAACTTTAATAATTTCTGACTTTCTTACTCCTTTTAGTCGCAGGCTTTTGGCCTGCTTTACTTACAACGAGCTTTCGATAAACCCGTTTTGCTTTACGGCGTCATCTAAGTTTTTCAACACCGTCAATAATTCTTTTAATCGTCCTAATGGCCATGAGTTTGGACCATCTGACAAGGCACAGTCTGGATCTGGATGCGTTTCCATAAACAAGCCTGAGATACCTGCAGCGACTGCAGCACGCGCAAGCACAGGAACGTGTTGACGCTCACCACCACTCTTATCACCTTGACCGCCAGGCTGTTGCACCGAATGCGTTGCATCAAAAACCACAGGACAACCGGTGTTACGCATAACCGCAAGGCCGCGCATATCCGACACCAAGGTGTTGTATCCAAAGCTCACGCCACGGTCACAAACCATAATGTTTTGGTTACCTGTCGCGAGCGCTTTATCCGCTACGTTCTTCATATCGTGAGGCGCTAGAAACTGACCCTTTTTGATGTTCACCGGCAAACCGGTCTTAGCCACGTTCTGAATAAAGTTCGTTTGGCGACACAAGAATGCAGGCGTCTGTAGAACATCCACCACATCCGCCACTTCATCTAACGGCGTGTCTTCATGCACATCGGTCAATACCGGTAAGCCCGTTTCTTCTTTCACCTTACGCAAAATACGCAAGCCTTCTTCTCAAGACCTGGGCCACGATAGCTGTTATGCGAAGAACGATTAGCTTTATCAAAAGATGACTTGTAGATAAACGGAATACCTAAGTCATCAGTGATTTGTTTAAGCTGCGTTGAGACTTCCATCGCAGACTTTTCACTTTCGATCACACAGGTACCTGCAATCAAAAAGATCGGTTTATCAAGACCTACTTCATAGCCGCACAAATTCATGTCATTTATCCTTTTTCAGTGCGGTGCTTAACCGCTGCATCGACAAAGCCACTAAACAAAGGATGGCCATATCGAGGTGTTGAAGTGAACTCAGGGTGGAACTGACAAGCCACAAACCATGGATGATCTGGGATCTCGACAATTTCAACTAACTTGCCGTCAATTGATGTACCCGCAAATTTCAAACCTTTTTCGCTAAGTGCATCACGATAAGAATTATTAAATTCATAGCGATGACGATGACGCTCTTCGATGACATCTTCGCCATAAAGGTCGCGACAGATGCTGTCTAAAGCCAACTGACACTGCTGTGCACCTAAACGCATCGTGCCGCCAATATCTGTATTTCATCGCGCTGTTCAACCGAACCATCAGCATTCAACCATTCGGTAATCAATGCGATAACAGGATGACCTGTCGTCTTATTGAATTCGGTACTGTGCGCATCGCTCATGCCCGCAACATTGCGTGCATATTCGATAACCGCCACCTGCATACCTAAACAGATACCCAAATAAGGAATCTTATTTTCACGGGCATAACGAACCGCTTGAATCTTTCCTTCAACGCCGCGCTCACCAAAGCCACCTGGCACCAAGATAGCGTCCATCGAATCCAGTGCCGATAAATCACCAGACTCAAAATTTTCAGAATCAAAGTAATGAATTCGTACTTTTTGGTGCGCCTTGATACCTGCGTGAATCAACGCTTCGTTGAGCGATTTATACGATTCGGTCAATTCAACATACTTACCCACCATGGCGATATTGACATCTCCCGTGATGTTCTCAAGACCATCAACAACCGCTTGCCATTCAGTTAAGTCAGCTGGTGGGACATCTAAGCGGAGCTGATCAACAACGATGTCGTCCAAGAATTGCTCACGCAACATCAACGGAATGCGGTAAATCGAATCCGCATCGATGGCAGAGATAACTGCACGCTCTGAACATTGGTAAACAACGCAATCTTCTTGCGCTCACCATCAGGCACTGGGCGATCCGCACGGCAAATCAAAATATCAGGCTGAATACCAATCGAACGTAATTCTTTAACGGAGTGCTGAGTCGGCTTAGTTTTCACCTCACCAGAGGTTGGGATGTAAGGCACCAAAGTGAGATGAACAAACATGGCATTTTCACGCCCCATCTCGACACCCATCTGACGGATCGCTTCAAGGAACGGCAACGATTCAATGTCGCCCACCGTACCGCCGATCTCGACTAGCGCGACATCAGCATCGCCTGCACCTTTAATCGCAGAATCTTTAATTTCATTGGTGATATGCGGAATAACCTGAACGGTACCGCCTAAGTACTCACCACGACGTTCCTTACGGATGACCTGATCGTAAATTTGACCCGTCGTGAAGTTATTCGATTTACCCATGGTAGTACGAATAAAACGTTCGTAATGACCAAGATCGAGATCTGTTTCAGCACCGTCAGCCGTCACAAAGACTTCTCCGTGCTGGAATGGGCTCATGGTGCCGGGATCCACATTAATGTACGGATCTAGCTTTATCATGGTGACTTTAAGGCCACGCGCCTCTAATAAAGCGCCCAATGAAGCTGCGGCAATACCCTTGCCCAAGGACGAAACTACGCCGCCCGTGATAAATACAAATTTAGTCATTGAAGCCTTACTTTGCGTCAACGTGAGAAGATGATCGGACGGGCGACAATTGTACTAGACGCACCCCGAGACTCAATCTAAGAGCAAGCTTTTTAATAAATTTTTCATCTAAGCCTCACCTACCTCAAAGCCCTTAGAAAGTGCTAGCTTTTTCCACCAATTCGTCTATAAAGGGAGATAGGTGAAGGCGGTTTTGAGTCACCCATCGGCCACTTTGGATATCTTAGGGGGAACCATGTACCGATCGATCTCACTCAGCATTCTATTTGCTGGCATTTTGTTGCTATTCGGTTTGATCTTTAGCAGCGCATCCAGTGCCAATAACTTTGCGCCTTGGGGTTATGGCAATGGTCAAGGTCATAACAACGCACAGCAATATGGCAATGCAAACAGCGAAGGGACAAAGCCAGTTCGGTATGGACATGCGCGGCAGAGGTAACTCCGTAGGCGACTTCCGCGGCAACAGCGCCAACAACTATTACCAACAGATGGAACAACAAGCGCAGCAATTCGCCTACCCTTATGCGCCGCCACAAACTAGCAATCAAATGCCCTATCCAATACCAGGCCAAATGCCGAACCAAATGCCTTATGGCCCACCGAGCAATGCCCTACAACGGTATGCCACCGTGGGGAGCGCCACCAAAGCGTGGTTTTGATTTCGATCGATTTAATCCTTTCCGTTAATTCATAAGTAGCCGCTTTTGCGGCTATTTTTTTAGACGCCAAAAAGTTGAAATGGTAAATTACACAAAACAATAAACAACTTTGATCCATGTCTGACACATCCTTTTCACTTCGAAACATCAAAATTGCCTGCTCAAACTGCTCTTTGGGCGCTCTCTGCTTGCCCTACGGGTTGGATGACGAGGATGTTAATCGTCTCGACGAGATCATTAAGCGTAACCACCCCTACCAACGCAACGAGTTCTTATTCTCGCCGGAGCAGAACTTCAAAAATCTGTATGTGGTTAAAACCGGTGCCGTAAAAACCTACGTTCAAGATGATGAGGGACAAGAGCAAGTGATTGGCTTCCATCTACCCGGGGAGATCTTGGGCCTAGATGCGATCGAATCGAATAAACATAGCTGTTTTGCGAAAGCCCTAGAAACCACCGCTGTCTGCGAAATGCCTTTTGAGCGCCTTGAAGATCTTTCAAAGGACCTTCCTAGCCTTCAACATCAAATGCTGCGTCTGATGAGCCGTGAAGTGAGTAACGAATCGCAAATGATCGCCCTGCTCAACCACAGCACTGCTGAAGAGCGACTCGCATCATTCATTGTGAGCTTGGCTGAACGCTTCCAACGTCGTGGATTCTCATCGACTGATTTCTTTTTACCGATGTCACGCCAAGACATCGGTAGCTAACTCGGCCTTGCACTTGAAACAGTGAGCCGCCTATTTACTCGATTCCAAGAACTCAACCTACTCAAGGTTGAAAGAAAACACATCGAGATATTGGATATGGAAGCCTTAAAAGGCGTTATCAGCCATAAGACTGAATGTCAGTCTGTCAAAGCATCCTGACGCCACACTGGCGATGCTCCAGAAGACGCCATTGCATCCAACCTTTCTTCGTGTACAGCCAACTCATCTGTCGGTAGCTTTTAACACCCTGAGCGACAAACCGTCACGATTAACACGACGGATACCTTTGGTATTCGAATCACCCTCTTTGTCGTCATCCGCTTCCCAACCTAACGACTTCTGGCCACCTGTCATCGCAAGATAAACATCAGCAAGAATCTCAGAGTCGAGCAATGCACCGTGCTTGGTTCGGTGTTTATTATCTACATCATATCGGCCACATAAGGCATCCAAGCTATTACGCTGACCTGGGTGCATTTCACGAGCCATCACCAAGGTATCGATCACCTCACAAAGCGATTCCATGGTCAGTCCATTTTCCAAACGCTGGTATTCAGCATCAATAAAGCCGACGTCGAATGGCGCGTTATGAATAATCACTTCCGCACCACGAAGATAATCAGCAAGCTCTTCCGCAATATCTTCAAAGCGAGGTTTATCAGCCAAGAAATTCATTCGTAATGCCATGCACTTCAATCGCGCCAGCATCAATTTCACGATCAGGCTGCAAATAGATATGAAAGTTATTGCCTGTAAGACGGCGATCGATCATTTCGACCACACCAATTTCAATGATGCGATGACCTTGCGAAGGCTCCAGACCGGTCGTCTCAGTATCCAGTACCAATTGACGCTTTAACTCATCCATCAATCCAATTCCTCTATGCCGCGATTCGCCAGCTCATCTGCGCGTTCATTCTCTTCATGCCCAGCATGACCTTTAACCCATTGCCAAGTCACCTGGTGTTTAGCGACCATATCATCCAATTCGCGCCACAGATCCTCATTCTTAACTGGCTTTTTTGCAGCTGTTTTCCAGCCATTACGCTTCCAATTGTGAATCCATTCAGTAATGCCATTTTTTACATACTTAGAATCGGTCGTGACCGTAACTGCCGAGGCACGATTTAGCGCTTCTAAGCCCTTTAATCACCGCCATTAACTCCATTCGATTGTTGGTTGTATCTTGCTCTCCACCAAACAATTCTTTTTCTGCATCACCGTAGCGCAATAAAGCACCCCAACCGCCTCTGACCCGGGTTGCCTTTACAAGCGCCATCAGTGAATAACTCAACCTGTGTGTTCATTTCGCTTTTCTATCACGCTTTGACTGCCTATGGGGGATGTTGCTCGCGAAGGTCTTAAAACGCGCAAACCTCGCCATGGCATTTTAATCGGCCTCACCGTTGAAACGCGCTTAACCGCTCGAATCGCATAAACACCGGCAAACATTGGCCATATGCGTCGACCCAGTGTTTCAAACCACATCATTTTCTCTGCCCAGCTATCTCGCTTAAGCGGGGGTGAAAATGCCGCGACATCCGATTGCTCAACGTCGAAACCCAATACCGCTAGCCAATCCACAACGCGACGATAAGAAACAAAATGACCACACCAAGGCACCTTGTGTTGCCAACGCAATACTAAGCGCCAAAGACCCCAGAGGCTGATGGGGTTAAATCCCACCACAATCACTCGTCCCTCGGGAATTAGTAGCACGCTTCAACCTCACGCACCACACTGTAAGGATCGATCGCGAAGTCCAAACTATGAGGCAATAAAACTAAATCAATCGAGCCAGTCGCCACGGGCAATTGCTCGCCGAGTGCCAACATAGCTGAATGCTCACTACTACTCAAATCCAGCACCCAACGCCGCTTGACCGGACAATCTTCGAGTAATGCTTCGCCCGCACCAAAATCATGTACCTGAATGGCTTGATAACCAAAGACATCCTGCGAAAGGCGCATGATCATCCGACGCTCCATGATCGCCAAGCGTTGACCTGCAGGCCCTGAAAACCAGTCCCTTAAGGCTGATACCAAGGATTTAAGAGGGCGACGGCAATGGGCTGCGGGCTGTTTCAACCTAGAGACTCTTTCCGGTTTTACGTAAAATAACGCACCATGATTATGACTCACTTTGCCAAAAAAGCCGGTCTCTTCCAAGCTGTCGTTTTCAGCTTGTTATTCAGTGGCTGTAATACACTCGATATCAAATCCAGCTCGGTTAAATCAGAGCTTCAAGAACAGAAGAAAATTGTAAAAATAGAGACCGTTGTCACAACGACTGTTGATCAACCCAAAGGTCACATTGCCTCCAGCAGATATCTGGGAACGCTTACGTCGTTCTTTCTCTCTAGCTGAATCCGATCACCCTCGTGTAAAGAAAGAGATCAAACGTCTACAAAATAGCCCAGAGGCATTTAAAGCTCTCACTAAACGAGCCCAGCCCTACTTGTTTTATATCGCCGAAGAGGTTGAGAAAAACCAACTCCCCGCTGAGCTTGTACTACTGCCAGCGGTCGAGAGTGGCTTTAAACCTTTTGCCTATTCGCGTGATGGCGCTGCAGGTCTTTGGCAATTCATGCCTGCAACCGGTCGTATGTTAGGTATGAAGAAAGATTGGTGGGGTGAGCCACGTCGTAGCATTACCGATTCAACTGAAGCTGCGCTCGCTTACCTCGACACTTAAACAAACAATTTGAAGGCGATTGGCTGCATACGCTTGCCGCTTACAACGCAGGTCATGGTCGCGTCAGCCGATCAATCAAACGTGCAGCTAAAAAGAACAAGCCTACTGACTTCTGGAGCTTAGACCTGCCACGCGAAACGGACATGTATGTGCCACGTCTGATCGCTTTGATAACCGTGATTAAGAACCCTGAACAGTATGGACTTGAGCTACCTGCCATTCCCAATGAGCCTTACTTTGAAAAAGTCATTGTCGATGGCCAGATTGATTTAAAGATTGCTTCTGATCTGATTGAAGAACCCGTTGAAGATTTGATCATGCTGAACCCAGAACATAACCGCTGGGCCACATCACCTGATGAGTCGCACGAACTTTTAATACCGATTGCTAAAGCAACAGACTTTAAAGAAGCGCTTGCCAATCTCCCCGAAGACAAACGCATACGTTGGACTCAACATAAGATCAAAGAAGGTGAAACCTTAAGTCATATCGCTAAGAAACATGATGTGTCTGTCAAAGCGATCCAACGCACGAACAAGTTAAAGAATCATATTATTCGAACTGGCAAAACACTCATCATCCCGCTATCAGATTCTGTTGCCGTAGCCTCTATGGGCAAAACCATTGAGCTACCTCGCATTCGCCGTAACTACACGGTACGCCGCGGTGATTCTTTATACAAAATCGCAAAGCAATTTGATGTGAAGATCAAAGATTTGAAACGCTGGAATAGCGTTGGTCGTTACATCAAGCCAGGTCAAAACCTAACGGTGTACGTAAAACCTTATTCGTGATCATTTAAGCGCCAACAGGCTGCTTTATGCCCTTCGCCTAAATCAACAGTGACGGGATAACGCTCTCGACATTTCGCATCAGCCAACGGACAACGTTCATGGAAATGACAACCCGCAGGTGGATTTGATGGCGAAGGTAAATCCCCTTCTAAACGAATCACATTGCGCTCTCTGCTTGGGTCTGCGACTGGCACGGCGGTCAGCAATGCTTGCGTGTAAGGATGCTGTGGCGCCTGCAACACTTGCTGCACCGAGCCATATTCAACGATACGCCCCAAATACATCACCGCTACTTCATCAGCGAGATATGCCACAACAGAGATGTTATGCGTGATGAATAAAAAGCTAAGCGAAAGATCACGCTGCAACTGCTTAAGCAAATTAAGTACTTGCGCCTGAACGCTAACATCTAAAGCACTCGTTGGCTCATCACACACAATAAACTTTGGCGATACAGCCAATGCACGCGCTATCGCAATACGTTGTCGCTGACCACCTGAGAACTCATGTGGATAACGCAATAAAGCAGATTCAGGCAAACCTACTTGGTTCAGTAGCTCAATAACGCGCTGTCGTCGTGCGGCGCGATCAGGCTCAATATTTTGCGCAATCAAACCTTCCGCAACAATATCTTCGACCAGCATGCGCGGATTCATGGATGAGGCCGGATCTTGGAAAATAATTTGAAACTCACGGCGTAGCTTTCTGAGAGCCTCACCACTCAGCGTCATCAAATCATGACCATCAAAGTTAACTTCACCCTCTGCTACATCCAACAGTTGCAATAGCGCTTTACCAACGGTTGTTTTGCCGCAACCAGACTCACCAACCAATGCAACGGTGGACCCTTTCTTTATCGAGAGATCAACACCATCGACGGCTTTAACATGCCCAACTGTGCGTCGAAGCACGCCTTTACGAATGGGGAAATGGACTTTCAACTGACGAATATCAACTAAAGCCGAGCTGTATTTTCAACCCTCGGCGTCTCTATCTGAGCACTCGATACAGGCAGCTGCGTGTCACCAACAAGATGACAACGATAGCCTGTCGATGCATCTCCCTGCCAAGCAGGTAGTTCGCTATCGCAGCGCTGTTCACGCAAGGCGCAACGTTCTGCAAAACGGCAGCCAGAAAAACGTTGGTTCAACGCAGGCACGATACCCGGAATAATTTCTAAAGACTCCGCTCGCTTATCGTTGCTTGGTAATGATCTGAATAACTTTTGACTGTAGGGATGCTTAGGAGAAGCAAAAAATCTTTTACAGATGCTCGCTCAATCAACTGACCGGCATACATAACGCCAACTTCATCCGCCATCTCTGCAACGACACCCAAATCGTGCGTGATCATCAGAATCGCCATGCCTGTTTGACGCTGCACATCACGCAGCACCTCAAGCACCTGAGCTTGAATGGTGACATCGAGTGCGGTCGTGGGCTCATCTGCAATCAAAACCTCAGGCCGACCTGCGAGCGCCATCGCAATCATGACGCGCTGCTTCATGCCACCAGAAAGCTGATGAGGATATTCGTTAACGCGACGCTCCGGCTCAGGAATGCCTACAGAGCGGAATAATTCAACAACACGTGCATTCATCGCAGAGATAGAACCGGGGTCATGCAGCTTTACCGCTTCAAGCACCTGATCACCAACACGCATCACAGGATTTAGCGATGTCATTGGCTCCTGAAAAATCATGCCAATACCACCACCACGCTGCTTTCGCATAGCTTCTTCAGAAAGATCCAGTAACGAAGTTCCATTAAGAATGACCTCACCACCAACGATACGACCTGACGGTGGCAACAAACGCATCAGTGATAAGGCAATCATGGATTTACCGCAGCCCGATTCACCCACAAGCACAAACGTTTTGCCACGTTGCAACTCAAAACTGACATCACTGACAGCATTCACAGGCTGAGCTGCATCACCAAGCTGGGTTGAGAGATTCTCTACCTGTAAAACACTATCTGAACTCATGACTGATCCTTTAAGCGCGGATCAAAAGCATCACGCACTGCATCGGCAAGCAAATTGGCTGCTAGCACCAAAATAAACATAAAGACAAAGGCGCCCAACAATGACCACCAGACGACTGGTTCACGCGCCAACTCTAAACGCGCACTATTGATCATATTACCCCAGCTATGTGTGCTGGGATCGACACCGATATTGATATAGGACAACACAGCTTCGGCTAACACTAAGCCACTAAAGTCGAGCACGATCACAATCAAAACAATATGCATCACATTCGGCGTGATGTGGCGCAAAAGAATTCGCCAGTCACTCACGCCAAACGCTTTTGCCGCTTGAACATATTCCAACTGACCTAATTTAAGCGTTTCACCACGCAATAAACGACACAAGCCCGTCCAGCTAGTAATACCTAAAATCAAACATAAAAAGAACAAACGCATATCTGAGCGCTCAAGCACCGTATTAAACTCAGCCTGATTGTTTGACATATAGACCTGCATCATCAACACAGCCGCAGCGATGAGTAATACGCCAGGCACAGAGCTTAACGTTGTATAAAGGTACTGAATCACATCATCTACCCAACCCCTGAAGTAGCCCGCCATGATGCCCAAGATGATGGCTGCCGGCAGCATCACCAAGGTGGTCAAACTGCCAATCACAACACCTGTACGGATACTTTTAATCGCTTGGTATAAAACATCCTCACCCACTTTGTCCGTACCCAGAACATGATAATTCTGAGATAGCCAAAGCAAGGCAACCAACGAACTCATCAGCACCGTTAATGTTAGCCAAACAACTCGATGAGAACTCTTGCCTCTCTGAGACCAACGCTCTCGCCGCCGATAACCTGTAGACCAAAAGGTAGAGTAAAACTGTCAGTGCGACGCCTAATGCTGCGCTTTTGATTAAGGTTACTAAAACATCTGCAGCAACCGATTCATCTTCTTCAAGATGCGCACCACCATAAACTAGCCGCGGATAATCACGCTGCGTTCCGTTTAGCGTCTCAATGGTTTCTTTACTGTAAAGATGTGTAGCGAATGGTGCTGAATAGGTCTTTTCCTTTTGCTCACGCAGTTGCGTTAAAGCTAAATCCAACACGCTCAATACTTTGGTGTCGAACTGGACCTTATTGTCTGCATTCTCCGCGAGGGCGCGAAAGTGCATTGAATCTAAAACACCAATAACCACATAAAACAGCAATACAACAGCGGCAGACATCGCCACCTTGCGCTTCCCTACTTGGCGCCATGCTTCAAGTAAATGCTCGTGTCTGCGCACATGCCACACCAAGAAGCCGGCCATGATGAGCAGTAAAAAGATGAATGCATCTGTAAGTAAGATAACTAGCTGAAACGGCATCAATCCAACCTCACTCGCGGATCAGCCAAGGTGTAGGAAATATCGGTAAGCAATAACCCGACGATATAAAGCACAGCACCCAGGAACACCATTGCACGAACAATGGCGAAGTCTTGCGACTGAATTGCATCAATGGTGTAACTACCCAAGCCTGGAATACCAAAGAATGATTCCAGCAACAGACTACCCATAAACAAAGTCGGTAGCACAACAACAACGCCTGTCAAAATAGGTATTAAGGCATTTCTAAACACGTGCTTAGCCAACACCAATGCTTCAGATAAGCCTTTTGCACGCGCAGAACGAATAAAGTCTTTGTTTATCTCTTCCAAGAACAAGGTGCGATACCAACGCGACCCAGATCCAATCGCACTGACCACGCCGATCAATGCCGGCAAGACCAGAAACTTTGCAGCATTTGATCCAACGTCATAACCAGATATTGGGAACAGACTCCACAATTTCCCAAGCAAGACCTGTCCACCAATGATGTAGAAAAGACCTGAGATCGACATCATCGCCACACACAAGACAACTCCCCAGAAATCCAAAGGCGATCCTCTGAAGAATGCCAAGATCAACGAAAAGGTGATATTCACCGCAAGCCCAACAATCATGATGGGAATAGCTAATGCCAAACTTGGCCACATCCGCTGACTGATGTCGTAGCCAATATGACGCCCGCTATCTGACGACCCAAAGTCAAAGGCAAATAACTTCACTGACTTTTGATAAAAAATTGTATCGGTTAGTGCATCCATGCCACTCGCTTGAGAATTCCACACTAACGGCTTGTCATATCCACGCTCAGCCTTCCATTCCGTAATAGCGGCATCCGTAACTCGCTTGTTACCAAGATGAAGTCGCGCCATATCATCAGCTGAGTTCACCACAAAGAAAAGCACAAAGGTCAACAAATTAACGCCGATCAAAATAGGAATCGCGTAAAACATGCGACGAATCAAATACGCCATCATCGCGCTGCTCTCCTCTGTCTCGCACGGTAATCACGCACCGCTGGATATAAAACAAGGATCAGCAACCAAGCAGAACAAGGAGTGGCCAAATCACCGGTTGATTCCACGCTAGCTGCTGTTGTGAACGAAGATCACCATCAATACGTTTATATTTGAGCGTGTTATTCGCCATCAGGTGAGGCAATGCATTGCGATACCACGCATGATGCAAACTGTAGGCTCTTGGGAAAAAGCCAAACAGCCAAGGCGATTCTTCTCGCAATATCTCAACCATACGGTCAATCACCTGCTGTCGCTCTTCTGTGTTTGGCATGCTTTTCATCTGATCGAACAGACGATCAAATTCTGCATTGGAGAAGTTCGCTGCATTCTCCCCTTTTGCATCAACCTTGCCATTTGGCCCATGCAATAAGAAGAAGAAATTCTCAGGATCCGGGTAGTCCGCATTCCAACCCCAACTAAAGATCTGCGCCGATCCTTTCATCATTTTCTCTTGGAATCGATTGTAATCACTTGATCGAATGATCAACTCAATACCAAGCTTTTCAAACTGATTGCGGTACCACTGCAATAATGACTTAGCACCCGGTCCAGATTGTGTTGTGTCGTAATACAAGATCAACGCGCTACCCGTTGAAGGATCACGACCCTCTGGATAACCCGCTTCTGCAAGCAACTGCTTTGCTTGGTCTATGGACTTTCGTTTAGCTGATCCATTTCGCCATTCGTAGAGTTGGCGATTCAGGCCGGCCTCACCCTCTTTATAACCGAAGATGCCTGGCGGTAAGGGACCATGGGCTATCTCACCTCGACCGTTTAGGAAGATCGAAATGTATTCTTCCCAATCAAATGCCATGGCAATCGCTCTGCGTAACTTTTGTGTGCGGCGTTGATCTGCTAGATCATCAGGATTCCCACCGACGACTGGATCTTTCATGTTGAAGCCCATGTAGAAGATCGAGGTTTCAACCGCGGTACTGAGCTTAATACCCTTCTCTTCCATCGCATCAGTCAAATTGGCATCACCCGATGCGCCAAATTGAATGGCTTGATCAAAGCTATCTGAAGCAATGCCAGAGTTATCATAATAACCTTGCAAGAATTTATTCCAGCGCGGGATAGCCTCTTTCTCTAAGCTATAAATTGCCTTATCGATAAACGGCATCACCTTACCCGCATCATCCAGCATGCCAGATTGACGATCGACTCACTGAACCCACCGTCGGGTAACGCTCACCATGGAAATTAGGATTCTTGCTGAGCACCATACGAAGGTTTGGGTTGTTTTCTGTCAGCACAAAAGGACCTGTACCCACTGGGTACCAGTTAAGGGTGATGTTGCGCGACTCCATTCCAGGCTGTTGATAAAAACGCTCCACTTCCCATGCCATCGGTGCGAAAAATTCATCGCCAACCAATATTCAAACTGCGGATAAGTTTTATGAATACGAATGCGCCAGGTATAGCGATCAACCAATGTAACGCCTTCGATAGATTGATCACGCAAATCTACCCAGCCCTGCTTATTCGGCTTTAGCTCTTTAGAAGATTTCATAAAGTCCGCAAATCCCACGATATGCTCAGACATCAATCCAGCAACCGGTGAGTGATTAGGTGCATAAGCCAAACGTTTTATCTGATAAAACATAATCGTCGGCCGTCAACTTCCCTATCGCCCTGCTCTTTAAAATCATCCAAGGTGTATTTATCCGTCAACTCAGATTCAGACATTGGCCAATAGCGATAGCCATCTTGTTTTTTAGCGAACGCAGGGTGTGGCTGAAATTGAATGCCCGGCTTTAGTGATAACTCATATTCGGTATACAGGGCTTGCTGAGCACTTACCTGATCACCTTTACCATCTAAGTAGGTCACTACTGGCATCGCCTTAAGCGTCAGCGGTTCAAGCACATACGGACGCTTTAAAAAGTGATACTGCAGAGGTGGCTCATAGATCTGCGAGATAAATGCCCACTCATTTGAGCTATAAGAGCGTGCAGGATCTAGATGTTTGGGGCGCTCGGTAAAAGAGCTGTAAAAAATGGATTGTTTCGGAGCATCTGCCGGATATGGCGAATTCAGTACAGCGTTATCACAAGCGGACAAAAAACTCGCCGCGATAATTAATGCTAATGGCGGCCAGAGCAATCTTATTTTTCTCTGTATGTCTTTGATCAAGATGCTGCTTTCAGGTAAGTTAAAGACTTCGGGATGGCAGCCATGGCCGCCACAAGTTGCTTCAATCATCGTACCAAACCAATTGATTGTCAGCTGCTTTTATCCCCCTTACATTAGCTTCCTAGACATAAGGGTATTCGAATGGGTTTTTTGGCCGGCAAAAAGACACTGATCGTTGGTGTCGCAAGTAGTAAATCAATCGCTTACGGCGTAGCACAAGCCATGCACCGTGAAGGCGCCGAACTCGCTTTCACCTATCAAGGCGAAAAATTAGAAAAGCGTGTGCGCGGTTTTGCTGAAGAATTTGGCTCAGATATCGTTATCCCTATGGATGTTGCAAACGATGATGAAATCACCTCTGCATTTGCTGCCTTAGGCGAGCGCTGGGACGGTCTTGATTGTTTAATCCACTCGGTAGGCTTTGCACCTCGAGAGCAACTTGAAGGCACTTATATTGATGCCGTGACTCGCGAAGGCTTCCAAGTCGCGCATGACATTAGTTCATACAGCCTTGCTGCATTAGCGAAAGCTGGACGCCCCATGATGCAAGGTCGCAATGGTTCAATTGTCACTATGAGCTACCTTGGCGCTGTGCGTACCGTACCTAACTACAATGTCATGGGTATTGCTAAAGCCTCACTCGAAGCCAACGTGCGCTACCTAGCAGACAGCATGGGGCCAGAAGGTGTTCGTGTGAATGCCGTTTCTGCCGGCCCTATCCGCACTTTGGCAGCTTCTGGCATATCCGGCTTCCGCGGCATGTTGGCTGAAGCTGAAGCGAAAACACCACTGCGTCGCAATGTCACCATTGAAGAAGTCGGTAATGCGACCGCCTTCTTATGCTCTGATCTTGCATCAGGCATTACAGGTGATGTGATGTACGTTGACTCGGGTTATCACATCGTCGGCATGGCCTAATCGAAAAAGCAAAAAGAACCCCGCCTGAGGCGGGGTTCTTTTTTGTCTGCCACTATAGCTTCTGCTATATCAGTTGCTGTAACTCTTCAAACTCGGCATTAAAATTTTTCAACACGTCTTCAACTTGATCTTCTTGATTGGCAGCTAACTCAAGGACATAACAAGCCTCTCCAAATCGCTCCGCTTTAATCATCTCGAGAAGATCCCTTTAGGGTATGCGCATCTTTTTTAGCGCATCTATATCTTTTGACTCAGCATGTTGCTGAATTGAAGCATGTAATCGTTGTGCATCTGGCCAATAAGACGCTAGCAACTGCTTCGCAACGTCTTCGCTACCGCCCATTAACTCCATCAAAGCTGCAAAATCTAAAACTTGCATCAGTCGTATTACTTAGCCAATGTGATCTTAGCGCCTGAACGATCACGTAATGCCTCCGTTAACGCGGTGAATTGTGCATCAGATGCTTGGCGCTCGAGCGCTTCAGCTAGGACCTTGAGCTCATCGGCTTTCATCGCATCAACATTGCCATCAGTCGCTTTTTTAATGCGATGACATAGAAGTCACCTTCAGCTGAAACCACATTTGTTATTGATCTTGTCATAGCGAAAGCCGCATCTACGACTTCAACGGGTAAATTAGCATCTCGACGCGTTAACGAAAGACTCTTGAGCGATTTATTCGCCGCTTTAGCTTTGCCTGCGATATCGTTTTGAGCATCATTAATAAAAGCTTCACCTGCTTCTTTAGCCAGTTGCGAAGCCATCTCGCTAGCGGCCTGAGCTTTCACTTTTTCAGCAACGGCATCCAGAGACTGAATTGATTCAGGCTCATGCTTAGCGACACGAACAACCACCGCATCAGTAGGACCTAACTCAATCACTTCACTGTTATTACCACGCTGCAAGACGTCTTCGGAAAAAGCAGCATTCAGCACCTTTGCTTGATTGATTTCTGCTGGCAATTTGCCCTCACGAGAAACCCATTCAGTTTGCTTAACCTTAAGACCTCAAAGCTTCTGCAGCAGGCAGCAATAAGCTATCAGGCGTTTCGTAAGCAAGGTCAGCTAGACGCTCATATTGGTTATAGAACAAGTCATCCGCTTGACGTTGACGAAAGGCCTTAGCGACCTTTTCTTTCTGCGAATTAAAGTCCGCATCACCACCACGAATATCCGTCACTTGAATGACATGATAGCCAAATTGAGATTTCACTGGCTCACTGATGACGTTTTTATTCAATGCAAAACCGGCATCTTCAAACTCAGGCACCATCACACCGCGCGACACCCAACCAAGGTCACCACCCAAGTCAGCGGAACCTGGATCTTCAGAATACTTTTTAGCTAAAGCAGCAAAATCACCACCTGCGTTTAACTCTGATACCAACTTTTCAGCTGCCGCTAACTGTTGAGCTTCGTTTTCCGGGTTAGCCATCAATAAAATATGGCGCATCTTGCGCTCTTCAGGCGCGACAAACTGGTCACGATTCTGCTCATAAAAGTCGCGAAGCTCATCGTCACTTACATTAACTGTTGCCGTTAAGACATCCGGACTTAAGCGCACATAAGACAGCTTTACGCGCTCAGGAACGACGTACTTCGATTTATTTTTTTCATAAAAATCAGCAATTTGCTGCTGAGTAAGCTTTGTAGGATCTTTAAAGTCAGCCGCTTTAAAAACGACCACATCAACATCACGTTTCTGTTCGTTTAAACGAACACGTTCACGTAAGGTCGACTGCGTCTCCCATGCAGAATCCATGATGCCGGCTTGGAACTGTTGCAGCACAATCTCTTGACGAACGAGTTCTTCAAAACCCGCGCTCGACATACCACGACTGCGAACTGCACTTTCATATAAAGCCTGATCAAAACGACCGTCAGTTTGTAGTCCGGGAATTTGGTGGATGTAATTAACTACCTGTTGATCGCTAGCACGAAGGTTCCAATCGGCTGCAGCCTCTTCAACCACCGCCTGAGTCAACATACGACCCAATGTCTGACGCTCAACCAAAGGACCCTCAAACATATCCGCGCGGTAGGCAGAACCCAAACGGTCTCGCATGTTTTGTCTTAATTCGCGCAGTTGCTCATCTAACTGGCTTCGTTTGATATCCACACCCGCAACTTCGGCGACGACTGGATCGGAATCTGTGCCTAAATATTCTTGAATACCAAAGAGTGCAAAAGGAATACTAATCAGAATGACAATGACCCAGGCTGTCCAGCCTTGAGCCTTTTCACGGATTGACATCAACATAAGAAAACAACTGTTGTAGTGTTAAAAAAACCAGCCGGAATAATAACTAGTTTTAGGGGTTTTCGCTGAGCAAAAGCTCAGTTTCCAAACTAAACATGACGTGTAAATCGTGAAAGACAGGCAATAAAAAACCCAAGTTCAAATGAACTTGGGTTCTCTATTTTGGCGGAGTGGACGGGACTCGAACCCGCGACCCCCGGCGTGACAGGCCGGTATTCTAACCAACTGAACTACCACTCCATTTCGTGGTGGGTGCTGCAGGGATCGAACCTGCGACCCTCGCCTTGTAAGGGCGATGCTCTCCCAGCTGAGCTAAGCACCCGAAATTTCAGGAGCGGTTAATTTACAGCATCCTTGAACGCTTTACCAGCTTTAAATTTAGGTGACTTAGATGCTTTGATTTGAATCTCTTCACCAGTCTTTGGATTACGACCTTTACGTGCCGCACGCTCGCTCAATGCAAAAGTGCCGAAACCGATAATTGATACAGTGTCGTTAGATTTTACTGCGCCGGTGATCGCATCAATCATACCGTCTAATGCACGACCTGCTGCTGCTTTTGAGATATCTGCTGCTTCAGCCATTGCATCGATCAGTTCTGTTTTATTCATTATTGGATCTCCCCTTTGGTGATAATCGACCGAAATAAAACTCGATCGTTAAAAAACTTATTGAAAAGACATTGCTTAATTCCAATGTACTTATCTTACTCGAATAGACTGGGTATAGGTCAAGCATAAAAAAGCCAGAAAGCCTTTATTTATACGGCTTTCGGGCTAATTTATTAAGACTTTCCTAATGTGCTCGAGTTTTACCTTTGCTTGCTTTTGAGCTTTTAGACGCTTTTGGCGCATCTTTAACCTCTTCAGCATCCACTCGAGGTGTTGGCTGCATGGTTAACGCCACTTCTAACACCTCATCGATCCATTGAACTGGACGAATCTCAAGACCTTCTTTGATGTTATCTGGCATCTCAACCAAATCACGTTCGTTATCTTTTGGAATTAAAACAGTCTTAATGCCACCACGAAGTGCCGCCAATAGTTTTTCTTTTAATCCACCAATCGGAAGCACCTCACCACGCAAGGTAATCTCACCCGTCATCGCGACATCCGCACGCACTGGAATATTGGTTAGCGCCGAGACCAAAGCGGTACACATACCGATACCGGCACTTGGACCGTCTTTAGGTGTAGCACCTTCTGGTACGTGAATATGCACATCCAACTTCTCGTAAAAGTCTTCATTCAAGCCCAATGCTTGCGAGCGACTTCTTACAACAGTCATTGCCGCTTGGATGGACTCTTTCATCACATCGCCCAACTGACCCGTATGGGTTAAACGACCTTTACCTGGAGCTAAACCTGTTTCGATACGTAGCAACTCGCCACCTACCTCAGTCCATGCCAAACCAGTTACCTGACCAATCTGATCTTCCTCATCTGCTAAGCCATAACGGAAACGCTTAACACCTAAGTATTCCTCAAGCTCTTTAGCTGAGACTTTGATTTTTGGCTTCTTCTTTGCAGTGCTCATCAAGATATTCTTGACCACCTTGCGGCAAATCTTCGATACATCACGCTCTAAGCCACGCACACCCGCCTCGCGAGTGTAAAAACGCACGATATCTCGTAATGCATCTTCAGTGATTGTCAGCTCACCATCCTGCAAACCGTTATTTTCAATCTGCTTAGGGACTAAGTAGTTTTGAGCAATACTTACCTTCTCATCTTCGGTGTAGCCCGACAGACGAATCACTTCCATACGATCAATAAAGGACCTGGAATATTCATACTGTTCGAAGTCGCCACAAACATGATGTCGGATAAATCAAAATCCACCTCAAGATAGTGATCTTGGAAAGTGTGATTTTGCTCAGGGTCAAGAACCTCAAGTAAAGCTGATGCTGGATCACCACGGAAGTCCATTGCCATCTTGTCTATCTCATCAAGCAGGAACAAAGGATTACGAGTGCCAACCTTAGTCAGGCTCTGCACAATCTTGCCTGGCATCGCGCCAATATAAGTCTTACGGTGACCACGAATTTCAGCTTCATCACGCACGCCACCTAGCGCCATACGTACGAATTTACGGTTAGTCGCTTTAGCAATCGACTGACCCAATGAGGTTTTACCCACACCAGGAGGACCTACCAAACACAGGATCGGACCTTTCAATTTACGAACACGTTGTTGAACTGCCAAATATTCCAAGATGCGTTCTTTAACTTTTTCTAAACCAAAGTGATCCGCATCTAACACTTCCTCTGCTTTAGGAATGTCATTACGAACTTTGGTTTTCTTTTTCCAAGGCACTCCAACTAAAGCGTCAATGTAGTTACGCACCACCGTCGCTTCTGCAGACATTGGTGACATCAACTTGAGCTTATTCAACTCAGCAGTTGCTTTGGTCTTTGCCTCTTTGGACATGCCCGCCTTTTCAATCTTGGCGGTCAGTTCTTCAATTTCGTTTGGCGCATCTTCCAGCTCACCCAACTCTTTCTGGATAGCCTTCATTTGCTCATTGAGATAATACTCGCGCTGGTTCTTTTCCATCTGACGCTTAACGCGGCCACGGATACGTTTCTCCATTTGCAGAATATCGTTCTCGCCTTCCATTAAGCTCATAAGGTGCTCAAGACGTTCACGCACGTTGATCATTTCAAGCACATGCTGCTTTTCTTCAAGTTTGAGGGCCATGTGGGCAGCCATGGTGTCAGCTAAACGTGAACCTTCATCGATACTTGCTAGTGAAGTCAAAACCTCAGGCGGCACTTTCTTGTTCAGCTTCACATACTGATCAAACAGATCGGTCGCCGAGCGCATCAAGATTTCCATCTCACGTTCTGGAAGCTCTTCATTTTCATCTTGCGCTTCGATCTCAGCGGTAAAGAACTCTTCACCATCAAGAAACTTTTTCAAACGCGCACGCTTTGAGCCCTTCGACCAATACCTTCACCGTGCCGTCAGGCAGCTTTAATAGTTGAAGAATACTCGCCAGAGTACCGACTTCATAAAGGTCTTTCTCAGCAGGCTCATCGATATCTGCACTACGCTGCGCCGAAAGAAGAATCTGCTTGTTATCAGCCATCGCAGCATCAAGCGCTTTAATCGACTTATCTCGACCGACAAAAAGCGGAATGACCATATACGGATAAACAACCACATCACGCAGCGGCAACACCGGTACAACTAAAGGCTGGGTATCTGGATTCACTTCTTGTCCCATCGAGATCTCCTAAATATTGTTGCCACTGTTCATGAATGGCTTTTTAATCATCTTGGGGCAGAAATCATTTTTTCAAGCCCAAGACGAAAAATGCCCGGTCAGGCCGGGCACTTGGATTAATTTTCAGACGCTGCCTTCGGGCGTTCTGCATTCTCGTAAATGACCAATGGGTCTGATTCTCCACGGATCACACTGCCATCAACCACGACCTTACTGACGTTATCCTGAGATGGTAAGTCATACATGGTGTCTAACAAGGTTTGTTCTAGAATTGTGCGTAATCCACGAGCTCCGGTTTTACGGGCGATCGCTTTTTTAGCTACTTCAGATAGCGCGTCTTCACGAATATCGAGACCTGCATCTTCCATTTCAAACAAGCGCTGGTATTGCTTAACCAAAGCATTCTTTGGCTCGGTCAAAATACGAATCAACGCCTCTTCATCAAGCTCTTCAAGCGTTGCCACGACAGGCAAACGACCAACAAACTCTGGAATCAAGACCATACGAAATCAAATCCTCAGGCTTCAAATCCAAGAAGATCTGACCCACATTGCGCGTATCATCTTTGCTTTTGACTTCAGCTCCAAAACCAATGCCACCTTTTTCTGAACGATTACGGATAACTTTATCTAAGCCAGCAAATGCACCACCAACAATAAACATGATATTAGAGGTATCGACCTGTAAGAACTCCTGCTGTGGATGCTTACGACCACCTTGTGGAGGCACAGAAGCGACCGTGCCTTCAATGAGCTTCAGCAAGGCTTGTTGTACACCCTCACCTGAAACGTCACGTGTAATAGATGGGTTATCTGACTTACGAGAAATCTTGTCGATCTCATCGATGTACACAATGCCTGTCTGGGCTTTTTCTACATCGTAATCACACTTCTGCAAGAGCTTCTGAATAATGTTCTCAACGTCTTCACCCACATAGCCCGCTTCGGTCAAAGTAGTTGCATCTGCAATGGTGAAAGGAACGTTTAAAAGACGCGCCAACGTCTCAGCCAATAATGTCTTACCGGAACCTGTAGGACCGATTAGCAAAATATTACTTTTCGAAATCTCGACTTCGTCTTTTCCTTTAGACGCACGCAGACGTTTGTAGTGGTTGTATACCGCAACAGAAAGAACCCGTTTTGCACGAGCCTGACCAATCACGTATTCATCGAGAGCTGCATTTAGCTCATGTGGCTTTGGCAACGCATCACCATCATCCGAACTGCTCTCTTGCATCTCTTCACGAATAATGTCGTTACATAGCTCTACGCATTCGTCACAAATAAAAACTGAAGGGCCCGCAATCAGCTTACGAACTTCATGCTGGCTCTTGCCGCAAAATGAGCAGTACAGCAATTTGCTGTCATCGTTTTTATCGTCTTTCTTATCACTCATACATGAAACCTCTAAAGGGGCGATATGCCTAGATCTATCGATCTAAAACAAAATGCCTAAATTGCATAATACCCTTAGATTAGGTAGGAACAAGTCACGAAAACCTGCGGTATTACCCATGAATTTGGGCAAAACGCTCAAAAACTAGCTGTTTTCTTTATTGCGCTTTCCAACAACTTCGTCAATGAGGCCGTAAGTCACTGAATCTTGGGCACTCATAAAGTTGTCACGATCAGTATCATGCTTAATCTTTTCGAGATCTTGTCCTGAATGATCCGCCAAAATTTTGTTCAATTTTTCACGAATCAATAGGATTTCTTTGGCGTGAATCTCAAAATCACTCGCTTGACCCTGAAAACCACCCAATGGCTGGTGAATCATCACACGAGAATTTGGCAATGCAAAACGCTTACCCTTTTCACCCGCTGCCAACAAAACTGCACCCATACTCGCCGCCTGGCCAATACACATGGTGCTAACATTTGGCTTGATAAATTGCATGGTGTCGTAGATCGCCAAACCAGCGGTTACAGAACCACCTGGTGAGTTGATATACAAATGAATGTCTTTATCAGGATTCTCAGATTCCAAGAACAACAACTGGGCAACAATTAAGTTAGCCATGTGATCTTCGACTTGACCGACACAAAAGATAACGCGCTCTTTTAATAGGCGTGAATAGATGTCGTATGAACGCTCGCCACGTGACGATTGTTCGATGACCATAGGGACCAAACCCAAGTTTTGCGTATCCAGTGCTGACATAGCCACTCTCTCTTTATTTTTAAAAGTTATCTGAAATCGGCAGCGCTCTGAAAGAACTTACTGACCCGGATTCATAACTTCTGAGAAAGTACGCGATTCTTCCGCAACATCCAACTGAGAAACCACCCAATCGTTAACCTTATTTTCCAAAACAAGGTTCTCAAGCATTGAGCGTTGCTGGTCATTGTTCATGTAGAAATCGATGACTTCCTGAGGATCTTCATAAGAGCCCGACATCTTGGTGATCGTGTCACGCACTTCATCTTCAGTCGCTTTCAACTCTTGACCATCGATAATCTCAGCTACCAAAAGGCCTAAATGAACGCGTGTCTTTGCTTGTTCTTCGAAGATTGAAGCCGGCAAATCAACCGATACCTGCTGACCACGCTGCGCCATCTCTTGAACAGCTTGTTGCTTCATGCGCTCAGCTTCTTGAGTAACCATCGACTTAGGAATGTCTAGCTCATTTGATTCGCGAAGAATCTTCATAGATTCGTCTTTCAACATACCCTGAAGTTTTTGCTCAAGCTCAGCCTTCATGTTTGAAGAAACCTCTGCGCGTAATGCAGCTTCAGTACCTTCTTTAACACCGAACTCTTTACAGAACTCTTCATCAATCTCAGGAAGTTTTGGCTCAGCTACTTTAGAAACCTTCACTTCGAATGTTGCAGGCTTACCCGCCAAGTTTTCCGCACGGTAATCTTCTGGGAAATTCACTTCGAAAGAACGCTCATCACCAGCACTTGCACCTAGCAAAGCGGCTTCGAAACCTTCGATCATTGAACCTGAACCTAATACAAGAGGAACGTTCTCAGCTGAACCACCATCAAATGCTTCACCATCGATGAAACCTTTGAAGTCGATATGTACTTGATCGCCATCTTGAGCTGCGCGCTCAACATCACTGAAAGTTGTACGTTGCTCACGCAATTTATTGATCATGTCGTCGACGTCAGCATCAGTAACTTCAGCAGTCACCTTGGTGATTGACTTGCCTTTCATGTCAGCGAGTTCAATTTTAGGCATTACCTCAAAGGTAGCGGTATAGCTAAAACCACCCTCTTCAACTGCATCACGGAACTCGATGCTAGGGTCACCAACTGGCATCACTTTCTTTTCAGATAGTGCTTCGTAATATGTTTCTTGAATCAATGCGCCGTAGACATCGTGACGAACCGCCTCACCATACTGCTGCTTAACAACACGTAGCGGTGCCTTACCAGGACGGAAACCGTTCATCTTGACGGTCTTAGCAACCTCGGCCAGTTTTTTATCAACGGCTTCGTTAACACGATCCGCTGGCAGATCAACCAACAGACGCTTTTCTAAACCTTCGCCAGACTCAACAGAAACTTGCATGAAACATACTCCGACAGCACTTGCCGTCTTGAAACTTTATTCAACTTGGAAAAACCCGCCCAAGGGATACTTGGGCACGTTCTTATATGAATGGTGCGAGCGGAGAGACTCGAACTCTCACACCAAAGGCACCAGAACCTAAATCTGGCGTGTCTACCAATTCCACCACGCTCGCAAAACCGTGTTTTCGGGCGTCGTACCCGAATTAGGCGGCGCATTCTAGCGCGATGAATGGTCTGCTGTTAACCCTGTTTTCACAGTTTTTTAGGTAGAATGTGATCACTTTCAAGGTTATTTGGCTAAAAACACCAAAATGCGAGCTTTTTTCCTCTTCATCGGCCTCATCCTGCTCGCCCTTTTTTTAAGCGCCGCAGTCAACTACCCACTTTTCACACTGATTCAAGAGAGCACCGACAAGGGCCCGCACAAAGCTCATCACGATTGTCGGAAAGCTGTTTGCCATCCCAGGCTTCATCTGGATTTTGTATCGTCTCAACATCGCGAATAAAAGCGATCTGGGTTATCAGTTAAGCAAACCCGCGTTTCTAGCTGAATTATTGCGTGGACTCGGAATGGGTCTTGCGCTGCTTGGATTGCTCGCTGTTGTATTGAGCTTTCTCGAAATTCGTTCAGTCCGCAGCTGGGATGAGATTGCACCTGAACTTGGGAAAATCGTTCTTGTCGCCTTGATTACAGGTTTACTCATTGGCTTTATCGAAGAAACCTTCTTCCGTGGCGGTCTGTTTGCCGGCATTAGACAATCACATGGCTTTTGGACAACTGCCATTTTGTCGAGTTTGTTTTACGCCTGGATGCACTTCATTAACCCACCAGCAATACCAGCTTGAGAATCAGCAAGCTTTGCAAATAGCTTTTTGATTTTGAGCCATACCTTTGACGATTACGCTAAAGGCGGGATCTTGGATGGCTTTATCGCCTTGTTCTTACTTGGGATGTACCTTGCGTTGATTCGTGAGCGCACAGGCAACATCGCTTATGTCATTGGCGTTCACGCAGGCATGGTGGCTGTCATTAAAGGCTTTAAAGACATCGCTCCCACAAATCACAGTAGCGATCTAATCTGGCTTATCAGCGATTATGATCGAACAATTGGTCTGCTATCTGCAGTCGGCATGGCAATTCACCTTATCGTGACTTACTACACGTGGAGAAAGCCAAAGACGGCTAGTTAATGCCGCGCTCTACCTCACCTTCTTTACGCAGCTCGCGCTTAAGGATTTTGCCACTCGCATTCTTGGGTAACCCATCTCTAATCTCGACACGCCTTGGCAGTTGATGCTGACCTAATCGCCCTTTACAGAATTGTTTAATCTCAGCTTCTGTTAACGAATGGCCTTCAGCTGGAACCACATAAGCAACCACGATTTCACCGTGTGATGCATGCGGTTGACCGACAACAGCGGCTTCTAAAACGGCCTCATGCTGATGCAACACTTCCTCGATCTGACGCGGGTACACATTCATACCATTCACAATAATCATGTCTTTGATACGGTCAACCATGAAGATATAACCATCCTCATCGATGTAACCCAAGTCTCCAGTACGTAGCCACTCGCCAAAAAACGTCTCAGCTGTCGCTTCTGGCAACTCCCAGTAACCTTTCATGACATTTGGACCTGCAACACAGATCTCCCCCATCTCGCCAGTTGCAACTTCTTGTCCTTCAAGATCACGGATAGTCATGCGAACATTAGGCACCGGCAAACCGACAGATCCCGCTTTGCGCTCACCATCAAAGGGGTTCACGCAGGTCACAGGTGAACACTCCGTTGGACCGTCGCCCTCTAAAACTGGAATGTCGTATCGCGATTCAAACGACTTCAGCAACTCAACCGGCATGGCCGCACCACCTGCTACGCCAAATCGAATCGTTTTAAATTTTGCCGCTTGCTCATCTGGCAGGCGGTTAACAACCGCATACATCGAGGGAACACCTAAGAAGATCGTTGCCCCACTCGCTGCAATCATGTCACTCACTAAGGCTGGATCAAACTTAGGCACAGGTGTTATCGACAATTCATGCAAACATGGCGTGAGAATGCCAACAGTCGCTGCAAAGAATGAAACATCGGCAATACAACGAGCAGTCGATCCTTACCTGACTGCAATCCCAGCGCTTGCTTAACACTTAGCGTATTAGAGACAAGGTTGTGATGAGTCAGCATCGCACCTTTAGGATTACCGGTCGTGCCAGAGGTATACAGAATTGCCGCAACATCTTCTTCAGGATTTAAACTCAAAGAAGGCGCAGCAGCCTCTACTGAAAGCCAATCTGCAAAACTGTCAGCTTGAATTTCAGGATGGGCATCACCAATCACAGCTGTTGCTTTCAAGCCTTCTAATTGGCCTTTAACGGCCACCGCCTTTTCGGTCATCGCTGCGTGATAAATAAAGGCGCTGATCTTGGCATTACCCAAGACGTACGAGACCTCATCAACACCAATAAGTAAATTAACTGGCACCACAACACATCCCGCTTTTTGAATGCCGAGATATGCCTGAACAAAGGTTTTATCGTTGATCGCATACAGCGCCACGCGATCTCCTTGCTGTCAATCCACGTGCATGTAAGGCGGCCGCGACTCGATCAGAATCTTGATCAAGCTGCGCAAAGGTCAATGGGGATTCAGGATGCCAAACGATGGTTTGGTCGGGATGCTGCTTAGCTGCAGCACGAAAAGCTTCAGGGATAGACTGTGACATTGTTGTTCTACTCGTTCGTCAATCAATAACAACCGAGTATACGAGAGTCACCCTAGGGTTCAAATGGCACGTGAGAATCGGTGCTGAGCTTCAGGCAAATACCTATCGAACACCATACATATATTCCGAATGAGTAGTCGCCCAGGCCGAGTCACCTGCAATCCATCGCTCTGATATCACCAATAGCCCATCTTTTTGCATTTGATCGAGCGCAATTAATTCATTCGCAAAATAATCACTACTTTGAATGTGCCAAGCTTGATCTATCTGTTTGAAGTTGAGCGCAAACTGACAAATCAGCTGTGTAATGACGTCCTGACGAATCAAATCATCACGATTCATTACCAACCCTCGCTCAATCGGCAAGGTGTTCTTTTCGATTGCAGCGTAATACTCATCCAGTGTTTTCACATTCTGTGAAAAGGTATTTCCCACATTACCAATCGACGACACCCCAAACGCCAACAAGTCACAGTGCGCATGCGTTGTGTAACCCTGAAAATTTCGATGCAGATGCCCTTCTTTCTGCGCAAGCGCTAACTCATCGCCTGGTAAGGCAAAGTGATCCATACCAATATAGACATAACCTGCCGCCTGCAATTTCTCACCGGCCTTATGCATGATCTCCAATTTTTCTGCAGAACTGGGCAAGTCTGCTTCATTGATACGACGCTGCGGCTTAAATCGGGTTGGCATATGCGCATAGTTAAAGACCGACAAGCGATCAGGTCGCGCTTCAATCACTTTTTCGAACGTTTTCTCGAATGACACCCATGATTGATGCGGCAACCCATAAATCAAATCCAAGCTGACTGACTTAAAACCAAGCTCTCGGGCCTGCTGCATCACGGCAAAAGTCATTTCAGCAGATTGCACACGATTTACCGCTATTTGCACTCGCTCATCGAGATCCTGTAGACCCAAGCTCAATCGATTAAAGCCGATCTCTCGCAATGTTCTCAACGTCGTTGACGACACCTCTCGCGGATCAATCTCGATCGAGTACTGACCCTCGTCTTTATCCAACACATTGAATAACGATTTCGTTCGACTCATAAGCCAGACCATTTGTTCATCGGATAAAAACGTCGGCGTACCACCACCCCAATGCAATTGTTCGACGGGACGCTGCCAATCAAGCAAGTTCGCTTGCATGATCATCTCTTGCTCAAGCGCTTTTAAATAAGGCTCCGTCTTTGAACGGTCTTTAGTCGCAATCTTGTTACACGCACAGTAAAAGCACACCGTGTCGCAAAAAGGTATATGGAAATACAAGGACAACGCTTTGCTATGACCCTCTGCCTTGAGAAGATCACGCGTCGTGAATCCGTTATGGAATTCAACCGCTGTTGGATAGCTGGTATATCGCGGACCTGCGCGGTTGTAGCGATTGATTAACTCTTGGTCAAAAACAAAATTATCCGTCATGCAGCAGCATTCTAGAGAGCGCTGCTGAGATCTTCCCTGACGCAGGTCAATGAGATGACCGAATCAACGCATCTCGATATTCAACAAGCTGTTCAGCCGTGATTGCAAACACACCATCACCGCCAAATTCAAAATCAATCCACATAAAAGGCACGTTCGGATAACGCTCCATGAGCAAATCAGCACTTGCGCCAACCTCAACAATCAACAAACCATCATCAGTTAGATAATTTGGCGCCTGTAATAAGATCTGACTTACAATATCCATACCATCATCACCCGCCTCGAGCGCCAACTCTGGCTCTGCCAGATACTCAGCAGGCAGCTCTTCCATCTCTTGCGAACTAACATAAGGCGGATTAGAAACAATCAGCTCATAACGCTCATCACTCAAGCCTGAGAACACGTCTGATTGAATAGCAGAGGCACGATCTGACAGATGGTGTTTATCGATATTCTGTTGCGCAATATCGAAGGCACTGGGTGAAATATCCAAAAGATCCACTTCAGCATCAGGAAAAGCTTCCGCCATCGCGATGCCGATACAGCCACTACCCGTGCACAGATCCATCGCACGATTCACCTCAACACCACCCAGCCAAGGTTCAAATTGATCATTAATCAACTCTGCAATCGGTGAACGAGGAATCAACACATTCTCGTCAACAATGAACTCCAGCCCATAAAAATAGGCGCGACCGGTGAGGTAAGCCGTTGGAATGCGATCCTCAGTACGCTTTTCGAAGGCCTTCAGTAGTCGATCTTGTTCGCCTGAAGTCACTCGCGCATCAAGATAGTCGGAGGGTAATGAATGATCGAGGTGCAACACACCTAATACCAACTCAAGCGCATCATCCACTGCGTTATCAGTACCGTGGCCAAAAAATACCTTGTGCTCCGTCATGGCACTTGCGCCCCAGCGCACCCAATCACGCAGAGTAATTAATTCATCATGAGGAACCACAGCTCGCTCCGTTACAAAAGATTATGGGATATGCGATACCGCAGAAAGCAAAAACCGAGGAATTCAGCCTCAGTTTTTTATCAACGTGATGCCATTAGATCGTCGGCATTAACCGAGCTCGGCTCATGATCCTGACGTTCGGAAACCTGCTTTATCGCGCGACGTTCCATCAGCTCACCCAAGCTAATATTACTGAGGTAATCGTTGATACGATCACTTAAGTCGTGCCACAAGTCATGCGTGAGACATTCTTGGTTATCTTGGCAGTTGTGCTTACCGCCACAACGGGTGGTATCAACATTTTCATCGACCGCCAAAATCACTTCGGCAACAAAAATTTCTTTCGCACCACGCGCTAGGGTGTAACCACCACCCGGGCCACGCACACTGCTCACGAGCTGCTGCTTACGTAATCGCGAAAACAACTGTTCGAGGTAAGAAAGAGAAATGCCTTGGCGAGTCGCAATATCTGACAAAGTAATTGGGCCTTTGTCTTGATGAATCGCGAGATCCAACATTGCAGTGACGGCATAACGGCCTTTAGTAGTTAAACGCACAACTCAACCCTAAATAAATCAATAAGCGCAGACTAAGATTCCTGACTAATTCAGTCAACATTAGCTAAACCGGTAGTTTTTGCGGTTTATTGGGATTTATTTTTTGTCCGACTCATCGAGATGCATTTTCTTCATCTCATCTGACGTGGAAATAATCTCGCAGGTCGGCAGCTCAGGCAGATCAGAACCTTCAGGCGCCTCGATCCCCATCTCTTTCATAGCCTCACACATCATCTTCATACGCGTCTCGTAGACATGCATGTGATCCAGCATGCAGTTAATCGCATGTGCCACCGGGTCAGGTGCATCCTCAGTTGCACCATAAGCATCAAAACCCATTTTTGAGGCCATATCGACACGGTGCTTAGAGTCACTCTCTTCTGCCTTTTGCACCAAACGTCCAGGGATACCGACAACGGTACTCGCCGCAGGAACAGGCTTAACAACCACCGCATTTGAGCCAATACGAGCTCCCTCGCCAATCTCAATCGGTCCAAGCACCTTTGCGCCAGCACCTACAACCACGTTGTTCCCCAACGTTGGGTGACGCTTACCCTTTTGCCAGCTAGTACCACCTAAGGTCACGCCGTGATAGAGCGTGACATCATCACCAATAATCGCCGTCTCACCAATCACGACACCCATACCGTGGTCTATAAACAAACGACGTCCAATTGTTGCTGCCGGATGAATCTCAATACCGGTTAACCAACGACTCAAATGCGAGATCCAACGCGCTAACCACTTAGCACCCAGATTCCAAATGCGATGTGCCAAGCGATGAAATAGAACCGCATGCACACCTGGATAGGTTGTCAGGATTTCAAAGCGATTACGTGCTTCCGGGTCACGCTCAAAAACAATCGCTAGATCTTCATTGATCTGTTTAAACATAAATTTCTACAACGTTAAGTTTTTTTATTACTGGCATTCGATCGCATGGACTTAACGCCCTGTGCCGCACTCAATATGCCACGCAAAATATTAATCTCTTTGTCATCCGGACTCGCTCGATGGAAGAATCTGCGCAATTATTGCATCATCTTTCCATCCTGCTCCGAATGCATAAAGCCGATATCTTGTAACGCTTGCTGCAAATGCGCAAACAGCCCTTCCATCTTTTCAACTGTCGCTGCTGGCAAAACCTGAGATTCAGCTGACGACGATACGGGAACATGAGAAGCCATGCGTAACTCATACGCCATCACCTGTACCGCCATCGCAATATTCAATGAGGTGTAGTCAGGATTTGACGGGATATGCATCAAGTGTGTACATCGATCGAGCTCCGCTTTAGTCAGCCCCGAACTCTCTCGCCCAAAGACCAGTGAGACTGGCGCAGTCTGACTTTGCTCCAAGGTTAAAGCTGCGCATTGTCGCGAATCGAGCTCTTGCCACAAATCAGCGTCACGACGGCGAGCGCTCGCACCAATCACCAACTTACAGTCACCCACCGCCTCCTCTAACGAGGTCACGACACGCGCACAGTCGAGGATATCGGTTGCACCCGAAGAGCGAGCAATTGCCTCTTCATCGGGAAAGCGCTTGGGACTGACCAACACCAGTTCCGTCAGACACATATTTTTCATAGCCCGAGCAACCGCTCCGATATTCCCCGGATGCGACGTCTCGACAAGCACAATGCGTATATTTTGCATCGACTTATCTTATCAGCTGCTCATTAAAGAAAACGTGATTTAAAGTAGCTAGATAACCCCTTTTGCCGTATCCTCGCGCGCCATGAATCCAACGACTAACATTGCTATTCGCGCTGCCCGTGCAGCTGGCAGCATCATCATGCGCTCATTCTCACGCTTAGACTCTTTGCGCGTGAGCGAAAAAAACACCAATGACTTTGTTAGCGATGTTGATCGATCAGCTGAAGCCATCATTATCGATACCATTCGTAAGGCTTACCCTAGCCATGCAATTCTGGCTGAAGAGTCAGGCAGCCATGCAGGCGATGACTATCAATGGATCATTGACCCACTCGACGGCACAACCAACTTTTTACATGGCTTTCCGCAGTTCGCCGTATCAATTGCTATGCAGTATCGCGGTCAACTCGAAAGCGCAGTTGTGTACGACCCTGTTCGCGATGAGATGTTTACCGCAAGCCATGGTCAAGGTGCTCAGCTTAACGATCGTCGTCTTCGCGTGACCGATCAGAAGACCCTCAAAGGCGCTCTGATTGGCACCGGCATTCCTTTTCGCGATCAGCGTTACATCGATGCCTATCTGGCGATCATGAAAGACATGGTGAAAGATACTGCGGGTATTCGTCGTCCAGGCTCGGCCGCTTTAGATATGGCCTATGTTGCTGCCGGTCGAACTGATGGCTTCTGGGAACTGGGTCTTTCTATCTGGGATTTTGCTGCGGGCGCACTGATTGTGCGAGAAGCTGGCGGCACCGTCAGCGATATTCGCGGGGGTGATCGCTACCTCGAGTCAGGTAATGTGATTGCCGGCGGAATTCGCGTTCATGGCGAAATAGTTAAGCGAATTAAGCCTAACTTGCCGGATTCCTTAGCTTTTTAGTTTTTGCTGTAATAAAAAATACTTGTGCAAAATAGTGATTCACCACTTGCACAGCCCTCAATCAACATGATGTTATCGCTCTAAGCCACTCATACAATTAAAAAAATGTGGCCCTAGAGGAGGACTCATGCGTCTTAAAAGCATATTAATGTCAATTGTTGCACCACCTGTTGGTGCTTGTAAGTACGGCTGTGGTACTAACTGTGCCGCCCCAATTTCGGTGTTTTGGCTGTTCGGCATGATCTCTGTGATCTATGGCTTTATGGGCGGCCCTTCTCAACTAGCGCATACAAGCTGGGAGACAGTAGGTCTTGGTGTTGCCATGTGGGCGATTGCTGCTACTTGGACAATCCTAACGGCTGACGGTGTTGAGGCAGATCGCTGCCATGATCTTTGGAGCCCAAAAGATCATCATGTTGATGCTAAAGAAGATGAAGTTGACCCGCTCGATGAGATCAATAAGTTCACTTCAGCAAGATAATTAAAATTAAATAAAAAAGCCCCGCTAAGCGGGGCTTTTTTATGCTCGTAAGATAGTTAAACGCTCAATCGAGTATTCGTGTGATCACATTCAATCTTAAGATCAAACGCACTACTCATATCCGCAGGGAAGTCTTGCGCCACAATCCAAACCTGACTCATCTCACCGCTCACCTGACGCAATGCATCGAGTGCTTGGCGAGTGCGTTGTTCATCAAAGAACGCAAATGGCTCATCCAAGAAGGCAAATTGATTACCTGTAACCTTACGTCCCAAGAGTTTCTGCGAGAGCGATAAGCGTAGTGCCAACATCACCTGACGCTGGGTACCACTAGAAACTTCATCAAGATCCATGAAGTCGCGCTTTTGACCTGAGAACAAACGAACATTCAAGTTCTCATCAAGCTGTAAATGTTCATAACGACCATCGGTAAACTTGGGCAACATACGACCCACCAGATCTTTGATGTCGCGATTAAAGTGCGTCGATGCTTCTAGTATTGCACCCTGCACCAACTCATTCGCACGACGACGAATCTGAAGGTCAGCCAAGTGCTGACTGCGACGCTGCATCACTTCTTCAAAGTCACTTTGAATACGTGCTGCTTCTTCCCTGCGTTGAGTCTCTTCCCCAATTGCATGTTCAAGCTGCGCCACTTCCGCATCAAACAATTCAGAAACATGGCTTAACCAGTGGAATTCAGCTTTTGCGTAATCGCGAACCTCTTTGGTGCTTGCCGTGCCACATCCACATGGTCAATTAAAGCATTAAAACGTCATCACTTGGGCGTGATGGCAACGCATCAACTGCCACTTCTTCAAACTCTTCGCCTTCTTCTTGACCTTCGAAAACTGGCATTGGCTCATCAAAAGCCACTTGGATATGGCGCGCATCACGTAAGACAAACGCCAAGCGTGCTGCCTCTTCTCGCAGCGATGTTAATCTGTTTTGTTTTGCCTGATCGATTCACAATTGTCGAGCAAGAAAAAGCACCTGCAGAGATTGCTAAGATACATCATGTTAGTGATTGAGACCTGACGCCATTCTGGAATACGTTTATCTAAAAACGCCAACCATTGTGCTGCTTCTGAGGTATGCGCCAAAGGATCGAGCGTAGCCCAAGTCCCAGCTAAAAGAACCGTCAACACAAACAAAATAAACTGGAATAAGCCCTAAGCGGCTTTTCTTTGCGATATACGGTCGATTTTTTGCGTATTTTGACAATAATGCTCAATCCCTTCGTTGAGCTCTTTCGTTAATTGACCAACCTTCGATGATTGCTCAGAGACTTCTTTGTGATCAGCTTCCAACTGCTCTAAGAAACCTTCATCTAGCGCGAGATCAGCAACTCTTGATCCATCGCATCGCTTTCGGTCTGAATATCTTCGAGAAAATCAAATGCTCAGCCATCTCATGTTCAATTTCCCACGAGACGCTTTCAACGGCGAAATACCAGCCATAATCTTCACCGCTTCACTATGAGGATGCGGTGTGGTGATTTCACGCTGGGCCAAATAGAACGATTCAACAAATTGTTCGTACTCAAAACCTAATAAATCCGTTAAAACTGATCGACCTGTTCAATGCCGCGCGCAACTGGATCAAAGTCTGGATCTTTCATCAGCTTTGCGCTATGTGAACCATTGCGCTCTAAATAACGAGATAACTCGTAGGTATCCGTTACCTACTTTAAATCTTTAGAGTGACCATACAATGGTTATCACCCCAACGAATCACCTTCTCAGATGATCATCATCAATCGAAAAGGTACGACCAAAAAGCGCAAAACAAATTGCTTCACCAATCGTACTTTTACCTGATTCATTAGGACCGCTAATCGCGATCATTCCACTTTCAGGAATATCTAACGGATAAAGACTCATACTTAAGTAAATTCGTCGCTTCAAGATGAGTAATGATCATGCCTTACCCTCCTTTTGACGTAACTTCTGCAAGACAAGCTTCATAGCGTCTTCATAAACTTCGCGCTCAAACTGCCCACCATCGTTTGATCGACGATTAAATTCAGCTTCACAAAATGCGATGAACTCGCGCTCAGAAATGGACTGCTCAGTATCAGATGACATGCCTGTTCCTTTGGTACAAATCGGGCCTTAAGGCCTCTCTAAGCTCAGTATACAACCTCAGGCTTTCTGGTCACATTCAGTTTAGCGATAGGACCTGAAAAAACGCCTCTTGCGTAGTCAAATTAATCTCACGCGCTTTCAGCGTAACTGACTGATCTAAGGTCATTTCCTCTTGGCGACGTACTTTAATCTCCATCGCCAACTCAGGTATCAACACCACCACTTTACGCTCTTCAAGCGCCACAACGACTGCCTCACCTTGCCAATCACCTAGTCGTTGCAACATAACCAGCTTCCAATGCAGATTCGATTGACGTTCGGTACGACGCACCTTTCCTGAAACCGAGTCCACACCCGCCAATCGTTCAGCAACCTGATCACCACTCAATGTTGGCTTGTCTGTCAGAAATGCTCGGATTTGTTGATGCACCAAAAGATCGGAATAACGACGCAACGGACTTGTCGCTCGGGTATAGCGATCCAAGCCCAAACCAAAATGACGCCCAGGCTGTAATGCCGTCTGGCTTGGCTTAAATAAACGACGGTAAGCACACATCTCAGAAAGTGTTTGCGGATCACGCAGCTCTTCAGGTTGGGGCTGCACCACGTACGGAATCGCAATGTTGTTTTGCTCAGCAAACAAAGAAACCGCCTCACCCGCCATTAACATGACATCGGTCACCATATCGCGGCTCGCCAAAGATTCGAGCGGTTTAAGCACCACTTCACCCTCAATTAATCGAACTGAACGCTCAGGTAGATCGAGACGTGCTGCATCATTTGCAAAACGTCGCTCACGGAATGCCTTGTCATCGCCGCAATCGAGGCAAAAGGCTCTTGATCCATGCGCTCGTTAACCGCCGAATAACTATCACGCGTCACTTTGATCGACGACAGACAGATCTCAACATCCTCAACCCGCCCTTCAATCACTCGAAAGCCTATACTCAATGCCGGCGAAATAGGCTGCAAACCCAAACCTAACTGCTCGGTCAGCTTCCAAGGCAGCATGGTTTTTACACCTTCAGGCAAATATAGGTTGGCGCCACGTTCACGCGCCGCCAAATCTAAATGTCCATCTACTCGAACTAACGATGCGACATCAGCGATATGCACCCACAACTTACCATCGACCAAGCTGATGGCATCATCCGGATCTTTGCTGCCTTCATCATCGATCGCCCAAGCCTCGATATCCTTCATATCGACACGAGACTCATCAGGCAGATCTGGCACGCCGATCTCAAGCTCATCCCAATCCAAGCCATTGCGTTGAGGCCATGGGTTGTATTCCGCATGCCAATAACCACAACGAATCAAAAAGTATGTGCGTTCTCTTTACTCGCATCCACATTGAACTGCTTCAATAACGCACTGTTCTCGTTAACGCCAAGCGCGACAAGTTCCACTTCAGCCAAGCGTGGACGATCCTCTTCATTAATCGCTCCCTGCTCCACGCGTTTGATAAAAGCCTCATGCGCGGCTTTTTCAGCCTCAGCGGCATGACGCTGCTCTAACTGCTCAGCAACATACGCTGGCGTATTGATCAGAACAGATTCGGTATCACCGGAGAAATGCAGCCCTGCTTGCAATAGCTGCCAAGTCTGCCATGCCGTCTTCGGGGTAAATTCACCCAAAACAATCTCAGCTAGCTCGAGAAGCTTGGCGACTCTCCTTGCAGTAACTCCCATTCTTCTTCGACATCACCAACCGTGGCGTCTAAATCAGAAAAGCTAGAAACGGACCTTCATGGAGCAACCACAAAATCTTTCGGGCGGACTTTTTACTCGACCCATCAGCCAAGGAAAGCTCAATCTTGTCAGCCACCGAAACCACTTTGGCTGGCTGAGATTTGTACAACACGAGAGCGCCTTCTCGGGCAGAGGGCATCGACATAAAACTTCCTGAAATCCTGCAAGGACGTTATGAGTGGGTTTTGTTTATGATACCCCGATGAACAGAGCGGCGTACGACCGTCTCTCAGGAGAACACCATGTCAGACTGGCTAGACTTTATCGAAAAACAAACCATCAACGATGGCGCGCTTGCAGATAATGCGAAAACTGCACTCACGCAGTTCGGCGTCATTAAAGTTACTGGTGATGATCGCCTCACCTTTTTGCAAGGTCAGCTCACTAACGACATCAACAAAACATCAGAAGGCAATAGCCAACTGAGTGCGTACTGCAGCCCTAAAGGCCGCATCCTCACGAGCTTCCGCATCATTCCAGTAAAAGATGGCTTGCTAATGGTGCTTGCGAAAGGATCGACTCGACGAAACGCTTAAGCGTTTACGCATGTTCGTCTTAATGTCGAAAGTCGTACTCGAAGATGTCAGTAATGAGCTTTTTATCGTTGAATACAGTGGCCAGAACGCCACGGATGGCTTAGGTCTTTCCTTACCTGACCTACCGAATCAAACCATCGAAGACAAAGACATCATCACTGTTCGTATCCCAGGTGATCGTCATCGCGCATGGGTCATTGCCAATAGCGCAATCTCGCGCACGCTCTGGCAAACCAGTGTGGCGAATGCCAGTTCGATCGAGCAATGGCAGCTACTTGATATTCGCGCTGGCATCCCAACCATTTACCAAGCAACCAGTGATGCCTTTGTGCCACAAATGGTTAATCTTCAATTGATCGAAGGCGTGAGCTTCACTAAAGGCTGCTACACCGGTCAAGAAGTCGTCGCCCGGATGCAATATCTCGGTAAGTTAAAACGCCGCATGTATCGTGCAGTGATTGATGGCGAAACACCTGAAGCAGGTACCGAACTTTTCTCAGCCTCAACCGACTTCTGGCCAAGGTGCTGGAAAGGTGGTCAATGCCGCGATGAACGATGAAGGCAAAACCGAAATGCTCATCGTCACACCGATCAGCGCGATCGAAGCCGATGATCTACATGTCGGCAGTCCTGATGGCCCTAAGCTAACGGCACTTAATCTGCCCTACGCTTATGCTGAGTAAATAAAAAAGCCCGCTTTCGCGGGCTTTCTTTTGATTAGTCGTTTGACTCAGGTCGCATATGCGGGAAGAGCAAGACATCGCGGATAGATGGTGCATCGGTGAATAACATCACCAAGCGGTCAATACCGATACCCTCGCCGGCTGTTGGCGGTAAGCCATGCTCCAGAGCACGAATGTAATCTGCATCAAAGTGCATTGCCTCGGCATCACCCGCTTCTTTTTCTTCTACCTGCTTGCGGAAGCGCTCAGCTTGGTCTTCAGCGTCATTAAGCTCCGAAAAACCATTCGCAATCTCACGACCACCCACAAAGAATTCAAAACGATCTGTAACAAATGGATCTGTATCATTACGACGCGCCAATGGTGATACTTCAGTTGGATACGCGGTGATAAAGGTTGGTTGAATCAAGCGATGCTCAGCGGTCTCTTCAAAGATCTCAATTTGCACCTTACCTAAGCCATAGGTCGGCTTAACCTCGATCTTCAATGACTCTGCAATCGCAGTAGCTGACGCGAGATCTTCGAGCTGCTCAGCCTTAATCTCAGGGTTAAAGTGCAAGATGGCCTCTTTAACCGTCATGCGTGCAAACGGCTTACCAAAATCGAACTCTTCACCTTGATAGGTGATCACCTCACTACCCACAACATCTTTCGCAATGCCACGGAACAAAGCTTCGGTGCGATCCATCAAATCATTGTGATCTGCATAGGCCTCATAGAATTCAATCATGGTGAATTCTGGGTTATGGCGTGTTGAGAGACCTTCATTACGGAAGTTACGGTTGATCTCGAACACTCGCTCAAAGCCACCAACAACCAAACGCTTAAGATAAAGCTCTGGCGCGATACGCAAGAACAATGACATATCCAAAGCATTGTGATGTGTCTCAAACGGACGTGCGCTCGCACCACCCGGAATGACATGCATCATGGGCGTTTCAACTTCGAGGAAGTCTTCACCAGCGAAATACTGACGGATGTAATGAATGATTTGTGAACGTAATTGGAAAGTCTTGCGCGTCTCTTCACTAACAATCAAATCCACATAACGCTGACGATAACGCTGCTCTTGATCAGACAGGCCATGCCATTTCTCAGGCAATGGGCGTAGTGATTTGGTCAACATCTCGACCTTATCGACATGGACATATAAGTCGCCTTTACCTGACTTACTGATCGGACCTTCACCGCCGACGATATCGCCAATGTCCCAGGTCTTAATGTCTGCATTGATCTCTTCAGATAGCTCTTTTTTATCGGTGTAAAACTGAATGCGGCCCGACATATCCTGAATCACGAGGAATGGGCCACGCTTTGCCAGGATGCGGCCAGCAATACTTGCACGCTGATTAATCTCAGCGAGTTCTTCTTTCGACTTATCGCCAAAACGATCTTGCAACTCACTTGCGAGTGCATCACGACGGAAGCTATTCGGGAAAGCAACGCCTTTCTCTCGGATCGCGGCGAGCTTTTCACGTCGCTGTGCGATGAGCTTGTTTTCGTCTTGTTGCTGGTCAGTCATGTTTAACCCTTACAAACCACTTTTTAAACTTGCTTGGATGAACATATCTAAGTTGCCATCCAATACTGATTGCGTATTACCTGTCTCAACACCGGTGCGCAGATCTTTGATGCGCGACTGGTCGAGAACATACGAACGAATCTGACTACCCCAACCGATATCTGACTTGGTGTCTTCTAACGCTTGTGCTGACTCGTTACGTTTTTGAATTTCGAGCTCGTACAACTTCGCCTTCAACTGCTTCCACGCTTGGTCGCGGTTTTTGTGTTGCGAACGATCGTTCTGACACTGCACAACGATACCTGTTGGCTCGTGGGTCAAACGAATCGCAGAGTCTGTTTTGTTAACGTGCTGACCACCAGCTCCCGATGCACGGTAAGTATCAGTACGCACATCTGCCGGATTGATATCGATCTCAATCGAATCATCAACCTCGGGTGAGACAAACACTGAGCTAAATGAAGTATGGCGACGACCACCTGAGTCGAAAGGTGATTTACGCACTAGACGGTGCACACCGGTCTCGGTACGGAGCCAACCAAAGGCATATTCACCTTGGAAACTGATGGTGGCAGATTTAATACCAGCCACATCACCGGCTGACGCTTCCATCAACTCGGTTTTAAAGCCGTGAGCTTCACCCCAACGCAGGTACATGCGCAGCAGCATCTCAGCCCAATCTTGCGCTTCAGTACCACCAGAACCTGCTTGGATATCAAGGAAGGCATTGTTCGCATCCATCTCGCCAGAAAACATGCGACGGAATTCAAGGGTTTCGACTTGCTTGGTATACGACTCGACATCATCAGCAATCGAATCGACGGTTTCTTCATCACCCTCTTCGACCGCCATCTCGAGAAGGTCTGCGCCATCAGCAAGACCTGAGGTCAGCTGATCTAAACCGAGTACAACATCTTCTAAGCTTGAGCGCTCACGACCTAAGGCTTGAGCTCGGTCTGGCTCATTCCAGACAGCAGGATCTTCAAGCTCACCCAGCACCTCTTCTAGGCGCTCTTTCTTGACCTCATAGTCAAAGATACCCCCTAAGCGCTGTTACACGCTCACGGAGATCCGCGAAAGCATTCTTAATGGGGTTGATGTCCTGCATAGATACCTCAGAAATTGAGCCCGAGATTCTAGCGCAGATCAGAAAAAAACGTAGGTTTTATTGGGCCTTAACCCTTATGTGTGCCCATCCAATTGGATACCAGCATAGTCAGAATGACGCTTGCGGCAAAAGCATAGATACCCAGCTCGACATTCACCTGCGCTAAGGCACCTAATTTGACTGAAACCACCAACAAGGCCACAACAAACACATCGAGCATCGACCATTTGCTCTAAGTCGCAAGCCACTTCAGATGCTTCGTGTGTTTAGCGGTTTTTGCAGGCTCATTGGCAATCACAATCAACAAGCTCACTTTGATCATTGGAAACAGCACACTAAAGGCACCCACTAACGCAAACAAACCCCAGTCGTTTTGAATAGCGCGCTGCTAGAGCGCTGAAAGCAGGCTGACCTCGTTACCAAAAATATAAAACTTCTCAAGCGAGAGGATCGGCTGACTCAAGCCAATGACGAGCAAAGCCATTGCAAAGAGCAACAACAGATTAATGACTGCTCGATTCATGCCCAGTCTGACTCCCATTGAAACTCAATAGCTTGATCTTCAGCCAAGCCTGATGGTGCACTCACGCGGTGATTTCCAATCGCCCACAGCGAGCCATCCACCATGACCAATGGCTGCAACATGCGTGACCACGATGGAATACCGAGCTCTTGGCACAGCTGTTTAAAGCGACGCTCACCCTCTCTACCGAGCAAACGATAACGACAGCCTTCTGCATGATGGTGAATGCTCACCCGTCCTTCATCACATGCCGCTTTAGGGATGCCATCTTTGGCAGCGCACGCCACTAATCGACCTTCTTCAAGATCGATTTGATCACTAGCGGATCGAACAACATGCGGCACACTGCTAACTGCAGGCAATTCTCTTGGGGTAATCCATAGCTGCTGTGCATAGCGCCTGACACACAGCTCAGACCAACACACCTCACCTGAATCCGTTTCGCTCAGTGCAAGCTTTTCGCAACTACTCAAGCGAGAGGCATCCGGCAGATCGCATGCATTTAAGCGCAGCCATTCGCGCAGCAACTGACGTCGCGCAAACGAATCTAACTCAGCAAATGACTCAACAGAGAAACAGCGCTGATTCACACGGGCATGTAACTGCTCTGATAATTGAGCACTAATGAAATGTCGGCCCTCACCTAACAAGCTTGCTGACTTCGCTATCGTCTGTGCAGCATGCGGCCAACGTTGTTTAAGTAAAGGCATAACCTGATGCCGAAGGTAGTTACGGTCATACGCATCGGACGCATTGCTCGGATCATCGATCCATTGAAGCTGATGCGATTTGGCATAGTCCATCACCGCATCTTGAGAAAACTCTAGCAAAGGTCGCGCAAGCCACCCTCGAGCAAACTCACGGCACAGCGGCATTGACGCTAAGCCATCAACACCCGCACCACGCAATAATTGCAACATTAATGTTTCAGCTTGATCATCCTGATGTTGCGCTGTGAGCAACATCGCCTCAGCTGGCATCACATCACCCATCAAACGATAACGTTGTTCGCGCGCAAAAGCTTCGATACTTTGATTAGCCGCGGGTTTTTCGCTCACCTGTAAAGTGACTAGCTCAATACCCAAATCATCACAAACTGCTTGAGCATGTACCGCCCACTTAGCGGCATCTGCTTGTAAGCCATGATTCACATGCACCGCTTTAATAGGCACTAACAAGTCCTCGCGACATTGAGAGAGCAAATGTTATAACGCATGCGAATCGACACCCGCACTATAGGCAACCCAGTATTCTGAAGGAGCTGGAAGAGTCGCTAATACACGCTGGAGGTCAGCGCACTGCATCACTTATTCGACAACGACGCCGTAAGACATCAGACGTTGATAACGTGAATCAAGCAAACGATCCGTTGCGACATCACTAAGACTGTTAATTGCTTCGAGCAATGAGGCCTTAAGGTTACGCGCAGCTGCTTTAGGATCACGATGCGCGCCGCCTAATGGCTCAGGCACGATCTCATCAATCAGCTCATGGCCTTTGAGATCTTTTGAGGTAATCGACATCGCTTCTGCTGCAATCGAGGCTTTCTCTGCACTCTTCCATAGGATAGAAGCACAACCTTCTGGCGAGATAACCGAATAAGTACTGTACTGCATCATCAGTACGCGATCGGCCACACCAATCGCTAAGGCACCGCCTGAACCACCTTCACCAATGACAGTCGCAATGATTGGCGTACGAAGCCCCGCCATCTCAAACAGGTTACGCGCAATCGCTTCACTCTGACCACGCTCCTCTGCACCAATGCCAGGATAAGCGCCTGGGGTATCGATAAAGGTAATCACTGGCAAATTGAAACGCTCAGCCATCTTCATCAAACGCAACGCCTTACGGTAACCCTCAGGACGGGGCATACCAAAGTTACGATGAATCTTTTCTTTTGTATCACGACCTTTCTGATGACCGATAACAACAACGGCTTTATCACCAATTCGACCTAAGCCGCCGATGATGGCGTGATCATCCGCATACGTACGATCACCGTGTAGCTCTTCAAAGTCATCAACAATCGCATCGATGTAATCCTGCGTGTAAGGACGCAGTGGGTGACGAGCTAGTTGAGAGATTTGCCAAGGCCTTAGTTTGGTGAAGATTGACTCGGTGAGCTTGTGGCTTTTCGTAGTCAGCTTATCGATTTCGTCTTGGATATTGATCTCAGCATCCGATCCCACCAAACGAAGCTCTTCAATTTTGGCTTCAAGCTCGGCAATAGGCTGTTCGAAATCTAGAAAATCTAAGTTCATTAGACGAAACTCTATGAGTACTGATAATGTATCGATTATAACGCAAAGTGGCCCTATCTGCGCTCAAATGCAATCTACTTTTTATTCATCCTTTATGCCATTTCCGGTTCCGGCGAGGTCGTGATCTCGGTACCAGGGACTCCCATACGGATCTTCACCGCCTCTTCTCCCAACCATTTACGCAATTGGCGTAAAAGATCGTGATTCACCTTAAAACTCCACGGATCACCCAGACGTAATCTCACTGAGGCATCCATTCGCTGATACGAAACGGTGACTCGACAAGTACCACCTGCATAAGGTGATAGATGCTCTTTGAGCTGATTAATGACATCCATTGAGGTAATGCCCTGACTTCGCATCATCGACTCATTAATCTCAATCAACATTCCTTGGCAACTTGCTTGCCAATAGTCATCTAGTGATTCGACAGTATCGACACGCAAGGACAAACCACCGCGGTATTCATCTGGCACTAAGGAGCCTTCGACGACTAGCAAAGCATCCGTACCGATCGCATCACGATAGCGCTCATAGGTCTCGCTAAACAAAGTCGATTCAATGCGGCCCGATTTATCATCTAGTAACACCGAAGCCATCTGACCACGCTGCGTATTACGACGCGCTACCGCTACAACCAAACCAGCAATCTTGACCTTCTTGCCGCCACGACGATTACGTGTGCCCGACACATCATCTAAAGAAAGCTTGGCAATTCGACTACTCACCAAACCACTCAAGTCAGGAATATAACGATCCATCGGATGACCGGTGAGGAATAGACCGAGAGTTTCTTTTCGCCTTGCAGACGAATTTGTTCATCCCACTCTTCAAGCTCTTCGAGCTCTACTCCCAGAGTGGGATCAGGTTCTGCGACAGCATCACCAAACATATCCATGATGCCGGCTGCTTGGTCGGCTTCGTGTTTTTCTGCCACCTTAAGTGCGAGTGGCAGCTGCGCCATCAAGCTTGCACGATTCACACCAATCCGATCGAGTGCACCGGCGCGAATGAGCGATTCAAGGGTACGGCGGTTAGCACGCTTTAGATCAATTCGACGACAAAGATCAAAGATATCTTTGAACTCACCTGATTGACGTGCTTCAACAAAGCCTTCAATCGCGCCCTCGCCGACACCTTTGATGGCACCTAAGCCATAAACCACTGTGGCATAACCGTCTACCGTAAAGCGATAGAAAGAACGATTCACATCAGGCGGCTGAACCTCGAGATCCATTGAGCGACATTCCTCAATGAAGTTAACTACCTTGTCGGTGTTCTCCATATCAGATGACAACACAGCCGCCATGAAGGCCGCCGGATAATGCGTCTTTAGCCAAAGTGTTTGATACGACACCAAAGCATAGGCTGCAGAGTGCGATTTGTTAAAACCATAACCTGCAAACTTTTCTACCAAGTCAAAGATCTTCATTGCCAGGTTAGTATCGATATCGTTATCTTTGGAACCTTCCTCAAAGACCGCACGCTGCTTTGCCATCTCTTCAGGTTTTTTCTTACCCATCGCTCGACGTAGCAAGTCAGCACCACCCAAGCTGTAACCTGCCATCACCTGGGCGATCTGCATAACCTGCTCTTGATACAAGATAACGCCATAGGTCGATTCAAGAATCGGCTTTAAACAATCATGTTGATAATGCACATCAGGATAAGAGACTTCTTCACGACCGTGCTTTCGGTTAATAAAGTTGTCCACCATGCCAGATTGCAATGGACCCGGACGGAATAAAGCAACCAATGCGATGATGTCGTCAAAGCAGTCTGGCTGAAGCTTACTAATCAGCTGTTTCATGCCATCCGATTCAAGCTGAAAGACCGCAGTGGTTTCTGCACTCTTCAGCAAATCAAAGCATTTAGAATCATCTAGCGGGATACGATCAATCTCGATAATTGACTCACCCTTTTGCTGCCGCTCGCGGTTAATGGTCTCAAGCGCCCAATCGATAATCGTTAAGGTACGCAGACCCAAGAAGTCGAACTTAACTAAGGCCAGCAGCTTCAACATCATCCTTGTCATATTGGGTAACCAGGTTAGTGCCATCCGCTTCGCAGTAGAGTGGCGAAAAATCTGTCAGGTTACCGGGTGAAATAACAACGCCACCAGCGTGCTTACCCGCATTACGCGCCAAACCTCAAGCTGAAGCGCCATATCAATGAGCTGGGTGACCTCTTCATCATCTTTGTAGGCTGCCGCAAGGTCTTCAGATTCTTCTAAGGCCTTGGTTAGCGTCATACCAAGATCGGGTGGAATCATTTTCGCAACGCGATCGGTAAAGCCATAAGGGTGGCCCAACACACGACCCACATCTCGTACCACCGCTTTTGCTGCCATCGAGCCAAAGGTGATGATTTGCGATACCGAATCACGTCCGTAAGTACGCGCAACATAGCTGATAACTTGGTCTCGCTTATCCATGCAGAAGTCGACGTCAAAGTCAGGCATAGAGACACGCTCTGGATTCAAGAATCGCTCAAAGAGCAGATCTAGCTCGAGCGGATCCAGGTCGGTAATCTTCAATGCATAGGCAACCAAAGAGCCCGCGCCAGAGCCACGACCGGGACCCACCGGCACGGCATTATCTTTAGCCCATCGAATGAAGTCCGCAACGATCAGGAAGTAACCCGGGAATCCCATGCCATTGATTACATCGAGTTCAATTTCTAAGCGTTCGCGATAAGGTTTTGCTTTCTCTTCAAAGTCATCAGCCCTTGAATCAAAAATTCGCTGCAAACGCCAATCGAGACCTTTACGCGATTCCTGCGCTAAGAAATCGCCAATACTCATACCTTCTGGCACCGGATAATCTGGCAAGAAGTTTTTGCCTAATACCAAATCCAAACTGCATCGTTTAGCAATCTCAACCGTGTTTTCAATCGCTTCTGGAATATCGTCGAACAGCGCGATCATCTCTTCAGGCGAGCGCAAATATTGTTCTTCAGAATAAAGATGGGGACGACGAGGATCATCTAACGCACGGCCATCACGAATACATACACGCACTTCATGCGCATTGAAATCATCTGCCTTTAAGAAACACACCGCATTGGTTGCCACCACTGGAAGAGATAAGGCATCAGCCAACGCAACACTTTGATGCAAGCATTCTTCTTCATCAGCTCGACCTGTGCGTACTAATTGTAAGTAGTAACGATCTTCAAAGATGGATGCCCAGTGTTTAGCACGTGATTTAGCGAGCGCTTGATTACCAGCCAACAAGGCAACGCCAACATCGCCGCGAGACGAGCCAGACAAAGCAATCAAACCATCACAGCTTTCTTTAGTTAGCCAATCCATATCGACCATCGGCAAGCCAAGATGCTTGTCCTTCGCGATAACTACGCGACACCAACTCAGTGAGTCGTCGATAACCGATAGCATTTTGAATCAATAAGACCAACTGGAAAGGTTTGTTAGCATCATCCGGATTACGAATCAGTAAATCGACGCCGCAAATCGGTTTAACACCTGCATTTACCGCCGCTTTAAAAAAGCGCACTAGAGCAAACATGTTGGATTGATCGGTCAGCGCAATCGCTGGCACCCCCTGCTTTGCCACCTCTGCAACCAAGGGTTTTATACGAGCAACACCATCAACCAGTGAGAACTCGGAATGGACATGAAGATGGACGAACTGCGCGGACATAGACGGAGGATACCGACCTCTGATCTAGCCTTCCAGTAAACGCTTCACCGGACCAAAAGATCGACGATGAATGTCGCTAACCCCTTGATTTTTAAGTGCCTTAATATGCACCTTGGTTGGGTAGCCCTTGTGCTTTTCGAGCCCATAACCTGGATACTTTTTAGCCAACTCGACCATCTCTCGATCTCGGGTCACTTTGGCCAAAATTGACGCTGCTGCAATACAGGCTTCTGAGTCATCACCACCAACAATGGCTTCTGCAGGACAAGCCAATCCCGGTGGGATTTTATTGCCATCAATTAAGGCTTTATCAGGGGGTAAAGGTAAAGCCTCGACTGCTCGACGCATCGCCAAAAATGTAGCTTGTAAGATATTGAGCTGATCGATCTCTTCCACTTCAGCGCGACCAATGGCCCAGGCTTTTGCTTTAGCTTGGATCTCATCAAACAAACGATCACGTTTCTTTTCGCTGAGCTTTTTTGAATCCGCCAAACCTTCAATCGGGTTATCAGGATCGAGAATGACCGCCGCTGTGACCACAGCTCCCGCCAATGGACCTCGACCGACTTCATCAACACCACAAACCCACATTACGTATTTACCTTTGGCTGCAAAACATCATCAACCGCATCGGCGATTAAACGATCGGTATCCACCATCATTTCTCGATGAATATCGGTATAACGTTGTGCAATGACCTGACGCAGCTTTTCATCTTTAAAGAAACGCATAACTTCATTCGCCAAAGCATTCGGCGTGCAGTCATTTTGAATAAACTCAGGCGCCAAAACCTCACCACTAATGATATTGGCTAAGGCATAGTGCTTAATCTTCATCAATTTGAACCATTTGATAATCGCGAAGGTCAGCCAATGTAATTTATATCCAATCACCATTGGGCGCTTCGATAACAAACCTTCAAGCGTTGCCGTGCCTGATGCACACAACACCACATCAGCTGCCGCAAGTGCGCTCTGCGTATCTTGCAAAACGACCTTAGCCTGCAGATCATGTTGAATGAGCTTTTCCTCTATCAAGCGCTGAAGCGTTTGATTTGCCGCCGGTATGACAAACTGCAATCCCTCAATATCTTTTTGGCATTGCTGGGCAGCATTCAAAAACGGCTGTAATAACTTTGAAACTTCACTTCCTCGACTACCCGGCAAAATAGCGAGCACTGGTCCATCTTGAGATAAGCCACAGACTGATCTTGCCTCAAGCTGATTAGGCTCTAAAGGCATCGATTGAGACAAGGTATGACCTACATAGGTTGCTTTCACATCATGCTTAGCTAAAAAGGCAGGCTCAAAAGGTAATATAGCTAGCAAGCCATCAACCGCTGCTTTGATTTTTTTAACGCGCTTCTCTCGCCAAGCCCACACCGTCGGACAGACATAATGTAGTGTTTTGATGCCCTTTTCTTTTAAGGCTGTTTCTAAACCAAGATTGAAGTCCGGCGCATCGATACCAATGAAAAGATCAGGCGGATTAGAAAGCCATCGCTGAACAAGACGCTTACGAAGTTTGAGTAATCTTGGCAAATGTTTGAGAACCTCAACCAAACCCATCACCGACAGGTTTTCAAGCGGCTCAAAGGATTCGATGCCTTCTTGCAGCATCTGAGAACCACCAACACCCTCAAAGGAAACATTCGGATGTCGAGCTTTAATGGCACGCATCAGTCCTGCGCCCAACAAATCACCTGAGGGCTCAGCTGCAACAATCGCTATTCGCAGCCCTGATGACATAATTAACGCACGATAGTGCGATCACTCAGATCTATAAAGTCTAAAAGCGGCTTGAGCGCTGACTCATTCGCCGCCATCTCACGCAAGACTTCAGTGGCCTCACTTAAGCGCAGACCTTTTGTATACAAGGTTTTATAAGCGCGCTTGATTGCAAGAATCTGCTCATCAGAGAAATCACGGCGCTTAAGGCCTTCACTATTAATACCATGTGGTTTAACCGGCTGACCGTTAACCATCACATAAGGCGGAACATCTTTATTGATAACACTTCCCATGCCACAGAAAGCATGCGCACCAATTCGACCAAACTGATGCACCATTGAGAAGCCACCTAAGATAGCCCAATCACCGATATGGACATGCCCACCAAGAGAGGCAGCATTCGCCATAATGATGTGGTCACCGATATGACAATCATGTGCCACATGCGTATAGGCCATAAAAAGATTATCACTGCCAATTGAGGTCACGCCGCCATCTTGGGTTGTACCGCGATTAACGGTACAAAACTCACGAAAGACATTGTTATCACCAATGGTTAAATAGGTGACTTCACCAGCATATTTTTTATCTTGAGGATTCTCGCCGATGGATGAGAACTGAAAGAAACGGTTATCACGACCGATCGTCGTTTCACCTTTAATCACAACGTGCGAACCAATATTGGTTCCAGCACCTATACGAACACCCGGACCAATCACAGTGAAAGGACCGATGGTAACGTTTTCATCAATTTCCGCAGCGGGATCAATTACCGCTTTTGGATCGATCATCTTAGAGATCTCGAGCGGTACACATGATCTCAGCCGAAGCGCAAACCTGGCTATCGACGGTACCTTTACCGCTGAATGTCCAAATACCTCGGCGTTGTTTTAGTACTTCCACCTCAAGCATCAACTGATCACCAGGAACAACTGGACGCTTAAAGCGTGCTTTATCCACGCCCACCAAGTAGTAGATCGCTTTACCGGCAACATCTTCACTTTCCATCGCTAGCAAACCTGTTGCTTGAGCCAAGGCTTCAATAATAAGCACGCCAGGCATGACTGGCTTTTCAGGAAAGTGGCCTTGGAAGAATGGCTCATTAATAGTGACATTTTTGTAACCCAAGAGACGCTGACCAGGCTCAACTTCAACCACACGATCCACCAATAAGAATGGGTAACGATGCGGCAATAAGCTCGTAATCTTTTTGATATCCATTGTTCCGGTCAAACTCCTCAAAGCATCACGCGTGATGCAGGTTCAGTCTTTATCAGCCAATGCCTTTTCAAGGGCTTTGATACGTCGAGCCATATCATCTAGCTGTTTCAGTCGAGCAACATTTTTGCGCCACTCGTCATGATTTTGGACAGGAATAGTACCAGTGTATGCCCCTGCCTTGCGAATACTCTTAGTGACCGTGCTAGTAGCCGACACATGTGTCCCATCAGCAATCTCAAGATGGCCAATAATGCCTACCATGCCGGCTATCGTGCAGTTCGCACCGATTTTGGTCGAACCCGCGATGCCCGTATTTGCCGCAATCGCGGTGTTCTCACCAATCACGCAGTTATGCGCAACATGGATATGATTATCCAGCTTTACACCATCATGGATCCGTGTGTCATCTAAAGCGCCACAATCAATGGCGCAACAGGCCCCGATTTCCACATCATTGCCTATCATCACGCGACCGAGTTGCGGGATTTTCACCCAGCGCTGTCCATCGCGGACATTACCAAAGCCATCGCTACCAATAACCGACCCAGGGTGAACTAAGCAACGCTGACCCAACTGCGATTTTGAGACAATCGTGACCGAAGCCACCAGGTGCGTATTAGCACCAATGACAACATCATCATCCAACACGCAGTTCGGACCAATTACAGCACTTGCGCCAATCGATACACGCTCACCGATACTGACATTCGCTGCAATATGAGCAGATGAATGAATATCTGCCGATTCCGCAATCACCGCAGATGGGTGAACACCTGGAGAAACTCTTGTTCAGTCATTCTTTGGGCGATCAATGCATACGCTAAATGCGGCTGCGCAACCTCAATGACATTTCCAGCACACTGTTCCACCAAAGGACCTGATGAGACGATAACTCCAGCACTGGATTGGGCCACAAAATCGGCGTACTTAACATCAGAGTAAAAGGCGAGATCGGATTGCGTCGCTTTTTCTAAGCTCGCAATTGATGAGACTTGATGCGATGAATCTCCCTTGACTACCCCATCAACCCATTCGGCAATTTGAGATAGGGAATAAGCCATTACTTTTGCGGCTGAGCCACCGGCTTAGCAATCGATTGCAGTTGCTGCATAACATCTTCGGTAATATCGACTGACTGATCAAACCAAACAATAGAACCGCCGCGCTGAGTGAAAACCATTTGGAGAGATTTTTCCTTTCCAACCTGATCAATCACTTCGTCAATAACTTTAAATACTCGATTACGCTCTTCATTTGTGCGTAACTGCTTGTCCTGCAGAAATTCATCTTTATTGTAGTTATAGCGTAACTCGCGCGACTTAATGTCACGCTCTAATCGGCGACGCTCATCAGTGCCCATTGAGCGCTTTTCCTTGTCCAACTTCTCTTGAAGAGCAGCAATCTGATCGCGCATCTCAATAATTTTTTGTTCGCGTAAAACAAACTCTTCTTCAAGTATTTTCATCACCTCTTTCATCTGAGGCGCATCACGCGTGACTTTTACAACATCAACAAAGCCTACCGTAGGCGCAGCATGGAGCGTCGGAGCGCCCAGTAGAGCGAGTAAAAATAAATGGCTACGAAAGATGCTTTTTAAAGGAAGCATTAAAAGACCGTACCCAATGTAAACTGGAATGATTCAAGCTCGTCTTGAGAGTCTTCTTTTAAGCCTTTTGCATAACTCAAGGTCAATGGGCCCACAGGCGACATCCAAGCCAAACCAACACCCGTTGAATAACGCAATTCATTCCAGTCAACATCATTGGTGGTATCCATAACGGTACCGGCATCTGCAAAAACAACTAAACGCATCGGTGTCTGAATAAACTGGCGATGGAACATAAAACTCCGCATTGGTTAGCAGCTTAAAGTTACCACCGATCGGATCACCTGTTGCTGTTGCGTCTTCACGAGGACCAATTGAGCGCGCTGCATAGCCACGTACCGAAGAAGGACCACCAATGTAGTAATTCTCATAGAAAGGCAACTTTGAGGTGTCACCGTAAGAATCACCATAACCCACCTCACCATTCAACGAGAACACTAGATCACCGTACATGGGCCAGTAGCGACGATGTTTTGCGCCTGCTTTATAAAACCCAATGTACTACCTGGAACAGTAGCTTCTGCTGATAAACGAGATACAGAACCTGACGTTGGCATCAACGCACTGTCACGATCATCACTCGTCCAGTTAAATGCAACATCCAAGTTGGTATAGGAAGTACCTTCAGCAACCTCCCAATCGCTCACCAAACTTGAAAGATGCCGTAGCCGCCTTTTTCAAAATTTGAGAAGTGCAAATTTGAACTAAAACTAAAGCGGTTAAATTCGGTCAACGGAATACCGAAGTTAACGCCCAAAATAGTGTCATCAATTTTATAGTCTGCCGAATCTAATTCAGCGAAGTCTGTTGCCCTATGACTAAAGGTGAAACCACGGCTCACACCATCGACGGTGTAATAAGGATTGGTATAAGCAACTGTATATTCTTGTTGAGCAGATGCTGTTTTAAACGCTAGTGAAACCTTTTTGCCGGTACCAATAAAATTATCCTGCGAAATAGCCGCATTGAAGGCCACACCATCGGCTTGCGAATAGCCCAAACCCGCCACCAATTGACCTGCCGGCAACTCTTCAAGATCCACATTTACATCAACCTGGTCAGGCTGTCCTGGCACGGTTGGCGTTGCTACATTGACCTTTTGGAAATAACCAGTACGGTTAACACGCTCTTTTGATAGCTTAAGCTTTTCACTCGAGAACCAAGCTGATTCCATCTGACGGAACTCACGACGCACCACCTCATCTCGAGTACGCGTATTACCGCGGATATTTAAACGGCGCACATAAACGCGCTTACCTGGGTCAACGAAATAGGTCACCACAACCGTTTTATCGTCCTCGTTGATATCAGGAATCGCATTGACGTTTGCAAAGGCATAGCCTTTGTCCGCAAGTAACGCTGAAACACGATCACTGCTACTCTACAATCTCTTTACGATTAAAGGCTTCACCGCGACGCAATTGAATCAACGGGAAATACTCATCGGTTTCACCGACATACTCACCTGCTAGCTGAATATCCTTTAAACGATAGACATCACCTTCACTCACATTGATGGTGATGTAAATATCTTTTTTGTCTGGGGTGATTGAGACCTGGGTCGAGTCAATTTTGAATTTAATATAACCGCGATCCAAATAATGCGATCGCAGCTTTTCTAAATCACCCGATAGCTTGGGACGAGAATATTGATCTTCATTAGTTAACCACGCTGTCCAGCTACCTGCTTTCGAGTCAAACATGTCGAGAAGATCTTCTTCTTCGAAGGCTTGTTACCCACAATGTTGATTTGCTTAATACGAGCTGTATCACCTTCAACAATATCAATTGCGATACCAACACGGTTACGCTCTAGTGGAGTTACGACAGTTTCAACGGTGACCGAATACTTACCTTGGTTAAAGAACTGACGCTCTAATTCTTGCTGAATGTTATCGAGCACCGACTGATCAAAAGTACGACCTTCAGCCAAACCAGCATCTTTCAAACCTTCACGCAGCGCTTCTTCAGGAATCGACTTGTTACCACTGAATGTCAGCTCTGCAATCGCAGGACGTTCATCCACAGACACAATCAAGACATCGCCTTGGCGCTCTAAACGAACATCTTTAAAGAAACCGGTTTTGAATAACTCACGCACGATACCGGCTGTTTCGGCCTCGTCGATTGTCTGTCCCGGCTTAACTGGAAGGTAGTTAAATACGGTACCAGCCGTAATACGCTGCAAACCTTCAACACGAATATCTTCCACTTTGAAAGTGGCAGCTTGAACAGACAGAGCAACTACTGAAAAAACAGCTCCAGCAAGCAGCTTTTGAATTGGCGTCATAACAACCTTCGAACGCAATGCGTGTTTATTCTTTTTAATCGCCTTTTAGGGCGAAATTATCCGCAGATTATATCGGGAATACCCGGGACGTTGCCACCCGCCTGACAAACGAGCGATTCAGCCAAAATAACGAGTAAAATCAACGTAAAAGGCCAAAAACATCACCGAGGCCAATACCGCAATACCGATTTGCTGAGCACGTAATTGAATAGCCTCGCTAACCGACTTTCCTGGTCACCGCCTCAACGGCAAAATAAAGCAAATGTCCGCCATCAAGCATAGGCACTGGTAAAAGATTCAATACGCCCAAGCTGATACTCACAATGGCCAAAAACTTTAAAAAAGCCACCAAGCCAAAAGATGCTGTTTGACCGGCCACATCAGCAATCGTCAGTGGCCCACTCAAATTCTTCACTGAAGCTTCGCCAATGAGCATCCGCCCCAGCACTTTCAGTGTTAGCCATGAGTATTCAGCCGTGCGGATAACTGCTCCTACAAACGCATCAACTGGCCCTAAGACAATCTCTGCTCGATAACGAGAAAGGTCTTCACTTGGCGCCTGCGCCTTAATCCCGACACGACCAAAAACTTCACCGCCCTGCTCAACACGCTCAGGCGTCAAATGCAAACGACAATAATGAGCCATTTCGTTCAATATCCACCTTGAGCTGTTGGCCGGCGTTATCGCGAACCCATTTGACCCACGCAAACCAATCCTCGACAGGTTGCCCATCAATTGCCTTGATTACATCGCCTTGCTGCAAACCAGCATGTTCAGCCGGACCATTTGGAATGACTTCGCCAACAATCGCTGGAATCTGCGGCTTAGCCGGCTCGATACCCAAGGTCTTAAGTACATCCGTATTCTCATCAAATTCACCGAACACAGAGGCATTAACGAACAAGTCTCTGGCAAAGCCTTCCTCGCCCTGAACACGGATGGAGAGATTCTCACCTGCCATTACAGTGGTCGCGATACGCTGCGCTACAGAACCCCAGGTTGGCGTTTTCTCGCCGGAGATCGCGATAAACTCATCACCAGGCATAAAGCCAGTTTCAACTGCCACACCATTGCTTGCCAGTTGCCCAACCAAAGGACGCGCACCAGTTTCGCCAATCTGAAAAACCAGCCAATAAGCCAGAATAGCGAAGATAAAGTTAAACACAGGACCCGCAGCAACAACGGCTGTGCGTTTTGCTAACGACTGTTTATCAAAAGCACGTGGCAAGTCTTGTTCAGCAATATCGCCTTCTCGGGTATCAACCATCTTGACGTAACCACCCAGAGGGATCGCTGCAATCACATATTCGGTTTTATCTTCACCCCTAACCCAAGAAAGCAAAGGTCGACCAAAACCAATCGAGAAACGCAGCACCTTAACACCTGCTCGACGAGCTACCCAGTAATGGCCAAACTCATGCACTGTTACCAGCACACCGATCGCAACGATAAAAAAGAAAACTTTCTGCAGAATTTCCATAACTCGATAGACCGATCAGTGCAGCAATTGTTCCGCTGCAGAACGCGCCGCTTGATCAATTGACATCAAACCATCAACTGAATCGAGATCACCCTCAATATTCTGCGAAAGAACCGTTTCAATAACCTCGGGGATACGCACAAAAGCCAGTTGTTTATTTAAGAAAGCATCAACTGCGACCTCATTCGCCGCATTGAGAACCGCTGGCGCGACACCCGCCGCCGCGACGGCATCAAAGGCTAAACGCAAACACGGAAATCGTTGAGTATCCGGCTCTTCAAAATCCAGACGCGCGATCTCAAACAAATCTAATGAAGCCACGCCCGAGCCATGACGCTCAGGCCAAGCCATCGCATGTGCAATCGGCGTGCGCATATCAGGATTACCCAACTGAGCCAAAACGGAACCATCGACATACTGCACCATTGAATGCACCACGCTCTGTGAATGAACGACCACTTTGATCTGCTCCGGAGTTGCATTGAAGAGCCAACGCGCTTCGATGACTTCAAGGCCTTTGTTCATCATGGTTGCCGAATCAACAGAGATCTTTCGCCCCATGCTCCAATTTGGATGAGCACACGCTTGTTCAGGCGTTACTGATTGCAATTGATCTTGAGACCATGTGCGAAAGGGCCCACCAGAAGCCGTCAACAAAATACGTTTGACGCCCTTTGCTGCTAAGCCCTGATCAAAATCTTGCGGCATACACTGAAAAACCGCATTGTGCTCACTATCAATCGGCAAGACGGATGCGTCATGGGCTTTCACTTCGCGCATGAATAAATCACCCGCCACAACGAGCGATTCTTTATTAGCCAGTAAAATGCGTTTGCCTTTACGCACCGCAGCCAAGGTAGGTGTTAAACCCGCCGCACCAACAATCGCTGCCATCACCATGTCAGCATCTGCCATCTCAGCGATCGCTATTACACCTTCTTGGCCGGCAAGCACTTCAATAGATGATCCGATAGACGCTAATCGTTTTGCTAACTCAGCTGCACTGGCTTCATCGGCCATCGCAACCACAGCTGGCTGAAAACGTTCGCATTGTTGGAATAGTCCTTCCACATCCGTATTCGCTGCAAGGCCAATTGCACGATAACGCTCAGGATGCTGAGCAACCACATCCAGCGTGCTGATACCGATTGAACCGGTCGAACCGAGAACGCTAACACCAATCACTTAAGGCCACCCGCCAATGCAACCAACATCAGGAAAACAGGTGCTGCGGCTAACAAACTATCGATACGATCGAGCACACCACCATGTCCCGGCAATAAGTTACCGCTATCTTTCACATCCGCTTGTCGCTTCATCACGCTTTCAAAAAGGTCGCCACCAATTGACACCCAAGCGGTCGCAACACAGACAAATACAAGCTGCATTACGCTCAGCTCAAACCATTCGAAACGATGCAACACAACGCCGCAGACGACAGCGCCCAATAAAGCTCCAAAAGCACCTTCCCATGTTTTACCGGGGCTAACATGTGGTGAAAGTTTATGTTTACCGAAAGCCCGTCCAGCGAAATACGCGCCTGAATCTGCCACCCATATCAAGACGAATAAAAACATCACCAAGCCAGATCCAATGGCCGGCGTTTGATGCAATTGGATCATCGCCAAAAATACGCTACTTAAAATCAACACGCCCATTGCCAACATACCTGGGCGTAGGCCATCCACTTGCTCAAGCGGCTTGTTACGCATTACCAAGGTGAAACTGTTGCCAACCCAAAAAACGGTAATCGCAGCAAACAACACAAAAACGATACCCGGCATCATCGCTAACATCATTACTAAAACCGCTACAGCAATCATGTACGGCAACTGACTAGCTAATGTTTTTAGACCATTTAAATTGGCCCACTCACGTGCAGCCAATAACGAGACAGCACCGATAAAACTCGCAAACACCTCAATGGGTGCGTAAAAAATCACACCAATCACTATCGGGATTAAAACCAGTGCGGTCAAAATGCGTTGCTTTAACATAATCAATTTTCTTCTATTTGTTCACCGGTTTTACCGAAACGGCGCTGACGCTTTGAGAACTGTTCAATGGCATCTTTCAATGCCTCATCACCAAACTCAGGCCAAAGCACATCACTAAACACCAACTCACTATAGGCAATTTGCCAAAGTAAAAAATTACTCACCCTGATTTCACCACCAGTACGAATAAACAGGTCTACTTCCGGCAAATCCGACAATTGAGTAAAGGCGTTAAACTGATTCTCATCAATCTGTTCAAGCGTCAACTCACCCAACTGAACCTGACGTGCAATCTGCTTAGCGGCATTAGTCGCGTCCCATCGACCGCCATAATTTGCGGCAATATTGAGATGCAAACCCGTGCAGCCAGCGGTTTCATCAATCGATTTTTGTATTTTATCTTGTAGCCGCTGCGGAAATGCCGATAGTTCGCCAATCACCCGCAGCTTAACGTTATTCTTTTTTAAGCTTTTAACCTCACGAGATAAAGCCGTCATAAACAGCTCCATCAAAAGCTCAACTTCAAGCTTTGGTCGTTTCCAGTTCTCACTACTGAATGCGAATAAGGTGAGTGCTTCAACGCCCAACTCGCCGCAAGTTTGAACAACACGGTGTACCGATTCAGCACCTGCCTTATGGCCATGATGCCTCGCTTTACCCTGTTGCTTCGCCCATCGGCCATTACCATCCATGATGATGGCAATATGACGCGGTATATTCACTCGTATTCCTATTACAAAAACGCCGACATAACGTCGGCGCTTAGGTGACTGTTCCCGGCTGGATTATACCGACATCAAGTCTTCTTCTTTCTTTGCCATCAATTGATCAATCTCGTTGACGTGCTGATCGGTCAACTTCTGAATGATCTCCTGACCACGATGCTCATCATCTTCAGAAATGAGCTTTTCTTTAACTAACTCTTTCAAACTGCCATTGGCATCACGACGAATGTTACGCACCGCCACTCGTGCCTGCTCTGCCTCAGCTCGAACAATACGCGTCATATCTTTACGACGCTCTTCTGTTAGAGGTGGGATCGGCAAGCGAATTAAAGTGCCTGCTGTATTTGGAGTCACGCCGAGATTAGATTCTAGGATCGCTTTCTCAACCGCTTGCACCATACCTTGCTCCCAAGGCTGTACAGTTAATGTACGCGCATCTTCAACACCGACGTTAGCCACTTGCTTAAGCGGGGTATCTGCACCGTAGTAGCTCACGACAACGTGATCCAACATTGATGGGTGCGCACGACCAGTACGAACCTTTGCTAAATTTTCACCTAAAGCATCGACGCTTTTCGCCATACGGCCAGCAGCATCTTCTTTAATGTCATCAATCATGACGTTTTTAGACTCCCGTCACAAAGGTGCCAACTGAATCGCCTGAAACCAAGCGTGTCAAAGCACCTTGCTCGTTAATATTCATTACCCTTAAGGGCATATTATTTTCTTTACACAAGACAACCGCTGTCGCATCCATGACGCCTAAGCCCTGTGCCAAAACCTGATCGTACGTCAAAGTCGCGTAAAACTCAGCATTTGGATCCTTCTTAGGATCTGCGGAATATACACCATCAACTTTGGTCGCTTTGATCATCAAATCGGCGCCGATCTCAATCGCACGCAAGCTGGCTGCAGAGTCGGTCGTGAAGTAAGGGTTACCCGTTCCTGCCGCCATAATTGCAACACGTCCAGCCTCTAGGTGGGCCACCGCCATATCACGTGAATAAGACTCACAAACGGTATCGATACGGAACGCCGACAAGGTACGTGCATCGATATTGAGTTTTGTAAGTTGATCTTGCATTGCTAGCGAGTTCATCACCGTCGCTAGCATACCCATGTGATCACCACGAACTCGGTCAAAACCACCACCTGCAAGGCCAGCACCTCGGAAGATATTGCCACCACCGATAACCACGCCTACTTGAATGCCCTTTGCAACCAACTCGGCAATATCCGCCGCATAACGCGCCAGAGTCGCTGAATCGATACCAAAATCACCGTCACCCATGAGCGCTTCTCCGCTCATCTTAAGGAGTAGTCGTTTTGGTAATTGAGCATTTGGCATTGGGTAGGGTTCCTTTTAAATATGGCTAAAACAAAAGACCCGCACTAGGTGCGGGTCTGATGTTATCACTCGCCGCGAGCTGCTGCGGCTTGTGCCATAACTTCATCTCTGAAGTTTTCTGATTTCTTCTCGATACCTTCACCGACTTCGAAGCGGTTGAAGCTATTCAAAGTTACGCCACTGCTGCTCAGCAATTTACCGACGGTGGTGTCTGGATCCTTAACGAATGTCTGACCAACCAAAGTGATCTCTGCCAAGTACTTTACGCATACGACCTTCAACCATCTTCTCGATGATGTCAGCTGGCTTACCACTCTCTTGAGCCTGAGTCACAACGATGTCGCGCTCTTTCTCAAGCAATTCAGCAGGTACACCTGACTCATCAATGCAAACTGGGTTAACTGCAGCAACGTGCATTGCCACATCACGACCCAAGTCAGCATTCTGATCGGTATCAACAACAACACCAATACGGTTGCCGTGCAGGTAGCTAGATAGCACACCAGAAGTTGAGAAACGCATCATGCGACGAACTGTCATGTTCTCACCGATCTTTGAGATCAATGCCTGACGAGCTTCTTCGATTGTGGTTGCTTCACCTTCGTGCAGCGGCAACGCCACAAGCGCTTCTACATCAGCAACATCACTGTTTAACGCGCGATTAGCAATAGCATCAGCGAATGACTGGAAGTTTTCGTCCTTAGCAACGAAATCAGTTTCACAGTTAACCTCAACCATTGCTGCAGACTTACCGTCAGCTGAAATAGCAACTTTAATAACGCCATCTGCCGCAATACGACCTGCTTTCTTAGCCGCTTTCGCTTGGCCAGATTTACGCATATTTTCGATTGCAACTTCGATATCGCCGTTAGTTTCTTCGAGTGCTTTCTTACACTCCATCATGCCAGCGCCAGTACGCTCGCGAAGTTCTTTAACCAATGAAGCAGTAATTGCCATGATTACATCACCTTTAACTTTTTAAATTCATGTAAAGCACATCACCCGCAATGCGGGTGATGTAACTAACCGATAAGCGTTGGATTACGCCTCAGCTGATTTGTCGCTAGCAACAGCGCGAGCAGCAGCTGTACGACCTTCCAAGACAGCAGCAGAAGCTTCTTGAACGTACAACTGAATCGCACGGATCGCGTCATCGTTACCTGGGATAACGTAATCAACGCCCTTAGGGTCATTGTTAGTATCAACAATAGCGATAACAGGGATGCCTAGCTTGTTAGCTTCAGCAATCGCGATATCTTCGTGGCCACAATCGATAACAAACAGCGCATCAGGCAGGCTGTTCATATCTTTGATACCGCCCAAGCTAAGCTCAAGCTTTGCCAACTCACGATTCAGGGTTAGCTGCTCTTTCTTGTTAAAGCGAGCTGCCATAGAACCATCTTCATTCATTGCCTCAAGTTCTTTAAGACGCTTAATGGATTGCTTGATGGTTTTGAAGTTTGTCAGCATGCCGCCTAACCAACGATGGTTAACGTATGGCATACCGCAACGTTGTGCTTCTTCTGCAACAACACCACGCGCTGCGCGCTTAGTGCCGACGAACATAATCTTGCCGCCATTTGAAGCTAACTTACCAACGAAGTTCATTGCATCTTGGAAAAGAGGCAGTGATTTTTCGAGGTTGATGATATGGATTTTGTTACGCTGACCAAAGATGAACGGTGCCATCTGTGGGTTCCAGTAACGGGTCTGGTGACCGAAATGCACGCCTGCTTCGAGCATCTGGCGCATAGATACTTTGCTCATTTGAATCTCCGAATTCGGGTTAAGCCTCCACGCATCCTGTTAACCCACCGGCTAGCCGGCACCCAGATCAAGCAGTTGCAATGCGTGTGGGAATAGTTGTTTTGCTGCACCATTGCCGCAAAACGGCGCGTTTTATACCATAGGGGCTTGTCCGACTCAATAAATTCTGTGTTTTTGGGCGAATTAACCTTTAGTTTTCATTACGTTAGCCTGGATTACTCACCCCATGCCTGTTGTTATCAAATCCGCAGAAGATATCGAAAAAATGCGCGTTGCCGGCCGCCTAGCTGCCGAAGTGCTTGAAATGATTGGAGAATATGTCAAAGCGGGCGTCACAACCGACGAACTAGACCGCATTTGCCATGACTACATCGTCAACGAACAAGATGCGATTCCTGCCCCGCTCAATTACCGCGGATTTCCAAAATCCATCTGCACCTCGGTGAACCATTGCGTCTGTCACGGTATTCCCGCTGACAAAAAACTGAAAAACGGCGACATCATTAATATCGATGTCACCGTCATCAAAGATGGCTACCACGGCGACACCAGTAAGATGTTTTTCGTGGGTAAAGCGCAGCCCTTTGCTCAACGTTTAGTTGAGGTCACTCACAAAGCTTTATGGACAGGTATCGAGCTAGTCAAACCTGGCACCACCCTGGGTGATATTGGTCACGCCATTCAAACCTATGTCGAATCCGAACACTTCAGCGTGGTGCATGAATACTGTGGTCACGGCATCGGTAAAGGCTTCCACGAAGATCCACAAATCCTTCACTATGGCAAAACTGGCACAGGCATGGCGCTTCAGGAAGGTATGACCTTCACCATCGAGCCGATGGTCAATGCCGGTAATCGTCACGTCAAACTGATGCCAGATGGTTGGACAGTAATCACCAAAGATAGAAAACTCTCCGCTCAGTGGGAACACACTATTTTGTGCACCGCAGATGGATATGAGGTTCTCACTCTGCGTAACGAAGAACGCTAATGTTCGACAATCTTCTGCAGCAACTTGATCAAGGCACACAATCGATTGCAGACTACAAACAAACGCATAAAGCAGGTCGCGAACTACTCGCCGAAAAATTTCATGCTGGTGAAGCCATCGAAATACTCGTTCGCGGTCGCGCAGAACTGGTTGATCAACTTCTTCATCGCGTCTGGCAAAAACATATTGGCGACAACTCAGCGGCCAGCCTGATCGCTGTCGGCGGTTATGGTCGAGGTGAGCTTCACCCCGCCTCTGATGTAGACCTGTTAATCCTCACACAAAACGAACCCGAAACGCTTGCCTCTCAATTAGAACCTCTCATCATGTTCCTGTGGGACATCGGACTGGAAGTGGGTCATAGCGTTCGCACCCTAGAGGAATGCATCGAAGAAGCCCGTAAAGATGTGACGGTTGCTACCAACTTAATGGAGTCTCGCTTTCTCTCCGGCAACAAATCGCTCTTCGATAACATGTCCGAACAAACTAATAGTTCACACATGTGGCCGAGTAACGAATTCTTTAGTGCCAAGTTAAAAGAACAAGAAGCTCGTCATTTGAAAGTTGATGGCAGTAGCCACGACTTAGAGCCAAACATTAAAACTAACCCGGGCGGCTTGCGTGATATTCAAATTATCGGCTGGGTAGTCAAACGTCATTACGGTGATAACAAGCTTATAGACCTTTTTGATCGCGGCTTTCTCACAGCAAAGGAATACAACACGCTGATCGATGGCGAACGTTTTTTGTGGCGCATTCGCTTCGCACTTCACTTACTCACTTGGCGACACGATGATCGCTTGCTGTTTGAGCATCAACGTAAACTAGCTGCACAGTTTGGCTATAACGACGAGAACACAAATTTAGCCGTTGAGCAGTTCATGCAAACTTATTACCGCACGGTAGTTCGGTTGCAACGTCTCAATGAAGTTTTATTGCAGCTTTTCAACGAAGAGATTTTACTCAACAAACAAGTTGGTGAGCCGGTTGCCATTAACCGACGCTTTCAAACGCGCGACGGGTATTTAGAAGTTATTAACCAGGGTCTATTTGCGAAAAACCCGCTTTCGATGATTGAGATCTTTTTACTGCTTGAGCAACACCCAGAAATCAAAGGGGTACGTGCAAGCACCATTCGCTCGATTCGTGCGCATCGCCATCTCATTGATGAAAATCTTCGTAACAGCATCCAAGCTAAAAGCTTGTTCATGGAATTACTGCGGCAGCCTGACGGCATTACACATGAACTGCGTCGCATGCATCGCTACGGCATTTTGGCTCGCTATATACCGGCTTTTCACAAGATCACCGGTTTAATGCAATTTGATTTGTTTCACCTCTATACAGTAGATGAACACATTCTAATGGTGCTACGAAACTGCCGCCGAGTATCACTGGAAGAGCACAAGCATGAATGTCCTTTATGCCACACCCTCTTCCATCAGCTACCTAAACCCGAACTGCTTTATCTAGGCGCACTCTTCCACGATATCGCTAAAGGCCGCGGTGGTGATCATTCAGATCTCGGAAAAGTCGACGCCTATGAATTTTCACGTCAGCACGACCTATCAGAATATGACAGCCAGCTAGTTGCTTGGCTAGTAGAGCAACATCTTGTGATGTCTTTTACTGCGCAACGACAAGACATCGATGACCCAGAAGTTATTCAAGCGTTCGCAGAAAAAGTAGGCACAGTTGAACGGCTAACGTATCTCTATCTACTCACGGTAGCCGATATGCGCGGCACCAACCCTGCACGTTGGAACTCATGGAAAGGCGCATTACTAGACCGCCTTTACCACTCAACTAAATCAGCCTTAGAGCGTGGTTTAGAACAGCCTGTTAAAGAAGAACAGATTGTCATTCAACGTCAGAACGAAGCAAAAACCTTTGCCGCTCTAAAATTACATACCGATAAAGCAATCAACGAGATCTGGCGCACCATCACTAACGATTACTTCGTACAGACCACGCCAGACATGATTGCGTGGCATACCGATATCTTGATCAGCACCCCTGATGATCATCAAACGCGCATTTATGCGCACAAAGCTAACGAGCTTGGTTGTCTTGAGATCCTCACCGTAGGCAAGGATCGGGATGGATTGTTTGCCACCACCACAGCCATCCTTGATCAGCTAGTGACAAACATCTTAGGAGCTCGCATTGGTCAAACCAGTGACGACATCTCAATGAACAGCTATTACATTCTCGAGGAAGATGGCAGCTTCATTTCAAAAGAACGTGAAAATGAAATCATTGAAGCGATCAACGAGGCGTTAAATCAAACAACGCTAGACAAACCTGTCATTACCCGTCGCTTATCTCGCCAACAAAAAAGCTTTAACAAATCGACTGAGTTTTCACACCAAATCAACAAGGTAACCCAGACAACTGAACTGACGGTTGTCACGAGCGACCGTCCAGGTTTGCTATCGATCATCAGCAACACTTTCCGTCGTGAAGCTGTGCGCCTGCATGGCGCACGCGTAGTTACCGAAGGCGCAGTTGCGCGCGACACATTCTTATTGTCCGACTACGATGACAACCCACTCGATAACGATGCGATAGAAAAGCTCACAGGCATATTAATGAGCGAGCTCGACAATTAAGGCTTTACCGCCTGAATAGCTGCGGAAACAACATAATCTTCGATGGAAAGGTTGGGCGCCCAATCACGAATAAACTCCTTGGACTCATCTTTCGGCTCAATCACGATCTGAGTAAAACCTGCAGATTGAATCCAATGCTCCAAATCATCGATTAATGCCGCACCACCGACACAGGCTGAGATTAAAAATGGATCATTCTTCATCTCGTCAGGCAAAGGCTGTGTCGCCACCACATCCGAAACCGCAATCCGACCACCTGGCTTAAGCACACGAAAGATCTCTTCAAACACACGTGGCTTGTAAGGCGACAGATTGATCACACAATTCGACATAACCACATCCGCCGTATTATCAGCGACAGGTAAGTTTTCTATCTCACCTAAACGAAACTCGACCTGAGCATAACGACCACGCTCAGCATTTGCTCGAGCCTTACTCAACATGTCTGGCGTCATATCAACACCAATCACTTTGCCAGACTCACCGACCTCATTAGCTGCGAGGAAACAATCGAAGCCACCCCCAGAACCTAAGTCGATAACCACCTCACCCTTTTGCAGAGCTGCAATGACTTTAGGGTTACCACAACCTAAACCCATATCCGCACCTTCTGGTACTGCGGCTAATTCTTCAACGGTATAGCCCAAGCGTGTTGAGATCAGTTGGTTAATCGCTTGATCATCAGAAACACCGCAGCAGCTTGCTTCAACACCACAACACGCACCTTCGTTACTCGCATTAGCCACTTGCGCATAGTTCTCACGAATATTTACACGCAATAAATCGTTAGCAACTTCAATGGTTATCTTTTCGTTAGTCATCTCTTTTCTCGTTGAATCATTTCAATCGCATTGTTATCAGGGTCGCGGCAAAACAAGGCCGCTCGACCACTCTTACTTCGACTGTATTTGACGCCATGCTGTTCAAGCTTCGCAACAACAGCTTCTAAGTCATCCGTCAGTAAAGCAACATGTCTATCTCTGCCACCATGCTCGGGCCGATCAATACCGGCTTCTGGATTTGGCAAGCTCAATAAATGAATCTGTTGCCCCGCCCCCATATCAAACCAAAGGCCATCAAAACCCATATCAGGGCGCGACTCATCGAGTATCAACCCAAGCACATCCACATAAAAATGTTTAGCGCTCGCAAGATTGCTCGTTATCAAACTTGAATGATGTAAAGCCCAATTCATTCTGACTCCGGCTGAAAAAATACCGCGATCAAACCGCCACCTAACACTAGCGCACCACCAATCCACTCTTGCAGATCAATCTGTTCATTGGCTAGCCACCAAGCACTCACAGCACCAACAACCACCTCGAACAACATGATCACTGAGGAACGTTGTACCGGCATTTGGCTCACGGCATACACCACAAAAAGCGTTGTTAGCAAAAAACCAAAAACACCTAAGGCAATCGCACCAACCCACGCTATCGGCGGCGAATCTGGCATAGGCTCATCCAACAACAAAATCATGACGATAGATATCACGACCACCCCCATCCATGTCGCCTGAGTCTTTAACATCGTACTGCAATGCTGCAATCGTCTAGTCATGACATTGGTCAGCGCAAACGCCATACCTGCGCTCAGTGCTAACGCATCTCCTTTGCCAATCGGCGTACTCAGCATCGACTCATTCCAAAGCATCACTACCGCGCCGAGCAAACTCACACTCAAAGCGACTTTTGACGCACCCGTTAGGTGTTCATTAAGCAACCAACGACCCAGTAAAATCGTCCATAGCGGCGAGAGGTAGAAAAAGATCATCACCCTGACCACCTCATTGGAAAGCACCGCCAACACGAATGCCACATTGGTCCAGCCAGCGGCAAAAAACAGAATCAGCAGATATTTTCTATCCGCATCGACTTGAGGTAATCGCGGGAACCCTTTGAATAAGCCAACCAAAACAACTACAGCACCGTAACTGATCAATGTTTGCCAGACCCCAGACATATGCAAGGCTTCGAGCTGGCGTGAGGGATACCAAATCGCCCCCCAAAATCACGCCGCGACCAATAACGCCAAGACAGGCAGCCATCCGTTAGCAGCAACTTTCATATATAATTAGCAACCTTTAATATAGTGGATCTCGGATAAAGCGACCCTTCCGGTCGATTTCAGCTACCGACTCCACTCAAATTCAGACTTCAGGAGCCCATGATGAGCGACATTCAATCCATCATCGTCGATGCCTTTGAGCACCGCGCTGATATCACTCCACGTAACGTTGATACTAATGTGCGTGATGCAGTTATGGAAGCGATCGACCAATTGGATCGTGGCGAAATTCGTGTGGCTGAAAAGCGTGATGGTCAATGGGTTGTTAACGAGTGGATTAAAAAAGCTGTACTGCTTTCTTTCCGTATCAACGATAACGAATTCATCAAAGGTGGCTTCACCAACTATTACGACAAAGTACCTTCAAAGTACGCTGATATTAACTCTCGTGAGTTCCGTGAATCTGGCGTTCGTGTTGTACCACCTGCAACAGCACGTCGTGGCTCATACATTGCACCGAGCACCGTATTGATGCCGTCTTATGTCAACATCGGCGCCTACGTTGATTCAGGCACCATGGTCGACACATGGGCAACCGTCGGCTCATGTGCGCAGATTGGTAAAAATGTTCACCTTTCTGGCGGTGTAGGCATCGGTGGCGTACTTGAGCCGCTGCAAGCAGCGCCTACCATCATTGAAGATAACTGTTTCATTGGCGCACGCTCAGAAGTCGTTGAAGGCGTTATCGTCGAGGAAGGTTCGGTTATCTCGATGGGCGTTTACATCGGTCAATCAACCCGCATCTACGATCGCGAGAATGATGAGATCCTTTACGGTCGTGTACCGGCAGGCTCGGTTGTTGTATCAGGCAACCTTCCCTCGAAAGATGGCAAGTACAGTCTGTATTGTGCAGTAATTGTTAAAAAGGTTGACTCCAAAACTCTTGGCAAGGTCGGCATCAACGAATTACTTCGCGACATTTAAACAGCAAAGCCGGCGATTAAGCCGGCTTTTTTCATTCACGTTCTTTTAGGAATCCGCTGAACGATGCATCTATACGGCATACCAAATTGCGACACGATTAAAAAAGCGCGCAAATGGTTATCTGACAACAACATCAATTACACCTTTCACGACTACAAAAAAGAAGGTGTCGATCGCAAGCAACTAACCACTTGGTGCAAAGCGCTTGGCTGGGAAACCCTACTCAATAAACGTGGCACCACCTGGCGTAAAGTGCCTGATGATCAGAAAGCTTCAATTAACGAAACTTCGGCTATTGATTTGATGATCGAAAATCCCAGTATGATCAAACGTCCAGTACTCACCTCTAAAAACCTCTGCCTGGTCGGCTTTTCAGTCGATGAATACGCTGCCAAACTTAGCTAAGGACAAACAGGAACACACATGTCAAACACGCTAGACCTTGCCATTGATCTTATCAGTCGCGAATCAGTCACTCCTGAGGATGCTGGCTGCCAAGAAACCATGATGAATCGTTTAGCTGCCTGTGGTTTTGCTAACGAAAACTTGCGCTTTGATGATGTCGATAACTTCTGGTCACGCCGTGGTACCGAAGCGCCCGTATTTTGTTTTGCTGGTCATACCGATGTTGTACCAACTGGCCCACTCGATCGTTGGGACTCTAACCCCTTCAAGCCAGAAATACGCGGAGGCTTACTCTTCGGTCGAGGCGCTGCTGACATGAAAGGCTCATTGGCTGCGATGATCACCGCAACTGAACGCTTTGTTGCCAACCATCCAGATCATAAAGGCTCTATCGCTTATCTCATTACCAGCGATGAAGAAGGGCCTAGCATCAACGGTACCGTCAAGGTCGTTGAGACGCTTGAGGAGCGTAATGAAAAAATGGATTGGTGTTTAGTCGGCGAACCTTCTTCAACTAAACATGTCGGTGATGTTGTTAAGAATGGTCGACGCGGCTCACACAATGCACGCTTAGTTGTTAAAGGTAAACAAGGTCATGTGGCTTACCCACACCTTGCCAAGAACCCTGTGCATTTAGTCACGCCATTTTTAAATGATTTGGTTTCTGTGGAATGGGATCAAGGTAACGATCATTTCCCACCGACCACTTTCCAGATCTCCAATATCTCTGCTGGTACAGGCGCGACCAACGTTATTCCTGGCACCTGCGAGATTCTATTCAACTGGCGTTATTCAACCGAGACTAATCATCATAAGCTTGAGCGCACAGTGACAGAGTTACTTGAAAAGCACGGCTTGGACTATGAAATCGACTGGACATTGTCTGGCATGCCTTTCCTCACCGCCGAAGGTGAATTAGTCGATGCTGCAAAGGTAGCGATCAAAGAAATCGCGGGTTATGACACCGAGCTTTCCACCTCAGGTGGCACCTCGGATGGTCGCTTTATTGCCCCGACTGGCGCACAAGTCCTTGAGTTAGGACCGCTCAACGCCACCATCCATCAATTGAACGAATGCGTAAGTGTTGAAGACCTGGATACCTTATCGGCTGTCTACGAGCGGATGCTCGAAGAGCTTCTCCTTAATTAAATTGACCGAAATAGCAAAAAGTTGACTAAATCAGCTTAATTTAAATCTAAATGCAAATCATTCTCATTTGTGTTTACAAATAAAACTACTCCTGCTACATTAGCTTTCACTGATTAACCCCCTCGTTACAGGTAACTATCAATGAAATCGATCAACCGCATTTTTGTGACTGCTTTAGCAATGATACTCAGCATGAGTGCATTAACTGTTTATGCTGCAGAAAGCCTTAATGTCTATTCAGCACGCAAAGAAGCTCTTATCAAACCTATTTTGGATGACTTCACCAAAGAAACCGGTATCACCGTTAAACTGATTACAGGTAAAGATGATGCACTGCTAACTCGCATCGTTAAAGAAGGTCGCAATACCCCTGCTGACATTCTCATCACTACGGATGCCGGCCGATTACATCGAGCAAAAGAAGCCAAGATCACAGCTACCTTTAGCTCTGCCCTACTAGATAAAAATATTCCTGCTCACTATCGCGACAGCGATAAGCAATGGGTCGGTCTATCTCTGCGTGCTCGTCCGATTATGTATGTCAAAGGTCGCCTTGATCCCAAAGAGCTCTCAACCTATGAAGCATTAGCTGATCCAAAGTGGAAGAAACGTATTTGCATTCGATCTTCTAATAACATCTACAACCAATCACTAGTTGCTTCACTGATTAAACACAACGGCGAAGAAGCAACTCAACAATGGGCTAAAGATTTAGTACGCAACCTAGCTCGCAAGCCACAAGGCGGTGATCGCGACCAAATTAAAGCGGCTGTTGCTGGTCTCTGTGACGTTGCCGTCGCCAACACCTATTACTTAGCTGGCATGATGAACGCCAATGCAGATAGCAAAGCGATTGCTCAAAAGATTGCCGTCTTTTGGCCCAACCAAAATGATCGTGGAACGCATGTAAACGTATCGGGTGCTGCGATTATCAAGCACAGTAAAAATCAAGCGAATGCGATTAAGTTAATCGAATATCTCAGCGGTGATCACGCACAGCAATGGTATGCCGAGAAGAATGGCGAATACCCTGTTCGCGACAACATCAAAATGTCATCCACACTTGCCGCATGGGGCAATTTTAAAGCGGACACTCTGAGCTTAAGCGAGCTCGGTCGCCTGAATAAAGATGCCGTCATGCTAATGGACCGTGCGGGATGGCGTTAAATATCAGCCTATGATTCTTCGCCTTGTCATGGTGTTGCTAACCTTAGTGTTGGCAACACCATTAATCGTTATTGTTTCAAACCTCATCGATCCTAACGGCGAGGTTTTGTCACATCTGATCGATACGGTTTTGGCCGAATATCTGACCAATTCTTTCATCATCATGATTGGCGTTGGTCTTGGCACGGTTATTCTGGGTGTAAGTGCTGCATGGCTTACCAGTATGTGTCAGTTCCCCGGTCGTGGCATTTTTGAGTGGGCATTGTTGCTACCAATGGCGATACCCGCTTACATCATTGCCTACTCGTATACAGGTCTTCTGATTTCGCTGGCCCCATACAAACGCTTTTACGCGACACCTTTAATTGGTCATATGGCGACTATTATTTCCCCGAAATAAGATCACTCGGTGGCGCCATCAGTATGCTCACCTTAGTGCTGTTTCCGTATGTATATCTTTTAGCTCGCGCAGCCTTTATCAATCAATCCATCTGTGTGCTCGACGTCAGTCGCACACTCGGTTATGGACCCTTCCGCACCTTTAAATCGGTTGCCTTACCGCTTGCTCGTCCAGCCATTATTGCCGGCGCATCGATTGCCATGATGGAAACCCTCGCGGATTACGGCACTGTCGAATACTTTGGTATCGCCACTTTCACCACCGGCATTCTGCGCACTTGGTACGGCTTAGATAGTGCGGTTGGCGCATCACAATTAGCCTCAATCTTACTGATTTTTGTTTTTAGCTTAGTGTTTTTAGAGCAGTACTCAAGACGTCATGCTCGCTACCATCACACCAGCCAACGTCATCAAGCTATCGATCGTATTCCCTTGCTTGGAAAAGCCAAAATGAGCGCAATAGTCTTTTGTAGCGCACTGGTCGCTTTTGGCTTTCTCATCCCCGCTGCACAATTTTTGACCTGGTGGATTTCACTGGGTAGTGAAGCAATCTCATCTGACTACCTGCAACTGATTACACATTCGGTAGAGCTCGCCTTAATCAGCGCGTTATTTATACTCGCGGTTGCGGTGATTTTTGCCTACGGCAAACGTTTAAACAAAAGCGCATGGATGAATCCTGTGATGCGCATCAGCAGCTTGGGTTACGCCATGCCAGGTACCGTTGTAGCAATTGGAGTTTTGATACCACTCACTTGGTTTGATAACTCACTCGATAGTTTTATGCGTGAAAACTTTGATGTATCAACCGGTCTATTACTCAGTGGAAGCTTGGCAGGATTGTTATTCGCTTATCTGATTCGCTTTCTGACGCTTTCTTTACAAACAGTGGATAGCGGCCTCGAACGTATCAAGCACTCCATGGAAGAAGCGGCCAAAACAATGGGCTATGGACATCGTGAAATCCTCACCAAGATTCACCTACCCATTCTGCGCGGCAGCTTACTTACCGCTATTTTGATGGTGTTTGTAGATGTCTTAAAAGAGCTGCCCGCAACGCTCGTATTACGTCCCTTTGACTTCAACACGCTTGCCGTTAAAGCATTTGAATTAGCCTCTGATGAACGCTTAATGGAAACTGCACCTTATGCACTCACCATCGTTGCTGTAGGCATTATTCCTGTGATCTTTTTAAGTCGATCGATCACAAAAACTCGAGATGTTAAATCATGACCAGTCAAACACTTGCGATTGAAATCAACGATGTGTCAGCTCACTACGACAAGAAACCCATCTTGCATAACGTGACACTAAACCAAGAACAAGGCGAGATTGGCTGCCTACTCGGTCCATCGGGTTGTGGCAAAACCACCTTACTTCGCGCGATTGCCGGTCTTGAGAAAATATCTCATGGCTCGATCAGCGTGAATGGTCGTGTTTTCTCATCCAACGACACCCATTTAAAAACCGAAGAGCGCAATGTGGGTATGGTGTTCCAAGACTTTGCTCTTTTCCCACACCTAACCATCGAGGAAAACGTCGGCTTTGGCCTTCGCGATTGGTCTACACCTGATCGAAATGCTCGCATCAACGAGCTATTACTGCTGGTCAAATTAGAGGCACACAGCGAGAAGTATCCGCATCAAATATCGGGCGGTCAGCAACAACGTGTTGCTTTAATTCGTGCGATGGCGCCTCGCCCGCAACTCTTATTACTCGACGAGCCTTTCTCAAGCTTAGATAGCAGCCTGCGTGAAGAATTGGCGCGAGATATTCGAGAAATCTTAAAGAAAGACCATTGCACTGCATTACTGGTGACGCATGACCATCACGAAGCGTTTGCCACGGCAGATCGCATTGCGGTTATCGATCAAGGTGTTTTACAGCAGTGGGATACACCCTATGCCATCTATCACCAGCCCAGCACACAATTTGTTGCTGAGTTTGTTGGTAAGTCCGCTTTGATCGAGGGCACCGTTGAAACGGATCAACGCGTCAGAACCACACTCGGATTATTCACGCCTATTAACAAAGAACGCCTCACGCCAGGTAATGCGGTGAAGCTTTTACTGCGCCCAGATGACGTTATCCATGATGATCTAAGTGAACTTAAGTTTGAAATCGTTGATCGCGCGTTCCGAGGCTCGGAATATCTCTACACTCTGGCGGTTGACGATAATCAACAAATCTATTGCCTGGTTCAAAGTCACCACAATCACGCCATTGGTGAACATTTGCGAATCTACTTTGATATGGATGATGTGGTGGTGTTTGAGAAAATACTTTAGGTACAAAAAACCCCGGTTCACGACGCCGGGGAAAAAGTTTGCACTTTTCAAGGTTTATACCAACAGAATTGACTGTCAGTAAAAAAACGTAACCAACCGCTGTATCGATATCAACCACATGTAAAAAGCTCTTTGAAAATTGGCTAGAAAAAAAATTAATCTAATAAATTCAATTATTTATGTGGTTTATCTAGATGAATTTTCTTACCAAATTATGGATCGATAATTATCGATAGGTTTCATTAGAAATATCTCTTTTTAATCTATACGTGAGTTATATATAAAGGTATCCGGTTATCCCTATCAGCAGAGAATAGATGCCTTTTCTCAATGAAATCCATTTTAAGAACCTAAAAGGTGACCTTTTCGGCGGCGTTACAGCAGCCGTTATTGCGCTCCCTATGGCACTTGCTTTTGGCGTTGCATCAGGTGCTGGTCCTGCAGCGGGATTATACGGCGCTGTTCTGGTCGGTTTATTTGCAGCGTTATTTGGCTCTACCCCAACGCTGATTTCTGAACCCACCGGACCTATGACGGTTGTCATGACTGCAGTCATTGCAAGCCTGATAGCGGCAAACCCAGAACAAGGTATGGCGATGGCGTTCACCACCGTCATTCTCGCCGGTATTTTCCAAATCATATTTGGCCTGCTTAAAGCCGGAAAATACGTGACTATGATGCCTTATAGCGTTGTATCGGGTTTCATGAGTGGCATCGGCATCATCCTAATTGTGCTCCAACTGGGCCCCTTCCTAGGTCATGCAACACCACCTGGTGGCGTATTAGGTACCTTCGAAACACTTCCTAGTTTATTTAGCACTCTCCAAATAAATGAAACTATTTTGGCGGTTGGCACACTATTGCTACTGACCTTTTTTCCGAAAAAGCTGAGCACTGTCATTCCGCCCCAACTATTGGCTCTTTTGATTGGCACCTTAGTAGCGATCTTATTTTTGGGGTCTGATCATCTTCGCCGTATTGGTGAGATTCCAACCGGCCTTCCTGAGATTCAGTTGCCTACCTTTACTGCTGCACAAATGGGCATCATGCTCACCGACGCGGTGGTTCTTGCCATGCTTGGCACCATTGATGCCTTGCTCACTTCGGTCATCGCTGAAAACTTAACCAAGAAAGAATCAATCCTGACAAAGAATTATTCGGACAAGGATTAGGCAATATCGCCTCTGGTTTGTTTGGCGGTATCCCAGGTGCTGGCGCCACAATGGGCACGGTTGTGAATATTCAAGCTGGCGCGCAAACCGCGCTATCAGGTATTGCTCGTGCGGTCATTCTCTTGCTCGTCATTTTGCTTGCTGCAGATCTCACAGCTGAAATACCGCTAGCGGTATTAGCCGGTATCGCGATGAAGGTTGGCATTGATATCATTGACTGGTCGTTTATCCGTCGTGTTTATCGCGTTTCTACAAAAGCCACCTTCATTATGGTCGGCGTAATTGGCCTTACTGTTTTTGTCGACCTGATAGCCGCTGTGGCAATCGGTGTCTTCATCGCCAACCTCTTAACTATTGAGCGCTTCGTAAAAATGCACAGCGATTCAATATCAACCTCATATCAACTTCACAAAGGCAGTTTGCCACGTGATAACCACTCAATGCGCCACAGTGAGCGCGGAGACATCCTTACCTTCTCACTTGGTGGTCCATTGTTCTTTGGTCTTGCCAAAGGCATTAGTCGTAAGTTTGCAACATTACCCGATAAGCACGAAGTGCTTATCATTGATTTAGAAAATGCGCCTCTTATCGGTGTATCATCCTCGCTCGCAATAGAAAGCCTTGCGCTTGAAGACTTGAGTAAGGATCGTCCCGTTCTCATCTCCGGCATGTCAAGTCGCGTTAAACGTCGTTTAGGTCATCTCGGTTTATTAGATCGCATTGGCGAGAAAAATATCTTTAACACATTAGATCAGGCTCAAGCTCGTGCTACTGAGTTGCTTAATGAAAATGATGCCGGAAAGGCGTTCTAAAACAACTCAGCTTTAAGACTTATGGACACACGCAGTATCAACCTTAGAACCTACGTCTACATTGACGCATTACAGCCTCAGCTTGCGGCGTATATGGCAACAGTGTCTCAAGGCTTCTTACCTGTTCCGGGTGACGCGTGTCTTTGGATAGAAGTTGCACCGGGCATGGCTGTCCATCCGAATTACCGATGCCGCTCTAAAAGCAACACGCGTTCACTTATCACAATTGGTCGTTGAACGTGCATACGGCTCTATGGTTATCCACCAACGAGATCAAAGTGATGTCCGTGAAGCTGGACATGCCGTTCTTCGCAAACTCGAGACCTACAATTGATAACCGCGTGCCGCCAACCATTGCTTGGCAAGAAACTATTCGCGGCATGATGCCAGACCACACTGTGGTGATTAACCGTCAAGACCGTCGCGGCTCAATGATTTTGCCAGGCCAAAGTATGTTCATCCTAGAGTGTGATCCAGCTGGCTATATCATTTATGCTGCTAATCAAGCAGAGAAAGCAGCAAACATCACCTTAGTTGACGTAAAAGCGTTGGTGCTTTTGGTCGTTTAACGATTGCTGGTAGTGAAGCTGATGTTGACGAAGCTGCAGCCGCAGCGATTCATGCCTTACATAACCCCTCTAGGACGTAAGCCATGCATCGCAACCATCTACTCGATTTACTTAAAGCCTACCGCACGCCCTTCGCTAATGAGGCGGCTTTTAAGACACGCATTGCAGAGTTTGTGCGAGATCATGATACCTGCTTTGAAAGAAGTGAAAATCATGGTCACCTGACAGGTTCAGCATGGATCGTTAATCAACACCATGATCACGTCATTCTGATGCATCACAAGAAACTGAATCGTTGGTTCCAACCCGGTGGACATGCTGATGGCGAACATAATATGTTTGAGGTCGCTCGCCGAGAAGCGATGGAAGAGACTGGCTTAGCCCTAGAAGATATTAAGCCGCTAAGTGAAGCTATTTTTGATGTCGATGTACACGCCATCACTGAAAGCGACAAGGAACATCGACACGAACACTTTGATGTTAGGTTTTTGTTTCAAGTTGACGACCAACTGGCCATCCCGGGCAACAACGAATCTCACCAAATTGGCTGGATACCACTGGATGACATCAAACGTTTTAACAACAATCTATCAACTCATCGTATGGCAGAAAAAACTCGCCGACTCTAAGGTGATTATTTGACTTCCATAAGTTTATCCAACTTACCCTTCTCACACCCATTGGCCAGGCATGCATTAAAGCTTTTCGCATCGAAGCCTCATAATTAATCGCATAATCCAAAAAGGTTTTAGCCACGAGCGATAAATCTTTTGATTTTGGGTAAGCAATAAACCACTGCTTCATGATCGGGAACTGCTCTACATCAACGATAGCAACCGGTCCCTTTGGTCCCTCCAGTGTGATGGTATGTAAAGAAATCACCGAAACACCCAAACCTGCCACAACGGCATGCTTGATCGCCTCATTACTTCCCATCTCCATACGGACATTGGGACGCAAACCTTTCTCTTCAAAACAACCTCAAAACCGTGTCACGAATACCCGATCCCGTTTCACGGAGAATCAGCGGATGCTCTGCAAGCTCTTCGATAGTGACCGGCTCTTTTCTGCCAACCCAAGGATGACCTTGAGGTGCAATAACTACCAGCGGATTAGGTGCAAAGGGATGTGACTCGATATCTGTCAGATCAGAGGGAACCTGACCCATAATATAAAGATCATCAACACCATTGAGCATGCGATCAACAACACGCTCTCGGTTTGAAACTTTAAGCGCTAGCTCAACCCCTGGATACTTATCACTAAAACCACCCATCAAGCGCGGTGCAATATATTTCGCAGTTGTTACAACCCCCAGTCTTAATCGTCCTCGACGGACACCCTTCAGATCCGAAACTGCCATCTCAACATTAGAAAGCGTTTGGAAAATCGTTCTCACAGAGGTGTAGAGCTCTCTACCCGCTTCAGTCGGTTGAACCCGACGACCCACCTGCTCTAATAAAGGAAGACCGATCGAGTCGGAAAGCTTTTTGGTCTGCATTGAGACCGTAGGCTGAGTAAGAAATAGCTCCTCGGCTGCACGCGTAAAGCTGCCAAGACGAACGATTGCTTCAAAAATCTGGAACTGCCTGAGGGTGGTATGCCGAATAATGTATTCGGGTATCTCAACGGCGGAGGTAATGAGGGGGTTGTCGTTAGGTTCCATAGATCAGCCTCTATACAAGAGGCTGAATCATAAGTGACCTTCAGCTATAGATTCAAGCTGAATAAACAAATCGAATTTAATCAGGCCATACACGACGTGTCGACAAGGCTGGTAAAGGCTTTTCAGCAACTTTTTTAGCAGCTGGCTTTGCAGTAGCTTTTTTTTGCAGCAACTTTTTTAGCTGGTGCTTTTTTTTTGCCGCTTTCTTAGTCGTTTTAACAGCAGCATCAGACTCTTTAACTGCTGCAATAGAAGACATAAGTTTATTTGCTGTTTTATCGTCAGCCATGATGAGACTCCATTAAAGTATTTCGTTAAGCACGGCTGATATCTCAGCCGCTGCATCTTGTCCTTTTTTGCCCGCCTCAAAAACACTGCGCCCATCTAGAATCGCATTACGAAAAACAACGCGTCGACGTATCTGGGTTTCAAGGTTAGGGATTGATAATTGCTTCAACACATCTGCCACTTGTGATGAAAGCTTGGTACGTGGTTCGACCTGATTTAAAACCAATGCCGCTTTCAGCGAGGCATTCCCCTCTTCACGAACACGAGTCAACTCTTCCTCAATGCGCAAAGATGCCCATAAATCTAATGGTGATGGCAACACCGGGATCAAAAAGAATTCAGCAGCGAGCATTGATTCAATTGTCGCTTCCATCTCAACCGAAGGCGGGCAATCAATGATGCAATGATCGTAATGTTTAGCCACCGTGAGAATCTCATCTTTCTGACCAAGTGAGACCACGTCTAAATTGTTTTTGTCGCCGGCGATTGACTTCCAATGAGATACTGAACGTTGTGGATCAGCATCAACAATAACGACAGAGTGATTTTGGCTTAAGGCTGAAGCAATATTGATTGCTAAAGTAGTTTTGCCAACGCCCCCTTTGTTGCTTCCGATGGCAATACGCATAATCAGCTCACAAAGCCGCCAAGCGCATCAAGCTTGACTGAAAATTCTTTTAAATGATCGGCTAACGTTTCTTCGCCTTCTTCACTGTGAATAGTGACGTTGACGTAATCTTTGCCGAAACCCATATCAGGGTAAAAATCACACTGCTCAGAGAGTTCAGCAGCACGATCTAAAAAATCTCTAAGAGAATCATAATCCTCAAATATATAACGACGCTCTAGTCGCTCTGGTTTGCCTCTTTGCTTCCACTCGCTACTCAAAAGATATCTCCGAATAATCGATTCTTAAGTTACCGTTGAATGAAGAATTTATACGCTACATAGGGATACATAACAACTCAATAGTAAGTTGTTACCACAATATGCAAAACAGGCAGACCTCATCACATAATGCAATGAAGTAAAGATATTTGGGGCCCCATTGGAGCCCCAAAAATCACGAGCTAAAATAATAGTTTTAGCTCACTGACAAATATTAGTCAGCTGAACCAGTAGGCAATACTGGCTCTACCTCACGGTGAGGACGTGCAATGATGTGCGCAGCAACAAGGCCGTCACCTACACGCTCACATGCGTCAGCGCCTGCACGAACTGCAGCGTTAACCGCACCAGTTTCACCACGAACCAAAACGGTTACGTAACCGCCACCAACGAACTCACGACCGATTAGACGTACTTCCGCCGCTTTAGTCATCGCATCAGCAGCTTCAATAGCTGGAACCAGGCCACGGGTTTCGATCATACGCAGTGCATTACCGTAATCATTTGACATTGTCTTATCTCCAAAAAGTCAAAAAAATAAAAGTTGCTTCGAGAACTCTCGACCACCAATTAACGTGCAGCAATCACCGGTTCAACTTCCCGGTGTGGACGCGCAATGATGTGCGCTGCTACCAATCCATCGCCTACGCGTTCACACGCGTCTGCACCTGCGCGTACTGCTGCGTTAACCGCACCAGTCTCACCTCTCACCAGTACGGTTACATAACCGCCACCGACGAATTCACGACCGATCAGACGTACTTCCGCTGCTTTTGTCATAGCATCTGCAGCTTCGATAGCTGGTACCAAGCCACGTGTTTCGATCATACCCAGTGCAATACCGTAGTTTTCATTTGCCATCGTTTTCTCCTGTCAAATCAGTCTTTAATAGACTTTCATTACGACGCTTTCGCGCCAGTTTCTTCCAGTGGAGGCCACTGGTCGATAATGCCCAAGATCGAAAGATCTGTGAGCGTTTCCGGATCACCGCACCCAAAACGAGCCGCTGTTCCGGTTGATAAAAAGACCCAATCACCTGGCTTACAACCCACAGGGTCACTTGCCACTTGGCGCTTGCCCGCGGTATCTCGAACAATTCGAAATACCGAATGTTTTAACCCCTCGACTCGCGAGGTACAGGTTAATGAACCTTCAACCTGTAAAATAACCATCCCTTAAGCCTCTTCGCCTTCAGGTGGCCACTTATCAATGATGCCCACAATAGTGAGATCACTTGGATAACCTTTACTACCTGCTGCTTCACGTGCTGCAGAACTACCCACACAGATAACCCAGTCATCTGGCTTCGCGCCTACTGCATCCACGGCAACAGCCATCGAACTTCCATCACGTACAACTTGAAGGTGCTTATGCGCCATCTCAGCAATACGATTTGTTGACACCAACGGTCTAATCACTTGGCAGATTTTCATTAGTGAGCCCCTACCTCTTGTGTATCAGCTGTGCAAGCAAACACATTTAGTGCACCGCCTTGATGTAAATCGCGAGCAACCTGCATGACATGCAACAAGCCACGATCAAATAAATCTTTATAACGTTGCGTAAGCGCATCGGTTACGCGTGAACAACGTTGTTGTGCTCGATCTTTTGATCCAGGCACTTGTCCGTGATAATCAAAACGAATCACGAAAGGAATAGGCAACCCATGTGCCACATTCAAACCACTAAAAATCTTCACACCAACATCTAGGTCTGTAGTCGCTTCTTCAACCGTGTCGAGGTAAGAGAAATACATCAGATTACGCAGCTGCACTTCTTCAAAGCCCACACCAGCACCAATAAAGCGCTCCGCATGGCCAATGTCTGGGTAATGACCACCGTGATTACTCTTTACATAAGCAATCTGTGAAAAATTATTTTCAATCAGCTGCGCGATAAAACGCTGCATGCCTGATTGAACCGACGCGTTACATTCTGTAATAGCCGCATCAATCGCTTTAGATGCATCACTCGCTGATAGACCTTGGGTCTCATCAAATAATGCCAACACATCGATAGAACGATCTAAATCGATATTGCCGTTTTGATCGGTACATGGACCTTTATGGCATCAGTGTCGGTATCTAAACCAATCAACAATAAATCAACAGATGCACCACAACAGTAGCTCGCTTCAATCGCCTCACGGAATCCGATCAAACGATCTAGTCCAGCTTTTGCGGCAACCGCAGTATCACTTCCATGCGCAGCACAACCCTGATGATCAGGATCAACTGAGCTGAAGTGGTAAACCACTGTCTTTAGATAATGTGTTGGCTCACTTGCTTCGTTTGGTGTTGCTTCACGATGACGCAACATTTCAACCTTGGTCCACTTCTGAATATTGTCTTCAATATCAAAGGTGGCACCTGCATGTGATTTACGACGAACCGCCGACTGTGGTAATCGCAATACGTAGCGAACAACGTGCGCTAAACGACCATCTGCACAAGGCGTTACATCTAAGGTGTGGAAACCACAGCTTTGCAAGAACGCATCAAAACCAGCATCTTGGCTACTTGCTAATGGATCACGAGCATTAAAGTCGTCGGTGTAACGACGGTAAGTTTCAAATACAGCCCACGCAAATAAGCGACGCATGTCGAGTTGATCAACCCAAGCATCATTTAAAACATCCATTGGCAACTCAAAGCCAAGTTCGGTTTTAGCAATATGTTGAGCTTGTGAGACAAAATCAGACTCATGCTGCTTTGCTGAAATCCGCTTTAAAGTAGGCACAATGTCGTCAAACGATGACTTAATACGCTGTTCGTAATCAGCCAAACGTACATTATCATCAGAACGCACAAGTGCGTGAGATGAATGTCGAGCTGAATAACCACGACGAGCAGCAGTCGCAGCAGGACGACGACTTGGCGCCCTACCTAATGTGTTCTGTCGTGGTTGAATCGAACGTAACATCGTTTAACAAACCGGCTATTAGCCGCGCGCTCCGCCTGAATAAGTTATTAAAGAACCCTGATCAGTGTTGCCACTTGCACCAGTCACTTTGCTTACAGGCTGAGGCGCTTCAACACGCTCTTTCGCACCGCGCGCACCCATTTCATTCCTGGCTGCACCACGAACAGTCTGGTTACGTGAGGTTGAAGACATACCTTCAGTACCTGTTACGCGCTCATTACGACCCCAGTCATCACCGGTAATCTTCAAGCCGGCATTCTGACCTTCGCCAGTAATACGACTCTTTACGCGACCATCAATTTGTTCTGCATCGCCCTCAACAGGCTCAGCTGGACGTGCTTGCTTAGGTCCAAAGCGTGCATCTTCAGTACCAGTTACCTTGCCGCTAGCCATACCGAATGGTCCGGTAATGTTGCCGCGCTCATAACGTGCACCTGTAACTTGATCGGAACCACCACCTAATGAAGCATGCACCGGTGAAGATTCAATCGTGAAATCACCTTCAGTTTCCGCAGGCGCTGGAATACCACAAGCTTCTGCAGCTTGGTCATCACCTACATAAGGTGTACCACTCACTGCTTCGCAAGCGCCTTTGCTCGCGCCGGTCATTACACCACCAATACCTGGTTGAATACCGGTCATCACTGATCCCATACGACGCTCACTTGGGGTCATACGAGATTTCGCTGAATTAGTTGCAGGCTCTTCGCAGTAAGTTGCGTACTGCTCACGTGATGCGTAAGGCGTGCCAGTCACTGAGGTACATGTACCCGGCTCATCACCCGTAACACGCATCGAACGACCCGTCATAGTGCCACTCACTGGGCGACCACCCATAGTGTTACTCACACCCACTTTACGATCTTTAGGCTCTGGCTTTGCAGAACAGAAACCTGAGTATTGTTCTTGGCCAACGTAGTCATCACCAGTGACATTTTTACAGCTACCTGCTTCATCACCGGTCATACGCTCACGACGACCAACCATGGTGCCTGTCACACTACCGCCACGCAGAGTGTTACTCATGCCGACTTTAGCTGGAGCAGAGTTACCAACTTCAATGTTTGTATATTGTGTACCTGTTAAGGGACGATTTGAGCCAGACTCATTACCAGTAACACGCTGCGAACGGCCTGGGTTATTACCGGTTACTGACTTTCCCTGGCGGGTTTCATCCATATAAGTACGACGACCTGACGTTTCTAACTCAGTACCACAGTGCATTTTCATTTGACCTGCACTTGCGTATTGAGCGCCAGTGACGCGCTGACATGTACCTGGCTCATCACCAGTCACCTTCGATGCGCGGCCCACTTTATTACCAGTGACGCTATTGCCACCTGCAGTGGTTGTTTTGCCGGTGCGACGAACTGCTTTAGCCGGATCTGACTCACAGAAATCACGGAATACGTCAGCACCCATATATTCAGTACCAGTGATTGCGCGACAAGTGCTTGCCTCATCACCAGTTACATCTTTATCACGACCTACCATGGTGCCAGTCACAGATTGACCGTGTGACGTTTCGCTTACACCAACCTTCCAAGTCGCATCCTGAGCACCACCATCAATCATGTCTGACGCCTTACGACGACGACCCGCTGGTGCTGATTTTTTCTGACCTGTTGAACCACGCTTACTGCGATTCTCACGCAACGCTTTAGCCAACTCACGACCCGAAAGCTGAGGGTTTGCTGCACGCGCCGTTTGCGCTTCACTCATGCCAGATTTAGAAATTCCCGCTTTACCGCGAGTTGACAACGCCTTACGTCGTGCCAATGAAGCTGCTTTACATGTGCTCGTCTGAATTGCTTTGCGTTGGGTCCGCTTACGAGAACGTGAAGACTTTGATGAGCGAGTAGAGATTTGCGCTTTGCACTCCTCTTTCTTGCCACCGCAGCCACAGCCGCAGCCACCTTCATTACTCACCTTTTCAGGAGAAGCAACAGGTGCCGCTTTTTTACTTTTATTTACGTCCGCTGCTGTACGTGAACGGCTAACACCTGTTACGGCTGATTTACCGCTCTTAGACAGAGCTTTACGACGTGCCAGTGAGGCTTCACGAGCACCGCCAGATGCAGAAGTAGAAGACGGGACAGCCGCTGCGCGCCTAGGGCGGCAGTTGCCGATGGTGCAGATGCTGCTGCCTGAGGAGCAGCATTACCCAAAGCTGCTTTACCACCGGATGACATCGCCTTGCGTCGTTCCAACGCAAGTTCACGTCCGCTTAAACTTGAATTCGCACTTTGTGCCATTTTCTTACCTGCTATCGATTAGCGTTATTCGTTGACCTACCCCACCGGCAGGTCGCCACTACACGGAGCGAGTCGCTAAATTAACGACCCTCGTGTACTACGAAGCACACGCCTTGGCTCTGAGTGTAGTTGTCGTAGCCGATCAGACGCACGTGGTGGTCTGGGTAAGCACGACGGCAAGCTTCAATCTCTGCAGATACTGCATTCAAATCCTTCTCACCGAAGAATGGCAGTTTCCACATAGTCCAGTAGTGGTTTGACGACTGTGATGGATGCTCATGCTCAATCGCAGGAGTCCAACCTTGAGCAATCAAGTACTCAATCTGGTCGAAAACTTCGTCTTGAGTGAACTTTGGCAAAAAGCCGAAAGTCTCGAGAGTATTAGCTGTCTGGTAATCACCAATTTCGTGGCCGTTAGACATAATCTTTTCCTCTTTATGTATCTGTTAACGTTTAAACAATCGTCAAACGATTAATTAACGTCCAACTTATCAACGGTATCGAATTCGAACTTGATCTCTTTCCAAGTTTCCATTGCGATAGCAAGTTCTGGGCTATGAGCTGCTGCTGCAGTAAGGATGTCCTTACCTTCACGCTCAAGCTCACGACCTTCGTTACGAGCTTTAACACAAGCTTCCAATGCAACACGGTTAGCTGCTGCACCTGCTGCGTTGCCCCATGGGTGACCCTGAGTACCACCGCCGAACTGCAAACATGCATCATCACCGAAGATAGTTACAAGAGCTGGCATGTGCCAAATGTGGATACCACCAGAAGCTACTGCGAATACACCTGGCATTGAACCCCAGTCTTGGTCGAAGAAAACACCACGTGAGCGATCTTCAGGAACAAATGCTTCACGCAATTGATCAACGAAGCCAAGAGTAGATTGACGGTCACCTTCCAACTTACCTACAACAGTACCGGTGTGAAGCTGGTCACCACCTGACAGACGTAGACACTTAGCGAGTACGCGGAAGTGAATACCGTGAGCTGGGTGACGGTCGATTACAGCGTGCATCGCACGGTGGATGTGCAACAACATACCGTTGTCACGACACCAGTTAGCCAAACCTGTGTTAGCAGTGAAACCACCAGTCAGGAAGTCGTGCATGATGATTGGCATGCCCAGTCCTTTAGCGTATTCAGCACGCTTGTACATCTCTTCAGGAGTTGCAGCAGTAACGTTAAGGTAGTGACCCTTACGCTCGCCAGTCTCAGCTTCAGCTTTATGAATCGCTTCTGCAACGAAGTCCCAACGATCACGCCAGCGCATGAATGGTTGTGAGTTGATGTTCTCGTCGTCTTTGGTTAAGTCCAAACCGCCACGCAAACATTCGTATACAGCACGACCGTAGTTCTTAGCTGACAAACCCAACTTAGGCTTGATGGTACAACCCAACAAAGGACGACCGTACTTGTTCAAGCGATCACGTTCTACCTGGATACCAGCTGGTGGACCACCACAAGTCTTGATGAATGCGATAGGGAAACGGATGTCTTCAAGACGCAAATGACGCAATGCCTTGAAACCGAAAACGTTACCAACCAAAGAGGTCAATACGTTTACAACAGAACCTTCTTCGAAAAGGTCTAGAGGGTATGCAATGAATGCATAGAAAGCGTTGTCGTCACCAGGTACATCTTCGATGCGGTAACAACGACCCTTATAGAATTCCATGTCAGTCAGAAGCTCTGACCATACTGTTGACCATGTACCAGTTGATGATTCTGCTGCAACCGCTGCTGCAACTTCTTCCTTAGGTACGCCTGGTTGACCAGTACACTTAAAACATGCGAGCAAATCGGTATCCAACGGAACGTAGTCCGGGGTCCAATACATGTCGCGGTATTCTTTTACGCCTGCATCATATGCTTTTGAGGCCATGTTAAAACTCCTGTGCTTAGTGTCGAGGGACAATGGGTACTATGTCCATCTTGCTCGTGAAGCATAGGAAAGGCGCAACGACCTATACCAATAAATCATTTCTAACTTTTTCATAGATAGTGATCTATATTCAAAATAATTTATTATTTTTATATAAAAAACAGCTAGTTAATAAAGCAATCTATTCCGTCAAAGCTGACTTTTAGGCAATCATCTATGGAATTGGGGTAACAATCCCTATGAGTTATCTATAATCGCTGTCTTCTTGTAAAAGCAATCATAACAGGTTCCTCATGAGCAACTCTAATCTTAAGTTTGACGATGACAAAAAAGGCACCATCAAGGCCCGATGGGAAGAGCAATTCGATCAAATTGCCACTCCTTTTGAACAGTTCGTAAAACAAGAAACCACCTCAGGTTTTGTATTGATGGCTGCTGCACTCGTGGCGCTGGTCATGGCAAATACCGCTCTTGGTCCCTATTACGAGCACATGCTTCATATTGAAGGTGGTTTTGCGATTGGCGAGTTCGGCATGACCAAAACCCTCCACCATTGGATTAATGATGGCTTAATGACACTCTTTTTCTTAGTCGTTGGCCTAGAACTAAAACGCGAATTCCTGGTTGGCGAGCTTGCCGACCCACAAGCTGCCGCCCTACCCATCTTTGCTGCGATTGGCGGTATGGCTATCCCAGCATTGACCTTTGCTTTTTTGGTTGACGATCCAACCGACCTTCGCGGTTGGGGTATCCCAATGGCAACAGACATCGCCTTTGCTCTAGGCGTTATTGCACTGCTTGCAGGTCGTGTACCGAAAGCACTGATTACCTTCCTAGTCGCACTTGCGATCGTAGATGACCTTGGCGCCGTTCTCGTCATCGCTGATTTTCTACACTGCTGATCTACAAATGCAGTATCTGGTTGTTGGCGCTGCCATCGTTGGATTGTTAGTTGCGATGAACTTCTTTGGTATTCGCCGCCCTCAGCCTTATTTATTTGTTGGCATTTTGTTGTGGTTAGCTTTACTTCAATCTGGCGTTCACGCCACCTTAGCCGGTGCGTCATTACCGCCTTTACCATTCCAACAAAACCTCGCTTTGAACCCGGCGCTTTTCACGTCGCATGCGCGAGTTGCTTTATCGTTTCGATGAAACCTACAAGGAAGGCGACAGCATCTTAAAGAATGAAAACATGGTTGCCGTGGTGCAAACCTTCGAGACTGGTATTCACGGTGTACAAACACCACTACAACGCTTAGAGCATTCGATGCACGTTTGGGTAGCTTTGATCATCTTGCCAATCTTTGCGTTATTTAACGCAGGTGTTGTCATTCAGTTCGACAACTTCCTCAGTAGCTTGGCTCATCCTGTCACCATTGGTATCGCTGCAGGTTTGTTGTTCGGTAAATTTGTTGGCATCACAGGAGCCGCGATGATCGCAGTAAAGATGGGATTCGCTAAGTTACCTACCGGTGTAAATATGAAACACATTGCTGGCGCATCGTTACTTGGCGGTATTGGCTTCACTATGTCGATCTTTATCGCAGACCTTGCATACCTAGGTCACCCAGAACTCATCACGCAAGCCAAGCTTGGCATCATTGGCGCATCCGTGATTGCGGGTATTGCAGGAACCTTAGTGCTACTTCAAGCCACTAAAAAATAATCTCTTAAGGGCAGTTAACACTGCCCTTTTTTATTTCAATGCATTAAGCACATTCTGCAAAATGATCGGCTGTGCTTTCTCATTTGGATGAATACCATCATCAAGAAATAACGATTGATCCTCAGCGACACCTTCAAGCAAAAATGGCACTAATGCCGCATTCTCAGAATCAGCCACTTTTTTATAAAGGCCTGCGAAACGACTACTATAAAAAGGACCATAGTTCGGCGGGGATCTGCATACCCACTAACACTGCCTTGGCGTTACTCTGCGCAACTAAGCGGACCATCTGGCGCAAATTCTCTTCGGTTTTTTTCAAATTAAACCCACGCAAGCCATCATTACCACCAAGCTCGATGATCACCAACGAAGGTGCATACTCATTTAGATTAATGTTGGTAAGCGCTCCACACCACCAAACGTGGTATCACCTGAAATACTCGCATTAACGACTTGGACGTTAGGATCGGTAGAGGCCATGTGCTTTCTAAGCAAAGCCACCCAACCCGCCTCTTCAGCGATACCATAGGCGGAACTTAAGCTGTCACCAACGACTAACCAAGTAGAGGCTTTCACTGCACCTACCTGGAACATACATAACAGAATGAATAGCACTAACTTCGCCATAACTGCTCAATCGCTTGATAAACACTTCATCACACCCAGTGGTGACACACTCGACATCCTGCAGGGAGTCCATTTGCAGGTCAAACACGGTGAAGCTGTGGCTATTGTGGGTGAATCAGGCTCTGGAAAAACCACACTACTGAGTTTACTTGCTGGCCTTGATCAACCCAGCGCAGGTGCCATTAGCTTATTGGGTAATTCACTTTAGACTGTTTAGACGAAGAAGACCTTGCTGCACTTCGCCGAAAAGATATTGGTTTTGTCTTTCAGCAATTTCATCTCGTCCCCGGCATGAGCGCACTAGAGAATGTACGACTACCTCTAGAGATCGCAACAGCTGCCAACCCAGATCAAACTGCCAAAGCAGCCCTCGCATCAGTGGGTTTAGCCAACAAACTCGATAACAAGCCCAACCAACTCTCAGGTGGTGAACAACAACGTGTGGCTATCGCACGGGCATTCGCTACTCAACCCAAGGTGCTGTTCGCAGATGAACCCACCGGTAATCTGGATAATAAAACCGGCGCCTTAATTGAAGATCTGCTGTTCGATTTACGCCAGCAGCATGACACCACGCTGCTATTAATCACACACGATGCCACCTTGGCTGAACGATGTGATCGAACACTTATACTCGTCAACGGCCGCTTCGTATGAGTCGATATTGGCGTTGTATTTCGCCGCCCTTTTGGTTGCGGTAACAGCACTAAGCACCGTTCGTTTCCTCACCAACCGTGTTGCTCAGAGTCTGACGTTAGAAAAGTCATCTGCGCTTGCCGCTGATCTTGTACTTGAGCGAACAGAATCCATTCCTAACGAATGGCGTGAACGCGCAGAACAACAAGGCCTACGTACTGCACTTATCACCGAATTCCCAAGCGTTATTTTTATTGGTGACGACACTCAACTTGTTCAAGTTAAAGGAGTTAGCGAAAACTATCGCTTCGCGGTCAATTGCAATGGCGTGGTGAGTCGCTTTACACACAGCCACCAACCATAGGCCAAGTTATTCTCGCACCAGAGCTAAAGTCATTAGTACAACAACAAGACATCTCTCTCGGTGAATTAACTCTCAAACCCAGCGGCTACATTGTTGACGAACCCGATGTCGGCATGAACTTCTTTCGACTCGCGCCAAAAGTCATCGCACATCATGATGATGTGCTTAATAGTGGACTGATAGGTCCTGCCAGTCGTGTGAAATACCGACTGCTACTGGCAGGCAATCCACAACAACTCAATGCCTATCGCAAAACACTCACCCTGCGTTAGAAAAAAACGACAGTTGGCTTGAGCCCACCGATGGCCGCCCAGAATTACAAACCGCTATTCAACGAGGCGAGAAGTTCATCAATCTCTCTGCGCTTTCAGCAAGCATTGTAGGTGGTGTCGCCATTATCTTGGCTCTACAACTCATCCTCAGCGAATCGCTCTATGCCGCTGCCATCTTTAGAGCGCTTGGCATGTCATCGCAACACGTTCCTTTGGCGCTACATGCGCAAACTATTAGGCATCACATTATTCGCCACATTAAGCGGCATCCTAATTGGCTACGGTTTGCAATGGTCGGCCGTTCAGCTCGCTAGCGATTGGATAGGTAATAGCTTACCTGCAGCAGAATGGACACCGGCAATCCCCAGCATCATCCATGCCCTGATTTTATCTATTGGTCTATCTCTACCTGGCTTATGGGCAATCCGTTCGGTCTCGCCTAATCGTTTATTGCGCAACGAGTCACGCGGCACGAATCGCTCGCAATGGTTACTCGGCGGCTCCGTCTTTATCACCTACGCCCTACTGGTGGCTTACCAAGCAGAAGACATCAGCTTAGCCGGCATACTGCTCGGTGCTTTAATTGCTATCACCCTTGGCCTGATGGTCATCCTGCATCTTTTCCAAGCACTTGTTCAGCGCATTAAGCTTCATGGCGCGGTCGGCTTTGGTGTAGGTGCTATTAAACGTCGCCCAGGCGTTGTGATGGTCCAAATCAGCGGCCTGTCGATCGCCTTATGTATGTTGCTGATACTCAATTATCTTCGCACCGATCTTTATCAACTGTGGTCAACCAGCTTACCGACGAATACCCCGAATCATTTTTTATTGAATGTATTGCCTACTGAAAAAGATCGACTGATAAAACAGCTTCAACAAAACAACATTACGGCGAATAACTTCTTTGCCACAACGCGCGCTCGACTCAGTGCCATTAATGGTCGAGCCATCAATCTCGATCAATTTGATACCGACCGAGGTAAACGACTTGCCTCACGTGAATACAGCTTAGGCTTCCACAATCAATTTCAAAATGACAATCGCATCATTGCAGGCAATGCATGGAGCAATGATCAAAAAGGCTTTTCGGTTGAACAAGGTCTAGCGAAATCACTCAATCTCAAACTTGGTGATGAACTCACCTTTCGAGCTGGTGCGATTAATGTCAGCGCACCCATCCTGAGTATCCGCTCGGTCAAATGGGACTCATTTAATGTGAACTTTTTTGTCCAAGGTACTGAAAATCTCACCAACGGAGTACCACATGCTTTTATCAGTAGTGTTTACATAGCCCCCGATAAAACCAGCACTCTACAAAAGCTCTTGCGCGACTATCCAAGCGTGTCATCCATTAATCTCACACCCCTTATTGACAAAGTAAAAGGTGTACTCGATCGCGGTCTGCGGGCTGTTCAAGGCGTGTTTAGTTTCACTCTGATTACTGCCATCGTTTTACTACTCGTGAGCATCGAAACCGCTCGTCGTCAACGCGCAAAAGAAGTCGCGACATTGCGCACTCTGGGTGCATCAAAGCGCTTTATTGTGAACGCAACGCTCACTGAATTTGCTTTTATTGGTAGCGCCGTCGGCTTACTTGCAGCTTCACTGGCACATATTGCCGCTACCCTGATAGCTCAGCGACTGTTTGGCTTAACACTGGGCATCCCTTTCAGCACATGGGTCATCAGCGTGGCTATTGGTACGTCTCTTTTGTTAGTGATTGGCTGGTTAAGTGAACGCCGCTTATTGCAGCAACCACCCACGCAGCAATTTAGACGTTAAGCCGTTAATACCTGCGCAATGGCTGTACCGCTTTGCCAAGCCGACTCAACACGCGCACCCAAACACCAATCACCACCTAAATAAAGCGATTGCGTCTCATCGGCCAAGTAAGGCACACCTAGCGGATTCACAATTCGAGCATAAAGCCAGCTATGAAAAGCCGAGTGCAACATATCCGCCGGATCTAAAGACAAGGCCTCACAAAGCAGCACTTGCATCTCCTGCTCAGTCTTTGCCTTATCTTGATTAACCCGTGCGGCACTCCAGTCGACACTAGCCTGCGCTAACCACGCATCGACAACATCTTCACGCCCTGGTTTACCACTGTTATACGCAATCCATGACAAATCACTCGCTGCATTTAAACGCGTTGCTTTATCAAGCTTTACCTGTGGCTTAAAGCCCGCCATCAACGTCATGCAGGGTGCAAACTCGAGCCAAGTGAGCTTGGCAGATAAAGGATGATCTTCACCGATAATTGGAGCGACCTGCGGAAACGGTACTGTCATCACCACACGTTTGGCTTGCCAGCTATTTGCCTCAGTTGATGCAAGCCAGTAATCACCATGCAGCTCAAGTTTCTCAACGCGCTCGCTTTGATGAATCGTTAAGCCTTCAGCTAAGGCTTTAGGAATACTCGACATGCCCGGAACACCGGCATAAGCACCAGGCTTACCTGCATCAGCCCATAACACCGCACTATCACTGATCTCATTGAGTGCTTGCTGAAAGCCTGCATCACGCGCAGTTACATATTGCGCACCGTGGTCGAAGCAAATGGTTTGACCATTGATATCAGCACGACGTGTCGCCATGCGCCCACCAATACCACGCCCTTTATCGAGCACCACAACATCAAGACCTGACGCATGCAGCTGACGTGCACAAGAAATGCCCGTCATACCAGCGCCAATCACCAGTACATCCAGCATTTAGTGCTGCCTTTCTTTACTTTCAGTCAAAGAGGCATAGATGGTCTGCGCCACACAGGCCTTGTAATCCCAGTACGCTAAACCTTCAGCTGAACTGGCATCAAATCCCCAGATTTGTTTCACATAACCGTTGACTAAAAAGAAGCTATCGCATGCCTCATTCCAAATAGGGATATCCAATAACTTCACATTCGACCGACTCAACGGCAACAAATCACCCTTCACCGAATCGTTATAGCTTTTCGCTTGGGCTAAGGCACAGTCAAAGAAAGCCTCTGGCGCAAGATCATCCGTGCAAAGTTCAATAAGCTGATGCTGATAACCTAGGTATTGCTCCATATACGCATTCGGGCCAACACCCATGCCCATCATCGCGACCTGCAGCGGCTGCAAAGTCGTGACTTCTTCGAGCTTGTTCTGGGTAAAGCCTCGGAAGAAGTGCCCAATCATCGGCGGCAAAGTATCCGTTAAATAAAAGTTCGTTTGTGTTGCAGCTAAAACATCGAGATGGCCAAAGATCTGCATTTGCAACACACCGCATTGAAACGACTGACGCAAAGAGCACTCAGGAAAACGTGCTGTTTGCTCACCCACTGCCTCTAAGAACGGGAAATACAATTCATCAAATGCAGCCAAGTGATCAGCTTGCTTAACTCCAGCTCGCTTACCTTCTGGAAATAAATCAAAGTTACGAATTTGGTAGATCTGTGCGGTCTGATCTGAATTTTCGAGCGGGATCTGCTCAAAGGTCACATCCGCACCCCACTTGAACATGAATTCACCAATCGGTAATTCATACCCTTCGTAAAAATCTTCTACCTGTTCATCAATCGGCACATCGCGATTGGTCGGAATGGTTTGTGACACCGCTTGGATGCCCGGCATGTAATCTTCTTCAGGACGACGCGTACCTGCGTAAAACCCTATCAAAGTGAAAAAGCCATGCAGCTGAGCTATGCTCATGCCCATTGCGTGCATCATGTTGGCGGCTGCGGCAGAAGCTGCAGGCAAACCGTCTAAATCGTGGTCAGTTAGCATCAATTAGCTCTCTTTGTTTTCATAGGCGAATCATCCACAACTTCACATCGTTTTGACAGAACTTGTTCACGCTTACCCATTTTATTCCTAGACATTCATTAAAAACCCTCGATTACCTATACGACTGAGGTATTTTGTTTCACCATTTTTGCTAAAACGTAATCAAAAGTTAAACACGGAGTTTTCATGAAAGCCTATCTCATCACCCCAGAAACTCAATCAATCGATTTGATCGAGATTCTAAATGAAACCGACATTCAAACATTGATCGGATACGACACCATCATTTCCGACGCCATTGGAAACGATCACCACATCTTTTTCGATGAAGAGTGTTTTCTACGCCAGGCCAAAGGGCGCTTCCAGATCGACAAACTGGCACCTATATCAGGTAGAGCCATCGTGATGAGCAAAACTGAGGATGCACTTAGTGACACCGCTTTAGATGCTAACGATCTAGAGTCACGCATCGCTTTTACAGCTGCTGCTTAATGTCAGGCAGAAAGGTCACCACAAGCCGCATTGGTCGCTTTGGCGTGCTGAGTAAGCTTGCCGGCGGCATTGCCACAGGTGTAATGACTGAAGCCGGCAAACAATGGGCAAGCGGCAACCGTCCTGCGCTCAAAGATCTTGTGTTAACGCCGCGCAATCTAGAGCGCATGGGCAAAACACTCTCTGAGCTGCGTGGCGCTGCGATGAAGCTTGGCCAGCTGTTATCGATGGACAGTGGCAACGTACTACCTCCCGAGCTCAGCGAGCTGCTCAGCTCTTTACGCTCAGATGCCACTCACCTCCCACTGGGCGAAACCGCCAAAGTGCTAAAAGCGAACTGGGGAGATAACTGGGATCAACAATTCCAACGCTTTAACTTCACACCCGTCGCTGCCGCCTCGATTGGGCAAGTGCATTACGCCGAGTTGAAAAATGGTCGTCGTGTGGCAGTCAAACTCCAATACCCAGGCATTCGTAAAAGCATCGACAGTGACATTGATAATGTTGCAATGGTGTTCCGCTGGTCCGGCCTACTACCTGAGGGTTTAGACCTGTCTCCACTTCTTGAGGAAGCCAAGCAACAACTACACACCGAAGCAGATTACCTGCTCGAAGCACAACACCTTAAGGACTATGCCGAGCGCACCAAAGCTATCGACTATCTAGAAGTGCCTGCGGTATTGGATGAGCTAACAACCGAGCACGTACTAGTTATGGACTGGCTTGATGGCAAACCTATTGATGAGCTAGTAAACGAACCAGCTGAATTGCGCAATGAAATGGGCAATCGACTGCTCAGCCTTGCCGTAACCGAAGTGTTCGAATGGGGAACAGCACAAACTGACCCCAACTTCGCCAACTACCTCTACGATGCGGATCGTCGTGTACTACAGCTGCTCGACTTTGGCGCCACACGCGTCATCCCTGATGCGTTACAGCAAGCACTCAAACAGCTGCTTACAGCCTGTTTAGATAACAACCAACAAGCCATCCATCACAGCGCCTGCCAGGTGGGCTATCTCGACACTACTGATCCAGAACCATACGCATATGCGATCAATCAAATGATTGAATTGGCAACCTCACCACTACGAATGGCAGAGAACGTGAACTTCCGTCAGCTTCAAATCGCAGATGAGCTCCAAGAGCTGGTGGTGGATCTTCGCTTAAAACAAAAGTTTTATCGCTTACCACCCACCGATGTACTATTTCTACACCGCAAGCTCGGTGGCCTGTATCTGACGCTACAAAAGATTAATGCCGATTTACCAGTAAGACCTATCGTCAGCTCGTTTGCTAACGCTGCTTAGCCAACCAACGATCTAACTGATTCGCAAACGCCTGCTTATCGTTGGCATTAAGTGCGGCAGGTCCGCCTGATTGAATCCCACTGCTACGCATGGTTTCCATAAAGTCACGGATGTTTAAACGGCCTTTGATATTTTCAGCGGTAAATAACTCACCGCGCGGGCTGAGCGCCAAACCACCTTTGGTGATGATTTCATCGGCCAAGGGAATATCACTGGTTATCACCAGATCACCTGCTGCACTTCGCTGAACAATCTCGTTATCTGCAACATCATAACCTGATGGCACTTGAACACTTGAGATGTATTTTGAGTGAGGTACTGATAACGCCTGATTAGCCACTAACGTCAGCTGTGTTTGTGTACGTACAGCCGCTTTATAAAGCACCTCTTTAATGATCACCGGACACGCATCAGCATCCACCCAGATCTGCGCCATAAACTAGCCTGGAGGCCAAGTAAGTTGACGACCCGCCAATACATGAAGATGCACGTGATAAACCGTCTGACCTCCATCGCCATTACAGTTCATCACCGCACGGTAACCCGCTTCATCAAAACCTAACTCTTTGGCCAAGGTTGCTGCAGCAGCATATAAACGCCCCATAATCGCTTCGTTACTTTGATCCACATCATTGATCGTGGCGATATGTTGCTTAGGGATTAATAAATAGTGATGTGGCGCTTGCGGATTAAGGTCACGAAAACCAATCACAAGATCATCTTCGTATACCTTGTCGGATGGAATATCACCGCTAACAATTTTGCAAAAAATACAGTCACTCACATTGCAGCCCTCTTAAATCACTTAAGGCCTTAATGTAGCACTCTCTGTTAGTTCTGCGCATTCCCCGAAGAGACATCATTACCCGAGCTTACCGCTGACTGAATATGCATCCGCAGTTCATCGCGCAAGTAAGGCTTACCGATTACGCCATCAAAACCAGCGGCAAGATATTGCTCAACATCGTCTTTCATCACATTCGCAGTACAAGCGATGATCGGCCGATCAAAGCCCGCAACCTTCAACGCTTGGAGTGCCTCAATGCCACCCATATTAGGCATCATGATGTCCATAAAGACCACGTCATAGTTACCTGATAACGCCATTTGAACCGCAATCTCACCATCATCGGCCATACCAATCTCATACGGCTCATCTCGCAGCATCACCTCAAAGATCATCTGATTAGTCTTGACGTCTTCAGCCAACAAAATGCGTGCAGGCTTAACATCAGTGATCTGTTCTGCAATATCCTGCTTTACTTTCTCTTGAGTAATGGGCAACTCAACAGTGACGGTAAAGGTTGTGCCTTCGCCAAGCGTTGAGCTAACGCTGACCTCACCGCTCATCAGTTCAACCAAACGTTTAACAATCGGTAAACCTAGACCTGTTCCGCGACGCTCAGTGGTCCGTGAAGCATCAACTTGTTCAAACGCTTCAAAGATCGTATCGAGCTTGTTTTCTGGAATACCCGCACCGCTATCTTTTACGGTAATAATGATCTGATTAGCTTGCTTACCAACATCGATAAAGATCTCGACCTTGCCTTCATCAGTAAACTTCAAGGCATTCGAGACAAGGTTTCGCAGTATCTGACCTAAGCGTAAAGTGTCAATCAAGCGATTACCCTGCTTCGCCGCATCACTCATGTGGCCATCAAGCTGTATGCCCTTTTGACGAGCCGTCGCAGCATAGTCACTACAAACACCACCCAATATATCCTTTAAGTGAGCAGGCTCAGGATACAAAGAGATTTTTCCCTCGGTAACCTTGGTCATATCCAAGATGTCATTCACGATACCAATGACAGAGTAGTAGCTACTCATTGCGACTTGGGTGTACTTGTCCACCATCGCCGTGTCACTTTTGTTTTGCTGAATAATCTGTAACGAGCCAAAGAGACCATTTAGCGGTGTGCGAATCTCATGCGACATATTGGCAAGAAAAATCTGATTTCGCCCTGCTAGCTGCATGAGATTCAGCCAGTTCCGGGTATTTCTTAGCTAATAGGATGTTCGAACGCTTTAGCAATCGTGCAACAGATAAAAGCGTAAGTGAGACGAGAGGCGCAATGGTCAGCGGCGCGATGATACCAATGGTGTAATCGCTGTTGAGGCCATGGATGGAAAAACGGATACTTACCGAAACCGTGACCGAAAATAACGTCATACCGACAATCCAGCGCACAGACTTGTCAGCAGCAGTAATTAGCCACTTGGAAAACTTACTTTCTTAATTGTCTATTTGTTTCGATGACATGTTTGACATCACGGATCCCTGTGCAAGTAGATCACTAAATCGTATAACAAAAAACGACATTGCAGTGCAAAAATGATGCGCTTTGCTGTATTTGTAAGATGTTGTTTACAAGAAAGCGTTAATCAACTTTTTATACGCTGCCTTCCAGCAAATGCATGCGCCAACGTGCCGCTGTCGACATACTCCAACTCACCCCCAAGCGGTATACCATGTGCAATTCGTGAGATATTTTCGACCACACCTTCTGCCATCTCGCTAATGTAATGCGCAGTGGCTTCGCCTTCTACCGTGGTCGTCATTGCTAAGATCAATTCGTTGATCTCGCCGCTTTTTAATCGTTCACGCAATTGATCCAAACCTAATTCTTTAGGTCCTATGCCATCGAGGGGCGATAAGCGACCACCAAGAACGTAATACAAACCTCGGAAGACAGTAGCTTGTTCGATGGCCATCACATCCATTGGGTTCTCAACTACGCATAAAGCACCATTGGCTCGCTCAGGACGAGCACACAGTCTGCAGATCTCTTTTTCGGTGAGTGTTCGGCATGTTTTGCAATGTCCGATTTGTTCCATGGCATCGGCAAGCACAACGGATAAACGTCGACCGCCTTCACGATTACGTTCTAATAAGTGAAATGCCATCCGTTGCGCAGACTTTGGCCCAACACCGGGCAAACAACGCAGTGCATCGATCAGTTGTGACAGTAGCGAAGCGTCGCTCATTAGAAAGGTAACTTCATACCCGGTGGCAAGTTGATACCAGCGGTTACGCCAGCCATTTGTTCTTTGCTATGTGCTTCGAGCTTGTGTACTGCATCGTTCATTGCTGCTGCCACCAGATCTTCAAGCATTTCTTTATCATCAAGTACCGAGTCATCGATCTGCACGCGACGTACTTCATGCTTACCGTTAAGGGTTACGCTAACTAAGCCGCCACCCGACTCACCGGTAATCTCTGCTTTTGCGAGTTCTTCTTGCGCCTTTTGCAGATCAGCCTGCATCTTTTGCGCTTGTTTCATTAAGTTACCAATTCCACCTTTCATCTTTTACATCTCTCGGTTGGTTATTTCGGCTCGATGGCACGGATAGAGCCCGCGACCACTTCGGCATCAAAAGTTTCTTGAAGACCACGCACAAACGGATCATTCAAGACATCGTGTTCGGCTTGTTGTTGACGGTTTTCTGCCGCCACTTGCGCACGCTCAGCAGGTGTGTCGCTTGCCTGCCCACTTTGCAGTTTTAATTTGAGGTTATTACCCGCAAATCGTTGCAGTGCTTCGAGCAAACGTTTTTCTGCCGCTGAACCCATCATACTGGCAAAGTTCTCAGCAACCGACAGGGTCAACAGGTTTCCGTCTTGAGCAACCGGCATACAGTTGGCAGCTAGCTGTGCCGCCATGCCGTTGATCTCGAGTCGCGGCAACACTTTATGCCAGTCCATCAAATCAACGTTTGTTTGTGCTATCGCTTCAGTTGTTGCTGTCGGCGCTTGCTCTTCTTTTGCTTGAACAGGCTGTGTAGCTGCAACAGATTTCGCTGCGGCAACTTGTGGCGCTGGTGCCGGTTCTGACTTAGCGGCTGCTTGAGGTATTGCTGGCTTTTTTACCGGGGCAGCTTTTGGCGTTGTCGCCTCACTCACTGCCCCTGGGCGAAAAGCCATCATCCTCAGCAGGACCATCTCAAAGCCGCTTTGCATGTCCGGCGCGAGCGTGATGTCACGCTGACCGACCAAGCCGATCTGGTAATACAGTTGAATATCTTCTGGCGTTAACTGACCTGCCAACGACTGCAAGGTACTGGCATCACCCCACCCTGACTGCCAAGCATCTGGCGCATGCTTAAGAAGACTTAAACGATGCAATAAGGTCAGCAGGTCTTTTAACAAGGCTGAGAAATCGGGTGCCGCTTGTGCGAGTGCTTGAATCGATTGCACAACCGCATGGCCATCACCGGCATGCACGTCAGCCAGCATTTTTGGCAGTTCATCGGCTGCAACCACGCCAAGCATGTCGCGAACTGGTTCGAGCTGCACTGTGCCACCACCAAAAGCGATCGCTTGATCAAGCAAGCTAAGACCATCACGCATACTGCCATCTGCAGCACGGGCGATCAGATACAGCGCTTCTTTATCAGCTTGAATGTTCTCCGCACCTAAGATGTGTTCAAACTGTTTTTCGATTTGTTCAATGGGCAGACGGTTAAGGCCAAACTGCAAACAACGCGACAACACAGTAACCGGTACTTTTTGTGGATCTGTGGTCGCAAGCAAAAACTTAACGTGTGGTGGTGGTTCTTCGAGCGTTTTTAACAGCGCGTTAAAGCTGTGGTTCGAGAACATGTGCACCTCGTCGATCAGGTACCCCTTATAACGACCACGCACTGGTGCGTACGGCACGTTATCGAGCAGCTCGCGGGTATCATCCACGCCGGTTTTTGATGCTGCATCGACCTCGATCAAATCGACAAAACGACCTTCATCAACCTCACGACACACACTGCATTCACCACATGGCTGAGAACCCACACCGGTTTCGCAGTTAAGTGACTTCGACAAGATGCGCGCGATGGTAGTTTTGCCCACGCCACGAGTTCCGGTGAACAGATATGCGTGGTGCAAACGATCGTTATCCAGCGCATTACTCAGCGCACGGACAACGTGTTCTTGACCAACCAGTTCCGAGAAGGTTTTTGGACGCCAGCGACGCGCCAAGACCTGATAAGACATGTTGTGCCTTCTTATTATTTAAGTAAGGGAAGAGTCTACCTGAATCGGCTTTTGGAATGGAGAGGCGACCCTGCCAGCGATTCCCGGCGCACGAGTCAGCTGCTGTGGCTGCTCCCTTCCGGGCCTGACCAGATTCACAACCTATCGTCGCGGGAGACCAACAGGGTCACCATAGAAGCGGCGCATTATGCCAGAAGGACTAACGCGCGTCAGAATTCGGCTGAAAGTTTATGCCAGCGCAAAAACTGCTGATTCCATCAACCTTTTTTCCCTGATAGGCTCAAGGGTATAAAAATAATGTGGCTAATCATCGACCACACGCTCGAGGGGATGGATGGAGCAACTTGTCTTATTACTGCCGGTAATACCTATTATCTCGGCACTAATGACCCAATTACTCAGTAACTCGATGGGACGTCGCGTCTCTCGAATCAGCGTGATTGGCGGCACTCTCACTTTTGCACTCGCATCAACCTTGTTGCTGATGGTGCTCATGGATTACCCCGTCGCGCATTACTCTTTTGGTGAGACGTGGGGTTCTCTCTATTTTGATCCGCTTGCGGTGCTGATGAGCACCGTGATCGCCGCCATCAGTCTTTTAGTCCGAATCTACTCAGTTCGCTACATGGCCGAGGAATACGGCTATGGCCGCTTCTTTGTTCTGTTGGACGTGATGTCTGCATCTCTCATCTTGATGGTAGCTGCTGCCGACATGATCACACTGCTCGTGGCATGGCATCTCATTGGCGTGTTTTTGTATTTTCTTCTGGGACACGAGACGCGCAGTTTCTCAGCATTCCGCTATGGCTTTTGGACTTTTATCTCCTATCGCTTTGGCGACCTTCCTTTGGTTCTTGCCGCAGCCGTTCTATTCCACACCTTTGATAGCTGGTCTCTACCGGAGATCTTCGCTGCAATTGAAGCCAACCCTGACGTAACCACCTTCTTTGGCTTTAGAGTTGTCGAGGTAGTTGGCAGCTTAATTGCAGTTTCAGCTTTTGCACGATCGGCACAATTTTTGGTGCACACCTGGCTGCCGTACACCATGGAAGGTCCTACCCCTGTCTCTGCCTTGATGCATGCCGGCATCGTTAACGCGGGCGGCATCTTGTTAAACCGCTTTGCGCCGCTCTACCTGCAAACCGATAGCGTGTTGCACTGGGTATTCTTGGTGGGATTAATCACTGCTGTCATTGGCTCAATTTTGATGCTGGCGCAAAGTGATATTAAGAAAGCCCTTGGCTACTCAACGATGGGCCAGATGGGCTTTATGATCATGGAATGTGGCGTTGGCGCCTTCTCATTGGCCATCTTCCACTTGATAGCGCACGGACTATTTAAGGGCACCTTATTCTTAAGCGCTGGCAGCGTCATCAATCAAGCACGTAAGCATGATGGCGTCCCTAAAGACGAGCTCTATCAATTCATTGTTGAACGGCGACCCACTCGAAAACACTTCCCTTGGTTAGCGATGGCAATACTGACTATTGTGGTGCCAGCTTTTGTCTTATTTAGCTCGCACTTTGCGGTTGCCCCGGACTTGTTTGAAAAACAAGGCGCGATCATCTTGCTGTTCTTTGGTTGGGTCACTGGTGCGCAGGTTTTATTTTCGACGTATCAATTGGAAACCCACCACCCATGGCGCTTATTGCTATTGGTCATGACAACCTTTGTTGTCGTAGTCTTGGGCTATACCTATATTAGCCATGCGTTTGACGTCTTCCTGTTCCCTGATGCTGCGTTTGCGCATCAACTCTATGTTGCAGCGGGTACTGACACACTACTATTCAACCTTGCCGCGATTAGCATCGCACTATTGATCGTTGCGAGTTGGCTACGCACCTACTGGAAAGAAAGCCATTTTGTGCATGATGTCGTTACAAGACATTGGGCGCGTAATTTCTATGCCATTGTGTCACGCGAATTCCACGTATCGGATGTGTACAAATTTCTATCGCAATGGGCGATCAACCTATCAGCCCGTATCAACATGTGGTTACGTTGGGGTTAAGCATGGAATGGCATTGGTTATTGATTGGACTCTTCTTCCCGCTCTTTCCACTGAGCATTGGATTTAATGCCTTATTAAATGCAACTAAAGCACCTTGGCTTAAAGCCATCCTGCTGTTGGTTTGGCCTCAAATTGGTATTGCCCTGATCATCCAGCATCAAGCAACAATTCCGGAATGGCTGCAGTATTGGGGACTCTTGTCCTCAGGGCTTTATGCCTTCCGGATGCTGGCTATGCGCGAGGTGAACATTTGGATTGGTTATCTGGCCACTTCATCTTGGGCGCTATTATGGATTCCGGCATTCGATCAGCTATCTGAGCATCAATTACAAATTTTCGCCTTTGGTTTTAGCTTACCCTTAGCCATCATGGCGCTCATCTCAGGTGAGATTGCTAAACGTTATGGTGCGGCGTATACCGGACTCTATGGCGGCTTAGCCATTGCCCAACCCACGCCTAACAGGCGTGTTAGTGGTGAGTGTGTTTGCTGCCATTGCAACTCCAATCTTCCCAACCTTTTTTGCCATGTTGCACACACTGGTTTTATCACAACCCTTACCCGCCATATGGCTCGTGATGATCTGGGGCACCTGGAGCTGGTGTGCTGCTCGCTTATTACAAGGTCTTATCGTTGGACCTGCCAACTTGCCATACCCTCGCGATTTATCTGTTGGCATGACATGGGCAATGTCATTGCTCCTCGGTGCTCTCGCCACCCTCGGATTAATCTATACCGGTAACCTGTCATGAGTATTCTATTAGGTCGACGTTTAAGCATTCGAAGCAGCATTCATGTGGCTGCTGAGCCTATCCCCTACTTCTGGCCGATGCGCACCTTTATTCATCACAACCCACTACATGGTTTAGAGCATTTACCTTTTGAAGAAGCACTCAAACTTGGTGCTGAACTGTTCCATGGGAGAACTTTCCTGCAGCGGCCTGTTTACCAAGAGTATTTAAAACAAGGCAAAGTTGAACGCGAGACTCTCAATATCGGTATCAGTAAATTCTTAGCTGACAAGCCTGCTATTGCCAATCTCGATCTTACTCACCTGATCAACACCTTGATGAGTGAGCGTGGTGAGAAACTGATCAAACCTTGCAGCATTGCGACACCATCCAATGTCTATGCCGCCCTACACGGAGACGTCAGCAAAGTTGACCATGAGACCATTATCAACACCGTTCGCGATGAACTCGAAGATGAATTACTCGGGGATCACCCTCTCTATGAGGCAGTGGACAGCTTATATGGCACTCATATCGGTCTTGATCTGGATGAGCTAGTCACGAAAGTCTGCTTGGATTTTTTTGATGAAGGCCAATCTGTTTGGGATCTGCCTAATCGAGAAAAGGGTCTGTTCAATGCATGGCGAGATCAAGCAAAACGCAATCTGCCTTTCTTCATGCGCGGCCTTCATGTAGCCGACATACTGGATCAAGACTCATCACCCGAAGGCGTGATTGCCTATGTGTTAGATGAACTTGGTATTCCTCAGGACCTTTGGATTAACTACCTCACCAAGGAGATGACACGCTTACACGGTTGGACAGGCTTTATTCGTTGGCGCTTCAGCGCTAAGACCTATCATTGGCAGCAGGCCTTCCCTGCCGACATGGTGGACTTTGTTGCGATCCGCATGACACTTGGTCTAGCCATGATGCGCGAAGTTAGTCAGAAAGGTTTTGCGACGACGACCCGTCTGATACGTGACGCCATTCAACAACGGTCACAGGAGATGTATCTGCGCTACGAGCTTAATGGCAAGCGTGTAGCACCCGAGCTTGCTCACTCTATCGATATGGCGCTCATGCGTGGCAAAACACACCTGATTGAAAAAGTCTTTAGTAACTACGTACAACAAAAACTCCAAAGTGAAGCCGACTCGCAAGCGAATCGATTGAAGGAATTGTTTGCTTTATCAGCTCAAGAAGACGCTTTATTCGCATTAACACCTGATGAGTTAACTGAGCTTTTACAATTACTCAAAGCCTTCGAAGCTCATGAAGGGATGATCTGGTTGCGCTCACTGGAAATGCACGCGGTAGAGGATTTCCTCGCCGGGATCAATCTACAACCCTCTTCACCCGATAAAAAACGTCCTTTTGCTCAAGCGATGTTTTGTATCGATACGCGATCTGAACGTATTCGTCGCCACCTTGAGAGTGTGGGGGATTATCAAACCTTTGGTATCGCAGGGTTCTTCGGCGTACCTGTGAGCTACATGGAACTCGGTAAAGGTAGTGAGATGCATCTCTGCCCGGTGATCCTCACCCCTAAAAATCTGGTGCCTGAGATTACAGCCATCACCGAACTGGATGAGCCGGCGATTGAGGTGCTAAAGCACGTCATGCATGATTTGAAAGAATCTACTTTGACGCCATTTGTCACCGTTGAGGCGATTGGCTTGCTGTTTGGTTTTGACATGATCGGTAAAACCATTGCACCACGCGCTTATCACAAGCTACGCAAATTGATTGAGCCAGAGAAACGCGCTGGCCGACTACTCGTGGATAAACTTTCGCGTGATCAGGCTGACTCAATTGTGCGCGCTGTTCAACGCGTGGTGATCATGAATGCGGTAGAGCATGAACTCAATATCCCTCGCGAACGCATCACTGACGCTGTTGTTCGCGAACTACGTGAAGCCTCTTTAGGATATGAGCCTATAAGTGAAGATGTACACCGTGAACTACATCTCGACGAAAACACTGCCAGTCAATTTATTGAGCGCCTAAATCAGATATACAAAATAAGCACTTCCGATGCCCACCAACAGCTGGAACTTTTGGGACGTATAGGTTTTACGATTGACGAACAAGTGAATTACGTCAGTACCGCACTGCATGCGATTGGCATGACCAAACAGTTCTCTCGTTTTGTGTTGGTCTGCGGTCATGGCAGCGTATCTGATAACAACCCCTATGAGTCAGCTCTCGATTGTGGTGCATGTGGTGGCAACCACGGTTTGATCAGCGCAAAAGTTTTAGCGCAAATGGCCAACAAACCACATGTTCGTCGCGCATTAAGTCGTAATGGCATCGATATACCTGATGACACTTGGTTTATGCCTGCCATGCACAACACCACTACCGATGAGATCACGCTACACAATATTGATTTAGTACCACCCTCTCACTTGGTCTACCTTGACCGCTTACAAAGTGGCCTCACCTCAGCTACACGCTTATGTGCCGCTGAGCGCATGCCAACGCTTGAACTAGACCCGACTTCTCTGACCGACCCTACGCGCGCGGCAAAACTTGCTCATCGCAATTCAATGGACTGGTCACAAGTTCGTCCTGAATGGGGCTTATCAAAGAATGTGTATTTTGTGATCGGACGTCGTGAACTCACTCAACATGCCTCACTCCAGGGGCGCGCCTTTTTACATTCTTACGATTATCGAGTGGACCCAAAGCGTCGATTGCTCGACACCATCCTGACTGGCCCACTAGTGGTTGGCCAATGGATCAACATGGAGCACTACTTCTCTGTGGTTGATAACGATCGGTTTGGTAGTGGCAGTAAAGTGAATCACAATGTCGCTTGTCGCTTAGGTGTCATGACAGGCAACCTGAGTGATTTACGAACTGGACTTCCTTCACAAACTGTATTGAAAGATGGTAAGCCCTTTCATGAACCTTTACGTTTAATCACTGTGATTGAAGCGCCTTTTGAAATGGCAAAACAAGCTATTGAGGGCGTTGTTGCGATCAAACAACTCGTCAAGAATGCGTGGATACGCATGATGGTGATTGACCCTGAAACACAACAGATTTGGCTCTACTCACGTGGTGAGTGGATTGAAAAGACACTACCGACGAACGAGGAACGGAGAGCATCATGACTTCCATTCAATTAACGCCTCTGAAAAAGCTTGAGATCATCTTAGAAGGTGAGCACATGGAGTTTGCTACAGACCTCTTAGATAAAGCCGGTGTAAAGGGTTACACCATCGTGAATAACTTATCGGGAAAAGGTAGCCAAGGTTTTCATGCCGGACATCTTATGTTCAATGAAGACAATGTGCTGATTATGATCATTGCTGCGGTACCTGAAGATCTCGCGACCCCTCTGCTCGAAGGCTTTGGCCCCTTCTTTAGTAAACACTCTGGGGTTATTTTTGTTTCCGATATTCAAGTCACGCGTGCTGTTAAATTTAGCCGCTAATCAAACTTCCACGTCTGACCGTGCGCTAGCACACGGAAATCTGGTCGCGGCTCAGACATTGAATCTAAGACCTTTTTTAGTGCACGTGGCGGCTCATCTAAAGATTCATCGGTAAGGCGCTCGAAGGTACCCCAGTGAACTGCTAAAGCGTGTTTAGCGCCAACTTCTTGCATCACCTTCACCGCTTCTGCCGGATTGATGTGCATCTGCTGCATAAACCAACGTGGCTCATAGGCACCAATCGCTATCGCTGCAAGATCGACTGAACCTAATCGCTTACCCACATCCTGCGTATCTTTGGAATAACCTAGATCACCCGAGAACCAGAATCGAAACTCTGGGTGAAGGACCGCCCATCCACCCCACAGGGTTTCATAGCGATCCCATGGCGTTCTTGAGCTCCAGTGCTGAACCGCATGAAACTGCAATTCCACCTCAGCGTTAGCACCCTGGATAACCGTCTTATCATCCCAATCCATCGCAATGACATTGGCCGACTCACCCTTAAGCTGGGTACCCTCAACATTGCGCTCAAACCATGCATCAACACCTAATGGCACATAGAAGCGAATCCCTGGATGGTTAGCCATCAAATCGCGCACAGTTTGAAGGTCGAGATGGTCGTAATGATTATGTGAGATCAACACCACATCAATCGGTGGCAATTGATCAAATGGCACACCTGGCTTCTGATGACGTGTGGGACCTGCAAAACTGACAGGAGATGCTCGATCGCTCCATTGCGGATCGGTCAGAATATTGAATCCGGCAGTCTGTAAAAGCACCGTTGCATGGCCCCACCCATGTTGCCGCAGTTTGAGTACGATTGTTTTGAATAAAGCTCAGATCTGGCTCTACTGGCTGAATAGGCGATGTCGGCGGCTTGGGCAGATCTGCCACGCGGCGCTCCCATTGCCACTTCCAGAAGCCTTCTTTCTTTGCACGACCGCTATATCGATTAGCAAACCCATCTTCTCGGTGGTGTGACTTACTGGGATCATAATGCGGGTTTTTATTTGAGCATCCTGCTATCAAGAACAACAGAGAAAAGAGCAAAATAGTGATCCTCATCGACGATACCCTGGAACTTTATATTGCTGATCTAAACGATCGAGTTGACGTGAACGGATGATGCTCCGAATGCGATTGACATATTCAGCCCCAATGCGACGAATAGCGGTCTAAACCCTGCGCCAAATACTCTCCTGACAAAGGCTGCAAGCGCTGACGCTGCTCAGCCCTTAATGCGCGCAGCTCACGATAGGCTTTGTTGCGATTTATGTTGCGTAAATACTCATTCACTGAATCCTGAATAGAAGCATAACGTTTAACCTCATGCTTATCTTTTGCTCGGCGGCGCTCCGGAACCAAGCCACAACCCGGTGTATAGCACCACATGCCAAATAAATTATTCGCCTCTCGAGCAAAACGTGATCGCCCCCAACCCGATTCATTGATCGCTTGAGCAACAACCAATGAAGGTGGCACTTCATCAACCTTGGTCATTAGTTCACCAACAATCTGCTTAAAGGGTTTATTGTCAACATCAACCCAGAACTCATCAGCAAGATCCAAAACGATTGCTTGATCTTGCGAGCTTCAATTGAAAGTAAACATAACGTTGCGCCAACCAAGTGCGCGTCCTTGAGACTCTCTGCATTACCACTTTGTGCAGCTTTGGCAACGGTATGGATAAAAATCTCTTGGGATGGATTGGGACTGATGCGTGTCCCACCCATAAGGCGAGTATCAAAAAACTGCTTGTCGCAATCTTACAGCAAACGATTACTCAACCGTGTCGAGCAAGGTCAACTTACGGCCATCAATAATCGCGCGGATTCTTTTGATGTACTCATCTCCAATCTCTGAGTACTTACCTAAACCCGCTGCTAAGCGATACCCATTTAGCTCTCGCCCTGCAGCTCGTTCTGCAGCTCGAATCTCGCGTAGTTTTTGATAAGCGCGGTGACGATTGATATTTTTATATAGTCAACAACTGAATCTTTAAAAGAGTCGTAACGTCTGACTTCATGCTTTGCTTCGTCTTTACGTAGTTTAGGCACAATGCCGCAGCCTTCGGTGTAACACCAAATACCAAACAGATTATTACCTTCACGTGCGAAACGTGATTTACCCCAAGCAGACTCATTTGCCGCTTGAGCTACAACCAAAGAAACAGGTACCACATCAACCCGCTGTAATAAATGCCACACCATCACAGGTAGCTCATGATCGTCGGGTTTGAGCTTATATTTTTCGGCTAATGCCAAGATTCGCTCTTTATCTGCATCACTTGGCGCATCATTGCGCATCTGATCGCTAACCATTTACGAGTTTCAAGAATTTCAGCATTTCGCTCTCGCGCAGCTGCAGCAACCTTCTCAATAAATTCATTGGTTTTTCCGAGCACACCGACTTCTTCAGCAGGCGTCTCATCATCTTCAAACCACTGATACCCAATAAAAATGACAAATAAAGCGGCAAGAACCGCAATCAGCTTGGGTAAATATTCGTGGTATTTTTTGAAATCCATTTCCATGGTTATTCCTTATCGATGGCTATTCTTCATCCGCTATTTCGTCAGCAACATCTTTATCTGGATCCCATCCTTTTTCTCGGGCCTGCTGCATCGCCGCAATGTAGATTTCGGAATGGCACTTTTTTAAGTCATCTGGCAAGTTTGATGGCAGGTTTGCATAAGGCTGCCAGGCCTGCACAACGCTGATCATAAAGATTATCCATCTGCCCCATAGACCACCCTTCACAGGTTTCGCTCTCTGGGATCAAGCCAAATACCCACGCATCTCGAATAACGTTACCCGTGGGGTTCATGGCGCCATTGGGGTCATTATTGATACCAATATACGGTTTAGGCTTCATTTTATAAGGTCCAAAAAGTTCTCAAAATCTAACTACTCCCTATGATACACGCCCCGAATCCCAGCTAGCGCGAATTTAAATGAGTACGTGCTAAGTAACGGATTTTTGATGTATTATTCCCCGTTTTTCCGGGGCAATGGGCCTGTTGAGACCTCGCTATGAGTAGTAGCCGAAAATACCCACTCGCCACCATCGGTTTAATTGGTGGCGGACAACTCGGTCGCATGACGATCAAGGCGGCAAAACGTCTTGGCGCCACCTGCACAATACTCGACCCAGATGACCACTGTCCTGCCTGTCAGCTTGCCTCAAAACAGCTCGTCGCCGGCTACCATGATGCCGATGCGATTCGTCAACTCTCAAATGAGGTCGACGTGCTCACCTTTGAGCTTGAAGATATCGACGCAGACACCCTTGCGAGCTTAGAGGCTGAAGGTAAAGCCGTATATCCCTCTTCAGCCGTTCTGAAGACTATTCAAGACAAGCTTGTTCAAAAGCAATTTTTAGCGGCTAACGACATTCCGACCTCAGAGTTCATTGAGGCTAACGAACCCTCTGCTGAACTCTTAGAACAATTTGGCTATCCCTTAGTGCAAAAAGCACGTCGCGGTGGTTACGACGGTCGCGGCGTTGCGATCATGAAAACTGCAGAGAGCTTTGATAAACACATACCCATACCTTCACTCATTGAGCGATTTGTTAAAGCCGACAAAGAAATTGCCATCTTGGTTGCACGTAGCACCAAAGGCGAAGTGAAAACCTATCCTCCAGTCGAGATGGTATTCAACGATGAAAACATGCTGGACATCTTGTTGGCCCCAGCGTTGATCCCAGATACCGTTGCACTAGAAGCACAACGCATTGCAGAGAAGACGGTAGAAGCACTCAATGGTGTGGGTATTTTTGGCGTTGAAATGTTTGTCACCGAAGATGGCCAAGTGCTAGTGAATGAAATCGCACCGCGCACCCATAACTCAGGCCATCACACGATCGAAGCCAACATCACCGACCAGTTCGAACAGCATTTACGCGCCATTCTTGGCTTACCGCTTGGTGGCACAGAAACCTTATGCCCTGCTGCCATGGTCAATCTATTGGGCGCGCCCGGTGAAACAGGTAAGCCAGAGTTACGTGGCCTAGATGAGACGCTGAGTATCTCGGGTGTGAATTTGCACTTATATGGCAAGAATAAAACGAGCCCATACCGTAAGATGGGTCATATCACCATTCTCGACAAAGACATCAAACAAGCGGCAGAAAAAGCGGCTTTGGTTAAAACCTTAATTACGATTGGCGCGGAGAAAAACGATGAGTGACATCAAAGTTGGCATCATCATGGGTAGCGATTCAGACCTTCCGGTCATGCAAGCTGCTGCAGACCAATTAAGCGACTTTGGCATCGCTTATGAAATGACCATCGTTTCTGCTCACCGCACACCGCAGCGTCTTTATGAATATTCACAAACTGCCATAGAGCGTGACTTAAAAGTCATTATCGCAGGTGCCGGTGGTGCAGCTCACCTACCCGGTATGGTTGCAGCGATCACCTCATTACCTGTTATTGGTGTTCCGGTTAAATCATCAGCATTGAGTGGCGAAGACTCGTTGCTCTCAATCGTGCAGATGCCGCCAGGTGTTCCTGTTGCTACCGTTGCTATTAATGGTGCTAAGAATGCAGGCATCCTTGCCGCGCAAATTCTAGGCACAGCTGACAGCGCCATCGCCAAACAAGTGACTGATTACAAGCAGTCTTTGGATGACATGGTGATGGACAAAGTCGCTAACTGGGAAAAAGACGGTCCCACGTTTAGCAAATAACCAAGAAAGCGCCATTGGCGCTTTTTTTACGCCTAAACAACCTCTAGAATGTTATAATATAACAATTAAAAATCATTCGAGCGTTTCCCCATGACCCGAGTTCTAAGTCTCTTTTTTTGCCTTCTTGCTGCCAGCGTTACGCAAGCCGCCAGTATTTTCGTCAGCGTGCCGCCTTTGGTGCCAGTACTAAAAGCACTTGATACTGACAATCAGGTAGAGAGCTTAGTCACTGCAGGTTACAGCCCTGCTACCTATAGCCCAACACCTCGCCAGCTTGTTGCCCTTAGTAATGCCGATATCTTTGTTCGTTCAGGTCTGCCTTACGAGGCCGCTTGGATGAGTCGCATCAAGGCTGTTAATCCAAGCATCCTGGTTGTTGATCTGCGCGATGGTGTTGACCTGCTCGAACACCATCATCATGAAGGCCATGATGAGCATGAAGATACCGACCCTCATTTATGGACCGACCCGGTTCTCATTGCCAGTCAATTGGACAAGCTTGCTCAAGCACTGATCAAGTTAACACCAGATCGCGAATCAGTGATTGCAAAAAACCATCTCAGTTATCAGCAACAGTTACTGGATATAGATAACCAAATCAGAACGCTCCTAGCGCCTTATTCAAATAACACATTTTATGTATATCACCCTGCTTGGAGCTATTTCGCTAAACGTTATCAATTAAACCAAGTCTCATTAGAACGTGGCGGCAAAGACTTTGGCCCACATGCGCTTGAGCACGTTTTAGAAGCATCGCGTCACAACACGCATCGCGTCTTATTTGTGCAGCCCCAATTTGATCGTCGCTTGGCACAACGTGTCGCGGATGAAATCCATGGACATGTTGTAACGATTGACCCTTTAAGCGAAGCCTACCCAAATAATTTACTTGATGCGGCAACCGCACTTAAGAAGACCTTTAGCCATGAGTAATCCCCAAATCACGATTAATAATCTGAGCTATCGCTATGGCAAGCTGAAGGTGCTCGAAGATATCTCCATGCAGGTCAATGCCGGAGAATTCTTAGGCATCGTAGGTCCCAATGCAGGTGGCAAAAGCACTTTACTTAAACTTATCCTTGGCCTACTACAGCCCGCTAAAGGTCACATTGAGGTATTTGATAAAGCACCCGAAGATTCACGCCACCGATTAGGTTATGTACCGCAGTATCCAAATTTCTCCCGTGACTTCCCTATCTCTGTAGAGCAAGCAGTGCTGCTCGGTCGACTTAATCACAATAAATCAGGCTGGCAGCGCTGGTTACCCGGCAGCTACTCGGCTAGCGATAAAGCCATTGTCAAACAGGCACTCGAAGAGGTCGAAGCAGACAATCTCATTGATCGTCAGCTTGGCAGCCTATCGGGCGGACAACTGCAGCGTGTTTTATCAGCCAGAGCACTTGCTTCTGAGCCTGAAGTTTTACTACTTGATGAACCCACTGCAAATATTGATCAACGCTTAGAAAGTGACATCTTTGACTTACTCAAGTCACTTAACGACCGCATGACCATCTTAGTGGTGTCCCATGATGTGGCATTCATCTCAAGCTATGTGAACCGAGTTGCTTGTGTTAACCAAACACTCGTGTGTCACCACACCGATGCTATTGATGGTGATGTCATTCATAACTTATACGGTGAGGATGTGCGCATGGTCGCGCATAAGCATTAATCATGATGGACTTTATCGACGCACTCACCCGCTACGGCTTTCTACAAGGCGCCCTGATTGCTGGACTGCTGACCAGCATTGGCTGCGGTGTCATGGGCAGCTATGTTGTGGTTAAACGCATTGCCTTTATCGCTGGCAGCATCGCGCACTCTGTACTCGGCGGCATGGGCATCGCGCTGTATATGGGATCTGACCCACTGATTGGCGCCTTGATTGCCGCAATTATTGCCGCACTGTTAATTGGTGGCATCCGTCTTTACTGGAAACAACAAGAAGACACACTCATCGGCGCACTTTGGGCGATTGGTATGGCGATTGGTGTGATCTTTATCGCCAAAACGCCAGGATATCAATCTGATCTCACAAGCTATCTGTTTGGCAATATCCTTTTGGTACCTCACTCCAGTCTCTGGTTCATGGCAGGTCTTGATGTTGTGCTCTTAGCCATCGTTTGGGCTTATCACCGCCAATTACTTGCAGTGGTGTTTGACGAAGAGCACGCACGACTTCGCGGCATACCCGCTAGCTTTTTCTACTTGCTGCTCTTAGTGATGGTTGCGCTAACCGTTGTGTTACTGATTCAAGTGGTTGGCTTAATCCTCGTACTTGCACTGATCACCCTGCCCGCAGCAATGGCAGGTCATTATGTGAATTCACTGCATCGCATGATGTGGCTCGCCACACTTATTGGCATGCTAATGAGCTTCATCGGCCTTGCCGTCAGCTACCCTACCGATCTACCCACTGGTCCTGTGATCGTTCTGGTTACCGGTTTAGCTTATGTTTTATCCAGCCTATGGCACCACTTACGTGGAGGTAATGCATGAATCAAAAAGAACTGACTCAGCATCTTAAGCAAGTCAAAACCTTATGCGCCTCTCAAGGTGCGCGCTTAACACCGCAGCGCGAGCAGGTGTTGTCATTGATCATGCGCTCTAAAAAGCCACTGACCGCTTATGAGTTACTTGAAGGCATGCGCCAAGAGGACAAAACACCAGCACCACCGACCGTTTATCGCGCGTTAGAGTTTCTTCAAGAACAAGGATTGATTCACAAGCTTGAAAGTCTGCATGCCTTTGTTGGCTGCAACCACCCTGAGCATCCTCATGCAGGACAGTTTTTAATTTGTACTGACTGTGGCGAGGTCAACGAGGTGTGTAATCACGAGCTTGATGAAAGCCTGAATGCCGTTGAGAAGAATCAAGGTTTCAGATTACAGCGCCCCGTGATTGAGCTATTAGGTCGTTGCGCTAGCTGTCAAAAATAAACCCGCCGAAGCGGGTTAAGAAGTGGTGTTTATCGCCCCCAGCAAGCCTTCTTTGCATCGCTGCCCAAGTCTGGACCATCCTCTGTAATCTGAAAGTCCGCGGCATCACATGATGTCTGCGCAAAGGTTGGATCAGCTTTCGCTGTAAATCCAGCTGCTGAAACAGAACCAGCAACAATTACTAAGGTGTAATAACGCCCGTCAGATGATGACGAAAAATTTAAAGTTGATGTATCGCAATCTATTGCCGAACCAAAATTCTGTGCGTATGAAGGACACTGGGCACGGTATTTCTCTTGAGCAATCGCCAACGCCATCAAGGATGCCTGCGCCTCTGAACGTTTAGACGTTTCGACATAACCGTTATAAGACGGAATCGCGATGCTCGCCAAGATCGAGATAATCGCCACAACAATAATGAGCTCAACGAGTGTAAAGCCTGTTTGAAGTTTTCTTGGCATAACGCCCTCCTATCTTAGAAGCGCGTATCGGCAGGAATTAACTTCCTGAAGCGGTTTGAAGCGCTTTACGAGGCAGCTTGAGGGATAACAAGGTTGCCATAAGAAGAAAGGCTACCGCTGCCCATAAACAGCCCTCAAGTCCATACAGCTGATACATAGCACCCGATAAGACCGTTCCAGCTAATCGACCACCCGCATTGGCCATGTAATAAAAACCAACATTCATCGCGACCTTATCCGCATCCGAATACGCCAAGATCAAATACGAATGAATCGCCGAGTTCACAGCAAACACTACGCCAAAGATCGCCAGACCAATAATCAATACCCACATCGGCGATTCCGTTGAAGCTAACGCCACTGCCAGTAGAGCCGTAATCACCGTCATCAAGAACGCCCATAAAGTTGCAAGACCACCTGATTCAGCACCAGCAAAACGATGTTTAAGCAGCTTAGGTGCCGAGGCTTGCACCACCCCATAGGCAATGACCCATAACGCCAAGAAGGCACCAACCTGGCTAAACGGCCACTTGAGCACTTCATACAAATACACCGGCAAGCCAACCACAAACCAGACATCCCTCGCGCCAAACAAAAAGAACCGCGCACTGGCAAGCCAGTTGATCGAAGCGATTTGCGAAAAGACCTGAGTGAACTTCGGCTTTGCCTTCATCTTGCCGACCTCGCTAGGCAAGAGCAGCACAGTGATCAACATCACCGCCGCCAAGCTGCCTGCGAGCGCATACAACGCCTCTCTAAAGCCTAGCCACTCAAGCAGACCGGCACCGAGGAAGAAGCCAACACCTTTAAGCGTATTCTTGGAGCCAGTCAGAATAGCGACCCATTTAAACAAGCCCTGTTGGTTGTCCGCTGTTGAGAACTGCTTAACGCTAGCTTTAGCTGACATCTTATTGAGATCTTTGGCGATACCCGATAACGCTTGAGCTAGCATGACATACACAACACTAAGCCAAGCATCGGGTACCGTGAGCATCAACAAAGCCCCAACTTGCAACAGCATGCCCAGATGCATGGCCCGATTCAGACCGAAACGCGCACCTAACCAGCCGCCGACCAAATTCGTCACGATGCCAAAGAATTCGTAAAACAAAAACAGCATCGCCACTTCGAAAGGCGAGTAACCCAAGGTATGAAAATACAACACAACCAACATACGGATTGCGCCGTCTGTTAAGGTAAACGCCCAATAGCCTCCAGTAACTACTAGGTAATTCTTCAAAGCCTGTTGCATATGAATCAACGCATCATTTTTATTGCTGTCTTATTGCTTTTGATTGTACTGTCTGCCGCCAATCAAGAGCATGTCAATTTCGAGTCAATTCGCCAAACTATTGAACAAGCCGGCATCTACGCGCCTTTGGTCTTCATGTTCGCTTACGCCATAGGTACCGTGTTGTTTTTACCGGGCCTTGCGATGACTTTGCTCGGTGGTGCCTTATTTGGCCCCTACTTAGGCACTTTATATAGTCTTAGCGGTGCGACACTAGGCGCTACATTCAGCTTTTTGATTGCACGCTATCTAGCGCACGACTGGGTTGAGAAAAAAGCCAATCAGTTCACCCAGAAGCTTATCAAAGGTGTTTCTGATGAGGGATGGCGATTTGTTGCCCTGACACGATTGGTTCCCTTGTTTCCTTTTAACTTATTGAACTACGCCTTGGGCTTAAGCAACATCGGAGCGCTGCCCTATGTCATAGCCAGCTTTATCTTTATGGCGCCGGGCGCATTTGCCTATAGCTGGCTTGGCTTTGCGGGAAAGTCTCTTGCAAGCGGGGATGCAGATACCGTTAAGCACGGTTTAATTGCGGTGGCGCTGATCGCCACCGTGGTATTGATTGCTCGATTGGTAAAGCAGTTTAAACGTTAAAAATCGTTGAGCCGGTTGTTTCACGTGCTTCTAAGGCACGATGTGCTTCGGCAGCTTCTCTCAATAAATACTGCTGATTAATTTTGATATCCACGTCGCCATTTATCACCTTCTTGAACAGATCATTCGCGGACTTACGCATCTCACCTGAATCAGCGGTATAGGTCATCAATGTTGGACGGGTTACATACAAAGAACCCATGGCGCTGAGACGATTAATATCAAACGGCGGCACCTTGCCCGAGGCATTACCAAAGGTCACCATCAAACCACGCGGCGCCAAGCTCGCTAGCGACATCTCCCAAGTGTCTTTACCAATACCGTCAAACACCACTGGCACACCATTGCCATCGGTAAGCTCTTTCACGCGCGCTGGCACATCTTCATGACGGTAATAGATCACATCGCTACAACCAGCGGCTTTTGCGATCTCACCTTTCTCTTCGCTACCCACAGTACCAATCACACGCGCACCGAGTGATTTAGCCCACTGACAAAACAGCAAACCCACACCACCGGCAGCGGCTTGGAATAACACCGTGTCACCTGATTTGAGCTGGTAGGTACGTTGCAGTAGGTATTCAACCGTCATGCCTTGAAGCATTATCGCCGCACCCTGGTCAAAACTAATCTCATCTGGAAGGAGTACTACGCGATCAGAAGCAATATTTCGCGCCTCGGAATACGCACCTAAAGGCTGCGATGCATAAGCTACGCGATCACCGACCTTAATATCAGAAACCGATTCACCAACTGCCTCAACAATACCCGCTGCTTCCATACCGATACCGCAAGGGGTCTCAGGCGTAGGATAGATACCAGAACGATGGTAGACATCAATGTAGTTCAAACCTACCGCATGATGACGAACCTGAACTTCATTAGCCGCTGGCGCTGGCAGCTCAACGCTTTGCCACTGCAACACATCAGGGCCACCATGCTCAGTCAGTCGAATCGCACCTACTTCCATCTTTCCATCCTCATTGTTTGATCCGGGCATGTACCTGCCCTGTAAATTTTGCGGCGAGCACACCTTCATGCTCTACCTGAATCTCAACCTGGAGGCGTGAACGCCCCTGCTCATTAACCGCCGTCAAAAACTGCTCGAAATCCTGCTTAGATATCTCGCCTCGCGCACAGATATCACCCACCACAGGAGATAAGTAATCGATATGCCCCGAAGCCAGTACCAAACTTGCTTCTTCAGGCAGCCGAGAATTAACCAGCCCCCAAGCAGCTAACACACAGGTTGTATAAAGGGAGCCAGCAAACGCCGTTCCATGAACGTTAACGTTTTCCTCACCACCGGTTTTAACCGCAATCGACGTTTCCGTTAGCTCAGTGATATCAAAGGCCATTGCTTGGGTTAGCGGAATGCCCTTATGAATCTTTTTTGTTAACTCATTAGCCGTCATGAAGCGTAGCTATCCCGATATTGATCCCGAAGTTGTGCTTTCTGAACCTTACCCATCGTATTACGAGGCAACTCATCAACGATATAAACGCGCTTAGGTTGTTTAAACCGCGCAAGCTTACCGTCGAGCGCAGAAACAATAGCAGACTCACTGATCTCGGCTGAACCATCAGCAACAACAACCGCCGTTACACCTTCACCAAAGTCCTTATGTGGCACACCAATCACAGCCGACTCTTTTACGCCTGGGATCAGATCAATCTCACCCTCAATCTCTTTTGGATAAATGTTGTAACCACCCGAGATAATCAAATCTTTTGCGCGGCCAACAATACTGACACGCCCTTCTTCATCCATCGTTGATAGATCGCCAGTGATGAACCAACCATCCTTGCGGAACTCAGCAGCGGTTTTTTCTGGCATCTGCCAATAGCCTTTGAACACATTCGGCCCAATCACTTCGAGCACACCCATCTCGCCCGCAGAAAGAACGTTACCTTGATCATCTGCCACACGAACCTGCACACCAGGGAGCGCAAAACCAACAGTGCCTGGCACACGATCACCGTCATAAGGATTTGAGGTGATCATTCCAGCTTCGGTCATTCCGTAACGCTCCAAAATGGATAAGCCAGTACGCTCAGTGAATTGATAATGCGTTTCAGCTAGCATCGGTGCGGAACCCGAAATAAACAGGCGCATATTGCTAACCAGTGACTGATTAAAACCTTCTTCATCTAAAAGACGTGTATAGAAAGTTGGCACACCCATCATGACCGTACTCTCTGGAATCAAACGCATGATGTCATTCACTTCATACTTTGGAAGGAAGTGAACGGTCGAGGTACCTAATAAGGCACAGTGCAAAGCAACAAATAACCCATGTACATGGAAGATAGGTAAAGCATGTAAAAGAACATCTTTACCATCCTGCCATTGCCAATAATCGTGAAGAACCTGCGCATTCGACCGCAAATTCTCATGACTCAACATCGCGCCCTTTGAACGTCCAGTGGTACCGGATGTGTACAAAATGGCAGCCAAATCATCAGGCGTTACCGCAACAACATCAGCCTCTGTAGATAACTCCGCCACGCCTTCTAGCAAACTACCCTCACCTTTCTCACTCAATGTGAGCAAATGCGGCACCTGCAACTTATCAGCCACTGGCTTTAAAGCTTCAAAACCTCTGGGTTCGCACACCACCACTTGTGGAGTGGCATCTCCCATAAAGTAATCGACCTCAGCCGCTGTGTAGGCTGTATTCAACGGGATATAAATCGCACCCGCACGCAAGCACGCAAGGTATAAGGTCAGCGCCTCGTAGGACTTACCTACCTGCACCATCACGCGATCACCTTTTTTCACACCTAATCCAATTAGGCGATGCTGTAACTGCGCAGTTAATCCATCGAGCTGGCCATACAACAAAGGCTCACGACCCGGCGTTTGTAAAAAGATGCGATCACTCGCGTGGCTGAAGCCCTGTTGCGCAAAAGTTAGATAAAGGTTCGCGTTAGTCATTAGATGAATACCATGTCATAGGCCATCTTGCTCGCAAGAACGAACAAAAAAGCAGCAAAAATTCGTTTAATTAATTTATCTGACAACACTTGCGTGAGCTTGGCGCCTAGTGGCGCAAAGACAATACTAGATGCCACAACACCAATGAACGCCGGGAGATTCACATAACCCAAACTGTGCGGTGGCAGATTCGCCTCATCTAAGCCCATCACAATAAAACCGAGCGTGGATGAAGCCGCCAGTGGCAGACCAATGGCTGCCGCTGTCGCTACGGCTACTTTGACTGTCACGCCACAAAACGTGAAAAACGGTACATGCAATGCGCCACCACCAATGCCAAACATCGCCGAGAGCGTGCCAACACCTGACGACACACCCCTCAATGCCGTCGTAGAGGGTAATGATCGACCTGTCGGTACGACACCCAACGCCATCTGCGTTGAAACCGAATAAAGAAACACAATAAAAGCGACGGTTAAGGCATGTGCATCCATCATGTCAGCAATCACTGAACCCACAAAGGACCCCAGTACCACCGTTGGGGTCATCACCTTAAAAAGATCCCAACGCACATTGCCATGTCGATGATGTGCCAACACGGAAGAGATAGCCGTAACAACGATGGTCGCCAAGGACGTGCCGACAGCAATTTTAATGATCAAGTCAGGATCAACATGCTGACCCACAAAGACTAGTGAGAGAACGGGCACAATCACCACGCCACCACCAATACCCAGCAAACCCGCTGCAGTACCAGCGATTGCTCCTGCGATTAATAAGGTCAGCAGCTCCATGTTTAGCTCGCCTTCTTAGACGGTGAGCTTGAGTCATCAAACAAACGGCCAAGTTGTGCCTGAGGCTCCTCACCTAACGCAATTTCACCTTCTGTCAGGTAATGTTCGTGATTAGAAATCATGGTCTCGATGTCATAGCGATAGTTCACCATGCAACCCCAAGACTCTTTCAAACCATGCTTTGCTTTATTCGCCAGTGGATTAACCAAGTACAACTCAGCACCATTGGATAAATGAAAATGTGCCACAGGATCTAATGCATGCTCACCACGTTTGAGTTGCGTGAGATACAGCAAAGAAAGATCCTGCAGAAGCTCTGACAAGAAAACCTGCTGCGCATTCAACTCAATCAAAGCATCCATCGCTTCAGCTAGTGACGACTTATTTGCCAAACGACAACACTCAGCAATACGCATATTGAGTAGCTTATCAATCGCCACCCAGTGCTCATCAAGTTCGCGCGATAACTGATCGACAAAACGTCTAAAGGTTGGCATAGGAGATAGCGTAGAGAACGTCTCTAACCCTTCAAACTCACGCTGCAGCTCAGTGACCACCTGCTTGATTAAAAAGTTACCGAAACTAATCCCGCGAAGACCATCAAGAGCATTATTGATCGAATAAAAAATAGCTGTATTTGCCTGTTGAAGTGCATTCACAGGCAAGTCTGGATTAATCACCTCATGAATCGATCTCGATACCGATTGCGTCAGCGCGACCTCAACAAAGATCAAAGGATCATCAGGAATCGCTGGATGGAAAAAGGCATAGCAACGTCGATCCTCACTTAGACGACGACGCATATCATCCCAACCACTCATCGGATGCACAGCTTCGTATTGCATCAATTTCTCAAGCACCGCAGCAGGTGAATGCCAATCAATACGCTTAAGAATCAGGAAGCCACGATTAAACCAAGACGATAACAACGCCTTAAAGTCATAATCAACGTTACGTAGACGAGGATGCTCTTTCAGCACCTTCAGAAGAAAAGAACGCATCTCAATCAGATGCGCAGTACCCTCAGGAGCCATATTCAAACGACGAATAAGCTCTTGTCTTGGCGGCTCTACAGCTTCTATCAAACGACGCAAAGCATCCGGGTCTTCCACTCGATAATCTTGCGAAGCTGCCTTAATCGCTGCAGGAGAAGGATCAAAATCAACTGACATCTGATACAGAAAATCAATCTTCTCTTCATCCGACTTATCATTCCAGCGCAGCCAGAAGTCACGTGCCAAGGCAATACTCGATGCTTCACCCTTGCCTTGAATCAAGCGCTGACAAAGCTGTGCATCCGTAATTTGAGTTACAACGCCTTTATGCTTTGTACGTAAAAGATCACGGCCACGATCAGCTAAGCCGTTGAGCACGCGATCAAGCCATGATTTTTTACGCATCGACACTTAGAGTGCCTCACCCATCAAATAGTCAGGCAACCACAAAGCAATCTCAGGGAACATCACCAACAGGAAGATGCCGAATACCATGCACAGCATGAACGGCAATGCACCCAGAAGCACCGTCTTAAGATCCACATCAGGCACGATGCCGTTAATGACATACAGATTTAATCCCACCGGTGGTGTGATCAAACCGATCTCCATATTTAGCGTCAAGCATGACACCAAACCAAATCGGATCAAAACCAGCTGCGATAACGATGGGCACCAAGGTCGGCGCAGTCATCAAAATAACAGCGACAGGTGGCAAGAAGAATCCAGCAACCAACAAGAAGATATTGATGTAGATCATCAACAACCATGGCGCGATATCCAAGCCCGCAATGTATTCAGCAATACCTTGTGTGATGTAGAGATTCGACATCATGTAGCTGAACAAACCCGCCATGCCGATGATCATCATCAACATAACTGACTCTTTTGTCGCCGTACTAAAGATGTCACAAAGCGCCTTGGCATTCCACACCTTGTAAATGAACATCACCAACAAGATGCACACCAAAGCACCCACACCAGAGGCTTCAGAAGGTGTTGCTACACCCCCATACAAAGCCCACAAAACCAACACAATGATCGCTAAGAAAGGTAGAACCTTTGGCAAGGTTTCAATCTTTTGCTTTAGCGTGAAATGCCTATCCGCACCACCAAAGTCATATCCCTTCCAGCGTGCGTAGAACAATGACCAAGCGATAAATAGACCGACCAACATCAGACCTGGTATTAAACCCGCTGCAAACAAACGGCCGATCGATGTTTCGGTCGTAATGCCGTAAACGATCATTACAATTGAAGGTGGAATCAAGATACCCAAGGTACCGCCCGCTGCAATCGAACCGGTTGCCAAGCTTGCTGGATAGCCACGCTTACGCATCTCAGGGATACCCATCTTACCGATGGCAGCACAGGTCGCTGGAGATGATCCTGTTAAAGCAGCAAAGATACCGCAGGCACTGATATTCGATACCAACAAACCACCGGGAACTTTGTATAACCAACGATCTAATGCCTCGTAGAGGTCAGCACCTGCACGAGAGGCCGCAATCGCAGAACCCATCACCAAAAACATTGGAATGGATAGCAAAGCAAATTCATCTAGCGAGGCAAATAATGTTTCAGCCACAACAGAGAACGTGGATGAACCGTTTTCAATCAGTAGAAAAACAATCGCTGTTGTGCCCAGTGCAAAAGCCACCGGCATACCAATCAAGAGCAACAGAATAAGGGTCGACGCTGCTAACACGCCCATTAAAATAGGATCCATCAGTTAGCCTCCTGGTTAACGGCCGGCAAACCAAACGGAGTCTCGCGCCCTGTTATCAAACACAGCAGATCAGCAAGATACTGCAAAGTAATCAGCGCAAAACCAATTGGCATAGCTAGATAAGCTTTCCAAAGCTTCGGTGCCCAGATCGTGTCCGAGCTCCAATCTTCAACCCAGGCTTCGTGCCAAAAAATATAGGCTTCGTAAGCGATAACGGCGCACAAAGCTGATGCTGCAGCATAAGCAATAAAAGCCAAAATAAAACGTCCACGATTGCCCAACATGAGTGGCACAAGCTCAACGTTCACATGCCCACGCTCTAATAAAACCCACGGTGCGCCAAGGAAAGTCGAGGCAAGCAACACATAGGTGACAAACTCGGTTTGCCATGAGGTAGGTAAATTCAAAACAAATCGCGTGAACACCATGTGACACACGACCAATACCGCAACAAACAACAAACTAGCAGCGATATAACCAAACAAACGCGACAAGGAAGCGGTCGCATTAATAAAGAAATTCATGATTCAGCCTTCTGCTGATAAGAAAATGCACTCGCTCAAATGAGCGAGTGCACATTAGGGCTTATTATTGAACTGACAACGCCATATCCAACAATTCACGACCACCAGAAACGTCTTTTGCAAATGCGTCGTAGCTCGACTTATCTGCAATATCACGCCACATAGCCGCTTGCTCAGCTGACATCTTCACAACTTTAACGCCAGCCTTCTGGTAAGCCTCAACAAGCTTTGCGTCTTGCTTCTTAGCTTCGTCAGATGCGTACTGCTCAGCCGCTTTACCCGCCGCCAAGATTTCTTTCTGTTGTGCTGGAGTCAACTTCTCAAAGCTTGCTTTAGCCATCAAGATTGGCTCGTACATAACCCATAAAGCGTTATCACCAGGCTCAGTCAAACATTTAACTTGCTCGTAAATACGGTATGAAACCAATGATGCTGATGAGGTGTTCGCACCATCCAGAACGCCTGTCTGAAGACCTGAGTAGATCTCTGATGAAGGCATTGAAGTAATGGTTGCACCTGCCGCGGCAAGCATTTGGTTAAACGCTTTACCCGCTGCACGGAACTTCATACCTTCAACGTCTTTTGGCTCAAGAATACATTCGCCAGTTGAAACGTAACCACCTGCCAACCAAGTATCAGCAAGCACCATCACACCAGCGTCATCCATGATCTTTTTGATCTTATCCATGAACGCTGATTTATTAAGACGCAATGCATGGTCATGGTTCTTTACCAAACCAGGCATCAAGGTCAGGTTGAACTCTGGGTGCTTACCACCAGCGTACGCCAATGGGAATGCTGTCATATCCAGCTGACCTTTGGTCATTGCGCCCCACTGCTCTTTTGGCTTGAACAAGCTCTTACCTGGGTAAACTTTAATGTTCACACCTGTTTTCTTATCGGTCATGTGACGCGCAATCATCTGCACCATCTCATCACGCATATCACCTTTGCCGCCTGGCCACTGGTGAGATGCTTTCATCGAAACTTCTTTTGGAGCTTCGCTACATGCGCTTAACAAACCCGCGGTGACTAACGCTGCAGCCACAAGTTTTAGTTTTTTCATCGATCTCTCCTAATTGAGTCGTTAATTGTTGTAGAGCTGCCCATACAGGCGTTGTTATTGATCGCGACCTGCCCCAAGAGTCGCGACATGAATGCTTAATCTCGTAGTGCTTTTTCCTGATTACACAAATGTGCATGCATCGCTTTACCGGCTTTCTTTGCATCACCTTTTTCAAAGGCATCCATAATCACGCGATGTTCTTCTAGGGATTCTTCTAAACGACCTTCTTTAGTCAGCTGTTTGTGACGAGCCAAGGTCAAAACATTTCGCAGTTCCGCACTGGTCTTTTCTAACCAACGGTTATCTGCCAGTTGATGCACCGCAGAATGGATCTCACGATTTACTTCGTAATAGCTATCGACCTTGCCGTTAGCCGCGTGCTTCTCTAAACGAGCATGTAACTTCTGAAGATAGCCAAGATCACTGTCGGTCATCTTTTGCGCGGCAAGCTCAGCACATAAGCCCTCTAAAGATGCCATCACGGGGAAGAGCTCCAACAAACCTTCTTCATCAAGTTCAACGACGCGACAACCGCGGCGAGGCACTAGCTCCACTAAATTCTCAGAATGCAGAACTTTTTAAGGCTTCACGCAAAGGAGTACGACTGATACCTAGAGTGTTAGCTAGATCTAGCTCATCGATCCAATCGCCAGGTTTGAACTTGCGTTGGTAAATTAATTCGCGAACGCGCTCAGCAACTTCAAGATATAGAGGGCGTTGGTTTAGTGGTGTAAGCATAGTGGTTTTTTCTTGTTCAGCTTATCTTGTCAGAACGAATATATAATTCATAATTACATAAAAGCAATGCACAAATACCCGACACCCTATGACTGACCTGAACAAAGCATCTAGCCTCTTCCAGCCATTAAATCTACGTGAGACGACATTAGAAAATCGTATCGTTGTCGCGCCCATGTGCCAGTACTCGGCAACCGATGGCGCCCCAAACGACTGGCACCTTATGCACATTGGGAATTTGGCTATTTCAGGGGCTGGCATGGTGATCATGGAAGCCACTGGAGTATCTGCCGAAGGGCGCATCACACCCTACTGCTTAGGTCTTTATAACGAGACACAGACTGAGCAATTCAGACGGATTGTCGAATTTGCTCATCAGCACAGCCACGCCAAAATGGTGCTGCAACTCTCACATGCCGGCCGCAAGGGCTCCGCCATGCCTCCTTGGGCAGGTCGTAAATTTATCGCTAAAGATGACGGCGGCTGGACGCAATATGCCCCTTCCGCTATTCCCTTGGCTGAAGGTCTCCCTGCCCCCACCGAGCTAACCCCAAAACAAATCAAACAAATTAAACTCGACTTTGTTGCATCAGCCGAACGCGCAAATGCGGCGGGCTTTGATGGTCTTGAGATCCATGCAGCACATGGCTACCTGCTGCACCAATTCCTCTCACCCTTAACCAATCAGCGCACCGATCAATATGGCGGTGCTTAGAAAATCGCATGCGACTGACACTTGAAGTGTTTGATGCGGTGCGTGCTGTATGGCCAAGCACCAAACCCTTAGGTGTTCGCCTTTCGGCTACCGATCATTTAGAGGAAGGGTGGGATATCGAACAAACCGTAGCCATTTGCCATGAGCTCAAGCAACGTCATGTCGATTGGGTTGATGTCTCTAGCTCAGGTCTCAGCCCTGCCGCCAAAGTGGATGTACATCCCAGCTATCAAGTGCCCTTCGCTGAGCGCGTGAAAGCAGAGACCGGCGTAACCACCATGGCGGTCGGCATGATCACCGAACCACAACAAGCCGAAGATATACTGAATAACCAACAGGCTGATCTGATCGCGATGGCTCGTGAATTCCTCTATAACCCACGTTGGCCTTGGCATGCAGCCTCCGAACTTGGTGGACAGGTTCACTACCCTGATCAGTACTTACGCTGCCGACCTTGGGTGCGCAACGATGTGTTTGGCGAGAAAGGGTCGGCCCTCAGAGAAACGCAATCTAACTAAGACCTAGCAAGTGACCTCAAGGCTTTTCCGTTAAGATACGTTTTTTAATAGAGATCTCAGCCTAATGGGCGACACCCTTCTCCAAGCATTAAGCCTTTTAACCCAGCTTGACCCAGCGATCATGAGCATTGTTGGATTGTCCTTGCAGGTCAGCTTATCCGCGCTTGTGATTGGTTCTCTGATTGGTATGCCTTTTGGCGCCCTGCTCGCCGTTGCTCAGTTTCCTGGGCGAACCACACTTGTCGTTCTAGTGAATAGCTTTATGGGCATGCCGTCAGTGGTATTGGGTGTGCTTGTTTATCTGATGCTATCCCGGTCGGGCCCTTTTGGTGACTACGGTCTACTCTTCAGCCCGACAGCGATGATCATTGCTCAAACGCTGCTAGTGCTTCCCTTGATTGCTGCCCTGACTCGCCAGATTATCGAAGACACCTGGAAAGACTACGAACTCGAATTAAAAGCCAACCATCTCTCTAAACGACAAAGCGTGATGGTTCTACTCTACGACTGCCGCTTTTCACTTACCGTTGCGGTACTGGCTGGCTTAGGCCGTGCAATCTCTGAAGTCGGCGCGGTGATGATCGTAGGCGGCAACATTGAAGGTTTTACCCGTGTGATGACCACCGCCATTGCACTAGAAACATCAAAAGGCGACCTACCCTTATCGATTGCTTTAGGCCTTGTCCTTATCGGTATTCAAATTGCGCTTAACTGGGGTACCCATGGCGTGCGCAGCTGGGCGATACGGAGGTACGGCTAATGTTCCCTATCCGCGTGAAAGATTTGGTCGTCATGCCAAAAGACCGCCCGATCCTCAATGGCGTCAACCTCACCTTAGATGGCGATGGTATCTCTGTCATTCTTGGCCCTAATGGTGCAGGCAAAAGTGTCTTAATGCGCACGCTTGCAGGGTTGAACGAATATCACAGTGGCGAGATCGACTGGCGTGGCGAACAAGCACCTGAGCAACGTATCGCTTTTGTCTTCCAACATCCGATGATGTTACGCAGTAGCGTTTGTCATAACGTCACCTTAGGTCTCAAATCACTACCGCTCAGCAAAGCTAAAAAGCAACAACGCGTCTCCGAGGTACTTGAGCAGGTTGGACTTGCTCACCGCACTAACGAAAGCGCACGACTGCTCTCAGGCGGCGAACGCCAGCGACTTGCTCTTGCACGCGCCTGGGCTACAAAACCCCGACTTTTGATGCTAGATGAGCCCACCGCTGCGCTCGATCCAACCGCAACAGAAGCGGTAGAACAAATTATTCAAAAGATCAATGCGGACGGTACACGCATTGTCATGACAACCCATAACATGGGACAAGCATTGCGTCTCGCCAAAGAGATTATTTTTGTGCATGATGGCCAAGTTCGGGAGCAATCTCCGAGCACACAATTTTTCGAAGAGCCTCAATCTGAAGAGGCCAGATTATTCCTCAAAGGAGAACTACCATGGCGAGTCGAATTCAACGACTAGTTGCACTTACCATGACCTTATTCATTTGCTCGCTTAGCTTTGCCAATGAAAGCATTATTGTTGCTTCTACAACATCGACTCAAAACTCAGGCCTGTTTGGTTACATACTGCCAAAGTTCAAAGAGAAGACAGGGATTGATGTAAAAGTTATCGCTCAGGGCACCGGTCAAGCACTGGAAACAGGCCGCCGAGGCGATGCCGATGTGTTGTTTGTACATAATCGCAAAGCTGAAGAAAAGTTTGTCACAGATGGCTTCGGTGTTAATCGCAAAGACGTGATGTATAACGACTTTGTACTTATTGGTCCAAAAGATGACCCAGCTGGCATAAAACAGTCAAAAGACGTCAAAGATGCGATGCAGCGCTTAGCGAAGAACAATGCACTGTTTATTTCTCGCGGCGACAAAAGCGGCACACACTCTGCTGAAAAACGTTATTGGTCTGCAGCCAATGTTGACCCTAAAAGCACCAAGGGCTATCGCGAATCAGGTTCCGGCATGGGTGCCACATTGAATATGGCCTCAGGCATGGACGCATACACACTGTCTGACCGCGGCACGTGGCTTTCATTTAAAAATAGAAAGCATCTTGAAGTCGTTTTCTCCGGTGACCCCGCCATGTTTAACCCATACGGCATCATCTTAGTTAACCCAAGCAAGCACACTCACATTAAACAAGCTGCTGGGGAAGCTTTTATCGACTGGATCACAAGCCAGGAAGGTCGTGATGCCATCGCTGAATACAAGATCAATGGTGAACAGCTTTTTTTCCTTCACCCAGTGATCATGTTGCTCACAAATAAATGACAAGATCACAAAAAAGGCGAGCCTCGTGCTCGCCTTTTCTATTTCCACCGCTTATGTCGAAATGTTCTTGGCGCATGTGCAAAAAAAGCAGACCACAAGATAATCAACCAATATAAAACAAGTGCTTGATCCATCCAGATTGCCATCGCGGCAATCATGCACAACTTAGCGATCATGGATAAGCCAGCCAATTCGGCAAAGAACAACTTGTTCGACATTTCCATTGCTAACAACGCAACGCCACTCAATCCAGTCGCAACAATAATTTCGTATTGGTAAGTCAGTGATTCAGGTGAATGGAGAACGATTCCCAGCGCAAGCACAAACGCTAAGTGAATCGCCCTTAATAAAACGCTCAACCAACGCATCAAAGGACAACATCGTATGGCTGAACGGTCACCGTATCACCCGACTCAACGACATTAAGATCTTCATTTAATAGCACCAAGCAGTTTGATCGACTCATCGAGGTTAAAACGCATGAGCCTTGGGTCCCCGATGGACGCACCGTCAGGTCACCCTGCTCGTCATACGACAAGATGCCGCGCACATATTCAAAACGCCCAGGCTTCTTCTTTAACTTGGCTTCAGATCGTGCTTTTAGTAGTAATAGCTTTGGCCACTCGCCTGATGAAAAATAGCGCAGCGCGGGTTCAACAAATTGTATATAGGTCAACATCACCGCCACCGGATTACCGGGCAGACCAAAGAATAGCGCATTACCTATTTTGCCAAATGTCAGTGGACGACCCGGCTTCATCGCCAAGCTCCAAAAATCCATTTTACCTAAGCGCTCCAGAATTTCTTTTGTGTAATCCGCTTCACCTACCGATACACCGCCAGAGGTAATCACCACATCAGCCATCTTGCTCGCGCGATCAAATGCCTCTTCAAGCGCATCTTTATCATCCTTGATAACGCCCATATCGAGCACTTCAGCACCCGCCGTGGTTAGCATCGAATACAAGGTATATCGATTACTGTCGTATACCTGCCCTTCTTCCAGCTGATCACCCATAGAGCGAAGCTCATCACCGGTAGAGAAGAAGGCCACACGTGGACGGCGCTTAACTCGCAGTTCAGCTACACCTAACGATGCCAACACCCCCACATCGGCTGCAGAGAGCTTGCGGCCCTCGTTAAACACGACCGAATCCCTCGCAATGTCCTCACCGATGTGACGGACGTTCTGACCTACGCGATGACGATCATCGATACGTACCGTACCATCATCCATCACCTGCGCTTGCTCTTGCATCACCACGGTATCGGTTCCGGCCGGCATACTGCCGCCAGTCATGATGCGCATACACTGACCAGTTTTAACTGTTTTGGTACTGATGTTACCCGCGGTGACCGTATCGATAACCTCATAGCTTTTAACACCCTCTGACGGAAGATCGCTACCTAACAAGGCATAGCCATCCATCGCAGAGTTTGTATGACTAGGGACATCTAAACGTGACTGACAATCACATGCTAAATAACGGCCCAATGCAGAGCGAATCGCAACCGTCTCTTGGTCACGCAAAGGGGTAATTTGATTTTGAATAGCTGATCGTGCCTCAGCAACACTGATCGAGTTATGCACGGTGACATCCGCACAAGAAGGTTGGACTTCAAATTCAGCTTCTTTCATATGAGGGCTCTCGGCGATTTATGACATCGCTCTACTACGAGAAAAAACTGGCGCCTTATCGGCGCCATAAAACACTTAGTGTATTGCGCCCCGCGGTGAAGGCGACATGTTTAGTGCCACAAAGGCATCCATGATGCGCGTTGGGTCATCCATGAGCTTTTGCTTCCACTCACCCAAATGCGTACGAGATTGAATCAAGCCACGTAGCACACCCACATGGTTTGTCAGGCCTAGGCTTGAGGCACCCACAATCACATCATCTTTAAATTGAATATTCATGTACTGGAAAGCTTCTGGACGATTCAGCTCAGCAGACTCGCCGCCATCAACACCCATCCACATGCCAAATGAACTTGAGATCAAACCCATGGTATCGAGCACGTTCATGTTCACACTGCCGATGTGCGCCAGATCGCGTCCGACCATATTGCTCGCCGCAACACGACCATGTTCTGTCGCCGTTGGCTGGATAGCTTGAACCGTTTGCATGCCCGTTGAGAAGTCATAACCCTGACAGACATCACCTGCTGCATACACGTTATCTACGTTTGTTTGCAGACGATCATTCACCACAATACCGTGATCAATCTTGATACCCGAGTCTTTGAGGAAATGCGTATTCGGCTCAACACCGGTCGCCGAAATCACAATATCTGCCGCAATCTTTTCGCCGCTTTCTAGCTCAACCGTTAAACCATCTTCATTTGATGAGCCGCCGCCAAATAGCTTGCTGAAGAAACCACCCGATGAGCCACTTTTAATGGACTTCACTCGACTTGAGGTACGTACCGCAACACCTTGCTGCTCACACCAATTCTTAATCAAACCGCCTGCCGCATCATTCATCATGCGCGGCACCATGCGGTTTTCAGCTTCGACTACTGTCAGCTCTACACCACTACGAGCTAATGCTTCAAGAATGATGCAGCCAATGAAACCAGCACCAATCAATACCGCTTTATTACCCGCCTTACACACAGAGGCGATCTGACGTGCGTCTTCTAGCGTCCAACAGTTCACCACACCAGGTAGATCAGCACCAGGAATGGGCAAATGGATTGGGCGTGAACCGGTTGCAATCAACAAGCGGTCGTAACTGACCGTATCACCCGACTCAAGCGTTAAGCTATTTGAGGCGGTATCCACTTTAGCAACATGCTCTTTGCGCACCTCAATGCTGTTGTCTTCAAAGTGACACGCCGTTTTACGCAAGTGCGTGCCCTCTTCTGGAATCTGACCCACAAGGTAATAAGGGATCGCCATACGAGAATACGGATTCTCTGGCTCATTACCAATCAACGTGATTTTTGCTGAAGGATCAGCTTTACGAATTGTTTCAGCGGCAACAACGCCTGCTGGGCCAGCACCAATGATCACATGCTGCATCTTGAAAACCTTTTGCTATGCGTAAAATCAAGCAAGGCCTCTTTCGAGGCCTTGCAATGAGGTCTTAACGGATTACAAACCGAGACGCGCTTTGGTCTCGTCAGTTACCACGCCATCTGTTGTCCAACCACGAAGCTCGTAGTATTCAGGCAACATCTTATCCAGATCATTAACGCGACCCGCTGCAGGGCCTACATTAGCTGCATCCTTCAATAGACGCTTAGGCAAGGTGTCATCCGCTGCGGTAAAGCCCGCTAAGCGGTTGTATTCACGCTCAAGGTTCCAGATGCGCTCACCTACCTCGACCAACTTCTCAGTGCTCCAACCACCTTCACACGCGGTATCGAGCTGAGGCGCCACATCGTCCAAACTCCAAGCGAACGAGGTAAACAGACACAGCCCTGATGAATCGAATGCCGCTGTCGCATCTTGGAATGCTTTAACCAAGGCGGCTTTACCTTCAGTCTCTAGTGGATCGGTCTTCACTGGAATACCGAGCACTTCAGAAGCGATGGTGTACGAACGTAAGTGACACGCACCACGGTTAGAGGTTGCGTAAGTCAAACCCATGCCCTGCACGCCACGTGGATCGTAGGCTGGGAACTCCTGACCTTTAACGGTCATAGAGAGCTCTGGATGGCCATACTTCTCACACATACGCTTTGAGCCCAATGCGAGATCTTTACCGAAGCCCTCACCCGAAGCTACCCACTCAACTGCAGCGGCCAATGCCTCTGCTGAGCCAAAGTTAAATTCAATACCGCCGGTTTGCTCTTTGGTGATCGCACCGATCTTATAAAGCTCCATCGCAGCAGCAACCGTTGCACCCAAGGTAATCGGGTCCATACCATCTTCGTTACACACAAAGTTGGCGTAAGTCAGTGCATCTAAATCATCAACACCGGTATCAGCACCGAGCGCCCATGCTGCTTCATATTCCAAGCCACCTGATGCACCCCAATACTGAGGTTTGTTTTCAATGGTGAAGTGCGTCTTATCGATGGTAGAGATACGACCACAAGCGATCGTACAACCGAAGCACGCAGCATTCGTGGTGAGGTTTGGCTTGCCGTCGCTTTCGCGAGGCTCGTGCATAGCTTCACCCGAGATGTTCTCAGCACCTTCGAACTGAACCTCGCTCATGTTGCGCGTTGGTAGCGCACCCATGCCGTTGATCACGTTCATAAGTACCTGAGTACCGTAAGCTGGTAGACCTTGGCCAGTGACCGCGTTCTCACGCAATACCTTCTTGCCCTCTTCGGTCGCCTTCATAAAGCCCATTGGGTCTTTGATATTGCTAACACCCTTAGTACCGCGAACCGCCAATGCTTTAACATTCTTAGACGCCATAACAGCACCCACACCAGAACGACCTGCTGCACGGTGCATATCATTAACGATTGCTGAGTACATACAACCCTGCTCTGCAGAGCGGCCCACACACGCCACACGCAACAATGGATCGTGGTGATCTTTATGCAGCTGCTTATCGGTATCCCAAACCGATGTGCCCCACAAATGCGATGCATCACGCAATTCAGCGGTATCGTTATTAATGTAGAGATAAACCGGCTTATCCGACTTACCTTCAAAGATCACCATATCCCAGCCCGCTGCCTTCAGCTCAGCACCCAAGTAACCACCTGAGTTAGAACACGCAATTGCGCCAGTCAAAGGACCTTTAGTGATAACTGAGTAACGACCACCGGTTGATGCCATCGTGCCGGTCAATGGACCAGTCGCGAAGATCAACTTGTTATCAGGACCCATCGGATCACATTTAGGATCTGTTTCTTCGATCAAATATTTAGTCGCCAAACCACGCTGACCAAGATAGGCATCTGCCCATTCCATATTGAGTGGTTCGCTTTTAACAATACCTTCGTTCAAGTTAACGCGAAGGATTTTCTGTGCCCATGCCATGTGTCTTCTCCTTAGCCTTTCACGTAGGTTTGAACCGACTTTTCAACCGGTGCGTTAGTCTTCGCGGTACGAGAGAAGCCCTCGCCCAAACCTTGCTGAGCCCAAGCACGCATTTTTGTCATGCCTTCATGGTCTGCATCGATGTAAGTGATTGCGCCGGTTGGACACGCTTTTGCACACCATGGATCCCGCCACATAGATCACACTTAACAACTTTAGAGGTTGCTGAATCGTAATTAACCGTACCGAAAGGACACGAGATGGTGCACACCTTACAGCCTACACAGGTACTCTCATTCACTTCCTTAGCACCCGTCGCTGCATTCACAGTGATTGCATCAACCGGACAGGCTAACTGACACCAAGCCTCTGCACACTGAGTACAGGTATAAGGTGAAAAACGACCTTGATCATGGAAGTTAAAAACTTTGATGCGTGAACGTGCAGGATTAAATGCACCGGTGTTCTCGTAAGAACACGCCATTTCACACTGAAGACAACCGGTACATAGACTCGGTTCGATATGTAGCGCCCGTAACATGGCAACTGCTCCTTTGGTGGGATTTTTAAATTTAATTTTTATTATTCAAAGCGCTTTGTAACACTCAAATTAAGGTTTGCATAATTAGAGAATAATGATGTTCTAACGCATTAAGTATTTGTCAAAAATCTAGCCGCCAGCACGTTGGAATTGACGCTCAAATTTCTTTTCAAATTCATCAATTTGCACCTGAAGATAGATCGTTATAGTGAAGGTGCAACATCCGTCTGCGGCAAAACCAACGCAGCGATTTGTCGAATACTTTCAGCGGATAGCTCAACCGAGATAGAGCCCCCTGCCAATCAAACTGACAAGATCGCATGCCTTGGTGAAAAACCACTTGATCGGCAATAACGGGGGAATCAATTTTAAGAAACAAACGCCAGAAATCAGCATGGCCAATGCTCATGTCTTTTGAGATCAAAACAGGGGGTATCTGCGACAAAAAACTAACCGCCAGCTACTGGCGGCCAAATGGCCAACACATCACCCTCTTTCAAGGGCTCATCGCGCTTTTCTAGCGGGGTGAAAATACCGTTTACCACTACTAAGTGCGCCATCTCACGCGGAACACCGTAGGTATCGATCAAATCATGCGCAGAGGTACTTTCATCAACATCTAAGGTGGCACGGTGACGTGAACTACCCGATGGCAAATGCCTCATTAATGAAGCGTAAAGTTCAAAATGTATTTGCATTACTGGATCTCAATGACTTTTTTACCACTATATCATTGACCCCAAAACTCAAGTCCAAAAAAAGCCGCGCACTAGGCACGGCCAATGTTGCCTTAGGATAATTAGTTGGATTTTTTCAGGCTATCTACATCGGGATAAACCTTTCCAGACGCCTTCATTTCGTCGTACCAAATGGAATGGTGTTCTTTTGCCCAGTTCTCATCAACGTAACCTTTGGTCATAGACTGAATAGAACCTTCCATACCTGCAGTGCCGATATAGATGTGGCCAAAAGAGGCGATCAGTAAGCCAACGGCAGAAACCGCATGTGCAATATGTGCCACTTCCATGACCTCACGGGTTTGACCAAAGATTGGAAAATCGAGGATGTAGCCAGAGATGGTGATCACAATGCCTCCAAAAATAGCCAACCAGAACCAGGTTTTCTCACCCGCATTGTAAAAGTCTGAAGGTGGCGCATGCCCACCAAACATGCCGCCACCTTTCAAAAACCAACCAATATCTTTGTAGGTATAGCCATTACCCTTCATGAACAGAATAACAACACCCAAAATCGCAAATGGGAACAGTGGACCTAACCAGTTGTGACTCACTAGAGAAATAGTTGCCAAGACTGAAAAAGCCTCAGGTCCCATAACAGGGAGAAGCACAAACCGACCAAATAGCATTATCAATCCCGTTAGTCCTAAATACAAAAACAGGATTGCCAAACTCCAATGCGCGACACGATGATTAATTGAGAAGCGAGGGACTACTTTTCCTGACCAACCACCATCAATTCGTATACGACCACGAATTAAATAAAACAGAACTAATGCTGCAACAACCAATCCAAAACCTACACCTCCTGTTGGCACGAGCATTTCCATACGAAAATTCCGCCAGTCTTCCCCAACTGAATTGATAAGGATGCCCTTCTCAACACCTTTAATTTGAGTAACACCAGTTGGTGGTTGATTGGTATCTGCACGACGGACAGCACGCCATAGCTCAGAGCCAGGGCTCGGAACATCAGGTGCCAATGCAACATCCTGACTTGGAGTTGCTGCACTAGCTGTTAGGGGTAACAAAAAAGCTAAGAGCAAAAGAGGTATTAACATCTTTTGTAACATGCTGTTTGATACTAAAGAAGGCATTGGAGAGGACTCCCTGAAGAATGTGCCAGTAAGCGGAAGGAACAATCGGCACATTACGTGCCGATTGTTAGTTCATTTCCGTTAGCTCTTTTTATTCGCGTCGAGACTTGCTCGCTCGTAATTAACGCCCCACTCCATGACCGAGGCACCGCGATTTACTACACGCTTGCGATAAATACTGGAAACAACATCAGCATCACCGGCTAGCAAAGCCTTGGTAGAACACATCTCAGCACAGAGTGGCAACTTGCCTTCTGATAAACGGTTTGAACCATACTTCGTATGTTCTGCTGCACTACCATCCTCAGCTGGACCGCCTGCACAGAAAGTACATTTATCCATTTTGCCACGGGACGCAAAAGCACCCACTTTAGGGAACTGTGGCGCACCAAATGGGCATGCGTAAGAGCAGTAGCCACAACCGATACAGGTATCCTTATCGTGTAACACCACACCGTCTTCTGTTGTGTAGAAACAGTTAACTGGACACACTGCCGCACAAGGCGCATCAGAACAATGCATACAAGCTACTGATAAAGAACGCTCACCAGGCTCACCATCTTTAATGGTGACAACGCGGCGTCTATTAACACCCCATGGAACGTCATTTTCATTTTTACATGCTGTGACGCACGCATTACATTCACAGCAGCGTTCCGCGTCGCAGTAGAACTTCATATTTGCCATGTTCTATTCTCCTTAAGCCTTAGAAATGCGACACAAAGTACATTTAGTTTCTTGCATTTGCGTAACCGAGTCGTAACCGTAGGTCATAGCTGTGTTACACGCTTCACCGAGCACATACGGATCCGATCCTGCTGGATATTTACCGCGTAAATCAGCGCCCTGGAAGTGGCCACCGAAGTGGAATGGTGTGAAAGCAACACCACTAGCAACTCTTCGAGTCACCATGGCTTTGACTTTGATCTTGGCACCTTCGGTACCTTCAACCCACACATCATCTCCATCTTTGATGCCTGCATTGTTGGCATCACGAGGATGGATCTCGACGAACATGTCTTGTTGTAGTTCAGCAAGCCATGGGTTTGATCGGGTCTCATCACCACCACCCTCATATTCAACCAAGCGGCCAGACGTTAAAATGATTGGATAATCTTTTGAGTAGTCTTTTGCCTGAATCGAACCGTAACGGGTTGGCAAACGCCAGAATGATTTACGGTCTTCGTAGGTTGGATACTTTTCAACCAAGTCGCGGCGACTGGTATACAGAGGTTCACGGTGAATGGGCACAGGATCTGGGAAGGTCCATACCACGGTACGGGCCTTCGCATTACCAAATGGCGCACAACCATGCTTAATGGCAACGCGCTGAATACCACCTGACAAGTCAGTCTTCCAGTTCTTACCTTCAGCCGCTGCTTTTTCATCTGCTGTAAGGTCATCCCACCAACCGAGTTTTTTCAACATCTCGTGAGTGAATTCTGGGTAACCGTCCTTGATCTCAGAACCTTTGGAGTAGCTATTGTTGGCCAACAAGCTCACGCCGTTTCTTTCCACACCGAAACGAGCGCGGAAGGTCAAGCCACCTTCTGCAACTGAATGGCTTGGGTCGTAGAGGTTTGGTGTACCCGGGTGCTTCATGTCAGCAGTACCCCAACATGGCCAAGGCATACCGTAGAAATCACCGTCAGCAGGACCGCCTTCAGCCTTCAATGAGTCATAGTCAAAGGTTCCCCAGTTTTGCTGGTGCGTCTTTAAGCGCTCAGGGCTTTGGCCGGTGTATCCGATTGTCCACATGCCACGGTTAAATTCGCGGGTAATGTCCTCAATTAATGGCTCCTCGCCATTAATCTTGCCGTGTTTAAACATCTCTTTATCGAAACCAAGCGTCTTGGCCAACAAATACATGATGCCGTGGTCTGGCTTCGATTCGAATAACGGATCGATAACCTTGTCGCGCCACTGGATTGAGCGGTTCGAAGCAGTGACTGAACCATAGGTTTCAAATTGGGTTGTTGCTGGAAGCAGATACACACCATCAGTTCTGTCATGCATAACGGCCGAAACAGTTGGATACGGATCCACTACGACAAGCATGTCGAGTTTTTCGAACGCCTTCTTCATCTCAATACCGCGGGTCTGAGAGTTTGGCGCGTGACCCCACATAAACATGGCACGGATATTATCTTTTTGCGCCACGTTTGCTTTGTCTTCCAAAACGCCATCGATCCAACGTGATACAGGAATACCTTTGGTATTCATAACCGCAACATCTTTACCTTTGGCTTTTTCGTAAGATCCAGAATCAAAGCGACCCTTAACCCAATCAAGATCAAGATCCCATACACGAGCCCAGTGACCCCAAGAACCAGGAGCAAGGCCGTAGTAACCAGGCAAAGTATTCGCTAGAACACCAAGGTCAGTTGCACCTTGTACGTTGTCATGACCACGGAAAATGTTGGCGCCGCCGCCTGAAACACCAATGTTGCCTAATGCCAACTGGAACGCGCAGTAGGCACGCGTATTGTTGTTACCGATAGTGTGTTGGGTACCACCCATACACCAAATGAAGGTGCCTGGACGGTTTTGAGCCATTGCTTTCGCAGCAGCATAGACCTTGTGCTCTGGCACACCTGTTACACGCTCAACTTCATCGGGTGTCCACTTAGCAACCTCAGCCTTAACTTCATCAAGGCCGTAGACGCGCTGATTAATGTATTCCTTATCTTCCCATCCATTCTTGAAAATGTGATGCAACATACCCCAGATGATTGGAACATCAGTACCAGGGCGAATTTGCAAGAAATGATCCGCATGCGCTGCAGTACGAGTAAAGCGAGGATCGATAACAATGACAGGTGCATTATTCTTTTCCTTAGCTTCAAAAATATGTTGCAGAGAAACTGGGTGCGCTTCCGCAGGATTTGAACCAATCAACAAGACAGCTTTGGAATGGTGAATGTCATTGTAGCTATTGGTCATTGCACCGTAGCCCCAGGTATTAGCAACACCGGCAACCGTGGTTGAGTGACAAATACGCGCTTGGTGGTCTACGTTGTTAGTACCCCACATTGCCGCCATCTTGCGGAACATGTAAGCACCTTCGTTATTGCTCTTGGCAGAGCCCAAAAAATAGACAGAATCAGGGCTAGATTCTTGGCGGATCTTGAGCATTTGATCGCCGATCTCATTGATCGCCTGTTCCCAAGATACCTTTTCCCACTTGCCATTAACCAACTTAGTTGGGTACTTCAAGCGACGCTCGCCATGACCGTGCTCACGCAAGGCTGCACCTTTGGCACAGTGGGTACCTTGGTTAAACGGGTGGTCTTGCGCTGGCTCTTGACCAGTCCATACACCATTTTGAACTTCCGCAATAACGCCACAACCTACAGAGCAGTGCGTACAGACTGTTCTTACTTCTTTTACAGCGCCAGCACCTTTGGCCTGAGCAGCTTCTGCTTTACGCATCATGCCAGGAGCTAAGCCTGATGCCAGAGCAGTACCACCAGCCAAAATACCTGAGTGACGCAAGAAATCTCGACGAGAGATACCGTTGCCAGTCTTTGAAGTTGACGCTTTATCGAGATCTAGGGTGACCTCAACTTTATTGGATACTTTTTTAAGTTTCATTCCTGTCTCCAGATCGCGTTATTAGCGAGAAGCGTTCTTGTAGTAGGTCAAAATATGCTGAGAAAGGTGATAACCCTTCTGCTTCTTTTCTGGCTCAGCATCTTCTGGTGATGCCATCGCAACAGATGGAACAGCTACCGATGCCGCAGCAGTGCTAGCGCCTATGCCAGCCTTCTTTAAGAAACTGCGTCGTGATTCAGAAATTTGTTGCTTATCTTTTTTCATTAAGAAGGCTCCTTAAATTGCTCTACGCTTGGGCTAACGCATACGTGCTAGCTAATTCATAATTATGTAAGCAACAGGTGCGCCAACTTTTTAATGAAATAAATCGCAATAATGGAAAGAAAAACTAAACCTGATGTATTTTTTTGTCCCAATCGCTCACCTTGGGTCAAACTGTCGTTGAGCCTAAGGACAGAAATAACGGGTGCGACAAAAAGAACCACTTTCGGTGTGAGCGCATACTTTTTCTACCTTAAATGGTGAAATGTACTGCTCAAGCCGTCAGGTTTAAATATTGGGATTCAATTGCAACAAACGCCGAACCTAAACGCGCAACCGATCTATAGAAAGTTGCGGTTTCAGCCACACTGAGATCTTTCATGAAATCTTTAGCCCATGACGAAATATGCGTCTCGAAAAATAACCGCTGCTGCTCCTGCGGAGCCCCTTCATAAATAAGCATGGCCATAACTTCCATCAGGGCTGCAATGTGATCTTCAGGTTCGTGAACATCATCACTGCGCTCAAAACCTAATTTCGCCAAATCCGCTCTGAGCTGACCCAATGGGCGCTCCATAAGAAATCCGGTTTGATACCAAGACCCATACGGCACCAACTCACCACGTCCAAGACCTATGAATAGCTCATGGAATTCTTCTTTTAAACGTTGTGGATCACTGTGCTTTGCAGCAAGAACCAGAGTATTAACCGCTGCACCAAGTTCACTCTTTTGATCTGTAGTATCTAAAGACAAGCAATACGCTAAAACATCGGAATCGGGTGCGTTACGCAGAAGACCAGCTAACAGACTGTAAAAAGCAGCTCTTCTTGCTTGGTCTGAGGACTCTACCGTTGCTACATTAACAACATCATTTTTAACTTCAGTGTTTTGCATTTTTAAGAGCGTCCCTTGTCTGGTGAGTAAGTCGTTTGCTTGCCCAAACTAGCTTGCATCGCATCTGAATCCTGTACTGCGTCGACCACACGACAGTCTTCACACATTTTTAGTCGATTCTTGGCCCTTTCAGATTGAAACATCGCATGGCCTGCAAGCTTTTCTAAAATATTCCCAATGGTCTTATGTGTAGCGAAGGGCGTGCCACAAGAAATACAGCAAAAAGGCTCTTCTTCATAAAGTACCCGCTTTTTTATTTCTTTCCTCACGATCAAACAATAAACGTGGCGATATAGAGATGGCATCTTCAGGGCACGTGGAAACGCACATACCACACTGAAGGCAATTGTTCTCAACAAAGAATAGCTGAGGTATTTCATCGCCAGTATGCAGCGCCTTACCCGGACAAACACCAACACAGGATAGACATAGTGTGCATGAGTCTGCGTCAACCATAGCGGTACCAAACGGGGCACCCGAACCAAGGTAGACCTCTGAGCTTTTGTTTGGCGCATGCTCAACAAGGTGATCAATGGCAAAAAACATCGATTCACGTTTGTTGCCAAATGCCATGAAAGTACCCAAAGGCACTGATGGCATTTTCACCTCATCTCCAGAATCATGATCTAATATGTAATAACTGACAGCGGAGGATGGGTATCCAAGCGCGTTCAGGATGTCATCTTTGACCGATAATTGTTCGTCAAGCGCGGCCTTTACCGACATAGGTAGCGCATCGCCTTTAATTAAAAGCACCTTACGCGCACCATAAGCTAAAGCAGATAACCATACCTCAAGACCCACTGAAGCCAACTCTTCAACCATCAGAGATAATCGGTGAGGGGATTGCAGTGGTGTTATATCCGCATCACTCTCGGCAAAAACAACTAATTCGGGATCAGTTCCACCCTCTTCTAAATAGGTAGCAAGCATCTTACGAATTCTGTTTAGGGTGTCCTCAGATTTTGGATACGCATAGCGCATGGCACCACTCGGGCAGACGGTGGCGCAAACACCTCCGCCCTGACAGAGATTAGGATTTACTTGAACTTGCTCACCAATTGAAATAATCGCATCAGCAGGACATGCATCTATGCAGCGCGTACAAGCCACATTGCCAGACCTAGCATGCGCACATCGATCAGCTTCGTATGAAAAGTATTTTGGCTTTTCGAACGTGCCAACCATGCCATCTAGTTCTAACCATGCAGCATCTAGAGAATCTTGATCAGGATTAAAGTACCAATAACCGGGTGGCGGCAGTTCGCTTTTGAGCAGCGGCGATGCGCCAAGATCCATCACCATATCGGTTTCTATTAGCTGGTAGTTGTGTTTTCCCTTCTCACCAATTTCTATGCGAAACGCACCAAGGTGGCCAGTAATCTTTAGCTCTCTACCCGCAAGCGGCGTTGTAGGCACACCAAGCTCATCACAATCGTCCGTAAGTAACACTTCCGCCTGCAATGGTTTTTCTAGTCGCGTAGCAAACCATTGTGCTTGCTCTCCGCCCACAACAAGGACTTTGCCGCGCGATTCATATTTCACCAACCCTGTTGGTGTCACCTGAACATCGTTTAAAGACGCCATTGCCACGTTACGGGCACGTTGATTACGCGATTCAGCCAAAGAAAGTTCGTTATCTGTCATGGTGTATCTCTTTTTCTTCTATTGCTATAACTGCAGTGCCGTCAGTTTGATCTAGGGCTAGAGGTTGTTCTTGATCATCGAGTGATAATGTTTCTTCATTTTCAACATCATCCTCATCATCTAAGGCGAGCGATTCTTTTAGTTTTTCAGCAGCGCGACGTGCCTCAACTTCAATTTGATGCTTCATATCGCTTGTTACAATGTCACCAAGCAATTCAAATTTGGTGAAGTCTTCTGCATATTCATCTAACTCAGAAATAACGTTGAACTGCGGCGAATGAAATAATTTTCTCAAGGCCGCTTTACGCAAGGTCTCACTCACCTTGCTAGACATAAAGCCACTGTAATCTGAGTCGTCATTCAATGACTCTAATGGCGGCATATCCTCATCAGTCAACTCAGGCTCTTGAACAACCTCTTCAACAGCGACTGCATTTAGCTTCTCTTCCTCTTGTCTTGCTTCGACTTTTCGTCGACTGAAGCGCTGAAAGAAAGACTCACCTTCTCGCTGGTCATCAATGTCTTTTTGATTAACATCAGACATAGGTTTAGCCTTGCACTTCCTGAGCCGTCCAATCACGCAGCTTTCTTTTTGACTTTTTTTCAGTGAAATAATTGGCTATCACAAACGCTTCAGTCCAACGATAAAGTTCCGGTGGAACATCTACCGCAAAAACCTCATCTTCGCCCTCGAGGAAGGCATGTGCTTCATCAAAGCTCATGGTGATATGAAAAGCCTCAGGACATCCACCATCGTCAACTGGATGAGCAAGCACATAAGCTCTTGGCGTGTCGCTCATTAAGTTAAAGTAATAACTTTCACATTCATCCGCGTACAAAGTGACTTCAAAGCCACCAACCATAAACCAGGCTGTATCACCCTCTTCTCTCACCAATCGAGGTTCTTCAGTTTCTGGATGACGACCAACCGCAATACCCGTGGCAGTCCAGACATAATCTACCCACGGACTAGATGCAACGCGGCGCTCCATGACTACCGCAACGGGGAAACTTCCCGGTAGATTCTCTAAATTCGCAACTGAATCAGACATTTCAATCTTCTTCTAGATAAGTACTTTTCTTGCAGTGCAATTACCGCACCAATTTTTCACTTATTAAGAATTAAAAGGCCTAACGCAACATAAACACCTAAATTAACCGCTTCATCCAGTATTTGAATTGAGCAGTTGGTACATAAAGTCCCAAAAAACTGGAGTCAGAGCGACAAAACACTCCAATGCACATCTATGAAACATCCCAAGACCCCGAAATAACGCACTTAACGTAGTGGGAACGTTTTTTGCAGCAGCTCCTATTAAATTTGTGTAAACAGGATTGAATGTGTCTGAAAGTCTTAAAGAATCGTTAACTGATCGTTTTGGCAGAACAGTTGATTATTTGCGCATCTCAGTTACCGATCGTTGTGATTTACGATGCGTTTATTGCATGTCTGAAAACATGACCTTTTTACCCCGTGAACAATTACTTACCTTAGAAGAAATCATTCAAATTGGGCGTTGCTTTACAGAATTAGGCGTTAGCAAAATTCGCATCACCGGCGGTGAACCACTGCATCGCAGAAACATTCTTTCTGTGTTTGAAGCCTTCGGTCAGCTTGACGGCCTTAATGATCTCACCCTCACAACCAACGGCACTCAGCTTCACCGTTTTGCCAAACCACTTGCTGATGCAAGTGTTACTCGCGTCAATATCAGTTTGGACACCTTAGATGCTGATCGTTTCAAAGCACTAACCCGTAATGGAGACATTGATAAAGTCTTTAACGGCATTGATGCCGCACAGAAAGTTGGCTTTAAACGCATAAAACTGAATGCGGTAGTTTTAAAAAATCGAAACCATGATGAAGTTTGTGCGCTCGTCGAACATGCGATCAAACGAGGCATCGACATAAGCTTTATCGAAGAAATGCCTCTCGGTGTTATCGGAGATCACGACCGAGAGGAGTGCTACTACTCTAGCGATGAAATCCGACGCGACTTAGAGAGGCAATTCGCTTTATTACCCACCACTGAGACAACTGGTGGACCATCACGTTATTACAGAATTGCCAACGAACAGTCTCGAGTCGGTTTTATCTCTCCTCATAGCCACAATTTCTGTGACACCTGCAATCGTGTTCGATTAACTGCTGAAGGACGACTACTACTTTGCTTAGGCCAAGAACACAGCGTCGATCTACGAGCCGTTGTTCGCGCTAGTCCAGGCGATAATGCCGCTTTAAAACAGGCCATTTGTGAAGCAATGGAAATAAAACCTTTGGGCCATGATTTTGATCTTTCGGCAAAACCAGTCATCTTTAGACACATGAACCACACTGGGGGTTGATGGCGATGTCAGTAATAAACACACCTAAAAAAAATACCTATCGCCCAGAAATGACAAATGAGGGGCTAAAGCCTTCTCATGAAGTTATTTCGATTGATGAATATGGCCAACAGCAAGCTGGCATGATCGCCGGAGAACAAGCTTTAACGGTTTACATCGATGACAAAGAGATTGTCACTCTGATGACATTGGGCACCCATCCTGAAATGTTGACACTGGGTTATCTCGCTAACCAACGTTTAGTGCCGTGTCTTGAATCAGTCGATTCTGTCAGCGTTGATTGGGAAAAAGCAGAGGTCAAAGTTAATACCTTTGAGCGCATTAGTGATCTAGATGAAAAACTGAAGCACCGAACTGTGACCACAGGCTGCGGTCAAGGCACTGTGTTTGGTCGCATAGGCGAAGAGCTAGAAAAAATTCGTCTTCCTAAACTATCCATCAAGCAATCTCAAATTTACCCCTTGCACTCTCAAATAAATGATCACAATGAGGTTTATCAAAAGGCAGGAGCTGTTCATGGCTGCGCTTTATGTCGCTCTAATGAAGACAGCTCCGAAGTGAATATATTTGTAGAAGACGTTGGTCGGCACAATGCAGCTGACGCAATCTGCGGTTTTATGTGGCTCAATGCCATAAACGGAAATGACAAGTGGTTCTATACAACCGGGCGACTCACTTCTGAAATGGTCATCAAGGTTGCGCAGATGCAGATTCCTGTCTTGCTTTCTCGATCTGGGGTTACCCAAAAAGGGCTGGAACTTGCTCAAAAAATAGGCGTTATTTTGATTGCCCGAGCCAAAGGTGATCATTTTTTAATTTACAACGGGGCTGATCAAATTGAATTTGATTCGGTACCGGTCATAAAGCCTCACTCATTGAAGGGAAATACAAATAATAAAAAACAAGCCTCTCCATCCGTGAATATGCTTGCTGCACAATCAAGTTGAGTTTAAATCATGTCTGCTGTTATCGCGTCACATTCTGATACCTACATGAGCGTTAAGCAGGTCGCTAGCTATCTGCAGCTCAATGAGAAAAAAATCTATGCTTTAGTTAGTGAAGGACTGATTCCCGCTACCAAGATTACGGGCAAATGGATGTTTCCTCGCGAACTCGTAGATCGATGGATGATGGATTCCTCACATGGCGGACTCTTTACGGATCGAATGGTTATCGCTGGCAGCGACGATCCTCTACTCCAACGTGTCCTGACAATTTTTGCTCGGGATATCAACACGCATGCACAAGTAAGTTATACACCCACCGGCACAAGGCTTGGCCTTGAGTTACTTCAAGCAAATCGAATTGATGTTAGCGCTATTCACTGGGGACCATTGAAAGAAAGTCACTTACGTCACCCAGCCCTTTTGCGTCAGCATTCTCACCATAGAGACTGGGTTCTGATCCGTGCGTTCTCAAGAGAACAAGGACTCATTGTTCGCCCAGAGATTGCTGAAAAGCATGACGATATTGAATCCTTACTCTCTGCCGATTATCGTTGGGTTGAACGCCAAGCTGGCGCAGGCGCACAGCGACTATTTTTAGAGATAAGAAAAAATTTCGGCATTAACACACCCTTTAATGCCACAACTAGCGCGTTATCCGAAAGAGAAGCCGCAAGCGCCATCAATCTGGGGCTTGCCGATATCGCCCCAGGAGCAAGGTCCGCCGCAACAGAATCCGGCCTTGGGTTTATCTCATATGGCCACGAGGCCTTTGATCTGGCTCTACCGAGAAACATGTGGTTTAGACGCCTGTTCCAAGATCTCTTAAGCCGACTTCAATCAGGAGAAACACGCCAAACCGCCGATTTACTTGGCGGCTATGATTTCTCTCAATGCGGCGAGCTTGTCTGGGGTGAGGAATAAGCAAGTTTTAGGCTTGCTCTGACTCCCAAAGGTGACATTTCCGCTCTAAAGTCTTACGAGAAACACCCAGTCGTCGGGCAGCAGCAGATTTATTACCACCCTCAAGTGAAAGCACACGAAGAATGTGTCTCTTTTCGATTGACTTAAGTGTTAAATCATCCTCATCGCCAGATGATGTTTCATTAACATGCGCCACTGCCCCACATGAAGTCACACCCTGGCTTGGATGTTGGTTTAGTAGCAAACACCGCTCTATAACGTTCTTGAGTTCACGAATATTACCTGGCCAGTCGTACTGACTAAGCCGATCAATTTCAGCTTGAGTAATCTTAGGATCAGGAATCCCCAAATCAGCTGCAACCGCTTTAGCAAAATGCTCAACAAGCAAAGGTAAATCACTTATTCGCTCGCGTAACGCAGGCATTCGAATACTTAATACATTTAATCGGTAATAAAGATCTTCACGAAAATTACCTTTTTTAATTTCTGACTGTAAATCTCTATTTGTTGCAGCGACGATACTCACATTTACAGAGCGTTCTTTATTGCCGCCAACCGGACGAACCTTTCTATCTTCCATGACGCGAAGTAATCGAGTTTGCATCGCCATTGGCAACTCGCCGATTTCATCTAAGAATAAAGTTCCGCCATCCGCATAAGAGAACAAACCTTCACGATCTTTCGAAGCACCCGTAAAGGCACCTTTAACATGACCAAACAACTCACTCTCGAGAAGCTCTGGTTGAAGTGCACCACAGTTTATGGGCACAAATGATCCCGTACGGCCACTTTGATTATGGATGGCTCTTGCAGCCAGTTCTTTACCTGTTCCAGATTCTCCATGAATAAGGACCGTAGAAGGCATTGGTGCAACCCGTTTGATAATTTCACATGTCTCTTGAAGAATTTCGCAACCGCCCACAATGCCATGCTCATGGTCTAATTCTTTTGCTTGTCGACGTAGAACATAACCTTCGCGTTGCTGCCTTTGACGCTCAAGACTTCTATCAATAGAAGCGAGCAAATCGTTAATATCAAAAGGCTTAATAAAAAAATCAGATGCGCCCGCTTTTAACGCCTCTACGGCATAGAGCTGATTAGATACAGAAGAAAGACAGATCACAGCAGTTAGCGGGTCATCTTCTGTGAGTCGATTAATCCAATGTCCGTTGCTATCAGGTATGAAATGGATACCTGTAATCACAAGATCGAAGTGATAACGCGAGAGTAGTTCTTCAGCAGATTGGTAGTCATCAGCACTTTCAACTAGCCCAAAGACATCACTTAAATTACTCGTAAGCAATGAAATGAGGCCCTTATCCTCATCAACAATGAGAACGGAGTTCATTTTATGAGTGCTTACTTCTTTAACAGCGCGTGAGTGAGCATTTGATTTGAGCTTTTCATGAACTCTTTCTGATGTGACTGACATTTTTTATTTCTTTTTTAATTTCGTAATGCATAATTACAGATATGCGCTAAAAAAATCGTAAAAAAATTACAACGCTATTTACGCCCCCTCAACTAAGACCCAAGAAAATGGTACAGACTGTCTCAATCGGAACATTGATTTTGGTTCAATTTGTCTTAAACACAAGTAAAAACTTTTTATTCCCTCCGCATCCTGTCCATAACAAACCGTATTTTCAGGGAATTCCTACAAATACATAAGATGGCACCTTATTTGCTGTGTTTTTAATGTCCTTTAACTCAACCAGTTTCTTATGAGCATTGACCCAGAAAACATTACCGCATTAATTTTAGCTGGTGGAAAAAGCAGTCGCTTGGGTCAAGACAAGGGGCTTCTACCCTTTGGAAATAGCATCATGGCCGGCCATGTTATTGAACAGATCCGCCCTCAAGTTGGTCGCATACTAATCAGCGCTAATCGCAATCAAGACAAATACGCCAAACTTGGACACAAAATAATTGGTGATCCGATAGAGGGCTTCCAAGGGCCTCTCGCTGGATTTTTAGCCGGCCTAGAAGCAATTCAAACTGATTACTTAATAACCCTGCCTTGTGACGGACCCTTTGTGCTGAGTAATTACGTAGAAAGAATGTCCAAAGGTTTATTCAAAGCATCCGCTGATATTGCTGTTGCCCATGATGGCAAACGTTTACAGCCAGTCCATGTTTTGTTGCATCGAAAAGTCACTGAAGAATTAAAAGATACTCTTGAGCAAGGTGAGCGAAAAATTGACAGGTGGTTCCCGCAGCACGCATGGGTAACTGTAGATTTTAGCGATGCTCCACAGCAATTCGATAACATCAATACGCCAGAAGACTACAAATCTGCTAGTGGAGCTGAAGTCGCGTGAGCAATCCTTCCCAAATTCAGTTCACTAAGCCCATGATCGGTTTTGCGGCATACAGCGGCACTGGCAAAACCACCCTTCTACTTAAACTTTTACCCCTCCTGAAACAAACCGGTCTACGTATCGGCATGGTTAAGCATGCGCACCATGACATTGAAATGGACTATCCGGGAAAAGATAGCTACGAACTACGCAAAGCAGGCGCTGATGAAATGCTGATCACCGGGGCTAATCGATGCGCTTGGATTCATGAATGTAGCGACCCCAAGTCATGAACCCACACTTGAAGAAACCTTGGCGCTTCTCAATCCAGAAAGATTAGACTTGGTTCTAGTTGAAGGATTTAAAGCTGCCGCTTTTCCCAAAATCGAACTTCATAGACCATCCTTAGGAAAACCTTTAATTCACCCCAGTGATCCAAATATCGTTGCGTTTGCTTGTGATGACGAGGCCAGCATTCCCAATCAAGCGCTCCCCAAGCTAGCCCTCAATGACCCTGAAGCGATCGCAACCTTTATCCTTAATTATTTTGGGTTAAAAACCTCGAATATTTTCGCATTGCACGAAACTAAATCAGCTTAGATCGTTCACAATAGAACTTTCCGAGTAACGATTGTTAGTGCTTCTTATGAAAAAGTATTTTTTGCTTTAGGTCTTATCGTTTTTTCTTTTCCAGCTATGGCTGAAATGGCTGAGCGTTCCACCTTTAAGGTTATCGATAACAACACCTTTAAGTACTCAAGCCGTATTGACCATATCTTTTCGCATGACGACAACAATGTCGAAATTGATCGCTATTTAATGCTCGAGAATTTTTTGCATAGCAATGACTATTGCCCAAAAGGGCTTTTCCATTGAAGAGCGGAAAGTTGTGCTCACCACCCCACCACATGATGGCAAGCTTCAGTATTTGGTGAAGTGCAATTAATTAAAACGGCCACCACCAAGGCGAGCCTAGATTGTCTTCACAGCGTTTTAACTGTTCGCTGTAGCGCTTAGCGTTAGCCTCAACCTTTCTGGCCACCCCTATCAACCACTTTTTCTTTTTGTAGGTTTTACGCTTCCAGCCACCGTGACCTTCGTGGTACGCCAAATATTGGTTATGCGCATCCCATTTAGAGATACCCAAGGTCTTTTGCGACACCGTGCTATACCAACCCATAAAGTCGACTGCATCAGCATAATCATCTCGATCAGCACCCCAGTTGCCGGTTTTGCTCTTATACCAGTCCCAGGTGTCATCTTTAACCTGCGCATAGCCATAGGCACTCGACACACGCCACCACATCGGAATTCCCAAGAAGGTATCGCGTGGCGGCGCAGCATCATGCTTAAAGCTCGACTCTTGACGCATGATGGCCAGCTGGACATGCAATGGCAGACCGTATTTCTTTTGTGCATCTTTAGAAGCGTCATACCAATCTGGCTTCTCTTCAAAAATGCGGCAAGCATTTTCCTGGTTCGATGGCGGCGTCGTGCTGCAACTTGCCAATAAAAGCGCAAACAGTGAGGTAATCAGTAACTTCATCATCTGATTTTAACAATCAACCAAGGGAAATAACGAGCCAAAACCCACAAACAAAAAAGCCGTGCTCATTGAGCACGGCTTTTACGCTAAACAGCGGCAGCTTATGCCAACGACAAGTTAGTCGCTGCCTGCTTGCCACGCTCTTCAGTGATCTCGAAGTTAACGACTTGATTGTCGACCAACTTATCAATGCCAGAACGCTGCAGCGCAGAGATGTGAACAAACACATCCTTAGAGCCATCATTAGGAGCGATAAAACCAAAACCTTTGGTCATATCGAAGAATTTTACTTTACCAGTAATCATAAATTTATCCGTATAAAACGTATTTTTCGGCACACGAAATGCGCACCGTTCTAAACGTAATCAAGAAATCAACAAGCTGAGAGAGTGCGAAACGCACGGAAACAGGCGGGACTCAAAAATTAACGCGTTTATTAGAGCACAGAGAACTAGCGGTTCACAAATAAAGAATTCAGTCTTGGCGACTATAAAAGCTAGAAATGACAACGCCTTACCGAAGTAAGGCGTTATACATGCTTGGTAGCGGGGGCAGGATTTGAACCTACGACCTTCGGGTTATGAGCCCGACGAGCTGCCAGACTGCTCCACCCCGCATCTGACTAGGTTGCGCATTATACATATTACCTTTTGCTAATCAAGCGTCGGCTAGCGCTATTCGTCGACTTCTCCGTCCCACTCAATCCGGTAAAGATCGCGTCTGCGGTCCAGGTAGTTCCTCACCGAACCCTCGTTTTGCAGCTCTTGCAGCTTATTCAGATCGACATCGACGATAAGGGTCATTTCGGTATTTGGGGTGGTTTCAGCCATGATCGCGTCGTGCGGGAAGGCAAAATCGGATGGCGAGAACACCGCACTCTGACCGTACTGAATATCCACGCTATCAACCTGCGGCAGATTACCAACGCTACCGGAAATAGCGACATAGCATTCATTCTCAATAGCCCTCGCCTGCGCACAACGACGAACGCGTAAATAGCCGTTTTTGGTATCCGTCCAGAAAGGCACGATCAAGATCTGCATCTCATGTTCAGAGAGCAGTCTTGAGAGTTCAGGGAATTCAACGTCATAACAAATCAGCACACCCACGCGACCGAAGTCGGTCTTGAAGAGGTGCAGCTTATTGCCGCCCTGCATGATCCAGGCTTTTTTCTCATGCGGTGTTGGGTGTAGCTTGCGCTGTTCTTCAATCTGGCCATTACGCTTACACATGTAGGCAATGTTGTAGAGCTCGTCATCGGCCTCATCAATCACCGGCATTGAGCCGATTACCACATTGATGTTGTAACTCACTGAGAGCTTGGAAACAGCCTCTACAATGGTAGAGGTATAACCGGCAAGATAACGAATCGCATCGACCGAGGTCTTATGCTCCTCCAAGCCCATCAATGGCGCGTTAAAAAACTCGGGGAATATCGCCACGTCACAACGATAGTCTGACAAGGCATCAATAAAATATTCCACCTGTTGGAGCAGATCATCAATGCTATTGAGCTTACGCATTTTCCATTGCACACAGCCTAAGCGCGCCGTTGTTTTTTGTGCGCCAAAAAGCTTTGCTTTGGATGGGTCGTAGTAAATATTTGGCCACTCTAATAAGGTGGCAAAACCTTTAGAGTCTTTATCTTCTGGCAGGTAGCCAGTCAGCACTTGCTTGACGTCAAAATCGTTACTCAACTGAAAGGTCAAAATCGGGTCATAGAACTCTTTGCTCTTAACCTTTTTGATGTATTCCTGCGGCGACATATCTTTCGCATGTTGCTTATAGCCAGGAATACGACCACCCGCCACGATAGCGCGAAGATTCAGATTGGTACAAAGCTCTTTACGCGCTTCATACAAACGGCGACCCAAGCGCATATCGCGATAATCAGGATCCACAAAAACATCCACGCCATAAAGCACATCACCATTCGGATCATGCGTGGTGAGATAGGCGTCGCCTGTGATCTCATCGTAGGTATGGTTATCGCCGAAACTTGTCGTAATCGACCACAACAGCGAAGGCAGCTGCAACAACTTTGCCGTTATCCGCGATACAAATCTGCCCTTCTTTAAACACTTTTAGCATCGAGCGGAATTTACGCTCAGGCCAACCGCCACCCATACCCGGATAAACACGGTCCATGATGTTTTTAATATCTGCGTAGTCGTCTAATTCGAGTCCGCGCAGTTTTAGCTGGTGCTCTAAACCATCAGTCGTTGTGGTATCGGAAGTCATAACTCACCCTAAAAAAGAGACGTGCATATCTCAAAGATTATGCGACCAAAATCAGCTTCGGGTGAGATTTATTGCACTCGAACGAGGTCGGCGAGGTAGCGGCCTCGGCCAACCAAATTTGAGGGATTTATTTAACCAAATGCAGCACGGCAGACGGTGTACAAAGCTGTTGGGAACATACCCAAAACTAGCATCGAAACACCGTTGATCGACATGGCAACATGCGAGTCCGCTGAGATCTCTAGCGGCTGATCATCAGCCGGCTTATCGAAGTACATCGTTTTGATGGCACGCAGGTAGTAGAACGCACCAATAACCGAGAAGAAAACCGCAACCAAAGCCAACCACACCAGATCAACACGAATGATCGACTCCAGCACAAACCACTTAGCAAAGAAACCAACGGTAGGTGGAACACCTGCCATCGAGAATAGGATCAAGGCCATCATCGCCGCCAACCAGCCACTACGCTCATTCAAGCCTTTAAGGTCATCCAGATTTTCAGCATCAAAGCCACGTCGACTGATCATTGCCAAGTACACCGAAGCCACCGGCTGCAGTCAGCGCGTAAACCACGGTGTAGAACAACGCAGCACCATAGCCATCATCGGTACCCGCAATGAACCCTAAGAAGATAAAACCAATATGCGAGATGGTTGAGTACGCCAACATCCGCTTAATGTTGTGCTGAGCAATAGCCACCAAGTTACCAATACCCAGAGAAATAACCGCCAGAATCATCAGCATTTCTTGCCACTGGGTGAACAAAGGTGCCAAGCCATCAACGAGCAAGCGCAGTGTCAACGCAAATGCCGCAATCTTTGGCGCACTACCCAACAGCATTGTGACGGCAGTTGGAGCGCCGTGATACACATCAGGCACCCACATATGGAATGGCACAGCACCGAACTTAAAGCCAACACCCATGATGATAAATACCAGACCAAACACCAGAATGTCTTCTTGGATATTGCCCTTCACGATCGCGGCACTAACTTCCGCAAATGAGAGAAACCGGTCGCACCATAGAACAGCGAAATACCATAAAGCAGCAAGCCAGATGCCAACGCACCCAGCACAAAATACTTCATCGCTGCTTCCGCGCCACCCATGGAGTCGCGGTTGAACGCCACCAATGCATACATTGACAACGCTAGTAGCTCTAAACCGAGGTAGATGGTGATGAAGTTGTAGGCTGACGACATAATCATCATGCCCAACACCGAGAACAAAGTTAGCGTGTAGTACTCACCACGATAGATGCCTTGCTGCACCAGGTAATCTTTGGCGTAGACCATGGCAAAGCCCGTCACCGTCAAGATACCCATCTTCATCACGTCCGCGACTGCATCGCGTACAAAGCTACCCTCAAAGCTCACAACCGGATCACCGGCGGTCGCAATGATGGTCGCGCCTGTAACCACTAAGGCAGCCAAGCTAAGCACATAGGTGACTAAGCGAGTGCGCTCAGTTAAGAAAAGATCCACGATCAACACAACACAAGCGGCCACGAGCATAACGATCTCGGGCATCACTGGGATAAAGGTGCTCATTTCAAATTGCATAATGTTTCACCACAAGCCTTTAGAGCTTGCTTACTCCAATGTGTTGAACCAAGTTATGGATAGACGCATCCATCACATCGATCAGCGGCGCAGGCCATAAGCCTAAAATCAGTACCGCAAGGGCTAGCACTGTGAGCACGAAAGCCTCACGTGCATTGATATCTTTCAGTTGCGCGACGGCATCAGAAGCAATCTCACCAAAGATCACTCGCTTCACCATCCATAAGGTGTAAGCCGCACCGACAATCAAGGTTGTTGCAGCAAGGAAGGCGTACCAGAAGTCAGCACGGAAAGCGGCCAAGATGACCATAAACTCACCCACGAACCCCGAGGTGCCTGGCAGACCCGCATTGGCCATTGAGAAGAAAACCATAAAGGCAGCAAACCACGGCATGGTGTTGACCACACCGCCATATGAAGAGATTTCACGACTGTGTAAGCGGTCGTAAAGCACACCGATACTCAAGAACATCGCGGCACTGATGAAGCCGTGAGAGACCATCTGCACCATGCCGCCCTGCACGCCCAACTCGGCACCTGAGGTCGCGGCAGGATTTGCCATGATCATAAAGACGATAAAGAAACCGAGGGTAACAAAACCCATATGCGCGATGGATGAGTAGGCGACGAGCTTTTTCATATCGCTTTGTACAAGTGCGACAAAGCCAATGTAAACAACCGCGACCAGTGACATTCCAATCACCAGCCAATCGAGTGAATGACTCGCATCTGGCGCGATTGGCATACTGAAACGCAAGAAACCATAGCCACCGATCTTCAACATAATCGCTGCCAGAATGACAGAACCACCCGTTGGCGCTTCGACGTGCGCATCAGGCAACCAGGTGTGCACTGGCCACATTGGCACTTTTACCGCGAAGGCGAGCAAGAACGCCAAGAAGATCAACACCTGCTCGGTATGATTCAGCTTGAGATCGTGGAAGGCCAATACATCCATTGAGCCAGACTGGAAGTACATATAGATCAAGGCGACCAACATGAACACTGAGCCCAAGAAGGTATACAAGAAGAACTTGATTGTCGCGTACAAACACGACGAGGACCACCCCAAATACCAATCACGATAAACATCGGGATCAACATCGCTTCCCAGAAGACGTAGAAAAGCACGGCATCTAGAGCAGCAAACACGCCCACCATGACACCTTCCATCATCAAAAAAGCCGCCATGTATTGCGATGGTTTGTATTGAATAACTTCCCAACCTGCAATCACAACCAATATGGTGATAAAGGTGGTCAGAATGATCAGTGGCATCGAAATACCGTCGACACCAAGATAGTAATTAACCCCGAACTGCGGCACCCAAGCAGCTTTTTCGACGAACTGCATGGCAGCTGTTGAGCTATCAAACTGGGTATACAGCGGAATACTGACCGCAAAGGTCAAAACCGACACTAACAGCGCTAACCAACGTGAAACGTTCGGAGACTTATCACCACTGATAAGAACTAGCGCACCACCAATAATGGGGAGCCAAACAACCGTGCTTAATAATGGCCAATCGATCATGCGTATTTACCTAATTCTTATTCTTATCTCACCACGAACCATGTGAGTAGACCGAGCAGGCCTAAGAATCACAGCGAACGCATAGTGATAGAGGTAACCGGTTTGAATAAACCGCACTACCGAAGCTAACCAACCGACTGTGTGTGCAGAGCCATTGACCGCAATGCCATCAATGATGACTTTGTCACCCACATTCCAGAAAAACTTACCTAACAATCGACTACCGCCAGCAAACACTGCTTGGTTGAAGTGATCGAAGCCGTACTTTTGATCTAACGCGAAATGCGCCCAATCCAAACGCGTACGTAACTCTGAAGCGATACCAGGCTTACGTGTGTACACGTACCAAGCTGCAAACAAACCGCCGAGCGCTAAGTAGAGTGGTACGCCATGCACTGCGTGCATCACAAAACCCCATGCGTTCGTAAATTCAATCTGGCCGAGCGTATTGTGCTCAGGCGCAACGGTGAGAATGCCGTTGAAGTAATCGCCAAACACCATGTCGCCAACGGTGAAGTAACCAATAAATTCCGATGGAATCGCCAACAAGATCAGTGGCAAGGTAACTACCCATGGTGATTCATGAAGATGATCTTTTGCATGCTCATCGCGTGGACCCTTGCCATGGAAGACCAAGAAATACATACGGAAGCTATACAAAGCGGTCAGGAACACACCTGCAACCAACAAGACGTAAGCGTAACCCGCCCCATCAATGGTCGAGTAATGCACCGCCTCGATAATCGCATCTTTCGAGAAGAAACCGGAGAAGCCTGGGAAGCCAATCAAAGCCAGTGAGCCCAGCAACGCTGTCCAGTGTGTGATTGGCATGTATTTACGAATGCCACCCATATTGCGAATATCTTGATCGTGGTGCATACCCATGATCACAGAACCTGCCGCTAAGAACAGCAAAGCCTTAAAGAACGCGTGCGTCATTAGGTGGAACAAACCTGCTGCATAAGCAGACACACCTAAAGCTGCCACCATGTAACCGAGCTGAGACAAGGTTGAGTACGCCACAACACGTTTGATGTCGTTTTGGATAATGCCAATCAGACCCATAAAGAAAGCAGTCGTCGCACCAATCACCAACACAAAGGTCAATGCGGTTTCTGACATCTCATAAAGCGGTGACATACGCGCCACCATGAAGATACCTGCGGTTACCATGGTTGCTGCGTGAATCAATGCAGAGATTGGTGTTGGACCTTCCATAGAGTCTGGCAGCCACACATGCAAAGGCACCTGAGCTGACTTACCCATCGCACCGATGAACAACAAGATACAAACAACGGTCATCAGCGACCATTGCTCATCACCCCAGATATTGATGGTGGTATCAGCAAACGCAGGAGCTGCAGCAAACGCTTCAGCGTAATCGAGTGTATTGAAATACATCGCAACCGCAGCAATACCGAGAACAAAACCAAAGTCACCAACACGGTTCACCAAAAAGGCTTTCATGTTGGCAAATACTGCGGTGTCTTTCTTAAAGTAGAAACCGATCAGCAAGTAAGAGACCAAACCTACCGCTTCCCAGCCAAAGAACAGCTGCAGGAAGTTGTTTGACATCACAAGCATCAGCATTGAGAAGGTAAACAATGCGATGTAACTAAAGAAACGCTGGTAACCATCTTCATCATGCATGTAGCCGATGGTGTAGATATGCACCATGAGAGAAACGAAAGTCACAACCGCCATCATCATCGCGGTCAAACGATCGACTAGAAAGCCAACCTCAAAGCGCAAGCCATCACTAACCATCCAGGTATAAACAGACTGGTTGTAAACCTCAGCGCCTGCAAAGGCATGCAGATACAAAATGTACATTGATAGGACGCAGCTTGTACCGACACCCAAGATAGTCGCCCAGTGTGCACCCGCCTTGCCAATTTGATTACGTAGCAAACCAGCAATAGCTGCACCAACCAAAGGCGCAAACACAATTGTGAGTAAGATTGATTCCATCATTACCCCTTCAGATCCTTAAGCTCGTCAACATTGATCGTACGGCGAGTTCGGAAGACAACCACCAGGATAGCCAAACCAATAGCTGCTTCTGCTGCAGCCACCGTCAATATAAAGAAGACGAATATCTGACCTTGTAGGTCATTCAAATAATGTGAGAACGCAACAAAGTTCAAGTTAACCGCCAAAAGCATCAATTCGATACACATCAACAGCAATAGAACGTTCTTACGGTTCAGAAAGATGCCAGCAATACTGATTGAGAAAAGTAAAGCTGAAACGATGAGGTATTCAGATAAAGAAATCATTAATCAGTCCTCCCCGTCCATCTTGACCATCTTCAGGCGATCAGCACTTTTCACTGAAATCTGCTTGCTCGGATCTTGATATTTAGTTTCAGGTCGCTTACGCAGTGTCAGACTGATTGCGGCAATGATGCCCACAAGCAAGATAACCGCAGCAATCTCAAAAGCGTATAAATGATCTGTAAACAGTGCAAAACCTAGCTCAGCTGTATTGTTGTAATCCGCACCATGTCGTGCAGGTGCTGCCACTTTATCCAGACCAAAATGACTCGAACCTACGACGAGCAAAATCTCGGCCATCATCACTGCTGCGACTAACACGGCCACTGGCAGATTACGCACAAACCCAGCACGTAACTCAGTGATATTGATATCGAGCATCATCACAACGAAGAGGAACAACACCATCACGGCACCGACATAGACGAGAACCAAGACGATGGATAAAAACTCAGCTTCCAACATCATCCAAAGGATGGCTGCATTGAAGAATGCCACCACCAACCACAGCACCGAATGCACTGGGTTTTTACGCGTCACGATCAAGACCGCTGCGCTAAGCAAGATGGCAGAGAAAATATAAAAAAGCATCTTTTCAACTGACATGATCAACGCACCATCGCTTGAGCAGCGCGATCAGCGGCAAGCTCTTTCTCATACTTGTCACCCATCGCAAGTAACTTTTCTTTAGTCATAATGTGCTCGCCACGACTTTCGAAGTGATATTCGTAAAGACGTGTTTCAACAATCGAGTCCACCGGACATGACTCTTCACAGAAGCCGCAGAAGATGCACTTAAATAAATCGATGTCATAACGCGTGGTACGACGTGAACCATCATCACGAGGCTCAGCTTCGATGGTGATTGCTAACGCAGGACAAACCGCCTCACATAACTTACAAGCGATACAGCGCTCTTCCCCGTTTTCATATCGACGCAATGCATGCAGGCCGCGGAAACGTGGCGAAACTGGTGCTTTTTCTTCTGGGTATTGCAAGGTCACTGAGCCTTTGAGCATGTAACTGCCTGTTAGACGTAAACCTTTAAGTAGCTCCCAGAGGAACAGACTACGGATGTAATTTGTAATTGTTTTCATCGTATTGCTCGCTCCGCCTTAATCAAACCACCAAGGCATGTCGTACACACGCATAAACGCAACCACCACAATCCAAACAATCGTGATTGGAATAAAGACTTTCCAACCCAAACGCATAATTTGGTCGTAGCGATAACGTGGGAATGTTGCACGGAACCACAAGAATAAGAACATGAAGAACGCAGTCTTCGCGAATAACCAGATGATGCCTGGTACCCACTCAAACCAAGATTCCATAAAGGTGCCCTGGAAAGGTGACAACCAACCACCTAGGAACATCAGCGCTGTGAAAGCTGATATCAAAATCATGTTGGCGTATTCAGCCAAGAAGAAGGCAGCAAACGCCATACCTGAATATTCGATATGGAAGCCGGCGACAATTTCCGACTCACCTTCAGCAACGTCAAATGGCGCGCGGTTGGTTTCCGCCACACCTGAGATGAAATAAATCAAGAACAGCGGCAGTAACGGCAACCAGAACCAATGCAAAAGACTGCCCTGCTGTGCCATAACGATCTCGCCAAGATGCAGCGTGCCAGAGGCCACCAACACACCAACCAAAGCAAAGCCCATCGCAATTTCATACGCAACCATTTGAGCGGCAGAACGAACTGCACCCAATAAAGCGTACTTTGAGTTAGACGCCCATCCTGCAATGATGACGCCATAAACACCGATGGAGCTCAACGCCACGATATACAAAAGACCGGCATTAACATCAGCTAACACCAAGCCTACATCAAAAGGAAATACCGCCCATGCAGCCAAGGCAGGAGCGAGCATCACCATAGGGGCTAGCAAGAACAAAACCTTATTCGCGCCGGTTGGGATGATGATCTCTTTAAACATCAACTTAACCGCATCAGCAATTGGCTGGCCAAGACCCAACATACGGAAGCCAAAGAAACCAACTCGGTTTGGTCCCTGACGAACCTGCATATGACCAATGACTTTACGTTCGGCGTAAGTGTAATAGGCCACTAATCCCATCAAGGGGAACATGATAAGAGCGATTTTAAGCAGTATCTGAACGACAACGGGTAGTGCGTAATAAACTTCAATCAACGCATCCATTAAGCTTTCTCCACGCTGATTGCAGCAAAGCCATTACCCAGCGACGCTGTTTCTGCGACACCGATAGGAAGCCATACGCACTGAGATGCAACCGAATCATCAGCGATTGCCTCAATTTCAACTGTAGCGGCTTCTTGAGTAACGCGAATGCGACCCGACGCACCTAATTGAATTTGCTCTGCCAAGTCTGACGCAATGCGTGCCTGACCTTTGAATGAGTCTGGCGTGTGCTGCAGTGCAGTTGAGCGACGCACAACTGAGTCACTCGAGTACATTGGCACATCACCAATGCGCTGAATACCGCTAACCAACTGACGAGATTGATCGGCACCTTCTGACATTACATTGGATACTGGCAATTGAGTTTGATCGCCAAGCAACTCATTACGAACATCGTGGCTATCAAGATAATCAAAGCCATCAACATCAACCAAGTTGCCGAGCACACGTAAAATCTTCCACGCTGGGCGTGACTCACCTGGTGGTGGAACTACACCGGTAAAGCTCTGCACATCACCTTGGTTGTTGACTAAGGTGCCAGAGGTTTCAGCAATGACGCCAGAAGGCAGAATGACATCTGCCGTTGAAGCCAATACATCTGACATATGTGAAACAACTGCGATCACTTTCTGATCCGCTAACGCTTCTCGTGCTTGTGCTGCATTGGCCGCATCAAATTCTAATTCAGCACCCACTACCATCAAGGTATCAGTACCTCCAGAGAGTATTTGCGATGCATTCATGCCAGATGTTGGAACAGCACCAGCGAAGGTTGCACCCACATCATTTGCACCAAAGCCTGTCGTACCCCAAACAACATTCGCCGCTGTCGCAATCGAAGCCGCCAGACGACGCAGGATCGAATAATCTGGATGCATCATGGCCGAGTTGCCCAAAATGATGCTGCCCTGCTCTGCCTCTTTTAGGGTATTAGCAATAGTTTGATGTGATTCATCGACATCAATCTCTATACCACAGGTAGAAAGACCCAAAGCCTTCGCAACACCAGCAAGCTCAACCACCATGTCGGCGGGTGAACACACCACATCGACATCGAGATCAAAGTTAAACGAGTACGCCACCGGATTAATTGCCATCACGATACCGCCATCTAAGAAAGATTGACGTAAACGGTGATTCAACATGGGCTGCTCTTTTCTCAGCCAGCTACCAACCAGTAATGTTGCTGCATTATCTGCAAGCGCTTCAAAACGCTGTCCGAGCCATTGCAGTGATGGGTTATTTGCATCACCGCGGAAATCCACTTGGCGTAAACGATGATCAATATTCTCTGAATTTAATCCTCGCATTAGCTTAGAAGCCAAATACGCCTCTTCGGTTGTCGCATTAGGCGATACCAACGCACCAAGCTTTTCAGGCGACGCTGCTTTTAGTAAGTTTGCCGCAACCTCTAAGGCCTCATCCCAGTCGGTTTCTTGTAGCTTGCCATTCTCACGAATCATTGGAACCGTAATACGGTCATCCGCATTAAAACCTTGGTAGGCAAAACGATCTCGGTCGGATAGCCATGTTTGATTACAGGCCTGATTTTCACGCGGGATAGCACGCATGATTTGATTACGACGAATGTGCCAATGCACATTACTGCCCACGCCATCATGCGCAGGAACGCCGTCAGCTTGGGTTAATTCCCAAGAGCGCGCTGTGTACCGGTAAGGCTTTGAGGTCAATGCACCCACTGGGCACAAATCAATAATGTTGCCGCTTAGTTCTGAACCCACCGCTTGCTCGATGTAAACACCAATGCGCATGTGTTCACCACGGCCGGTTGCGCCCATTTCACGAAGACCGGCGATCTCTGCACCAAAACGAACACAACGTGTGCAGTGAATACAACGTGTCATATCGGTTGCGATCAATGAACCTAAGTTCTCGTCACGCACCACACGCTTTTGCTCACTAAATCGAGAAATATCACCACCGTAGCCCATGGCGACATCTTGCAATTCACACTCACCACCCTGGTCACAAATTGGGCAATCCAGTGGGTGATTGATCAGTAGGAATTCCATCGTCCCCTTTTGCGCAGCACGCGCGGCAGGTGAACGAGTAAAGACTTTCATTCCATCCGTACACGGGGTTGCGCATGCGGGTAATGGCTTTGGCGCATTCTCAACCTCAACCAAACACATACGACAGTTAGCTGCGACAGATAAGTGCTTGTGATAGCAGAAACGAGGTACCGTAATGCCTGCTTTATCTGTTACCTCAATAAGCATCTGACCTGCAGTCGCATCGAGCTTTTTGCCATCTACTTCTATGGAGATTTGCTGATCACTCATGCGTTACACCATGCACTTCTTGTGTTCAACGTGATAAGCAAATTCATCACGGAAATGTTTAACAAAGCTAGCAACCGGTAATGCTGCTGCATCACCTAGAGCACAAATTGTTTTACCCATAATCTTTTGAGCAACGTCATCAAGTAGATCCAAATCTTCCATGCGACCTTGACCATGCTCAATACGCTTAACCACGCGGTGCATCCAGCCAGTACCTTCACGGCATGGCGTACATTGACCACACGACTCTTCGTAGTAGAAATAAGAAATACGCTCAAGGACCTTTACCATGCAGTTGGTATCGTCCATTACGATCACCGCACCTGAACCAAGCATTGATCCAGCATCTTGGATACTTTGATAATCCATCGTGAGGTCCATCATCACATCACCGGGCAATACGGGTGCTGATGAACCACCAGGAATAACGGCTTTGATCGGACGACCATCTCGCATGCCGCCAGCCATCTCAAGAAGCTCAGCAAATGGCGTGCCCATCGGTATTTCATAGTTACCAGGACGCGCAACATTGCCAGAGATTGAAAACAGTTTTGGGCCACCACTATTTTCAACACCAATCTCACGGAACCAGTCAGGACCTTGACGAACGATATCGGGAATAGACGCTAATGTTTCGGTGTTGTTAATCACCGTAGGACGACCATACAAGCCGAACATCGCAGGGAATGGTGGCTTAAAACGAGGCTGACCTTTTTTGCCTTCGATCGACTCAAGCAATGCAGTTTCTTCGCCACAAATGTAGGCACCTGCGCCTAAATGCGTATGAATGTCATAGCTGAAATCTGTGCCAAGAATATTCTTGCCCAGAAGACCCGCAGCACGCGCTTCTTCCAGTGCCTCTTCGAAACGCTCATATGGTTCCCAGAACTCGCCACGCAGATAGTTGTAACCTGCAACCGCACCAATGGTGTAGCCAGCGATGATCATGCCTTCAATCAAAGCGTGTGGGTTATAGCGCGTAATATCGCGATCTTTAAAGGTGCCCGGCTCACCCTCGTCTGAGTTACACACGATGTATTTATCACCAGGTGCCGCACGGTTAATAAAGCTCCACTTCAAACCTGTTGGGAAGCCTGCACCACCACGACCACGAAGACCCGATTTTTTTACCATCTCAATGATGTCTTCAGGTGGGGTCTTGTTTTCCAAGATCTGCTTCAGCGCTTCATAACCACCTTCGCTGACATAGGTATCCAGCTTCCAAGAGCGATCCTTGTGCAAGGTACGGAAACAAACTTCATTCGCCATAACTTACTCAAAATCATCCAAAATCTGATCGATCAACTCAGGGTTAGGTTCTCGTAATACGAGTGACCGATTTGCATCATCGGCGCTCCGCCACAGGCACCCAAACACTCAACCTCTTTAATACTGAACTTGCCGTCAGGGGTAACCTCACCAAAACCTTTAACACCTAAGCGCTGCTTGAGATGATCAAAGATCCCATCTGATCCATTGATCATGCACGACACGTTCGTACACAAGCAGATCTTGTGGCGACCAACTGGCTTGTGTTCGTACATTGAATAAAATGTCGCCACTTCATAAACCGCAATTGGCGGCATATCAAGATAATCAGCAACCTGATCCATAAGTTCTTTCGTGAGATGCCCGCCATTCATATCCTGAACAATTGTCAGCGAAGCCATACAGGCCGATTGACGCCACTCTTCTGGATACTTTGCGATCTCTTTATTAATTTGCGCACGCACTTCGGGCGTAAACAACGCATCTTTATCTTCGACTTTGGCGACGCGAATTTGTGGCTCGTCACGCATACTCATCGGTCGATCTCTCCAAATACGATATCCATGGTGCCGATAATCGCTACCACGTCGGCCAACATGTGGCCCTTTGCCATTTCGTTCATTGCGGCCAAATGGGTAAAACCAGGTGCACGTACTTTAAGACGGTAAGGTTTGTTAGCACCATCAGAGACGATGTAGCAACCAAACTCACCCTTAGGTGCTTCAACCGCGGCATACACCTCACCTTCTGGCGGGCAGAAGCCTTCGGTAAATAGTTTGAAGTGGTGAATCAATGATTCCATATCACCCTTCATATCCGAACGCTTTGGTGGCGAGATCTTATGATCTTCAATCATCACCGGACCCGGGTTCTCACGCAGCCATGCAACACATTGCTTAATGATGCTTGCTGATTGGCGCATCTCTGCAACGCGCACAAGATAACGGTCATAGCAATCACCGTTGGTGCCAATCGGAATATCAAAATCTATGTTGTTGTAAGCCGCATAAGGCTGCTTCTTACGCAAATCCCATGCGATGCCTGAACCACGCAGCATCGGACCAGTAAAGCCAAGCTGACGTGCACGTTCTGGCGTAACAACACCAATGCCTACGGTACGCTGCTTCCAAATACGGTTATCCGTAAGCAAGGTTTCATATTCATCAACCAAGCCAGGGAAGCGATCAGCAAAGTCTTCAATGAAGTCGAGCAATGAACCTTCACGATTCGCATTACGACGCTTAGCGTCCTTCTCACTGCAGAAACGACCTGCTTCAAAACGCGGCATCTGATCAGGCAAGTCACGATACACACCACCGGGACGATAGTAAGTCGCGTGCATACGAGCACCAGAGACCGCCTCGTAACAATCCATCAAGTCTTCACGCTCACGGAAGCAGTACAAGAACATTGTCATTGCACCAACGTCGAGTGCGTGCGTACCGAGCCACATCAGGTGGTTCAAGATACGAGTGATCTCGTCATACATGGTGCGAATGTATTGCGCGCGAATCGGCGCTTCGACACCCACAAGCTTTTCAATAGCACGCACATAGCCGTGCTCGTTACACATCATCGAAACGTAATCGAGTCGATCCATGTAACCAATGGATTGATTGTATGGCTTACTTTCAGCTAGCTTTTCGGTACCACGGTGCAACAAGCCAACGTGCGGGTCAGCACGCTCGATAACCTCGCCATCCATCTCAAGAACCAAACGCAATACACCGTGCGCCGCTGGGTGAGCTGGACCAAAATTCAATGTGTAGTTACGAATCTCAGGCATTGTCAGCCTCCGCTGGTTCCTCAACTTCAGGCTTCCAGCCCTCTTCGTAACGCAAGTCATCACGGATAACACGCGGCACTAGAGTGCGCGGCTCAATGCTGACTGGCTGATAAATCACGCGACTCTGTTCGGCGTCGTAGCGCATCTCAACTTCACCAATAAGTGGGAAGTCTTTACGGAATGGATGACCAATAAAGCCATAGTCGGTCAGGATGCGACGTAAGTCGGGATGCCCTGCAAACAAAATGCCGTATAAATCAAACGTTTCGCGCTCATGCCAGTTAGCACTTGCCCAGACAGAAGTAACTGAATCCACGATAGGCTGACGCGCATCAAGGTAGGTTTTAACGCGCATACGCACATTGTGTGCAATTGAAATCAGGTGATAGGTCACCGCAAAACGATTTTCCGGATTACATTCCGGCTTGTTGCGATCAACGCCTCGAGAGAAGCCGCCTTCAGTCGACTTTGTCACCCATTCAGACTTACCGTAATCGGCATAATCGACACCGACAACATCGATACAGCTATCCATTGAGATATCTTTGTGACGACGCAGTAGCTGCATTACCGAAAGTAGCTGTTCGCGAGGCACCGTTAAGGTCACCTCTTCATATTCGCGCTTGATAGACAAACCCTCGAAATCTTCGAGGCGTTCTTCCAGCGCATCCACTAAGTCATCTAAACGATCTTCGTAACTCATCGTGAACTCTCGACTTAGCGGGCTATGGTGTTGGTGCGACGAATTTTGTCGTGCAACTGGAGAATGCCGTAAAGCAGCGCTTCTGCGGTTGGCGGACAACCCGGCACATAAACATCGACCGGCACAATACGATCACACCCACGAACCACCGAATAAGAGTAGTGATAATAACCACCGCCATTCGCGCAAGAACCCATTGAAATTACCCAACGAGGCTCAGCCATCTGGTCATAAACCTTGCGTAGCGCAGGTGCCATTTTGTTAACTAAGGGGCCCGCAACAATCATCACGTCAGACTGACGAGGCGATGGACGGAACACCATGCCAAAACGGTCAATATCGTAGCGAGATGCCGCTGCGTGCATCATTTCAACCGCGCAGCAAGCTAAGCCAAAGGTCACAGGCCACATCGAGCCAGTGCGTGCCCAGTTGATGAGTTTGTCAGCAGAGGTGGTAACAAAACCCTGCTCAAGAACGCCTTCTATTCCCATTCCAGCGCACCCTTCTTCCATTCGTAAATAAAGCCAACAACAAGCAAGCCTAAGAAAATCATCATTGCCCAGAAACCCGCCATACCAATGTCATCAAGCGCTACCGCCCATGGGAAAAGGAAAGCGATCTCAAGGTCGAAAATTATGAAGAGAATTGCCACGAGGTAATAACGCACATCAAATTTCATGCGCGCGTCTTCAAACGCCTCGAAACCACACTCAAACGGTGAGTTTTTTGCGGGGTCAGGACGACTTGGAGCTAAAGCCAAACCGATACCTAGGACTAGCATGCCAACGACAATACCAGCCCAGATGAAAACTAAGATTGGCAGATAGTTTTCCAGCACTCTGCCACCTCCACTACTTGTTTATTATTTTATTATTTAAGGGCAATTTAACGGATAAAGCTTAGCTAGGGATAGACCTTAGTGTCAAATAAAGCGCCCCCTACAAGCTATTGATTTTATAGGTCAATTTATTATTTTTTCTGGGCATAAAAAAACGGTATCAATATTTCTATCGATACCGTTTTGAATTGGTGCCCAAGGCCGGACTTGAACCGGCACAGCCTAAGCTACCACCCCTCAAGATGGCGTGTCTACCAATTCCACCACTTGGGCTAACTCTTATTTAACAGTCGGTACGTCCGATCCGTCGTTTTTCGGCGCTGCAGCTTCAGGGATCACTGGCAAATCAGTTTGCGCAGGCTGAGCCGTAACTGGTTGCTCAACAGCAGCATTTGCCATCACCGAGCCTTTATCACTGGTATTCATCGCAAAGTAAGCCAAAGCCAAACTTGTAATGAAAAAAGCAATCGCTAACACACCCGTCGTACGTGACAGGAAGTTACCCGCACCCGATGAGCCAAAGACACTTCCAGCGCCGCCAGCACCAAATGCTGCACCCATATCCGCACCTTTACCGTGCTGAATAAGGATCAAGCCAACAAGGCCGATCGCTAAAAATAAATGAACAACAACAAGTACTGTTTCCATAACCTAATCTTCGTTTTGCTTAACGGTTAGCCGCTGTGCATACCGCCAAGAAATCCTCGGGCTTCAATGAAGCACCACCAATCAAACCACCATCAATATCCGCTTGAGCCATCAACTCAGCAGCATTCGCAGGGTTCATGCTGCCACCGTAAAGAATCTGAATCTTTTCAGCGACAGTCGCATCTTTTTCAGCAATGCGTGCACGAATAAACGCATGCACTTCTTGCGCTTGCTCTGGAGACGCAGTTACGCCAGTACCAATCGCCCAAACAGGCTCATAGGCAATAACGCCTTCACCCAACATTGAGATACCACAGTGCTCGATTACCGCATCAACTTGACGCGCAATCACCTGCTCCATCACACCACTTTCGCGCTCTTCCAATGTTTCGCCAATGCAAAACAAAGGAATCAACCCGTTTTTACGAGCAGCTAAGAATTTCTCCGCCACTTGCTGATCGGTCTCGCCGTGATACTGACGACGCTCAGAGTGACCTATGATCACGAACTTTGCACCGAAGTCGGTCAGCATTGAGCCCGCAGTTTCACCGGTGTAGGCACCAGAGTCATGAATCGAGACATCCTGACCACCCCACGCAATCGCAGAGCCAGTCAGTGAAGCCTGCACATCAGCCAAATAAGCGTGTGGGCAACAAACCGCAACCTCAGCAGTAGTAACCGTTGAAATACCTGCTTTTAGACCATCCAACAACGCTTTTACGCTGTCACGAGAGCCATTCATTTTCCAGTTACCGGCGACTAAAGGTTGACGCATCTTTTACCTACTTCTCTTTTATTCTGAGCACATAACAAGGCGGCGTATTTTACCGGCACAAGCCTTTAAAATCAACGCATTTAGCCGCGTTTTACAGTGTGGGATTTAGACCGTCGAACGCACGGCGTCGGCAATTTGCTCCGCTTTGCGCTGCACCTGATCAGCATCAGATCCTTCAACCATCACGCGAATAAGCGGCTCAGTACCTGATGGGCGCAAAAGCACTCGACCAGTGTCACCCATTTCAGCCTCTACCGCCGCAACGGCTTCGGTTACCTGAGACTTTTTGCATGATCTCTTTCGCAACAGCGTCGCCCAATTTAACGTTAATCAGAACCTGCGGATATTTAGTCATGCCCGAGCAAAGTTCAGCTAAGCTTTTGCCCGTTTTATTCATTTCTGCCAGCACCTGAAGAGCAGACACAATGCCATCGCCAGTTGTGGTGCGATCTAGACAGATAATATGACCTGACGGCTCACCGCCGATCACCCAATCTTCTTTGAGTAATTTTTCGAGAATATACCGGTCACCAACATTCACACGGGACAGACCGATGCCCTTTTCTTTAAGAGCGACCTCAAGACCGAGATTGGTCATCAAGGTACCGACCACATCTCCACGTATGGCATTGCTACTTAGGCGAGACAACGCAAGAACATAAAGCACCTCGTCACCATCTCGAATTTCACCGTCAGCATCAACCATGACCAAACGGTCACCATCGCCATCCAATGAGATGCCAATATCTGCACGAAGCTCTTTAACAACCGCTGCCAAATTCTCAGGATGCGTCGCGCCCACGCCTTTTCATTGATATTTAAACCGTCGGGCTCATTACCAACCGCAATCACATCAGCACCAAGCTCACGGAATACATCTGGAGCAATGTGGTACGTCGCACCATTTGCGCAATCCACCACCACACGAAGACCTTTTAAAGAAAGGCGCGAAGGAATGGTCGATTTACAAAATTCAATATAACGGCCTCGCGCATCTTCAATACGCTTAACTTTACCGAGCGCCTCCGACGCAACCGTTGTCATTGGTTGGTCCAGCATCGCTTCTATCTCAAGCTCAACTTCATCCGGAAGCTTCTCGCCACCGGCTGAGAAAAACTTGATGCCATTATCGTAATAAGGATTGTGTGATGCGCTGATCACAATGCCCGCACTGGCTCTCAACGTTCGTGTCAGATACGCAATTGCAGGGGTTGGCATAGGACCAAGAAGACGCACATCTAGGCCTGCAGCAGATAGTCCTGCTTCAAGCGCTGACTCAAACATATAACCGGAGATACGGGTGTCTTTACCGATCAGCACTTTACCGCCGGACTTACCACCAAGCACTTTGCCCGCAGCCCAACCGAGCTTTAAGACAAACTCAGGATTAATGACCGCATCACCAACACGACCACGTACACCATCTGTTCCAAAATATTTGCGACTCATCTTTGCATCCTTGTTATCGGTTATTAATTGCCTTCCATAGTTTCAACGCATCGATTGTTTCGGCTACGTCATGAACTCTGAGTATTTTCGCGCCTTTTTCCCAGGCAAGCAACGCAGCAGCAACACTACCTGGCATTCTCTCTGATGTCTCGCGACCTGTAATCTGACCTAACATCGATTTGCGCGATACACCGACAAGCACTGCAAAGCCATGTGCCGCCAGGCGCGGAATGGCATTAAACAATGCCAGATTGTGCTCAAGCGTCTTTCCAAAGCCAAAACCTGGGTCAATACAAATCTGTGATTTTGCGACCCCAGCATCAAGCAATATCTGCGCTTGATTGAGCAGAAAGCGCTCAACATCGGCCACAACATCAGAATACTGAGGATCGGCTTGCATGGTTCTTGGCTCACCCTGCATGTGCATCAAACACACTGGCACATTCATTTCAGCCATGAGCGGCATTGCACCCTCAGCGCGTAAGGCATTCACGTCATTGATCATCGACGCCCCAGCAGCCACTGCCTGACGCATCACTTCCGTCTTACTCGTATCCACAGAAATGCCAATCTTAAATCGCTCGCGAATCGCAGCGACCACAGGAATTACTCTATCGAGTTCATCTTGCTCAGAGACTGCTTGAGCACCCGGGCGAGTAGATTCGCCACCAACATCAACCAGTGTCGCGCCTTCTCTCTGCATCATGTCCACTTGACGCAGTGCATCATCAAGTACCGTGAATCGACCGCCATCCGAGAAAGAGTCAGGCGTGACATTCAAGATGCCCATCACCTGCGCTTGAGAAAGATCAATCGTTGCCATTTAACCTGTCCATAAAAAAACCGGGAGCAAGCTCCCGGTTCTTACGTTACATCAAGCGAATGATTAATGCTGACCCGCAGGACCACCAATTGGCTTTTCTGCTTTGTCATCCTCTTTCACTTCAGCTGATGGCGCATTACCGCCAGGGGTATCACCTGAATCATCACCCCAACCTGCTGGTGGACGAGGATCACGACCTTCCATAATGTCGGCAATCTGCTCGCTATCAATGGTCTCAAACTTCATCAAGGCATCTGCCATTGCATGCAGCTTATCCATATTATCTTTCAAGATAGCTTCCGCACGATCGTAATTGTTATCAATCAATGAACGGATCTCTTCATCTATCGCATGCGCTGTGTCATCCGACATCGCTTTGTGCTGTGTAACAGAACGACCTAAGAAAACTTCGCCTTCATCTTCACCATACGCCAATGGACCCATGCGATCTGAAAGACCCCATTTAGTTACCATGTTTCGTGCAATGTCTGTCGCACGCATGATGTCGTTAGATGCACCTGTCGTTACCGAGTTATCGCCGAAGATAATCGCCTCAGCAATACGTCCACCGAACAAACTAGAGATCTGACTCTCAAGATGCTCTTTGCTATGGCTGTAACGATCTTCTTCTGGCAAGAACATGGTCACACCTAATGCACGGCCACGAGGAATGATCGACACTTTGTAAACCGGATCATGTGATGGCACTTTCAGACCAACGATCGCGTGACCTGCTTCGTGATAAGCCGTTAAACGCTTTTCGTCTTCTTTCATTGCCATTGATCGGCGCTCAGCACCCATCATGATTTTGTCTTTAGCTTTCTCCATATCATCCATGTCGACTAAGCGCTTGTCTGCACGAGCAGCGAACAACGCCGCCTCGTTAACCAAGTTAGCAAGATCAGCACCAGAGAAACCTGGCGTGCCACGCGCAATAACCGAGGCATTAACACCATCAGCCATTGGTACTTTACGCAAATGCACTTTCAGGATTTGTTCGCGACCCAAGATGTCTGGCAAGCCAACAACCACCTGACGGTCAAAACGACCAGGGCGCAACAATGCAGGGTCAAGTACGTCTGGGCGGTTAGTTGCCGCAATCACGATGACGCCTTCGTTACCTTCGAAACCATCCATCTCAACCAGCAATTGGTTCAAGGTCTGCTCACGCTCATCGTGACCACCACCTAGACCTGCGCCACGATGGCGACCGACCGCATCGATCTCGTCAATGAAGATAATGCATGGAGCATGCTTTTTAGCTTGTTCGAACATATCGCGAACACGAGATGCACCGACACCCACAAACATTTCAACAAAATCAGAACCTGAAATGGTAAAGAAAGGCACCTTCGCTTCGCCGGCAATCGCACGCGCCAGAAGGGTTTTACCTGTACCAGGAGGGCCAACCATCAAGACACCTTTTGGAATCTTGCCGCCAAGTTTTTGGAACTTGCTTGGGTCCTTTAAAAAGTCGACAAGCTCTTTAACTTCTTCTTTGGCTTCTTCACAGCCAGCAACGTCAGCAAAGTTAACCTTCACTTGATCTTCGGTCAGCATGCGCGCCTTACTTTTACCAAAAGACATAGCGCCGCGACCGCCGCCACCACCTTGCATCTGGCGCATAAAGAAAATCCAGAGTGCAATCAATACAAAGAGTGGGAACCAGTTAATCAGGATCTGCCACAGAACCGATGGCTCTTCTGGCTTTTTAACTTTGAACTCGACATTGTTTTTCAGCAGGTCACTGACCAACCAAATATCGTGCGGCGCTGTCGTTTCAAAACGTGCACCAGAATAAGTCGAACCGGTAATGATGGTCGAGCGACCCATTTCGGTCAGCGTCACATCCTTAACGTTGTTTGACTTAACTTCCTCAACAAACTTCGAATATGACAACTCAGGCATGTTCGAACGAGGTGAATTGAAGCTGTTGAATACCGTCATCAGAACGACCGCGATGATCACCCAAAGTACGATATTTTTTGTCATGTCATTCACAAGCTTTTCCTCTGCCACCTCTACCACTGGGCGGCTTTACCTTCTAATAATCGTAAGCTACTACGCTTTGAAGTTCCCTGCTACCAAATAAACCTCACGGCTTTTAGGGCGAGATGCCTTAGGCTTTCGTGTCACAAGCTTGCCAAAGCTTTGTTTTACATCACGAAAATACTCGTCAAAGCCCTCCCCCTGGAAAACCTTGGTGACATATCCACCACCCGGACGAAGCACCTGTCGACAAAAATCGAGAGCGAGTTCGCACAGATACATAGCCCGAGGCTGATCTACAGCAGTCATACCACTTACATTGGGGGCCATATCCGAAATAACAAGGTCTACCTGCCGGCCATCAAGCACATCTAATAGCTGGTTGAGCACCTCTTCCTCACGGAAATCACCCTGAATGAAGGGAACATCATGAATCGGCGTGATTTCAAGCAAATCAAGACCGATCACGACGCCTTTTTCGCCGACTATATTTTTCGCCACCTGGAGCCAACCGCCCGGTGCAGCGCCTAAATCCACAATAACCTGACCTGGCTTGATCATTTTGTCGCGCTCTTGCAACTCCAGCAGCTTATAAGCCGCACGAGACCGATAACCGTCCTTTTGGGAACGCTTCACGTACTCGTCATTCACATGACGCTGCATCCACTGGTGACTACTTTTTGATCTAGCCATGCTGAAAAATCATTTTTTATTTAAAAATCACAGCGTTAATTGCAATTTTGCTATCAACGATGCCTACAAATCGTTATATTACGCGCCTTTTTACACCAAGGCCGAATCAATGCCACTGTCTAACGCCCAAACCCGCCATCTACGCAGCCTAGCTCATCACCTCAAACCAGTGGTTTGGGTAGGTCAGCACGGCCTGAGAGATAGTGTGATGGATGAAATTACACTCGCGTTAGACACTCACGAGCTGATCAAAGTCAAAATTGCTGCCGAGAAAGAAGAGCGCTTAGACACTATTGCTAAGATCACGGAAAGCACTGGCGCCGAGCTGATTCAACACATTGGGCAGATAGCGATTCTTTTCCGTCGCAACACTAAGAAGCCAAAAGTAGCGCTACCTTCAGCTTAAAGTTTACACGTAGCGAACTTCCAAAATCTCAAACTCATGGGTGCCGCCTGGCACTTCCATGACAACCTCATCGCCCTCTTCTTTACCAATCAAAGCACGGGCAACAGGTGAAGAGACCGAAATCTTGTTGATCTTGATATCCGCTTCATCAACACCAACGATCTGGTAGGTCTTTTCTTCGTCTGTATTGATATCCAACAAAACGACCGTTGCGCCAAACACAACTTTGCCATTGGCATTTAGCGTGGTCACATCAATGATCTGAGCGTGCGATAACTTTGCTTCGATATCTTTAATGCGGCCTTCGATAAAACCTTGCTGTTCACGCGCTGCATGATATTCAGCATTTTCTTTCAAATCGCCGTGCTCACGCGCTTCTGAAATCGCAGCAATCACTGCTGGACGTTTAACTTGTTTTAAATCACTTAACTCAGCACGAATTTTTCAGCACCAGCAAGTGTCATTGGATGTTTATCCATAGCTTATTCCTTTATGACTGCAGCGAACGCAGACTATTAACAGTGACTTCATCAGGGTGACGCAGCGCCATCACCGCGGCTTCTGCACCATTGATTGTAGTGAAGTAACTAACTTTGTGCTGTGAAGCAGAGGCGCGAATAGAACGTGAATCGAGAATCGCCTGCTTTCCTTCAGTGGTGTTCATGATGATAGAGAACTCATTGTTCTTAATCATATCGACAACATGTGGACGACCTTCCGCTACCTTGTTAACGATCTCACACTCAATACCAGCTGCTTTAATTTCGCGAGCAGTACCACGCGTTGCTGCAATCTCAAAACCAAGTTCTTTAAGATCCTTAGCCACCTGAACAGCACGCTGACGATCAAGTTCGCGAACTGAAATCAACGCCTTGCCTGAACGCGGCAAACACTGACTGCCACCTTCTAAGCCTTTTGCAAAAGCTGCACCGAAAGTGGGCGCAACACCCATAACTTCACCGGTCGACTTCATCTCAGGACCCAAGATGGTATCGATGCCTGGGAATTTATTGAATGGGAATACCGCTTCCTTAACGTAATAGTGCTTGGGAATGATTTCCTCTAACTCGCCCTGCTCAGCTAACGACTTACCTGCCATACAACGCGCAGCAACCTTTGCCAAAGGACGACCCGTTGCTTTAGAAACAAACGGCACCGTACGAGACGCCCGAGGGTTCACCTCAAGCAGATAAATATCATCATCCTTAATGGCAAACTGTGTATTCATCAAACCAACAACATTCAAGCCATGCGCTAGCGCCTTGATTTGTTCACGCATGCGATCCTGAACTTCTTGGTTCAGTGTGTAAGGTGGCAATGAACACGCCGAGTCACCAGAGTGCACACCCGCTTGTTCAATATGCTCCATGATGCCGCCGATCAGAACATCTTTACCGTCACAAATCGCATCGATATCCACTTCGATTGCATCATCTAAGAAACGATCCAGTAGCACAGGAGAATCATTCGAAACGCTAACCGCTTCACGCATGTAACGTTCTAAATCTTCGTTATCGTGAACAATTTCCATAGCGCGGCCACCCAATACATACGATGGACGCACCACTAATGGATAACCAATTTCTTCAGCAAGCTTAACCGCCTGATCTTCAGCGGTCGCTGTACGGTTAGGTGGCTGCTTAAGACCTAGATCATCAACTAGCTTTTGGAAACGCTCACGGTCTTCTGCCAAGTCGATTGAATCAGGCGAGGTACCAATGATTGGCGCACCTGCAGCTTCTAATTCTTCAGCGAGCTTCAATGGCGTCTGACCACCATACTGAACAATGATGCCTTTCGGCTGTTCTTTATGGATGATCTCAAGCACATCTTCGAGCGTCAGTGACTCAAAGTACAAACGGTCTGATGTGTCATAGTCAGTTGATACTGTCTCTGGGTTACAGTTCACCATGATGGTTTCGTAACCATCGTCACGCATCGCAAATGCCGCGTGACAACAACAGTAGTCAAACTCAATACCCTGACCAATCCGGTTAGGACCGCCGCCTAACACCATAATCTTGTCTCGATTGGTTGGCTCAGATTCGCACTCTTCCTCATAAGTTGAGTACATATAGGCCGTATCTGAAGCAAATTCAGCTGCACAGGTATCAACACGTTTATAAACAGGTCGCACACCTAGCTCATGACGCTTAGCGCGCAACTCAGCCTCTTTGATGTTCAATAAATCAGCCAAACGTGCATCAGAGAAACCTTTGCGTTTCAAACGATACATACGGTCAGCATCAATCGCTGCAAGACCATTCTCGCTAACCGCTTTCTCTTCTTTAATCAGGTCTTCAATTTGCACCAAGAACCATGGATCGATCTTAGTGATCTCAAAGACCTCTTCGAGTGACATACCAATTCGGAAAGCATCGCCGACATACCAAAGACGATCTGCACTTGGCTGACGAATCTCATTCTTAATCTTCTTGAGCGCCGCCTCACCGGTAATCTTAAGCATTGAGTCAAAACCATTCTTACTCGTCTCAAGACCACGCAACGCTTTTTGCAGTCGATTCTTGGAAGGTACGACCGATTGCCATTACCTCGCCCACTGATTTCATCTGAGTGGTTAGGCGCGCATCCGCTTGTGGGAATTTTTCGAAAGCAAAGCGAGGAACCTTGGTCACGACATAGTCGATGGATGGCTCGAATGATGCTGGCGTGACACCACCAGTAATGTCATTACTCAACTCATCTAAGGTGTAGCCAACTGCTAACTTTGCCGCCACCTTCGCAATCGGGAAGCCGGTTGCTTTTGAAGCCAACGCAGAAGAACGAGATACACGTGGATTCATCTCAATGATGATCATGCGTCCGTTTTCTGGGTTAATCGAGAACTGCACATTTGAACCGCCGGTATCCACACCAATCTCGCGCAATACTGCCAAGGAGGCATCACGCATGATTTGGTATTCCTTATCGGTCAATGTTTGAGCAGGGGCGACGGTTATCGAGTCACCAGTATGCACACCCATTGGGTCAAAGTTCTCAATTGAGCAGATAATGATGCAGTTGTCGTTACGATCACGCACAACCTCCATCTCGTACTCTTTCCAACCCGCGATCGACTCTTCAATCAATAACTCATTGGTTGGCGATAGATCCAAACCACGAATACAAATCTCTTCAAATTCTTCTTTGTTGTAAGCAATACCGCCGCCAGATCCACCCATGGTGAACGATGGACGAATAATGGTTGGGAAACCGATCGTCGCTTGAACTTGATGCGCCTCTTCTAAGGAGTGTGCAATCGCAGAACGCGGCATATCCAAACCGATCTTGTGCATTGCCTGACGGAAACGATCACGGTCTTCAGCTTTATCAATCGCATCCTTATTGGCGCCGATCATCTCGACATCAAATTTCTCAAGCACACCTTCACGATCGAGATCCAACGCGCAGTTCAATGCCGTTTGGCCACCCATAGTAGGCAACAAAGCATCTGGAAGCTCTTTCTCGATAATCGCCGCAACGGTGCGCCAAGTAATTGGCTCGATATACACCGCATCCGCCATATCAGGGTCGGTCATGATGGTTGCAGGGTTCGAGTTCACCAAGATCACGCGGAAGCCTTCTTCGCGTAACGCTTTACACGCTTGGGCACCGGAGTAGTCAAATTCACACGCCTGTCCGATCACAATCGGTCCTGCGCCTATGATGAGAATGCTCTTTATGTCTGTACGTTTTGGCATGTCGTGCTCGTGCAATAAAAGAGGACTTAACGTCCCCCTACTTCAATTCATTATTTACTGGTTCATCAATTCGATGAAATGGTCAAAGACCGGTGCCACATCGTGCGGCCCCGGGCTTGCCTCCGGGTGGCCTTGAAAACCGAAGGCCGGCTTATCAGTTCGATGAATACCTTGTATCGAACCATCAAACAAAGAGGCATGCGTCACACGCAATGTCTTTGGCATGCTTTGCTCATCAACCGCAAAACCGTGGTTCTGACTCGAGATCATCACCGTCTTGTTATCTAAGTTTTGCACCGGATGGTTCGCACCATGGTGACCAAACTTCATCTTCATCGTTTTGGCATCACTCGCAAGCGCCAACAATTGATGCCCCAAGCAAATACCAAAAGTCGGCTTACCTGAATCAACAATCGTCTTAATTGCATCAATGGCGTAATCACACGGCTCTGGATCACCAGGACCATTTGATAAAAAGACGCCATCGGGATTCATTGCCATAACATCTTCAGCGGGTGTTTTTGCAGGAACAACCGTCAAACGGCAGCCGCGATCAACCAACATACGAAGAATGTTACGCTTAACGCCAAAGTCATAAGCGACAACATGGAATTTTTGATCTTCAGCAGCAACCGTTTGATGGCCATGCTCTAGTGACCAGCTCGTCTCATTCCACTCATACGCTGCTTTGGTGGTGACTTCCTTAGCCAAATCCATTCCCTTAAGACCAGGGAAAGCTTTAGCCGCAGCCAGTGCGGTTGCCTCATCCACTGAATCACCTGCAAGAATGCAGCCCGCTTGGGCGCCTTTCTCACGCAAGATTCGGGTTAGACGACGGGTATCGATATCTGCGATACCTACAATATTATGCTCACGGAGGTATGCATCCAGTGCTTGTTCACTGCGGAAGTTACTCACCAGAAGCGGTAGATCTCGAATCACCAAGCCAGCAGCGTGAATATCACCCGACTCTTCGTCTTCTTCATTTACACCGGTGTTGCCAATGTGCGGATAGGTCAAAGTAACAATCTGACGCGCATATGAGGGATCAGTCAGTATCTCTTGATATCCGGTGAGGGCTGTATTGAAAACCACTTCACCAACGGTCTGGCCGTCAGCACCGATCGATTGACCGCGAAAAACGCTGCCATCTTCAAGAACTAAAATCGCTGGTTTGCTCATTGTCACTCATTCAAGTGTCCGAAAAAGTTCTCAATTGGGAGCTAATTCGGCAAGGGTTCAGGGGCTTGGTTAGAGTCGACTCTGACGGCTAACTCTTAGAAAGAAATTGTACGCGAGTCCTCCTCCTGGTGCTAGGCGAAATCTTACAAAATTCTTTAATAATTGAATTCTTTCAGGCTTTTTTCAGCGCCTGCTCAGTCCAAGCAATTAAGCCAGCTGCATCTAGCGCGCCAGATAGTCGATCTATTTCTCTACCCTTGTGGATCAACATCAGCGTTGGAATGCTACGAATACCAAATTGACCCACCAGACCTGACTGCTGCTCAGTATTGACCTTAAGCAATCTCACCCGCGGCTCAAGCTTTGTCGCCGCCTGACTAAATGCCGGCGCCATCATTTTGCAGGGACCACACCAAGGTGCCCAAAAGTCGACCAATAAGGGCATTTCACCCTTGCTCACATGTTTCGCAAAGCTAACCGCATCCAAATCAACAGGCATGCCTTGAAAAAGCATTGACTTGCAATGACCACACTTTGCCTCTTTGGCGCGCTCAACAGGTGCTCGATTAACACCACCACAACTTGGGCAAACCATCTGGATAGGATCTGACATACATTTACTCCGTATCAATGCCTCTTAAATTGTGGCAAGTTAGGCAAATTCAAGTTGAAAGCTAGTATTAACGCCCCTATTTCATGCAGATGACGACCAACAAGGCTTTTATAGATGAGCGAATCACCTTTTATCATTGATTTAACGTTAGAAAATTTTGAACAGGTTGTTCTGCGCGACTCCCAACAGACACCCGTTCTAATCGATTTTTGGGCAAGCTGGTGCCAACCCTGCCAAATCTTAATGCCGCTTCTCAGCCAGCTAGCAGAGGAATACCAAGGCAAATTCATTCTGGCGAAACTCAATACCGAAGAACAGCAGGAGATTGCGGCACAGTTCGGCATTCGCAGCATACCCACCGTCAAACTATTCAAAGATGGCGCTCAAGTGGATGAATTTGCTGGCGCACTGCCAGAAGCTGAGATTCGCACCTTCCTGGATAAACATATCCCTCGTGAAACCAACTCAGTTCTTCCGCAAGCTGAGCAAATGATGGCGGTGGGACAATTTGCAGAAGCACTCGAACTGCTTGCGCCAGCCCAGGCTGCCGATCCAAACAATTGTTTGATCCTGATCGCGATGGCGAAAGCACATGCAGCGCTTGGCAATTTCGATGCTGCAAAATTTGCTATTGATGCCCTACCCGAAGATCAACAAAACTCACCTGAGATCAGCAAGATCCGTGGTCAGCTTCACTTTGCCGAACTCACACCAGACCCAACTAGCATCACAGCAGCAGAAGCTGCTCTGGAAAAAGATGCCAACGACCATCAGTCACGTTACACCCTTGCGCTTCGCGATATCACCCAAGGGCAGATTGAATCTGCGATTCAGCAATTGCTAGGCATCATGATGCGCGAGCTGAACTGGAATGATGATACCGCTCGCAAAACACTCATCCAATTACTCGACATGCTGGGAGACGATCCAATCGTTAATCAAGCACGTCGCCAAATGTCTAACCTCATGCACTAGGAACACTCATGACACCCGAACAACAAATGCAAATGGAAGCGCTCGCATGGCGCAAGCTCGTTTCTCACTTTCAAAAGCGTAAAGATGTGCAAAACATTGACCTAATGAATATGGCCGGCTTTTGCCGCAACTGCATGTCGAAGTGGTTAATGGGCGGCGCCAAAGATGTCGGCATCGAAATGGATTACGACCAAGCGCGAGAGATTGTGTACGGCATGATTTACGATGATTGGAAGAACAACCACCAAGAAAAAGCCACGCAAGAGCAGCTTGATAAATACAACGCTCTAAAGCCAGATCAAATTACTGAATAAGGCTCTAGTGTCAGCACACGGGTGTGCTCTTGCTCCACTTGCCAACGCACATTCCAAGCACCTAACGCAGTGCCATACACCTGCTCATCAGTCTTCTCTTTTTTATACGCAGGTCGTGGATCAAACCCCAATGTTTGCTCGATTAATCGCTTTAACGCATTGCCATCTGGCAATTGTTGTAACTGCTGATTAGCGCTCTCATCAAACACTACCGCTATCTGAGTTGGGGCGCCCTCAGCAAAACCACTGGCCGCATCGGGAACTGACATCGACATACGGTACGTAGGGCTTGATATCAATAATGGGAGTGTCATTCACGAGATCTAGACCACTGACCGTAATCACACCACGCTGCTTATCTATCGATTCGATCTTCAACACCGATAGCCCTAAATTATTCGGTCGAAACGGCGAGCGACTGGCAAACACACCGATATTGGCATTGCCCCTAAACGCGGCGGCCTCACCGATAGCTTCGCCTGACCATCACAACGATCAAATACAAAGATCACCCAAAGATGAGAAAAGCCTTCAAGGCCTTCTAATGCCTCAGCTTTTGCATAATCGGGAGATAAACATAACTTACCTAAAGCCACCTTAACTAAACCAGGCTGACGGGGCGTGCCAAATTTCTCAGCATAAGGAGACTCCACCCTAGCGATTGGATGAATCACATAAGAATCATTCGGTGTTTGCTTTGACATAACGACATAATACCGACGTCAAACAAAAGCGCGAGATCAATCGCGTCTTAACTCATCCTTAACCGCAATCGGTGTTGGGAAACGCGCAACCACTAGATAAGACGAGATCAAGAAGGTCATCAAGGTTGCCAATTGCACCATATAAGACGCTTTAGCACTGAGCGCACCCACCTCGACTGCCAAAACAACCACAAGCAAAGAGAACTCACTCATCTGACCCAAACGGTATCCAACCTCATGGGAACGCTTTTCAGACTCACCGATACCTAGAAGTAACTTCTTAAAGATCCATGGCTTTAACAGCATCAAACCAACCGCCAATAAGGCCGCAGGTAAAAGAACATCGTTAATCTGTGACAAATCAAACCCAGCGCCCAACGAGAAGAAGAACAGTACCAAAAAAAGTCACGCAACGGCTTTAAGGCTTTCCGCAATAAATAGCGCGATGGGACTACTCGCCAAGGTAATACCTGCAATGAAAGCTCCGATCTCAGCAGACAAGCCAAACAACATCGCTAATTCCGCGATACCTAGACACCAACCGATGGCCAATAAGAAAACGTATTCCTGAATACGATCAAAACGGGCGATCAAAAATAACAAGATGTATCGGTTAGCAAGCCAGACAACACCCATCAATGCCGGCAACATAACCAGTGGCTTGAGCAATGCGATCAAAGAAACATCACCCGCCCCCACGCTTTGCACCAAGATCAGCAAGATAATCGCGATTAAGTCCTGCAACAGCAAGATGCTGATGATCACCTCACCACTTCGCTGATGATGTAGAACCGTGGTGGGTAATAGCTTCAGGCCAATAATCGTGCTGGAGAAAGTAGCAGCGCCACCAACCAGTAATGATTCTGCCACGCCAAACCCAAACGCCATTGCTATAGCAAAACCAAAGGCGGCAAAAGAAAAACTACTCCATACTGTGACCCACGTGGTCTTGCGCACCATATGAAAAAGCTCTTGAGGTTGAAGATTCAAACCCAACAAGAACAACAAAAAGATAATGCCAAACTCTGCGGTCTCACGAACCAATTCAGCATCGGAAACCAACTCCAAACCCCACGGACCTAACAATGCGCCGAGGAAGATATACGCGACCAACAAAGATTGCCGCGCATATAACGCCAATGTGGCCACTAGAGCCGCACCGGTGAATATCAAGAAAACAGTAAAAACAATCGAATCAGTAGGCATAAAAAAACGACCAGTTACCGCTTAACGATAACAAGTCGGCTTACTAAAAAGAAGCCAAATAATGTTTTAAGAATCTGCTGGCTTTTTCATGCTGTCGAGCATGCCTGAAATATCTTTCATATTACGCGGTGCATTACGGCAATAGCCCTGTACGTCGCGGCCATCTTTGCGCTTATACGAATCCACCCAACGACAAGCATTAGATGCAGCGCAATCATTCTCAGCCATGCCTTTACAAACATTATCAGCAAGAACGTTACCTGAGAGCGTCATAGCACCAACCACGCTAGCGATTGACAGTGTTTTGAGTAATTTCATTTATCTCTCCTTATGGAACATGAGGAGAGAACATCGGCACGCCTTTCAGGACTGAAGCAATTCAGGATTTAAACGACTAAACGCCGGCTTTCGACAACATAGCCTCAATAGCCGCTTCATCTAAAACAGGCACACCGAGCGATTCAGCCTTGCTTAGCTTAGAACCGGCAGACTCACCTGCAACCAGATAATTTGTGTTCTTCGACACACTACCCACCACTTTCGCCCCAGCCGCCAACAAACGCGCTTTATACGCACTCACGCGGTTGCGATAAGGTGCCGGTTAGCACAAATGACAGGCCAGCCAACTCACTGTCAGATACATCCACCTTCTCGATCGCAGGCCACTGCACACCGGCGGCTATCAGCTTATTTAACACATCTTGGTTATGCGGTTGACGGAAGAACATCACGAGCTTCTCAGCAAGCACATCACCTAAGCCTTCGATATTGATAGAGGGCTGGTTAACTAACGTCTCTGGCGACTGCTTGAGTAAATCAGCAACTAAATCATATCGCTCAGCAAGCAATTCAATATGCGCACTGCTACACCACTTCAAATCCATCGGCGGTTGCATCATGGAGACGCGTAACTCTTCTGGTAAAGCTGATGCATATTTCAAAAAGGCTTTAGCTTGGGATAACTTCAATTCGACCAAGTCGTGTAACGTCAGCTTTTGTACCGCCTCAAGCGAGCCCAAGGTGTTGGCAATATTCATTGCCATGGTTTCACCAATTCCCAAGATACCGAGCGAAAATAAAAAGCGTGGCAAGGTGGTGTGCTTAGCTTTATTTAAACTTGAGATCAGATTAGACGCTGACTTCTCAGCCATACGCTCAAGCTTGGCTACAGTGGACACATCTAGAGCAAACAAATCGGCTGGATCTTTTATTAGCTGCTCATCGACAAGCTGCTCAACAATCTTGTCACCCAAGCCATCAATATCCATCGCCTTACGAGAGGCAAAGTGTTTAATGGCTTCTTTGCGCTGCGCCTGACAGAACAAGCCGCCAGTACAGCGCGCTACAGCCTCTCCGCTAATTCTCACCACCTGCGACTCACACACAGGACATTGCTCAGGCATGTGAATAGGCTTTGCATCATCAGGTCGATCTGACAACACTGCTGAGACAACCTCAGGAATGACATCACCGGCGCGACGCACAATCACAGTATCGCCAACACGGATATCTTTACGCTCAATCTCATCCATGTTGTGAAGCGTTGCATTGCTGACCGTGACACCACCGACAAACACCGGCTTTAATCGTGCAACAGGTGTGAGCGCACCTGTACGTCCGACCTGAAACTCAACCGCTTCAAGCAACGTCAGTTGCTCTTGCGCAGGAAACTTTTGTGCAATCGCCCATCGCGGAGCTCGCGCGACAAAACCGAGCTGCTTTTGTAAATCAACCTGATCGACCTTAAACACCACACCATCAATATCGTAGGCCAAGCTGTCGCGACGCTCACCAATCGACGCGAAATAAGCAGCGCACTCAGCACTGTCTTTACACACCTTAAGCTCAGGTGATGTTGGAAAACCCCACTGTGCGAGCAAGCGCATATTCTCTGATTGAGATGACGCCATGGGATGCCCGACGACTTCACCTAAACCATAACAATACATAGCCAAGGGACGTGTCGCGGTAATCTTTGAATCGAGCTGTCGAAGCGAACCAGCAGCAGCATTGCGTGGATTGGCGAAGGTCTTTTCACCCTTAGCGCGCTGACGTTCGTTCAATGCGTCAAAGCCGGCCTTAGGCATGAAAATCTCGCCACGAACCTCAAGCACCTCAGGATAATCATCGCCACTCAAGCGCAACGGAATAGAACCAATGGTGCGCACATTTGCCGTCACATTTTCGCCGGTTGTACCATCGCCGCGCGTCGCGGCTTGAACCAATACGCCCTGTTCATAACGCAAACTGATCGCCAACCCATCTAACTTTGGCTCTGCGGCATAACGCACAGTCGCCGAGCTACTCAGTCGGTCTTTGACTCGTTGATCAAACGATGCAAACTCATCGTCATCAAAGGCGTTATCTAATGACAACATCGGAATCACATGGGTGACCTGCTCAAAGGCATCCAGTGCTGCACCACCCACACGCTGAGTTGGTGAATCGATGGTTCTTAAATCAGGTCGATCTGCCTCAATCTGCTGCAACTCACGCAACAGCTTGTCGTATTCAATATCAGGGATCTCGGGGTCGTCGAGAACGTAATAACGATGGTTATGGTATTGCAGTAGCTCTCGTAGCTCTTCTGCGCGCGCTTCTTCAGCGAACAAATCACTCATCGTTTATTTTTAAGGATAGCCACTTTACGTAAATGCTCAGCGATACTGTCGCGAGTGTGATCAATGCTCTGGCGAGTGAGCTTACTGCGCGTATCGTCATACAACACCGCATCCAACATGGTCGCCATACGTTCGGCCGTCATCAACATATCGCTAAACACCGCAATGCCATCTCGCGGCCCTGGTATCTGCGCAAATAAAGTTAAACCTGGGGTAGCAAAATCTGCTTTCTTGCCCTGCGGGAAGGTGCCCGGCTCAACCATGCTCGCCATACTAAACAAGGTGTGTTTTGCCGCGGTTTCACGATGGTAGATACCCATCTCACCGTAATGCAGGTCGACCTCTTTCGCTGCTCGCTGAATCTCAGCCAAACTAAAAGGACCACTCTTGCGCATCACATTGATCTGCACAATCTTCTTTGGCAGATCAGGGTTGTCTTCATACACCTCAGGCTCAACCTCAGGCTCATCGTTCGTCGCAGCAAAATCAAAATCCAAGGCGAACTGAGAGTCTTCTTTCGGCTTAGCCGTAAACTCAGGCATCTTGGGCACAACCGGCTCTGCAGGTGCTGGATCAAGATGAATCGGTAACTCAGGCGCTACCGGCTCTTCACCAGATAGCGTGAACTCAGCTTCACCCTGTGCTTTAGCCTCTTCCTCAGACACAAGGTCAGCAGGATCAATATCAGTGATGACCGGTGGCTCAGCTAAAATCTCAGGCTCTAGCTCTGGCGCTTTGCCTAGCTCAACCTCGTCTTCAAACGATGGTTCACCTTTCAGCAAAGGCTCTTCAACAAGCGGTTCGCCACGCAAGGCATCAGTTATCGTTGGCTCAGACTTTACGCGCACCTCACCAACATCACCCGTCAGGTCATCGTCAAAATGATTGTTCTCGTCAACTTCCTCGAGTTTGCGCGGCATCTTTAACTTGCTACCACGCTTCAGTTTGTCAGCAACATAGATCGCAACAACCAAAAGAACACCGAGTCCCAATAGCAGCAGTCTTAGTTCATCTGAGCTCACCATTATCCCCCTTACGGTTGATTAAAGTGCCGCCATCGTGGCCGCCTCTTCAATGTCGACAGATACGAGTCGAGACACACCTGGTTCTTGCATAGTGACACCTGAGAGCTGATTTGCAATCTCCATTGTCACTTTATTGTGGGTAATAAAGATGAATTGAACGTGTTCAGACATCTCTTTAACCAAATTAGAGTAGCGACCAACATTGGCATCATCAAGCGGCGCATCGACCTCGTCGAGCATACAGAACGGCGATGGATTCAATTGGAAGATCGAGAAGACCAACGCAACCGCCGTCATCGCTTTCTCACCACCCGATAACAAGTGAATACTCGAGTTACGCTTACCAGGTGGACGCGCCATAACGGTCACACCGGTATCCAGCAGATCTTCACCGGTTAGCTCAAGGTAGGCATGGCCACCACCAAAGAGTTTCGGGAATAAGGTCTTAAAGCCGTTATCCACTTTATCAAAGGTCTCTTTAAAGCGAGTTCGTGTTTCACGGTCGATCTTTTTGATAGCTTCTTCAAGAGTCGTTAGCGATTTGGTCACGTCAGCGTTCTGACGATTCAAGTAATCCATGCGCTCACTCTGTTCTTTGAACTCATCGATCGCTGCCAAATTAATTGGACCTAAACGCTGAATCTGCGTTGCCAGATCTTCAACTTTGTTCTGCCAGCTTTGCGAATTCGCTTCTTCTGGCATCTCATCAATCAACACCTGCAGCTCAAAGCCGGTTTCTGCCAACTGCTCTTCAATCGTGCCACCACGAACCACAACCTCTTGGCGAGCCATACGCGCCGCATCCAACTTGCTGCGCTCGTCTTGCACGCGCTGTTCAATAGAATGACGACCCTGCTCTAACTCACGTAAGCGATGATCAATCGCTTCGAGTTGCTTACGCGCTTCGCCAAGCGCGTTCTCAGCGTCGACGCGAGCGGCCAACTTTTGCTCAAGATCAAGCTGTTGCTCGCCCACCGGCGATGCACCATCCCCCAAAATTTTAGTGAGCTCTTCAACACGGCTATTCAATTGTGAAACTTGCGAGTGCATGCGATCGATACCCGAACGCAATGAATCTTCAGATGTCCGCGTCGATTCAACACGCAATTGCACTTCATGCAGTTTATTACGTGCTACGGCCGCCGCTTCACGCGCCTGATCAAGCGAACTGCGATGCGACTCACGCTCAGCACTCATCTGATCACGCTTCTTACCTAACTGATCCACCTCAGCGAGTGCTGCATGCAAACGACTACGCGCCGCTTCCATGTCTTTGTCGCCTTGGGCTAACTGCTCAGCTAAGTCATTGCCTTCTTCAACCAGACCTTGAACACGCTGTTGAATCTGTTCAGCACGCGCCAACTTACCGCTCAGCAATGACTTCACATCACTTAGCTGCTTATTCGCTGCATCACGCTTCTGTTGCGTTTGATCGCGCTCGAACTCCGCTGCTTTTAACGCTTCGCGTGCAATGTTTAGCGTTTCTTGTAATGTCGCAATAGCAGGACCAAGATCTTGTTCACGCTGAGTTAACTGACGAATCTCTTGCTCACGTACTAACACGCCGTCTTGCTCAGAATCACTGCGATGAAGACTCAGCCAGCCCTGACCCACCAAGGCTCCCTGAGGCGTTATATAAGATTGACCTGCTTGTAAGGAACCACTCTTCGCTAAAGCACTTTGCACATCATCTGCACACAACACCGAGCCTAATAAATGCTGTAAGCCCGCAGGACCTTTAACCTTTTCCGCCAAAGAACCTGCAACCGCCGCTCCTGTAGATGCCGATGTTGCAAACAACTTAGCGCCCGCTTTAGCCATTGCCTCGACATCTTGACCAAAGCCATTCAAATCATCGACAACCACCGCTTGCAAGTGATGACCTAAAGCCACCTCTACAGCCGTTTGCCAGCCAGAATCGACTTCGATGGTATTTAGTAGTCGCGATGACGCTTCTAAACCTTTACTTGATAACCAGCTATTCAAGGCTTCGTTATCTTCACCTTTTGCCGCTTGCTGTAATGCTTGGAGAGAAGACAAACGACCACTCAAGGTTTGTAATTCAGATTGCGACTCATTCAGCTTTTGTTGCTGATCGTTAATCTGATCGCGCGCTTGCTCAATCTGTTGTTGCGCTTGAGCCATTTGTGTCTGCGCAGACTCAACGACAGATGCACTTTCTTCTTCGCGACGCTGCAACTCTTTAATCTCAGCTTCTAGAGTGATATCACCTAAACGCTCTTGTTCTTCACGATTGCGATCGATGCGACGCTTCAGCTGCTGCTCTTGCTGCTCAATGTGATTGATACGGGTGCGCTCAACCTGAGCCTGCTGTGATGGCTCATTCGACTTAGCCGTGAACTCATCCCACTCGCTTTGCCACTTCTGCATCGCATGTTCAGCATCTTGCAAGGTCTGACGCGCTGCCTCTTCGGCCGCACGCATCTCTTCGAGCATTGGGCGATCTTTTTCTAACTGATCAGCTAAGCTCTTGCAGCTTGCTGTTATCTTGTTCACTCAAGCTTTGCGCTTCTTTCAACGCATGTTTCGCTTGCTCTAAATCAGCTTCTTGTTGGCGTCGCTGTTCACGTGCAAACTGAATTGCCTCTTCTAAACGCGCAATCTCAGAACCAATCGAATAGAACTGACCCTGTACCTGATTAAAGTGATCATTCGCCTCAAGGTGCGCCGCACGTTGTGATTCGATTTCAGACTCAACACCACGCTGCTCAGTGACTACCGCCTCTAGCGCATTTTGTTGTTCTGCAATCTTACGATCATGACGCTCAACATCTTCACGCATTGAGGTCAAACGTAACGCAAGTAATTCAGCTCGTGAGCGACGCTCATCGTCACGCAGGACTTTGTATTTTTCAGCGGTAGCTGCTTGGCGCTCTAAACGCACCAACTGCTTCTCAACCTCTTCACGCAAGTCATCTAAACGCTCAAGGTTTTCACGGGTGTGCTTAATGCGATTTTCGGTTTCGCGACGGCGCTCTTTGTACTTAGAGATACCTGCGGCTTCTTCTAAGTAAACACGCAACTCTTCAGGACGCGCTTCAATGATGCGCGAAATCATGCCCTGCTCGATGATCGAGTAACTACGAGGTCCAAGACCGGTACCTAAGAACAGATCGGTAATGTCGCGACGACGACACTTCACACCATTTAAGAAATACAACGACTGACCATCACGGGTCACTTGGCGCTTTACCGAGATCTCAGCATATTGCGCAAACTGACCGCCAGCACCGCCATCGCTGTTATCAAACACCAATTCGATACTGGCCGTGCCCACTGGCTTACGGCTTGTCGAACCATTAAAGATGACGTCCGCCATCGATTCGCCACGCAGCATTTTGGCTGAGCTTTCACCCATAACCCAACGTACCGCATCGATCACATTCGACTTACCACAGCCGTTTGGACCAACGATTCCGACGAGATTTGAGGGGAAGTGAACAGTGGTCGGGTCGACAAAAGATTTGAAGCCCGCGAGTTTAATTTTTTCTAGTCGCATAGCCGGTAAAGATACCCGAATGGACCTGTCACGGACAAGCAAATGGCGGTCAAAATCGAACCTTTTTCACCCCCTTTCGCAAGCCTAAAAACCACCCGAAAAAACTCAGCTGTTTAGGTCTCTAGAGCGCACACTCAGGCAGTGGTTCCGATATACTCCGCAACCTGTTGTAATTCATAGAGATGTGTCATGGGATCAGTTCCAAGCAAAGACCTAGAAACCTTCGATAACCCAAATCCTGGCCGCGACTACACCATTCGTATCCGTATGCCCGAGTTCACCTGCTTGTGCCCAAAAACCGGCCAGCCTGATTTTGCCGAGCTACTGTTGGAATACATCCCAGATGAAAAATGCGTCGAGCTCAAAGCCCTCAAGATGTATATCTGGTCTTTCCGCGACGAAGGCGGCTTCCACGAAGCAATGACGAATCAAATCCTAGGGCATCTTGTTGCTGCAACCAATCCGCGTTATATGCGATTAACCGCTGACTTTAATGTGCGTGGCGGCGTCTACACCAAAGTGGTTGCTGAGCATCGTAAAGAAGGTTGGGTAGCACCAGAGCCTGTGCATCTACCTTAAGTTTATCGCTGACCTCTTCACGAGGTCAGCCCACTTACCTATCGACGCCACAATCTCCATGACTGATAGTTCTCAAAGCGCCCGCCATCTGCATCAAACAACACCACGTCACGTAATGCTTGCTGTGTAAGCCATGTATTAAAGCGTTGTGCTGCAAGCCACCAAGCTTCTGCATCAGACTGCGCCTCAGCATCCATGAATTCAGTAAACACCGAGAGTTGATGCTCGCTTTTTTGTGACGCCTGAAGTTGTAGCTGCTGAATCCATAACGGTGACGCACTGAGCTGCTGAAAACCTAGTGGCTGTATCGCTTTAGCCTGACTTACAAAACTCACCCACGGGGTAGATACCGTCACCTTGCCACCGAGCTCGCGCTGCTGATTTTCAGGCCACTGATGCAATAACATCTGCAATTCATTGAGTAGCTTTTTAAAGCGAAGCGCATCAGCACCCTTTGGCATCATCAGATCAACATTACGCCCTTCCACCTGACGCCGCCGGCGAAGTTGTTATATCCCACATCGAATCGCTGATCGCATAACACTGTTGATCTGCACCTACACAAAGTGTCAAACCATCGTCTTGCAAAAAGTCATTCAGATAAGCCACTAAGGAGACAAGCTGCTCATGCGATAAGGCATCTGCAGGCAACCGAAAGCCCAGCAGGCGATCTTGATCGTGTTTGAGATAGAGCCAATCAAGCAACATCACTTGCTGGCCTGCATTTAATACTGGCAAAGACGACTCTTGCTGATAGCGCAATGCAGCTAATGGCACATCGCCCTGCACTTCAGGCAGGCCAAAAATGACCAAATGATGTGCTCGAAATCGCCAGATTGATCATGACGATCCGTGCGCGCAAGAAAACGATGTAAGGGCTTTAAAGACGACAAAGGGCCAAGATCAGCCACACCTTTGGGCGGTGTCGATAACCTTGGCGCTACCACATAGTGGGTCAAACGATTAGCTCAGCTGTTCGACTCGGATACGGGTAACAGAACCACGAACAGCATCCAAGCCTTCGATTTTAGCGATAGCGGCATTCATTGCGGCTTCACGTACGTTGTGAGTCAACATAACCAATGGCACGTAATCATCTGCGTCACCTGGCTCTTTCTGTTGCATCGCATCGATAGAGATACCCGCTTCACTCAAGATGCCTGCGATAGCAGCCAACACGCCAGCTTTATCTTCAACCGTCATACGCAAGTAATAAGCCGTTTCAACATCGTCCATGCTGAGTACTGGCGTATCTGACAATTCACCCGGCTGGAAAGCCAAGTGCGGCACACGGTTTGTTGGATCAGTTGTCAGCGCACGCGCCACATCAACCACATCCGCAACCACTGCAGACGCAGTTGGCAAAGAACCCGCACCTGCACCGTAGTACAAGGTAGGACCTACAGCATCGCCGTTAACCAATACGGCATTCATCACGCCATTTACGTTAGCGATCAAACGCTTCTCAGGAATCAAGGTTGGATGCACACGCAACTCAACACCGGCTTCTGTCTTACGCGTTACACCAAGGTGCTTAATGCGATAGCCAAATTCTTCAGCATAGGTCACATCTTGTGGCTCAATCTTACTAATGCCTTCGGTAAAACATTTTTCAAACTGCAGCGGTATACCAAACGCCAGTGACGCCAAGATCGTCAACTTATGCGCTGCATCGATACCTTCAACGTCAAAGGTTGGATCTGCTTCGGCATAACCAAGCTCTTGCGCCTCTTTCAGCACATCCGCAAAGTCACGGCCCTTTTCTTTCATCTCAGTCAGGATGAAGTTACCGGTACCGTTGATGATGCCGGCAATCCAATTGATATGGTTTGCAGACAAGCCCTCACGCAAAGCTTTAATAATTGGAATGCCGCCAGCAACCGCCGCTTCAAAGGCAACGGTCACACCCTGCTTCTGCGCAGCGGTGAAAATCTCATTACCGTGCAGTGCAATCAGTGCTTTATTGGCAGTAACCACATGCTTGCCGTTCTCAATCGCTTTCATCACCAGTTCTTTTGCTGGCGAGTAACCACCGATCAATTCAACAACGATATCGACATCAGGATTGGCCACAACATCGAATGCATCACTGCAAATCTCTACGCTATCTAAGCCTTCAAGCTGTGATGGATCATAGTCACGCGCAGCCGCATGGCTAACAACAATCTCACGACCGGCACGACGTGCAATCTCTTGTGCATTACGCACCAATACATTCAAAGTACCGCCGCCGACAGTACCTAAACCTAATAAACCAACTTTAACCGGCTTCATTTACAACTCCTGTGGTCCGCGTGCTCAGTCGAGCAAACCATCTTTGCGGAACATATCGCGAATACCACGCACTGCCTGACGCGTACGATGTTCATTCTCGATCAAACCAAAACGCACATGATCATCACCGTACTCACCAAAACCAATGCCTGGTGCGACAGCAACTTTTGCGTCCTTTAATAACTTTTTACAAAACTCTAACGAGCCCATCTCTTTGTAAGCATCGGGTATCTTTGCCCAGACAAACATCGTCGCCTTAGGAATCGCAACATTCCAGCCTATGTGATGCAAGCCTTCACAAAGCACATTGCGACGCTTTTCGTACATGCTACGAATCTCTTCCACACAATCTTGTGGACCCTCCAACGCTGCAATCGCTGCAATTTGTATCGGGGTAAACATACCGTAATCAAGATGAGACTTAATGCGACCTAATGCCGCTACCAATGTCTTGTTACCCACCATAAAGCCGACACGCCAACCTGGCATGTTGTAACTCTTCGACATTGAGAAGAACTCAACCGCGATCTCATCAGCACCTTCAACTTGAAGGATAGATGGCGCTTTGTAGCCATCGAAAACGATGTCGGCATAAGCCAAATCTTGCACGACCCAAATCTTATGCTCTTTCGCAATCGCAACTACACGCTCGAAGAACGACCGATCAACACACTCTGCGGTTGGGTTACCTGGGTAGTTCAATACCAACATCTTAGGCTTAGGCCATGATTCACGAATTGCCTTCTCAAGCGCTTCAAAGAAATCGACCTCGCCCGTTACCGGCACGTGGCGCACATCAGCACCAGAGATAATGAAACCGTAAGGATGGATCGGATACGCAGGGTTTGGTACCAACACCGAGTCACCAGGCCCCATACAAGCCAACGCCAAGTGAGCCAAGCCCTCTTTCGAGCCAATGGTCACAATCGCTTGTGTTTCAGGATCAAGGTCTACGTCGTAACGATCTTTATACCAATTACAGATTGCGCGACGCAGACGAGGAATACCTTTAGACGTAGAGTAACGGTGGGTATCACCACGTTGCGCAGATTCAGCCAACTTATCCACGATATGTTGCGGGGTTGGTTGATCTGGATTTCCCATACCGAAGTCAATGATGTCCTCACCACGTGCTCGCGCCGCGGCCTTCAGCTCATTTACGATAGCGAAGACATACGGGGGAAGACGCTTGATGCGACTAAAATCGTCCATACTGAGTGACACAGAGACCTCAACCAGAGAAAGGTAAAAATAAGCCGGTAAAAGTACTGAGTGAGCCCTCATCTGTCAATGAAATCAAGGCCATTACAGCCACTTTCCGTTAACATCTCAGCCATAGATGACCACAAGGAGCCCACACCATGAAAATGGTGCTCGATGAAGCTGCCGGACAAAACTTGATAGACGCCTTCGATGGTGAATCGTTAACCGTGCGCGGCCGCCGCTTTGATCATCAAAATGGGCTCATCTTATTCAATGCTGGCACCCCGATCGACTGGCCAAGCGAGGATAAAAGCGTGACCGCGAAAGAAGCCCTGGCTGCCGTGGTTAAACAAGCTCCCCGAGGTGGTCATCCTAGCGACCGGTGATCAGCTGCCAATTTCCTGAGCCTCGCACCCTTATCCGCTTGATGGATCACCGCATTGGCTACGAGGTAATGGACACCCCATCCGCTTGCCGTACCTTTAATATCCTTCTTGGCGAAGACCGCGCAGCTGCGTTGGTTATACAGCCTAAACCTTGACACTCGGCAGCCCCCTTCCGAGAATAGAAACATCTTCTAGAGACGAGCAACCAACTTTTGGACGACATACCCCTTAGTGTGCTTTTTAGTGCACTCGTATTCTTACTTTTCCTGTCTGCATTTTTCTCTGGCTCAGAAACCGCATTGATGACGCTCAACCGTTATCGCCTCAAGCATCTCGCGGATGAAGGTCACACCGGCGCGCAACTTGCCTGCCAAGCTACTTGAGAAGCCTGATCGCTTGATTGGCCTGATTCTGCTCGGCAACAACTTCGTCAACATCATGGCCTCATCACTTGCGACCTTGATTGCACTGCGACTCGGTGGTGACGGTGCGATTGCGATCGCTGCCGGCATCCTCACCTTTGTCGTTCTGATCTTCTCTGAAGTAGCGCCTAAAACCCTAGCCGCCATGCATCCGGAAAAGGTCGCCTTCCCTGCCGCTTGGATCTACACCCCGCTGCTTAAGGTGATGTTCCCGCTCGTTTGGCTAGTCAACCTGATGGCCAACTCCATTCTTAAGCTACTTGGCATTTATCAAGAAGACAGCGATGGCCAAGCACTGAGTCGTGAAGAGTTAAAAACTGTGGTGAATGAAGCGGGCGCGATGATTCCGTATAAACACCAACGCATGTTGTTAAGCATTCTCGACCTTGAGAAAACCTACGTTGAAGACATCATGGTGCCGCGCACCCAGCTGGACGGTATCGATATTGATGCTCCGATCAGTGAGATTCTTGATCAACTGCAACAGAGCCCTTACACCCGTGTGTTGGTCTACGAAGGCAGCATCGACCATGTACTTGGCTTTATTCACTCGCGCAACATTCTTAAAGAAGCGCTTGATAGTGATGGACTAACCCACGAAGAACTGCGTGAGCTAATCCGCGAGCCCTACTTCATTCCGAAAGGCACACCGCTTAATAAACAGCTGATTAACTTCCAACGCAATCGACGTCGTTGGGGCTTGGTCGTAGATGAATATGGTGATGTGCATGGCCTACTCACCATGGCAGACCTACTTGAAGAGATTGTGGGTGAGTTCGCAACCGACCCATCCGATCACATTGCATCGGTCCACCCCCAAGATGATGGCAGCTATCTCGTGGATGGCACCGCATTGCTGCGTGAGCTATCGCGCAACATGCACTGGGAGCTACCCACCGAAGGACCGAAAACACTGAATGGTTTGATTGTGGAATACCTGCAAACACTGCCAGAGGCCGGCACCTCTTTGATGATTGAAGGCTACCCAATCGACATCATTCAGATTCAAGACAACGTAGTGAAGACCGCGCGCATCCGCCCACTTGAGCGTCGCATAGAAAAGCCGAGCGTTTAAGTAATCGCGTCAATCGCCTCACTCAGGCGGGTCACCGGAATAATCTCTAAGCCATCGATAGGCTTTTTAGGCACATTACTCTTGGGCGCAATCACTCGGGTAAAGCCGTGTTTGAGTGCCTCACGCAGACGATCCTGACCATTAGGTACTGGGCGTATTTCACCTGCTAAACCCCACCTCACCAAATGCAGCTAATTCCATCGGTAAAGGGACGATCACGGAAGCTCGATAAGGCGGCAAGCAACACAGGCAAGTCAGCGGCGGGTTCTGTAACGCGCACACCACCGACCACATTTAAGAACACATCCTGATCGAACATGCCGACACCGCCATGACGATGCAGCACCGCAAGCAACATCGATAAACGATTTTGCTCTAAACCTAATGCCACACGACGCGGGTTACCCAGAGGACTTTGATCCACCAGTGCTTGCACCTCAACCAACATAGGACGCGTGCCTTCACGCGTTACCAGAATGGCACTACCTGCCACTTGTTGCTCATGTCGGGATAAGAAAATCGCTGAAGGGTTACTCACTTCTTTGAGACCTTTATCGGTCATCGCAAAGACACCCAACTCATTCACCGCGCCAAAACGATTCTTGATGGCACGAATTAAACGGAACTGTGAGCCACTCTCACCTTCGAAGTACAACACGGTATCTACCATGTGTTCGAGCACACGAGGCCCCGCTAACGCGCCTTCTTTTGTGACATGACCCACCAAGAACAAACTGGTACCCGTTTGCTTAGCAAAGCGCACCAAGCGCGCCGCTGATTCACGTACCTGCGCCACCGAACCTGGTGCCGAATTGAGCTCTTGGGTGTAAAAGGTTTGAATGGAGTCGAGCACAATCACTTTGGGTTTGTGCTGCTGTGCTAACTGAATAATGCGCTCAACGCAGGTTTCTGTCAGTAGCTGCACCTTATCGCCAGGCAAACCCAATCGATGCGCACGCAAGCTGATTTGTTCTGCTGATTCTTCTCCGCTGACATACAAGGTCGACATCTTCTCGCTAAGCAATGACATCGCTTGAATCAACAGCGTTGATTTTCCAATACCCGGATCACCACCAATCAAGGTCACTGAACCGAGTACCAAGCCACCACCCAGTACGCGATCAAGCTCGTTTAACGTTGTGCTAATACGCGAGGTCTCTTCAGCAGAGACATCAGCTAATGCGCGAATTGCGACAGGTGTTTCACCGGCATAGCCTGCAAAGCGGCCTTGTTCGGGTGCTGAGGATGGTACGGTTTCTTCTAACGTATTCCATGCACCACAATCCGTGCACTGCCCTGCCCACTTAGGAAAGGTCGCGCCACACTCGGTACACACGTAGGTTGTTTTTGCTGCTTTTGCCATCGTTATGATTTGTTAATCCGCTGAACGCGCTGAGTCACACCACACATCAAGGTATAGGCAATGGTGTTTGTCCATTGTGCGACAAGATCAATCGGTAAGCCTTCACCCCACAAGGTGACCTCATCACCGATCACACAATCAATGCCGCGTAGATCCACCGTGATCATGTCCATCGAGACGCGACCAATAATAGGGGCTTGCTTGCCATTGATAAGCACATACGCTTCAGCTGGCACTTCGCGTGGATAACCATCGCCATAACCAATGCCAACGATGCCCATCGGCATCACTTCATCGGCTTGCCATGTCGCACCATAACCAACGGTATCGCCGTCATTTAATTGCTTGATTGAAATTAACCGACTAGATAACTGCATCACAGGTTTTAAACCAAGTGACTGAGCACTTTGATTGAGTAGCGGTGATGCGCCATACAACATCAAACCAGGTCGCACCCAATCTGCATGCGCATCAGGCCGCGTTAACACCGCAGCCGAGTTGGCAATAGACAGTGCCAAATCGCCTCTGGCCATGCAATCTCATTAAAGGCCGCAAGCTGCACATCGGTTTTACTGTCTTGCCGATCATCGGCATTCGCTAAGTGCGTCATCGCCCCTTTTAGCTTGAGATACCTATGCTGTTGAACGGCCGCCAGCACCTCGGGCACTTGATCTGGATGCAGACCTAAGCGCGACATGCCGCTATCAACTTTGATCCAACAACCCAATGGCCCGTCTAAGGTGTCAAGCCACTCTAATCTGCTTAGGATGATGAATAGCGACATCAAGCTGATGTTGTTGCGCAAGTGATAACTGCTCAGGTGAACACAAACCCTCAAGCACTAAGATCGCTTTAGTAATACCTTCTGCACGAAGCGCTAAGCCCTCTTCAACACGCGCCACAGCAAAGGCATCAACTCTACGTTGCAGTGCATAGGCTAACGAGACTGCACCATGCCCATAACCAAGCGACTTAATCACCGCCATGATGTTGCTTTGAGGTGCACACTCGCGAACACGAGAAACGTTGTGTAACAACGCAGCGTGATCAATCGTGGCCCATGCGTTGTTTAGTGGCATGCCGCTTAGTAGTCCATATCTTCGTAAACATCACGCGCAAAGTTATCAAAGCGAGTGAACTGACCTTGGAAGGTCAGGTTAACGGTACCGATAGGACCATTACGCTGCTTGGCTATGATGATTTCAGCCTTGCCTTTATCCGGCGAGTCTTCGTTATAGACTTCATCGCGATAGATAAAAACGATCAAGTCGGCATCTTGCTCAATTGCACCCGATTCACGAAGGTCTGACATAACCGGACGTTTATTCGGACGCTGCTCAAGCGAACGGTTGAGCTGCGATAGCGCAACCACTGGGCAATTTAATTCTTTCGCTAAAGCTTTTAAGCCACGCGAGATTGCAGAGATCTCGTTAACACGGTTATCACCTGCTTCTGGCGCACGCATTAACTGCAAATAGTCGACCATGACCATGCCCAACTGGCCATGTTCTTTTTGTAAGCGGCGACAACGCGCACGAATCTCATTGGGTGTCAGTGCCGCTGAATCATCAATAAAGATTTTTGATTGGCTAAGAATATTAACCGCTGAAGTGACACGCGGAAATCGTCATCTTCTAACTTACCTGAGCGTACGGCTTGCTGATTGATACGGCCTAGCGAAGAAATCATACGCATGGTCAGCGCTTCTGCTGGCATCTCCATTGAGAAGATGGCCACTGGTACGCCAGCGCCAATCGCAACGTTTTCACACATGTTCATCGCAAAGGTGGTCTTACCCATCGATGGACGACCTGCCACGATAACCAAATCCGCTTTCTGTAAACCGGAGGTGCGGTCGTCAAAATCATTAAAGCCTGTTGAAACACCCGTGAGGGCATCGTCACTGTTAAATAACTCTTCGATCTTATCGACCGTTTTGGTTAGCAAGGCCTGAATATTTTGGAAACCTTGGCGACCTTTATCTTTTTGCTCAGCAATCTTGAAGACTTCGGTCTCGGCTTGATCAAGCAGATCATCTACAGGACGTCCTTCAGGACGGTAGCCACTATCTGCGATCTTGTTACCGACTTTGATTAATTGACGCATCACCGATTGCTCACGCACGATTCGCGCATAAGCCGGCACATTCGATGCGGTCGGTGTTTCGTTTGCCAACATACCCAGATAAGGCATGCCGCCGACATCATTCAGCTCTGATCGACGCTCTAACTCTTCAGCAATGGTCACCACTTCGAGTGGTTGATGTGCCTCGGATAACGCCCGCATAGCTTGGAAAATAAGCTGGTGTTCGCGGCGGTAAAAGTCTTCGCTCGCAATCTTGTCAGAGATCTCATTCCACGCTTCTGAGTTGAGCATTAAACCGCCCAAAACAGACTGCTCGCCCTGCACAGAATGCGGCGGCACACGAAGTGTTTCCAGCGCTTGATCTACCGGCATTGAGACGGTGTTTTCGCTGTAATCTTCGTAAGAGGCGGGAGGATTTAGTTCGTCTGACATCACTGCATTAAAACATAAAAGCCGCTGAGACTGATCAGCAAATCGATCGGTCAAACAGCGGCCACAAAAACACCCCAGCAAGCAGCTTGCTAGGGTGTTCTTTAGGTTATCAGCGAGGCTGATTACTCAGCAACAACAGTAACTTTTACAGTTGCGTCTAAGTCGGTATGCAAGTGAATTGCGAACTCAAATTCGCCAACTTCACGAATCGCACCTTCAGGCATACGTACTTCAGCACGTGTTACCTCAACACCTGCTGCAGTGACTGCATCAGCAATGTCGTTGGTACCAACAGAACCGAACAACTTACCTTCGTCACCTGCTTGGTGAGCGATAGTAACGCCGTCGACCGCTTCGATAGCTGCCTTACGTGACTCAGCGGCAGCTAGCTTGTCAGCTTCCTGCTTCTCGAGTTCTGCACGACGTGCTTCGAATGCTGCAACGTTTGACTCGCTTGCAAATACTGCCTTGCCCTGAGGGATCAAGAAGTTACGAGCGTAACCAGACTTGACGGTAACCTTGTCACCCAATGCACCAACGTTTGCTACTTTTTCCAGAAGAATTACTTCCATCTTTCTAACCCCGATTAAAGGTAATGTGGAGCCGTGTTATCACGAACTCACTGAGCCGAAGGTTGTCCTTCATCCAACTCAATCTTTCGATTGAATCTTTGCTCGAAAATTTAACCATCCGTCTGCAAACCCTGCGGCAGCTATTGCTGTAACGCTATACGGTAAGCCGACGAACAACACAAAGTACAAGCCGTAAATCCAGCCTCGCCTTGATTCACCTTTTTGATGAACCCAAGCATGAGCCACACTCAAACCCTGCAGCAAAAACAAGGTGGTTCCCACCAGGTACAACTGCCCTAACAGCGTTGGACCTTGGTCACTCAGCAGCGATGGCAACAATGTGATTGGAACCAACCAGAGCCACACTCGACTCACAGCAAACGCACGAAACGCCTGTCCAAACTCATTCGTTTGATTCAGCTTGGCTTGCATCCACAGCGCAATAAACACTGCGACGCTCGACGAGCTCAACCAACTTGCCGCAACACCACCAGGCATCCAACCGGCAATGGCTGTCGCCAATGCTTGCTGATCTGCTTCTGGCACTACCGCTGTATCAAACTGAAGTTTCATGTATTCAGTTATCAAGCCATCCCAATACGCATTGGGATCACCTAACAGTAGGTATTGCGCAACAACCAAGCCAATTGCCGCCATGGCAAGAACCTCGATTGTTTTGCTGAGTGATCGACTCTGCCCTAACAGCAAACCCGAACCCCATGCTGGCAACCATAGAACTAAGCCCATGATGACCATTGCGAGTGGCATGTTAAATATCAAACCACCCAAACCAGCGATCGCGAACCCTGCTGATAAAACAACGATAAGACCTTCTCTTGCGCCGTTTCTCAGCGTGGCCAAGACCACCAGTGCTGCACTGATCAACGCCATCGGCGTGATCATCAGAGCCAACATACCCGACACAGTGGTCGCCATGATGGCCTGAGTGCGTCCCTTTATCACCCAAGCGATTAGGGCTTTCATACAACTACTCGGTAAAACCGAACAGATGTCGCTTTAAACGACATCACACTCACCAGCCGATTAATGGCTGTCTGAGTAAGGCAACAATGCCAAGAAGCGCGCACGCTTCACAGCTGTAGCCAACTGACGTTGGTACTTAGCACTGGTGCCAGTGATACGACTAGGAACAATCTTGCCGTTTTCGGTGATGTTCTGACGCAAGGTGTTTAGATCTTTGTAATCGATCTCGATACCTTCAGCCGCGAAACGACAACCTTTACGACGACGGAAAAAACGTGACATCGAACTCTCTCCTTAATTAGCTAGCTGCAGCTTCAGGTGCATCTTTCTTGTCGTCTTCTTTCATCAAAGGCGACGCCTCAGTTACCGCTTCATCGCGACGGATAACTAAGTTACGGATGACCGCATCGTTGAAGCGGAACAAGGTTTCAAGTTCAGTTAAAGCTTCACCAGTCGCTTCAACGTTCATCAACACATAGTGTGCTTTGTGAACTTTATTGATTGGGTAAGCCAACTGGCGACGACCCCAATCTTCTAGACGGTGAATTTTACCGCCGGCAGTTTCAATTACCGACTTGTAGCGGTCTACCATTGCTGGCACCTGCTCACTCTGGTCAGGGTGGACCAGGAACACGATTTCGTAATGACGCATTGTAGCTCCTTACGGGTTAAAGCCTCCCACACTGTGCGGTGAAGCAAGGAGTGCCGACCCAGAAGACCGACGAGAGCGCGAGATTCTAGAGAAACGCCTTATAAAATGCAAGCTTAGCGGCGTTGACGAACCGCTTCGTAGAGCGTGACACCCGTCGCGACCGACACATTCAGACTTTCGACCTGCCCCTGCATGGGTAAACGCACCAATTGGTCGCATTGTTCAGCCGTCAGTCGGCGCATCCCCTCACCTTCCGCGCCCATTACCAGCGCTAGCGCACCGGTTAGATCCGCCTGGTAGAGCTCGAGATCGGTCTCGCCAGTGGTGCCAACCACAAAAATACGAAAATCATCCTGCAGATGTCGCAAGGTTCGCGCCAGATTAGTCACCTGAACAAACGGCACTGTTTCCGCTGCACCACTCGAGACCTTTACCGCCACCGGGGTCAGTCCAACCGATTTGTCTTTAGGCGCTATCACCGCATCCACCCCCGCACCATCAGCCGTGCGCAAACAGGCGCCCAGATTATGCGGATCGGTCACGCCATCAAGGACCAATAACAAAGGTGGATGATCGAGATTATTCAGCAAGGTATCGAGATCATCTTCAGTCTGTGCAGCAGGCGCTTGAGTACTAATCACCACGCCCTGGTGGTTAGCGCTACCGGCTAGCTTTTCGACAGTTTTCTTATCGCTCGCAGTCAGAGGAACACCGAGCTTTTTGGCATCATCTAAAACAGCATTTAAACGACGATCTTTGCGTGTCGCGTCATAAATAATTTCATTAATGCGCTCACGACCAAACTTCAGCGCTGAGCGCACTGCATGCACACCGGCAACCCATTGTTGCTTATCGCCCATGACTTAATGCTTACCTTTTTTAGCCTTAGCTGCGGCACGCTCTTTCTTACCCGGGCGACCTTTACGCTTTTTCCCTTTGCTCGCTTTCTTTTTACTGGTCTTCTTTTCATCCGACTCAGAACGCGATCCCCAAGGGTTTTTACTTGGCTTTTTTGAACCTGGTTGCGAACGTGGCGGGCGATCAATGCGCAGCTGATCAGCTGGCACGCCATGAATCATCTCAACTTTCTTTTTATCCGGTGCTTGGCTATTACCATCGTCGAGCACAAAGTCGATCTTGCGATCTTCCATATTGACCGCTGCAACACGCACCTTAATGCGATCACCCAAGCGATAGACCTTACCCGTACGCTCGCCAGTTAAACGATGACCGATAGGATCGAAAATAAAGTAATCTCGATCGAGCGCGGTGATATGAATCAAGCCGGTGATAAAAATCTCATCTAACTCGACAAAAAGACCAAAGCTGTTCACACCTGAGATCGTGCCTTGGAAAATCTCACCCACTTTATCGAGCATGAAGTAACACTTAAGCGCATCCGCCGAATCACGCGATGCATCATCTGCGCGACGCTCACACAGTGAACAGTGCTCACCCATGTGCGCCAAATCTTTTTCTGAATAAGCAAACCCTTTTGCTGAACCCTGTCGAAGCACATGACGAATCGCACGATGCACCATCAAGTCAGGGTAGCGACGTATCGGTGAGGTGAAGTGCGCATAGGCTTCAAACGCCAAACCAAAGTGCCCAACATTCTCATCGGTATACACCGCTTGCATCATTGAGCGCAGCAGCACGGTTTGAATCACATGGTAATCCGCTCGTGTTTTTACTTGCTCAAGTAGCTCAGCGTAATCTTTTGCCGTTGGCTCAAGACCACCCTTCAACGACAAACCTAGCTCACGTAAAAATTGCCCTAAGTCTGACAACTTCTCTTCACTTGGGCGCTCATGCACACGGTACATGGCCGGTATTTTGTTCTTCAACAAGAAGCGTGCTGCCGCAACGTTAGCCGCCAACATGCACTCTTCAATCAAACGGTGTGCATCATGACGCACCAGTGGCACCACTTCAGCCACCTTGCCGTTCTCATCAAATTTAAAACGGGTTTCGGTGGTATCAAAATCAATCGCACCACGCACGGCACGTGCCGCATGGAGCACCTTATAAAGGCCGTGCAGATCTTCGAGATGCGGCAAAACGTGTGCAAACTCTTCTTTAAGGGCCTGATCGTTATCAATCAGCATCGCGCCCACTTGGTCATAGGTCAGACGCGCATGCGAATTCATCACGCCTTCAAAGAAACGCGAGCGGAACATCTTGCCTTGTGGATCAAAGTACATCTCACAGACCATGCACAAACGATCAACCTTCGGATTGATCGAACAAAGTCCATTTGAGAGCACTTCCGGCAACATCGGCACGACGCGATCAGGGAAGTACACTGAGGTACTGCGCAGATAAGCCTCTTTATCTAACGGTGAATCTTTTTCGACATAGGCTGAGACATCGGCAATCGCGACCAATAAGCGCCAACCTTTTGCCGTCTTTGCACAAAAGACAGCATCGTCAAAGTCACGCGCATCCGAACCATCGATCGTCACCAACGGCACATCACGAAGATCCTCACGACCTTCTTTCGCTTTCTCGGGTACCTCAGCGGTCAAGCCTTCAATTTGTTTCAGCAGATCCTCTGGCCAATCATGCGGAATGTCATGACTACGAATCGCAACCGCAGTCTCCATACCAGGTGCATACTGATCACCTATGACATCAATCACACTACCAATGGCCTGACGCCAAGGCGTTGGATGCTCATCAATGGCAACTTCCACCATTTGGCCATTCTTGCCGCCCTTTAAATTCTCTGGCGGAATAAGTACTTGCTGGGTAATACGCTTGTTGTCGGGCAACAAGAAAGCAACACCGCGATCGATCTGCAAACGACCAACAACCTTGGTAAAAGCGCGCTCCAATACCTCGATAATTTGACCTTCTTCGCGACCACGTCGATCAATACCGGAGACTTGCACCACCACATGATCACCGTGCCAAACGCGACGCATTTCACGCGGGCCTAAAAACAGGTCATCACCATTTGCATCATCACGCTTTAAAAAGCCAAAACCATCTGGATGGCCAATCACACGACCCACGATCATGTCTTTGTTATTCACCTGGCAATAGCCACCACGGCGATTACGGATTAGCTGACCGTCACGGGTCATCGCATTCACACGACGAGAGAGGCCCTCGGTCTGCTCTTCATCGATATCCAAGGTGTACATCAGCTCTTTAAAACTCATGGGACAACCTTGCTCGGCGATCACTTCTAAAATGAACTCTCGACTAGGAACAGGATTTTCATAGGTATCCGCTTCACGTTGCGCTTGCGGGTCATTTAATTCGGTGCGAGACACCTTTTTTTGCTTTGCCACTCATCAGGCCTTTTACTGCGATTTATGGCCCCGATTGTAACGTTGACACACCTAATTTGTCGCTGTAAGTTACGCGCCCTCAACACCTATGCCCAGGTGGTGAAATTGGTAGACACGCCAGCTTCAGGTGCTGGTGGCCGCAAGGCCGTGGAGGTTCAAGTCCTCTCCTGGGCACCAGTTTTGATTCTCCCTCTTATATTACCTAAGCAATACACTTAAAATTATTTTGCCTTTGGAGCAAAATTTTTCTTGCGCAAAAACAAAAAAAGTTGAAAATGCGCTCGCTCGCTATTTGAGCAGAAACTTTAGGTGATTTACCCGTTAGTGACCCGGCGTCTTGTTTGTCTAGACGTGTCTGAGCGACGAAAGACAAACAAAAGGAGACGACCGTGTTGACGACTATTCGCCCACGATCAGAAGGTGACTTCTGGTTGGCACAGGCAGGTGGCATTTCGCCTGCAATGCTTTTCAGCCCTACTCGCGTTCGCGAAGACCTGGCGCGCACTTCAGGCAGCATTGCCCGGCGTGACCATGTACTACGCTGTTAAATCTAACCCCTACAATGGTTTATTGACCACCTTGGTTGATGAAGGCGCTTGCTTTGATGTTGCTAGCGCACCCGAGATTCAGGCTTTATTGCCATTGGGTGTTCCAACTCAGCGCATGATTCACACCCATCCAATTAAAACCATCGTCGATCTTGAGACCTCAATCGGCCTTGGCGTGACCACCTTTGTCGTCGATAACTTGGATGAACTTTGGAAGATCGCACCTTACCGCCACGACATCACCGTGATGTTGCGCTTAGCCTTTGTGGCACCTGATGCACCTATCGACCTGTCACGTAAATTTGGCGCGCAACCAGACGATGCGATGAACATTCTGCAGATTGCTCAGCAGATGGGCATCACCGTGGATGGCCTTTGCTTCCACGTGGGCTCGCAAGCTCAAAGCGCTGACACACACCGCTTGGCATTATTGAAAACCGTAGAGATTGCAAAAGAAGCTGCAGACCTTGGCATTGCCAACATCGAACGTATCGATATGGGTGGCGGTTTCCCTGCCAACTATTCAAACAAACCAGTCGACTTTGAAGCCTTCTGCGCACCTATCCGTGAAGCCATGGCCTCAGTGCCTTCACACATTCGTTTGATGGCAGAGCCTGGCCGTGCGATTTCAGCACCGAGCATGACATTAGTTGCACGCATCATTGGGCGCTCAAAGCGTCAAGATGACACCTGGTGGTACTACATGGATGACGGTGTGTACGGTGCTCAATCAGGCCGCATCTTCGACCACATCGATTACCCAATGACCATCTTCACGGAAGACGGTAGCACACCGGGTCGCGCCGTATTTGCAGGTCCAACCTGTGACAGCATCGACCGCTTTGGCGATACCGACTTACTCCCTGAGCTTTCAATTGGTGACGTAATCGTTATCCATGAGATCGGGGCTTACAGTATTGCCACCGCATGTAACTTTAACGGTGTCGCACCACCCGTGATTATTGACCTAGAAGACGATAGCAACGTGGTTCGCCTATTCGCCTAAGCGCTGAGGAAATCGTCTCCTCCTCTCACTTGGCAAAACAAAAAGCCCGCTTTCGCGGGCTTTTTCTATTTAATAAAAACGTTTTACTAAATACAGAGCCAAATTTAAGAAAACACTTGCCTAGCCGAGCTAAGAAAAAATCTTTGAGTATTATCATTAATATGTCACTAGACACATGCTCACTATTGGTTGCTTTAAGATCATCATCGTTACGAGATGAGCTAAAAGTGCATTATCAGCCCATCATTCGATTAAGAACTGGAACGATTATTGGCTATGAGGCCCTAATTCGTTGGCACCATCCTAAGTTAGGCATGATACCCCCCGATATATTTATTCCTTTTGCAGAACAACATGGACTCATCTTTGAAATTACCCAGATACTTTTTGACAAGGTATTGCGTGATCAATCATGTTGGAACCATGAAAAGAACACCTTAATTTCCCTAAATATTTCGGCCGCCTCTTTAACCAGCAATGATCTTATAGAACTCCTAAAGCCACTGGTTTCTGATCCAGAAATATCCAATAAAAAAGTGATATTAGAAATCACCGAAACAGCAACACTGAGCAATCCCGAGAACGCAAAAGCCTAATAAATAAATTAAGTAATGAAGGCTTCCGATTTGCTCTCGATGATTTTGGTACCGGTTATTCCTCTCTGACCAATCTTCGTAATTTACAAATTGATGAAATAAAAATTGATAAGTCATTTATTCAGGATCTGGATCATCAAACTCATACTGATAAGGTGTTGATCGATGCCATTTTGAGTATCGCGCATGCCTTTGGCGCTATTGTGGTTGCAGAAGGCATTGAGACTGAAGAAACCCTTTTGCAACTCAAGTCTATGAATTGTTATGCCGGCCAAGGCTTATATTTACCAAACCCATGCCCGCCAATGCCATTGATGACTGGTATGAGCAATGGCCTGCTCAATGGCGGCAACTTAATCATCAGAAAAGCAACGCCGTTATTTAAGAATTTCAGGCAAAAAAAACCCGCGCAAATCAGCGCGGGTAAAAGAACCAACTCTTAGGAAAAAGACTGCTCGATCGTCTACAACTTTCACGACCTTCGCGGGAACTATTCAGTTGGTGACCCTTAGGAGGAAACTTTACTTTACGGATGAAGGGGCTCGCCTGAACAATCAGAAACATTAATGTAGGAATTTTCCTATCGAGAACACCGGGCAAAAAAACCCGCAACCAAAGTTGCGGGTTAAATGTCCATCTATATAAAAAAACAACCAGTTAGCACTAGAGGGGCTAAATGGCGAGAATAATAGAATTATCCTTAGGAGGAAACGTTGCTATATTAGTTAATTCTAATAATTGTGTAAAAAATTTTATTAACTTGACCATTTATTTATACAAATGCATAAAAAAGCCGAGATAAGCTCGGTTTTTTTTATTTAAACGTCTAATTTAGAAGATTAAATTCATCATGGTGAGCATCACCACCAAGAACAAGATGGTCATAATGCCACCCGCCTTCATGAAGTCCGGTACACGGTAGCCCGCAGGACCCATGATCAAGGCATTCACTTGGTGCGTTGGGATTAAGAACGAGTTCGAAGTCGCAATCGCAACGGTCAATGCATAGACCGCAGGGTCAGCACCCACTTGAAGGGCAATATTGACTGCAAGTGGTACCAACAACACAGTTGCACCCACATTCGACATCACCAAGGTAAAGAAGGTCGCCAACACGGCAATCGCTGCTTGAATGATCCAAGGCGCTGCCCCACCTGTAGCTGCCACCACCTCTTCTGCGATCCATTTTGCGGTACCAGTGGTTTCAACTGCCAAACCGAGTGGTATCAAAGATGCCAACAAGAAAACGGTCTTCCAACTAACCGCTTGATACGCCTCTTCAATCTTCAAAACGCCTGATAGCACCATACCGATAGCACCGGTTAATAACGCAATCGACAAACGGATATCAGTGAACAACACCATGAAAAGTGCAACCGCAAAGAACAAACCTGCCCAACGGACTTTGTTAGGACGCAGCTTCTCAGCACGTGGATATTCAGTGGTCACAACAACGAAGTTCTTATCGTCTTCGATACGCTCCAAACCAATCCAAGGGGTATGAACCACCAAGGTGTCACCAGCTTGGAAAGCCATGTTGCGGATGTCATCACCCTCACGCATGGTCTCGCCATTACGATGCAAACCCACCAACGCTAAGCCGTAGGTTTTACGCATCCAGATATCACGTGCGCTCTTACCTACCAAGTTTGAACCCGGTGGAATAACCACTTCTGCAATACCTGCTTTATTCGCTGCCAAAGCATCAGCAAAGGTGCGCAATGAATCACGCTTTTGCAGATCATATTTGGTTACAAACGCATCAAGGTCACGTGGATCAGCAACGATGCCAAGCACCATACCCGCAGCAATACCGGTATCACGCGCCAAGGTACCAGGACCGATGTTTGATTCGCCCCCTGAGTACTTATTCGCAATGACACGAATGCGCTCAACACCTTCAATCTCATCAAGCTGCTTACCAATCAATGCACTGTTATCGGTAACCACAACCTCGGCAATGCCGTAAGCCAAACCATAAACTTCTTTAAAGTAAGCCATTGGGTCTGAGCCTTTGGTGCTCGACTCGCTCTTGGTATTTGGCAATACAAAACGACCCGCCATGACGAAATAGATAATACCGGTCGCAACCAATGCAATACCCACAGGTGTTACTGAGAACAAGCTCCAGGTTTCCATCTGTTGCTCAACGGGCAACGCTTGGTTAGAAGTCAAGATCAAATCGTTCAACAAGATCAGTGGACTTGAGCCAACCATTGTCACGGTACCACCCAAGATCGCACAGAAGCCCATTGGCATCAGCAAGCGAGACATTGGCAAACCCGAACGCGCAGAGATACGTGATACCACTGGTAAGAACAAGGCGGCTGCACCTACGTTCTGCATGAACGATGAAATAAAACCAACCGTCGCTGAGATGATCGGAATGATGCGGGCTTCTGTTGTGCCGCCCACCTTAAGAATAAAGGCCGCCACTTTGGTCATGATGCCGGTCTTATCCAAACCTGCACCAATGATCATGACCGCAATGATCGACATCACCGCGTTTGACGAGAAACCGTTAAACAATTTCTGGTTATCAATCAAGCCACCACTGAGCCCCATAAAAGGTGCCACTAAGGTCGTTAAACCTAAGATAACCATGACGGTTGCCGCTGCCACATCGACATCAACAACTTCAAATGCAAACAAATAAATCGTGAGTAACAGAATGCCGGTTACCCATGCAATTTCAACCGTGGGAACCACTTTCGACAAAACAATCGCCATCGCTAAAAAGACGATACCTGCAATGCCTTTCTTCATATCAAATGCAGCCATGAACTACTCTCCGGCGGGTTTTCCGCCACTGCCTAAGTTTTACAACATTATTATTCTTATAGGATTTTGAGCGGCGCATTCTACGCGCGAATGCCTTTTGATTAAAGTTGAGTCAAAATATCGCCGAAATCAGCTCCAATAACGCTATGGATCACTCAATTCTCAACGGCATCATCGTCCTTTTGACCCTATCAGTCGTCTCTGTGGCGATGGTTAGACGGTTCAATCTACCGCCCATCCTCGGCTATTTGGCCGTGGGTGCGCTTTTTGGTGAGCACGCGATTGGCTGGATTCCCGCCCATCACGACATCGAATTCCTTGCCGAGCTCGGCGTTGTCTTCCTGCTGTTCATGATTGGACTTGAGGTCTCGATCGGCCATTTGATGTCGATGCGCCGCCTCTTACTCGGCCTGGGCAGCATGCAGGTGCTGCTCTCGACACTCTCGACCATCGCACTAGCCATGTGGATCGGCATGAGCTGGCAGTCGGCATTTGCCGTAGGTGGCGCTTTAGCGCTCTCATCTACCGCTATCGCTGTAAAGCAGCTGCAAGAACAACTTGAGATCCACTCACGTCACGGTCGCAATTCGCTTGGCATCCTGCTGTTCCAAGATCTTTCTGTTGTTCCTTTCTTGGTCGCGATCCCGATCTTAGCGAGCGGAAGCGATCAAATGGGCGTCGCGCTCGGTATTGCTTTTATTAAAGCGGTAATCGCCTTCGGCATCATGTTTGCCATTGGCCACTGGTTATTGCGCCCCCTACTCAATTGGATCGCTGGTTATTACTCAGCCGAACTGTTCACCCTAGCGATTCTTTTGCTCGCATTGACCGCTGCATGGTCGACCCAGCAAATGGGATTGTCGCTTGCGCTTGGTGCCTTCCTGGCAGGCGTGATGCTTGCCGAAAGTGAATATCGCCATCACATCGAAATCGAGATTCGTCCTTTTCGTGATGTGCTTCTCGGCTTGTTCTTTATTTCCGTTGGCGCACAGCTCAACGTACCCGAAGCCTTAAGTTATTGGCAATGGGTGCTGCTGCTCACTCTCGGTGTAGTCATTGGCAAAGGTGGCCTGATTGTCTTGTTAACTTGGTTCTTACAACGTGACTGGGGCGTTGCGCTACGCACCGGTATTGTCTTAGGCCAAGGTGGCGAATTTGGCTTTGCCCTTCTTACCTTAGCGTTAGCGAACAACATCGTTAGCAGTGATCAGATACAACCTATTCTCGCCGCGTTGGTGCTTAGCATGGCATTAGCGCCCCTACTGATTCGTCACAACGGCGCCATCGCAAAATGGGTAATCCCCGACTATCAATCGCAACGCGAAGAAAAAGCCATGGCGATTGCGGAACATGCTGACAACTTAGAAGATCATGTGATCATCGCCGGCTTTGGTCGTGTTGGTCAGAACTTGGCGCAGTTTCTTAAACATGAAGAACAAGCCTATCTCGCACTGGATGTTGATCCACGACTGATCAAAGATGCTTTTGATGCCGGCGAGCCGGTGCGCTATGGCGACAGTACACATCCTCAAACTCTCGAGATGGCCGGCATCCATCGTGCCGCCGCCTTGGTTATAACCGTGCATGAAGGTTATGTCATAGAACGCGTGTTGGAAGTGGCACGTCGCCTTAATCAAAAGCTACCCATCATCGTGCGTGTGCGAAATGAACAACAGATGGAAAAGCTACTGCAAATGGGTGCCTCTACCGTGATTCCCGAATCGCTAGAATCGAGCTTGCTGGGCGCTACGCGCACCCTAGAGCACTAGAATATTGATCGCGATGAGATTGACCTGCTGATCAGCTCAACCCGCTCTAAGCGTTATGCCGACCTACGAGGCATCTTCCACGGCGAACCTCATCTAATTGATGAGCCGCTAAATGATTATGTGATGCGCGAGACCTTTGTCATCGAAGATAACTGCAGCTTCATCGGGCAGCGCTTAAGTCAGCTTGGACTAAGCCATAGCTACGTGAATATTGAGCTGATTCGCAATGAAGAAAACACCATGCTCGAGGCGACAGATCCCTTGGCTGCGGGCGACCGACTCATCCTGACTGGCACCAACAAGGCTGTCGAGCGTGCCCGAAAAGCTCTGCATAGCCAGCGGGCCATCAATTAGCGTCAACTCAGGTATAATCTCGCGCCAATTCTCAATTAACAGCACAGAGCAACATGCAGTTCATCGAAACGCGCGGAAACGACGGCAAACGTCCAGCTAAAGTCCCTTTCTCACAGGCGATCCTAAATCCCATGGCATCGTTTGGCGGTCTTTATGTACCAGAGAAGCTACCTGAACTGGGCATGAGCTTCCTCGAAGCTCATCGCGATTCAAGCTATAAGACCATCGCCAAAGCGGTTCTCGATGCCTATGAGATCGATATTGATGCAGCGGTAATTGATCAAGCGCTGAGCTTGTATGACAAGTTTGATGATGGCAGCAACCCAGTACCGATTGTGAAGATTGGTGAGAAAACCTTTGTCTCTGAGCTATTCCACGGCCCTACCCGTGCGTTTAAAGATATGGCACTGCAACCGTTTGGTGTGGTGCTTTCAAGCTTGGCGCAAGCGCGCAACGAGAACTACCTCATTTTGGCAGCGACCAGTGGTGACACCGGCCCTGCGACGCTCGAAACCTTTAAGAATCGCGATAACGTCAAAGTCGCGTGTCTTTATCCAGATGGTGGCACCTCAGACGTGCAACGCCTACAGATGGTCACCGAAGATGCCGCCAACTTAAAAGTGATTGGCATTTATGGTGACTTTGACGATGCGCAATCAGCGCTCAAGTCATTACTGTCATCCGATGCCTTCCATGCCAAGCTCGCAGAGAAAGGCACCAAGCTGTCAGCAGCTAACTCGGTTAACTTTGGTCGCATCATCTTCCAACAGATTTATCACATCAGCAGCTATCTCGATTTAGTTCGCCAAGGTGCGATCTCCCTAGGCGATAAGATTTATCTGAATGTGCCTAGCGGTAACTTTGGAAATGCCCTCGGTGGTTATTACGCGATGAAGATGGGCTTGCCATTGCACGCATTCTGATCTCATCAAACAGCAACAATGTACTGACCGATCTGATTAACAACGGCGCTTACGACCTAACGGGTCGTTCAGTGATTGCCACCACCTCACCGGCGATGGATATCCTTAAGTCATCAAACGTTGAGCGTGTTTTGTTTGATCTATTCGGCGCCGAGCGTACGCATGAGTTGATGGCGCAGCTCGATGCAGACAACCGTTACCAACTTAGCGATGCTGAGCTAGCTGAGCTACAAGCCATCTTTGGTGCCGATTATGCAAGTGATGAAGAAGTTGCGCGCTACATCAAAGAGACCTTTGAAGACGGCTACTTAATGTGCCCACACACGGCAACCTGCTTTAAAGCGCAAGAAACACAACAGAATGGTCACGCGACGGTGATCTATGCGACAGCCGAATGGACCAAATTTTCACCGACTGTTGCAGAAACCATTAGCGGGGAAGCCGGCAAAGGTGATGAGGAAGCTTTTCACACAGCTGATTTCAGAAGCGTCAAAGCAGCCAGTGCCGCCTTCATGATTGTGGCGTTGTTTAACAAACCCGTTCTTTTTGCACAAGACACGGTTATCGACAAAACCGATATTGAAAAAACTAACGTTTTCGATTTTATCTTTTCAACTTCAAACTTCACTAAAAAAAGATCAGCCTAAGCCGCGTTTTTCTATCGCCCGGTAAGAAAAACTTACCCACCTAATAAGCTCGGCGCATCATCATTGGCATCATTGCCTTTGCGACGACGACGGCGCTGATTGCCATTCGCCTGTTGCGCACGGTTTCCGTTGCCATTGCTGTTACCACCTCGGCCACGACCACGACGCGCAATATCGTTACCGCCAGCAAGGTACACCGCATCACGATTACTGTTATCGGTCTGCATGGTGTTGCCGTTCACATCACCGTATTCATCGGTTTGTGCGCGAGGCGCTTGGTTGCCCTGATTACCCTGATGGTCATTACGACGCTGTTGCGGCTTGTTTTGACGCTTCTTCTTTCAACACGGCTTTCAGCACGTTGCTGACGTGGCTTTTCCTCAACAGTTCTCATCAGACGATTCGGCTTCACCGCCCTAAATTGCTCTGCATCAGCATCAGCATTAGCTTGACGCGGCTTACGCGGTGGACGCTCTTTACGCAGTGGCTCTGGCTCGATCGTATGGATCGACCTCGAAGCCTTCCACTTCACTGCTCTCGATCTCTTTACCAAGATGCTTCTGCAAGTTATCTAACATCGCTGCTTCATCGATACACACCAACGACCACGATGCACTGGCATGACCAATACGCTGAATGTAGTCATCTGGAATCTGTGGCAAGTCGTAGTTCACAACCGCTTGTAGATCGTCCATATCCATACCGCGAGCGGCGATATCAGTTGCCACCAAGACCTTTAGCTCGCCTGTCGCAAAACCTTCGATCGCTTTGGCGCGAGCGGCTGGGTTTTTATTACCGTGCATTGCAACCGATGGCACACCCGACTTACCTAAGTAGTTGCCAAAAACCAAACGATTGGCTGCGTGCTTGGTGCGAATAAACACCAAGATACGGGTCCATTCATTTTGCTCAACCAAATGCGCAAGCAACTCTGTCTTGCGACGCTTATCGACACGATAAACATGCTGTGAGATTTCATCGACATTGATCTCGGGGCCTGCAATCTCGACCACCTCAGGTGATTTCAATAACTTGTCCGATAGCGTTTTGACCGCATCGTTCATGGTGCCGACAAAGATCATGTTCTGACGTTGCTCTGGCAACAAAGCGAGCACTTTATCGACATCTTCCATGAAACCCATGTCGAGCATGCGGTCAGCTTCATCAAGGACCAACATATCGATGCTAGATAAATCGATGGTCTGCTTGTCTGCGTGATCGAGCAAACGACCAGGCGTTGCCACTACCAGATCTACACCACGTTTTAGGCGACCGATCTGTGGACCAATACGAACACCACCAAAGACAACAGCCCAACGCAGTGATAGCTCACGACATTGCTCTTTGATCTCTTCGGTGATCTGCGCGGCTAACTCACGCGTTGGCGTAAGAATAAGTGCGCGAAGGTTCGGTTTATCGTCCTCTTTATCCGTCATCAAGCGATGCATAATCGGTAACGTAAAGCTGCCGCTTTTACCTGGATCCACTTGAGTTGCGACGAGTACATCTTTGCCGCCAAGGATATGAGGGATTACTTGCTCTTGTACTGGAGTTGGCTCAGTTGTGCCTTCTGCTTCCAATACACGCAATATATCGGCGTTCAGGCCGAGCTGCTCAAAAGTCATTATTGTCAGTTTCTCCGGGGTCTTCCTGCCACACACATGCGCGGGGCTACGGTCTGGGAAGAACTCGATTTTTATTGTGTCATTTATCGTTATATCGCTTGAGTGCGTAACTAATCATCAATGCATTCAAGGCTAAGACACGGACCGTAATAGCGTCCTCAATTGCATTAAACCCAAAATTATCCGATTTGTCACCTACTTAGCGAACTTTATAATGTGCGCTGTTTTAGTATCGGATGACATCATGTCGAAACCTGTCTACATTTTTGAACTCTCTGAGAGCACCTTCGATAGCTCTGCCCTACAAAATTCCCATCAGATCCCTGTTTTAGCGTTGTTTATGGGCATTTGGTCTGGCCCGTGCATTGCCACCTCTGATCGGATTGCCGATCTGGCACAAGAATTTGCAGGCAAGTTCATTCTTGCCAAGATCGACATTGATGAGCAGCAAGGCCTGCGTGATCGCTACAAAATTGAGAATGTTCCTACGTTGGTTGTGTTACGCAATGGCGAAGAGGTTCACCGTGAAGTCGGTGAACTGCAAATAGCCGACCTACGCGCGCTGCTTAAACAGTACGGCATTTATCGCCAGTCAGATGATCTGCGTGAACAAGCACGTGCTGAGCATATGGCAGGCAATACGCAACAAGCGATTTTGTTACTCACCCAAGCCATTCAAAGCGACCCAAGCAATGTGCGGGTCGCTTTAGATATGGTGCAGATCTTTTTAGATATCGAGGAATGGGCGCAAGCCAAAGATTTGTTTGCTCGCTTACCAGATAAGGTAAAACAAGATGGTTTGGGACAAAGCATCGTCAACCAACTGCGCTTTGTGGATCTTGCAGAAAAAACCGCGGGCATTGAGTCACTTAGCCAGCAAGTGATTAGCGATACTGATAACTGGCAAGCACACTTTGATTTAGCCCTTTGCCAATTAGCACGCTTAAACAGCGACGAGGCGGTTGAGCATTTGTTTACGATTCAAGAAAAAGCACCGGACTTTCGTGAAGGCGCGGCACGCGAGTTGATCGGCCTGCTGGCGAACATGTGGGCCGAAGGCTCACCGGATGCGGCCAAGCAATTACGACAACGCTTAGCCAATATGACCGCAAGCTAGGGGCATAAAAAAACCGAGGCAAAAGCCTCGGTTTTTTTGTTTTGGCTTAGCTTAGCTTGCTTTACCTTGGTAATCCGCAATACCTGGATTACTCATCACACCGATCAACTCAGGATCATTGATCTTCGGCAGGCGCAGCACGTTATCTTTGCTCTTGTTTGCCAAGATGTAGTCACGTACCACGTCCCACATCAAACGACCTTCTGGCGTACGGTTAACGGTTGCCCAACCAGAGACCTTGTACTTGGTCTTTGCATCAAGCTTACGGCCATCATCCAACACAATGTTAGTAATACGCTCACCAAGCTTTTTACTTGGATCGATGGTGTAGTCCAAACCACCGACGCGCACCATGTCGCCACCTGACTGCAGGTATGGATCTGGATCAAACAGGTTATCCGCAACACCTTCGAGCATGTTGTGAATCTCTTCACCGGTCATCTCGCTGACATAAGTCTCAGCGTAGGTCATTGAACACTGGGTCATCACGTCTTCCATAGTGATCCAGTCGCCTTTAAGGGTTGAAGTACCCCAACGCACACCGGCTGATAGCGCGATATCCGCTTTGTGCTCCCAACGCAATGCGTTACACAACACTTGGTCCCATGTACCCATGAAGTTACCGCGACGGTAGAGCAGACGGTCAGCGATCGCGAGCTTCTCCGACAAGATCTCTTCGTAGGTCTTACCTAAACGGTCTTTGCTGTAGAAAGAATCTGAGCGACGTGACTCAACGATGTTCTCGTCGTACTTCGTTGAGCGCATTTGCTTCAAGTAAGCCGCCATCTCTTTATCTTCTGGCAACCAATCTGAGAATACTGGCAGCATGTTGTAGGTCATGTTCTTGATTTGGCCATCAGCAATATCAAAGTCCATCACACCAACGTATTTACCGTTAGAACCCGCGTTAGTAACCCAACACTCACCGCCATCAACGTTTTTCACTTTGATAGGCTTAGGCATACCGTCGTGGGTGTGGCCACCAAAGACAGCATTCAAACCAGGCACACGCTCGGCCATCTTGATGTCTACATCCATACCGTTATGTGACAACAGAACCACCGCATATGGGCTTTCGTTTTCACGAATCGATGCCACCAAATCTTTCATATCGTCCTCACGCAAACCGAATGACCAGTCAGGGAAGAACTCTTGAGGGTTAGCATTTGCGGTACGTGGGAAAGCTTGACCAACGATCGCGATGCGCGCGCCATTGATCTCTTTGATCACGTAAGGCTGGAAGGCGTGGCCGCTATCTTCGTCAAACAGACCTCGACCATCGTATTTTTCAACCAAGGCTGGGTATTCATCGCCAAATAATGAATCAGGCTTTACTCGAACGTTCTGACCGATGAAGTCACCTTTGAACAAGGTCACGTTAGAAAGAACTTCGTCTTCCTTATAGGTGAACTCCCAGTGACCCACCATGACATCCAAACCGAGGATGTTTGACGCCTCAACCATGTCGACACCACGTGTCCACAATGAGGTGCCTGAGCCCTGCCATAAGTCACCGCCATCAATAGTCAAAGTATTGTCTTTACCGCCCGCTTGATCACGCAGACGATCAAGCAGGGTTTTAACGTGAGCAAAACCACCGGTGCGACCGTACTTCAATGCCGCATTATCAAAATCGAGATAGGTGTACGCATAAGACTCAGGCGTGTTTGGCTCTAAGCCCATCTCCTTGAGAAGCCTTTTACCGACAACGTGTGGTGGACGACCGTAAGCATCACCCACACCTAAGTTGACGTTTGGTTCGCGGAAATAAACAGGAAGCAACTGACCGTGAACGTCAGTGATGTGCAAAAGTCGCACATTGCCTTTCATTGGCAGGTCATAGAAACCTTCGGGCGCTTTAGAGCCAGCTAAAGCCTGATTAGCCGCAAAAGGCGCTGCTGTTGCTGCTGCGCCAATACCCATGAGTTTGAGAAAATCACGACGGTCGATTTTTTGAGTCATGCTCGTTTCCTTGTTGTTATTGCCTTTGGGCAGTCTAATTTCGCCAGTTAATATATCAGCACATCAGAGTGGTAGCAGCCATTATTCCATCCTTAAACCTTACGACATACTGATAAGATAAGTATTTATACGCTTCACCCTACAATTTTTAAAGCAAGCCTGGTTTTCAATGCGCAAAATTCTATCACTAGCTCTTTTTCTGGCTCTCATTTCACTGTTCTCCAACAGCCAGGCTGATGTTGTAAAGCCAGCTCTAGTCGAGATCAGTGTCTTTAGCGATGGCACCTACGATGTCGAGCTGCGCACCTCGCTCGAAGCTCTGCTTACCGGCATCAATGCCCGTTATAAAAACACCCAAGAAGCACCCAACGCCGACGAGTATGACCATTTTCGTGAAATGGAGCCCGAGGATCTGCGCAAAGCTTTTGAACCTTTTCACAAAACTTTACTCGAGAATATCGGAGATCCGTTTCGACTCACGCAAAAGCGACTTTGAGCTAGGAGAAATTGTTATTCCTGAACGTGGCTATACCAAGGTGCCACGGACCAGCGTGGTGCATTTAATTGGTAAAGTGCCGAATGATGCCCAATCGATGACCTGGTATTACCCAGCGCGTTTTGGCGATAACGCGGTGCGCGTTCGCCAAGTAAACAATACCACCGAGGAATACCATTGGTCACAACATCAATGGCTTCGTCATGACAAACCTTCACAGCCCTTCTCTCTCACTGAAGTGGCTAACCCACGAAGCACGCTTGATGTGATGGCTGATTATTTAGTTGCCGGTATTGAACATATCATCCCAATGGGGCTCGACCACATATTATTCATCTTGGGCTTGTATTTATTCAGCACCCAAATCAAACCCCTGTTGTGGCAAGTCACCATGTTCACCTTGGCTCATACCATCACACTTGGATTAGCCATGTATGGCATCGTGCAACTGCCTGCGTCTGTTGTGGAGCCTTTGATTGCGTTATCGATTGCTTATGTCGGCATCGAGAATGTGATGCATAAAAGGCTTGAGAATTCTCGCTTAGCACTCGTCTTTGCCTTTGGCTTACTGCACGGCATGGGCTTTGCGAGCGTATTGACTGAATTTGGCATGCCTCAAGATGCCTTTGCTACCGCCTTAATCGCTTTTAATGTCGGTGTTGAAGTAGGACAACTTGCTGTCATCACCCTCGCCTTTGTCTTCACCGGGCTATGGTTCCGGCATAAGTCGTGGTACCACTCAGTCATTGTTATTCCCAGTTCACTTGCCATCGCAGCAGTGGCACTCTATTGGACATACGATCGATTCCAATTAACTACCGCATTGACTGATTTAGGACTAGCGTAATTCATGACCTCACCCAACGACGACACGCTGATTCTTACAGTCAATAATCGTCTGGCACGTGAGCAACTTCGCAACCAAGAATCACAGCTATCTCACAAAGCAAAGGTATGGCATACACCAAAAATCTTAGCCTGGAGCACATGGCTAAACACTTGCTATGAAACTCTCGTCGATTTAGGTCAGATCGAGGCTGTTTTATTGACGAGCTTTCAAGAGCGCTTGATTTGGGAAAGCATTATCCGCCGACATAGCGATGATTTGGCATTACTCCGACCAGACAAAGCAGCACAAAGCGTTCAAGAAGCTTATCAACGCAGTTGCGCTTGGCAACTCAATGAAAGTGATATTGATTTTGAAGGAACCGAAGAGAGTCGCTTCTTTTTACGTTGGAAAAAAGCTTTTGAATCGCATTGCTTTCAAACATCATTTACTTTCAGCAAGTCAGCTAACCGCTGCCATAATCCTTGGCATCGATGATGGCTTCATCCCCGTTCCTAAAACACTTCAGCTGATAGGCTTTGAGCAATTCTCGCCGGAACAAGAACAACTCATTGCATCAATCAAGCAACGCGGCTGCCAACTCGAGAGCGCCTCAACTGAAACATTAAACTTAGCAGCAGCTGAACGCGAGAGATTTCATAACGAACAAGATGAAATGCTTGCTGCATGCTCATGGGCTAAACGCACACTCGCCGCCGAGCCAAATGCTCAGGTCGCAATTGTCAGCCCCGCCCTGCAAAATCATAAGCACGCCTTGCAACGTCAGTTGTCACGTTTATTAACCCCACGCGACTACCTGAACGCTAATAACAATAATCCTGCATTTAACATTTCACTTGGCGAGCCACTGAGCGATCAACCCGATCATTGATCATGCACTGAAAGCACTGCAATGGTTGTTCACCAAACCCATGTCGCTTGAGCATGTTAGCATCCTACTACGCTCCCCTTTCATTGGCGGACATAGCGAAGAATGGGATGCTAGAGCACAACTTGATAAGGCTTGTCGCTCACAACAATTCATCACCATGAGCACAGCGTTCTTAGCGACCCAGGCGCAAGAAACTTGCCCAAAGCTACACGTCATTCTTAATGAACTCAGCTCGCTTGCTAAAGAACACACGGATCGCACATCGCCCGCTGATTGGGCAAGGTGTTTTTCGAGATGCGCTTAACCTTATTGGCTGGCCCGGTGATCGCAGCATCAATAGCGTTGAGTATCAAACGACCGAACGCTTTAAGACGCTACTCAGTGAATACGCCGGCCTACAACGTGTGAAAAAAAACCTGTCACTGCCGCAAGCACATCAATTACTCACTCAGCTTTCACAAAGCATTACCTTTCAGCTAAACAGCACCTCAATCGATTCACGTTCTGGGTGTCCTAGAAGCTGCCGGTCTACATTTTGATGCCATCTGGTTTCTTGGTGTGGATGATCAACATTGGCCTGCTTCACCAAACCCAAACCCTTGGCTACCCAAACGCTTACAACGCGAACATGACATGCCTAATGCGTCGCATGAACGCGAACTTAAAGTATGCGGCCGGTTTGTTAGATCAGTTACGCGGACATTCAAAGCACGTAATCGCCAGCTACACCGCGTTTCGTGATGATGCAGAACAACGCCCATCACCACTGATCACCGAATGGCCTGAGTGGCAGCACCAGATATCTGATACTGACCCGATTGAAGGACTCTACAATCACTGAGACAACTCAACCACTCGCCGCACTTGAAGCGGTGTTACCTATGAATGAATTTAGAGGTGGCTCAGGCCTTGTCTCTGCACAAGCACAATGCCCGTTTAAAGCATTTGCACGTTATCGCTTGAATGCTGAAAGCCTCGATGACTTAGCACCCTATCCTGATGCAATGCTTACCGGCAACATCATGCATAGCGCATTGGAGCAACTATTTAAACAGATCCCGAGCAGTCAAAAACTTAAGTCACTGACGCCAGATGAGCTATCTCAGGTTATTGATAGCGCCATTGAAACCTCTATGCAACAACATGCGAAAACACGATTAGATATCTTTACCCCTAGTTTTCAGTCACTCGAATCCCAAAGACTGAAAAGAATTTTGCATGAATGGCTTTCACTTGAAGCATCACGCCCCTCGGAATGGAAAATCGCTGCGCTTGAATATCCTTCTCAGGTCAAACTGGGTGAGCTCACGCTGAAGATTAAACTCGACCGGGTAGATAAATTTGCTGATGGCACGCACGCGGTCATCGATTACAAGACAGGCCGAACACATCGTATTAATGAATGGACAGATGATCGACCTAGCGAATGCCAAATTCCTTTGTATGCCATGGCGACCCAAAACCCGAGCGCTGGAGCGATTGCTCAAGTCCATGCCAAAGAAAGTAAATTTATTGGCCTGGCGGACAACGGCCAACGTTTAACCGGCGCTAAAGCTATCGCTGACAATAAACAGATCGAGACATGGGATGAACTTGTTAGCGCATTGGCAAACCACTCTCAATTCTTTAGCAAACGAGTTAACCAACGGTCGCATTGACGTTGAACCAAAAAATATGCCTGTGATTACTGCGAGCTCGACTCGCTATGCCGCATAAGTCAGGCACACCTTAATGAGGAGGTCGATGATGCAGATTCATGATGCCGCTGCACGATCGAATGCTCTTCAGCCAAATCGATCTTTTATTGTTCAAGCGCCTGCAGGTTCCGGTAAGACCGAGTTACTCACACAGCGATACTTGATGCTTCTTGCGCAGGTTAAAGCGCCTGAAGAGATCATCGCCATTACCTTTACCCGCAAGGCCGCCGCTGAGATGCGGGCGCGTACCTTGAAAGCACTTGAATCTGCCCGAGGTGAAAAGCCAAGCGAAGCGCACAAGTTAACCACCTGGCAGCTCGCTAGTGCCGCTTTAACTAATGACGATGCGTATCAATGGGACATACAACACAACCCTAATCGTCTACGCATTCAAACCTTTGATAGCTTAGCGGCGGAGTTGACGCGTCAAATGCCGGTGCTATCGACTACCGTCGCGCAACCCGGTGTGACAGAGAATGCCGAACCACTTTATGAAGAAGCTGCGAAAGCCACTCTCAGTAGCCTTGATGACCCTGACACAGGCATGCACATCCAAGGCGTGTTGTCGCATCTCGATAATCGTTGGTCACTTGCCAGTGAATTACTTGTCAGCATGCTGGCGCGACGCGACCAATGGCTCAATATCTTAGAGCCCGACAATATCCTTTCGATTGAAAACACCCTTGAAGATGTACTCAACTCCAAACTCAACACACTCCATTCACTGTTCGACACTCATGACCTTGATGCACTGTGTGAGCTCACGCACTTTGCTGCCAACAACCTAAACGATCCCTCTTCGCCACAACACGCTTTCATCAATGATGCAGCGTTACCTGAAGCATCCCGAAACGATCTTGCGAAATGGTGTGGCATTGCCGAAATGGTGCTGACCAAAAACGGTACTGCGCGCAAGAAAGGTGGCATTAACGTCAAGATAGGCTTCCCTACTGAGAAAAAACAACAGAAGGAAGAGCTTGTCGCGATTATCGACAAGATCGCTAGCGACACAGCCCTACTAGAGCGCTTAGATGAAGTGCGCAGCATGCCACAAGATAACTACAACGATGATCAAACAGCCATCCTCATTGATCTACTGCATTGCCTTAACTTCGCTGTCAGAAAGTTACAGGATGTGTTTGCACAACATCATGAGGTCGATTTTTCCGAGATCCAGTTACGTGCATTACAAGCACTCGGTGATGAAGAGTCACCCACTGATCTGGCGCTGAGCTTGGATTACCAAGTTCAACATTTACTGATTGATGAATTCCAAGATACCTCGACTTCTCAATATCATCTGGTTAAACAACTCACCGCCGGATGGCTACCTAACGATGGTCGCACGCTATTCATTGTCGGTGACCCCATGCAGTCGATTTATCGTTTCCGCCAAGCCGAGGTGGGCCTATTCCTTCAAACCCAAGAGAATGGATTGGGCGATATCTCATTGGAACCGCTGACGCTCAGCATGAACTTTCGCTCTCAAGGCGGCATCATCGACTGGGTTAATCACACCTTTGCTAAGGTATTTCCGACTTATGATGATCGCAATGAAGGCGCTGTCAGTTACTCGCCATCCGATGCCGCACATCCTGTTAGTCATGAGATCAGCGTTCATACACATACCTTTGATGCCGCTTGTTACGCAGAGGCTGAAGCCGCTTTCATCACACAACAGATTCAGTCATACCGTGAAACCCATCCGGACAATAGCATCGCGTTACTGGCTCGATCTCGCCGTCATCTCGATCTGATTGTGGAATCACTGAAGCTTGCTGACATTCCAGTGCAAGCCAATAAGATTGAAGCGCTTATTCATCGCGCCACCGTGATGGATCTTCGCAGCCTCACTCGCGCCCTACTGCATCCTGCTGATCGTTTAGCTTGGTTATCGCTTTTGCGATCTCCGCTTGTTGGGTTGCACATTAAAGACATTGCCCTAATCGCTGAAAGCTACAGCAACGACACGCTGTATACACAGATGCACGCGATCAGACGAGCAAGCAACTCAGCGACGATGGTCAACAACGTCTTGCCCATCTTGAGACCATTCTTTCTCCACATATACCTTATCGCCCAACACGCAGCTTGCGCCAAACACTTGAGGCTATTTGGACGTTACTTGGCGGCTTAACGCTAGCAAGCAATACCGATCGCCAAGATGCACGTGATTACTTTGAGTTGATCGAATCACTGAGTGATACCGATGGACTGCTTGATTTTGCCCAACTGGATAACAAGCTCGATTCACTTTATTCGCAAACGGTCGCGAGCGATAGTAATCCTGTGCATTTGATGACCATGCATGGCGCTAAGGGTCTTGAATTTGATCTCGTCATCCTTCCAGGACTGACTCGACAACCAGGTAAAGATCGTCACGAATTACTCGTTTGGCAACAACGCCTCGATGAAAGCAAGTCAGAACATCTACTGCTCGCGCCTATTGCCGCCTACGAATCAGACAAAGAACCCATAGCCAGCTACATCAACAGCTTAAATAAGCAAAAAGATCAGCATGAGATTGCACGTCTTTTATATGTCGCAACGCCCCGTGCTAAGGATCAATTGATTCTATGTGGCAAAGGAGAAATAGACTCTAAAACCGATGCCCTCAAAACACCGAATAAAAGCAGCTTGATGTACCGCCTCTGGTCATCGATTGCAGACACCGTTATTCACCATCCTGAAGCACCTGAAGAAAGTGCTCAGAACAGCTATCAAGAACAATGCTTATCGAGCGACTGGGCTTTTACCACTCCAGAGCAACTTGCCAGTTCAACCCAGACAAGCCAAGCGCAGCGTAGCGATATTGAATGGAATGATAATGCAGCGCGTCACATTGGCACTTTGGTACATCGCTACCTAGAACGGATCAGCCATGAAGGTGTTAAACAGTGGCCCGCATCCCGCATTGATACGTTGGCGGATGCATTGCGTACAGGCCTAATGCATTTAGGGGTGAGTGATACAGAACTTGATAGATCGGTAACTCAAGGCACAACGAGCGTTACAGCAAACACTCAACGACAAAACAGGACAATGGATTTTAAGTTCGCATACAGAAGCACAGAGTGAGCTTGCCTTAAGTCGACTCGCTGACAATATCGAACACTTTATTATTGACCGTACCTTTGTTGATGATGGCGTACGCTGGATTGTGGATTACAAAACCAGTGAAGATACACAAAACGATATCTCTGTATTTTTAACACAAGAACGTGAACATTATCGTGAACAACTGGAAAACTATGCGCGATTAGTCAGTGAGTTTGACCCACGCCCGATAAAGTTAGCGCTCTACTTCCCATTGATGCAGCATCTGGAGAGCTGGGATTACACCAACTAAGGCTGTAGGCGCTGAATATCCCATGCGTCGCCTTGGCGACGAAACTCGAAACGATCATGTAGACGATTTTCACGGCCCTGCCAAAACTCAATCACTGACGGCTCTAAACGGTAACCACCCCAAAAGTCCGGCAGAGGTATTTCACCTTCAGCAAACTTCTTTTTCATCGATTCAAACGCTTGTACCAACAAAGTACGCGAACCAATGGGTGAGCTTTGTTGAGAGGTCCATGCGCCGATCTGACTACCACGTGGGCGTGAGGTGAAGTACGCCAATGATTCAGCTGTGCTAATGCGACTCACATTGCCCTGGATTTTGACTTGGCGATCCAATTCCAACCAGTGAAATAACATGGCGGACTTTGGATTACGATCTAAGTCATGTGCCTTACGGCTGCCGTAGTTGGTAAAAAAGACAAAGCCTTTTTCATCAAAGGCTTTGAGCAATACCGTACGCAAAGAAGGTGAGCCATCCTCATTCACCGTAGCCAAACTCAAAGCATTCGGGTTATCTAAGTTCGCATCACGTGCATCTACGAACCATTTTTCAAATTGTTCAATCGGGTTTTCATTCAGATCGTCACGCGACAAACCTGCGTATTGAAACTCTCGACGAATATCCGCTATATCCATGTGATGCTCTCTTATTGAATTGACCTCGCTAAACACAGCGCGGCTCAGTACACTCAGCATTATGGTACAGGTAATCGTTGATCCCGAATCGAAATCGCTGCAAGAACGCGCAGCATTGATCAAAACACCGCGCAAAGGGCGTAAGCGCTTTCCTGAGGGATGTGTGACTATTGTTGAATCAATTGAAGATGCACACGCCGGTGCAAACGAAGCCAAAAATCTCCACCCTGCCATTGTCTATGGGCCTTCGGTTTCGTCTGAAAGTCAGCGCATCTACTATCTCGTGCGTTGGCTCAGTTAAACCACCTCTTGAAATCCTTTTTAAGCACCCCATTTCTTAATTAAGACGCCATATTGGGTCTTACTCGGTGGCTTATTCGCACCGATTTTTCGAACTGTTGCTTTAAGAGGACATTCACATGACAACTTTTGATTTTTCACCCCTTTTCCGTACCGCTGTTGGTTTCGATCGTCTGACTGATGCGCTAGAAAGTGCTCGTCGTCACGAGGGTTCAAACTTCCCTCCCTACAATATCGAACTGGTAAGCGATAACGATTACCGAATCACCATGGCTGTTGCTGGCTTCTCAACTGAAGAGTTAGAAATTGAAGTTAATGACGGCAAACTCAAAGTCACTGGCGACAAAAGCCAAGATGGCGTTGAGCGTAAATACCTGCATCAAGGCATTGCAAACCGCAGCTTTGAGCGCACCTACCAACTTGCTGACCATGTCCGCGTCACTGGCGCAGAAGTGAAAGATGGCTTGTTACACATCGAATTGGTTCGCGAGATTCCAGAAGCAATGAAGCCACGTCGCATCGAGATCAAAACCGCTCAAGCAGCACTCGAGAATGAGCAAGCGAACGCGGCATAAGAAACTCTCTCTCTGTAAGGCGGTCTATTCTGTGTCTGCATAGATCTCCTCTCCGCAACCCCTTGGCTCTAACAAGCTGTGGGGGATTTATTTCAGGCACAAAAAAGCCGCTCATTTGAGCGGCTTTTTCTTGAAAGACTTTTTACCAAGGCATGAAAGTATTCATCATGCGCATTGGACGACCAATATCGCGATTCATACGGTGCATATTGATATTCATACCCTGCGCCGCCTGAGTCAGGTTGGTCATATTGGTCAACATTGGCTCCAATGTACCCACTTTCTTATCAATGCTATCGAGACTAACCGTCATCGCACGAACATTGCTGGTTAACTGACCCATGTTCTGCGAGATATTCTGCATATTGCTCGCCAAAGTGGTCATATTGGAATCAACACTGATCGCTAAGTAATGCACGTCTTTTTGCAGGTTGTAGACCAAATAAAAACCGTACAAAGCCAACAAGACAAAAGCGAACTAAGAAGGATAGATCATCAATTCCCAACGCTTCTGGCTCAATTCTGAACGCAATTGGTCCGCCTCGAGTGCGCACGCTAGACGAGAGATATCATCTGTTACAGCTGATTCTTCCGGCTTTTGATTCTGTTCTGACATAATTACTTCTAATTTGAGGGGCTTATTAGGGATAACACTAACACAAGAAACGCATCAGGGCATCATTTTAAATCAGGCACTTAATGGCCAGAAATCAGGTAATGCTAGAGGTTTACTGGTTTAGCGGGCCGCGTAATCACGCGTCATTGGCGGAATCACCGGACGGATCGTCTGACGACCAAAGCGCGGCATACGGCCAAACATAGGATCCATCATGCTCCAGTGAGGCTGAGGCAATGGGATTGCTGGCTGAATAGCGAACGGCATGAATTGCTGAGGCGCCACAGGGAACTGCGGAGGAAATACCGGCGGTGGCGGCGGAGCCATGTGCATGCGAGGTTGCGGCAGATTAGCCATGTACGGCTGTGGCGCATACGGCATCGCATAACCCATTTGAGGCATTGGGTAGTAAGACTGAAGCGCATAACTAGGCTGCGGCATCATTGGAGCCGGCTCAGCTTGCTGACGTGTAATCAAACCCGACGTCGCTGGCTCAGATTCTGGGCGCCAACGATAGGCAGTCACTACAGGCTTATTCTCATTAGGAAGTACCTTTTCTGCCATACCCCAATACGCTGAGGTGAACTTTGGCTGCTCTGGCTTACGCATCGCCATAGTCGGCGCTTGTTTTGGCACCAAGAAAGGCTTTGCCGCTGGGCGCCAACCAAATTGCTGGGTGAAGGCAGGTTGAGGTGATGCTACTGGTGCGTAACGCGGCGCTACCGGCTGCCATGTTGGTGCTTGGTTAGCCTGTGCCACCATCCTTGGTTCAATTGGACGGAAACCACGATTGATTGGTGCAACACGTGGTAACTGCTGAGACATCTGTTGTTGTAGGTTAATGCCTGATGGACGCCACTGAGGACCATAAGCCAACGCCACTTGCATCGGGATAGTAACAACGATCATCGAAATCAAAGTTGGCTTAAACCGGCGGTGAGACATGTGTGCCCTCTAATTCTTCAATCCAGCCCGAAGGCCTAATTACTACTTCACCAACGGCCCCAATAAGGGGTTGGCATCATCTGCATCACATAAGGTGATGCTGGATAAATCCATACCGGAACCGGTACATACACTGGCCGCGTTGGCTGCGCTTGTCCTACCGTATTCGGCGTTACCCAAGAACGTTCTTGTTGAGAGCGTCCCAAAGGTCGAAATTGTGAATGCTCTGGCGCCCGCGTAATTAAACGAGGATCAGCCGGCGGCATAATCATTTTTTCATCACTCTCTGTGGGTCGCATCTGAGCCTGTCGCTCGTTGCGTGAATAGATTGGTGATGGCTGCACAAATGCACGTTGAGTCGGACGCCATTGTGAAGCGATGTTGTATTGCTTAATCGGCTGCTCAGCTTTTGGACTGGTTGGCCGGAGCTCTACAAACGAACGTCCACTTTTCGACTGTGAATAAGGCCACCAATTGGCGCTGAGCAAGCTCGAAACACCAAAAAGAGTCAGTACCAACAGCGTCAGCGGACGTCTTTTCAGATCAATTACCCTTGCAGTGTTCACTGCCGTGAGTTCTTGAATAAATTGTAACCTGAACCCAGGGTCATTTGCACTCGGCAAATGCCCTAAGTTCTCAAAAATTAGTCTTCGTCAGACCTCAAACGAATACCGCGACGATACGAAGAGCGCGCAGGCTGATCTGCATCATCTTCCGCCTCAGCAGACTCATCTACTGGACGCTTTTTGGGTGTATCCAAGCGACTACCGAATCGACTGCCTGACATGTCATTCGACGTTGGCGCCGAACTGACAGTTGGCTCAGCCACCGAGTCACTTGCAGGTGCCGCAGGCGATGTTACAGGTGCCGACGTTGGGCTTGGCGCAGGCGGCGGTGAACTTGGCTTGCGCTTAAACAAACCCAAGATCCAAGTCACGATGCCAATCACCGCAAAGATAATTGACATCAAGCCAGACCAAAGCTTCATTAACAATGATGTTCCAGACGAGGCAGCACCTGGTGCTGAGTTTTGACCTTTGGTTTGTGTTGGCATCAAGTTTTTCTTGGCAATCAACGCCCGCCACTTCACATAAAGAGTCAGCGGCCTGCACACAACCCAAAGGAATCACAATCAGGGTCAACACCGTCGATACCAACACACCCGAAGCAAGCGATATAGCCATACCTTGGAAGATGGGGTCGAAGAAGATAACCGATGAACCGGCAACCAGGGCCAATGCGGTGATCACAATCGGACGAGTACGCGTCTTACACGACATAATAACCGCCTCTACCACCGGTGTTCCTTGACGAATCAAGTGCACCGAGAAGTCCACTAGCAAAATAGAGTTACGTACGATGATACCGGCCAAGGCAATCCAACCAATCATGGAGGTTGCAGTGAACTCACCACCCCAGCCCATCTGGAAGAACAGCATGTGCGCCGGAATGATACCGAGCAAGGTCAACGGAATTGGCGCCATGATCAAAGCAGGAATACGGAAGTTACCAAACTCCCACACCACGAGAATGTAGATCAATACAAGTGCTGCACCAAACGCCATACCCATGTCACGGAAGGTTTCGTAGGTAACCGTCCACTCACCTGCCCATTGAATACCTGACTTAGAGTCATCCTCAGGAGGTGCTGTCCAGTTGATGTTGTCACACAAAGAATGACCATCAGGAGTCTGACAACCGACTTCCATTAACTTATCTTGCACTTGGAACATGCCATAGATGGGCGCAGCTAACTTACCACCGACATCAGCAACCACATATTCAACTGCACGCAAATCCTTATGGTGGATCAGGTGATCCTCTTCGCGCAGCTCAAAGTGACCTAGCTCACGCAAAGGCACACTCGAGCCGTTTGGCGTTCCAACCAAAATATCACCCAAACGAGAAATATTAGAACGCTCAGCCATTGGGATTTGAACCACAATATTCACAGGCTCATGACCAGCGCGTTGCTTCACATCGCCGAGCACATATCCACCCAAAGCCATCGCAAGCTCACGGTTGATATCTTGAACTGAGATACCACGTCGCTGTGCTTTTTCGGTTTCGATCACAAAGTGCCAATAGTCATATGGCTCACGCATGTAGTTATCAACGTCAACCAAACTTTCTGTCTTTGAGAAAATCTCGGTTAAATCAGCCGCAACCTGACGACGCGTTTGAGCATCTGGTCCATACACCTCAGCAACAACAGATTGAAGGACTGGCGGTCCAGGCGGCATCTCTACCACTGAGAACTTAGCACCCGTACCAGCGAGCAATTCTTTCACCTGCGCACGCGCATCAACCGCAATCTCGTGAGACGAACGTGAACGTTCAGTCTTATCAACAACTGCAATTGAATCTCAGCTTGCCATGGTTGTTGACGTAAATAGTAGTGACGCACCATGCCGTTAAAGTCGAATGGCTTAGCCGTACCGACATAGATCTGTGCATCACGTACTTCTGGCATGCGACGCAACTTATCTGCAATACGATGTGCTTGGTTACCCGTAACGGCTAAAGCTGAGCCCTCTGGCATATCAAGGACCACAGAAAATTCTGGCTTGTTATCCAAAGGCAGCATCTTTACGGCTACCCACTTAAAGTAGAAGAACGAGCACATCACCAAGAAGACGCCCCACATGGCCAACTTGAACATGCGCGCCTTCCATGGATACTCGATCATTGGGATAAGGATCGAACGGAACACGCCATCAAGCCATTCAGCTTCTTTATGTTCGCGCTTCTCAGCCACTTCCAAGTACTTCAGAGTTGGCTTGAAACGCGGATGAATCGCTAACCACGGTGTAAACACAAACGCTGCGAATAACGAGATCACCATTGCTACAGAACCGAGCACTGGGATTGGCATCATGTAAGGACCCCATCATGCCGCTGACAAAGCCCATCGGCAGTAAGGCACCAATAACAGTACCCGTAGCAAGAATAGTCGGGTTACCTACCTCACGTACCGCATCCACCGCAGTCTCAGCATCAACAGAGTTCGCTTCAAGCCATCGGCGATAAATGTTCTCGACGACAACGATTGCATCATCTACCAAGATACCAATCGAGAAGATCAAGGCGAACAGCGACACACGGTCAATAGTAAAGCCCAGCAGCCATGCTGAGAGAATCGTGAACAAGAGAACGACTGGAATAACGAGCAATACAACAATCGCAGGTTTAAGTGCGCGGAATGCTGCCCACACCAATAAGAAGACAAAGCCAGTCGCAATAAACAGCTTAAAGATAAGGTCGTTTACTTTTTGCTTCGCTGATAAACCGTAGTTACGGGTCAAGCTGACGTTGACATCATTAGGAATCAAGCGACCTTTAAGCGATTCAACACGCGCAATGACATCTTCTGCCACTGACACACCATTGGTACCTTTCTTTTTGCAACTGCAATAGTCACCGCTGGCACAGCAATCGCTCGATTCAGATCAGTAGCCGCACCGGTATAGTAAGCCACCGTTTGGCGAGCATCTTCAGGACCCTGACGAACCTCAGCCACATCGTGCACATAAACTGGCACACCATTATGGAAGCCAACTTGCAGCTGATTGATGTCATCAACGGAACTTAAAAACTCACCCGAAACCACCATCACATGAGCACCGCCGTTTTCGACACCACCCATCTGGGTTTCAACATTCGCCGCTTGGATAGCTTGCGCAACCTGACCAACACTGAGACCAAAGCCTGCTAAACGCTCTGGGAATACCTCAACAGTCACCTGCTCTGCGCGACCGCCCACCACGAAGCTCGCGCCAGTGTCGGGAATTTGCTTAATCTCTTGCAGCACCGATTGGGCTAAACGACGTAATTGCGAATCATCAACATCGGGAATGCCGTCACCGTTGTAATCTTTCTCAGACCACAAGGTCATCGTCACCGCAGGGACATCATCGATACTTTTTGCTTTAACCAACGGCGGCACAACGCCTGCTGGAACACGATCTTTGTTGGAGGCTAGCTTGTCATTCACCTTAACCAGTGATGACTCCATCTGCTCACCCACCTCGAACTGGATAGTGACGATACCCATGCCACGAGCTGTCGATGAATAAACGTGTTTAACCCCATCGATTTCAAACATCAGACGCTCAAGAGGCTGAACCGCCAGAGATGCTACCGTTGATGCATCAGCACCAGGATACTGAACAACCAAGTCAATCAGCGGCACTTCGATCTGTGGATCTTCCTGACGTGGCGTTGCCATTAAACCCAATATGCCCAACAACAACATTGCTACATAGAGCAAAGGAGAAAGTGGCGAGTTAATAAATGCCTTAGCAATACCACCGGCAATACCTAAACTCTTTTGTTCGGTATTAGCACCTGACTGCATTGGCTCAGATGTTTTTGAATCTATAGTGCTCATGCAAACTTACCTGCTAGCTCAGCCGGCTTTTATTGTTTTTCTTCTTGAACGTTTGTGCGCTGAGGGCGGCTCAACATATCAGGGCCTGGATTGGCAAAAACCATATCGCCTTCCGCAATGCCCGAAAGGATTGTGGTTAGACCATTACCCAAGTGCTTGCCTTCGCGAACCATACGCAACTCTGGATAACCATCCATGTTCTTCACATAAACGATAGGTAGGTTGCCACGATAACGAATCGCAGTGCTTGGAATCGCTGGCATCTGACTCATTGACGATGCTGCGGTCACATCAGGAATCAACACCTTGGCATACATACCAGGCTTTGAAACACCCTGTGGAATATCAAACTTAACTTTAATGGTGTGACGCTGCATGTCAGCCATTGGGAAGATTTGTGCAACACGCACATCCACCGCTTCAGGATGATCATCGAACGATGCTGATTGCTTCAAGATCATCATTGCCTGCAAACCTTGTGCAAGACGTGCTGGCACATCGACTTCAACCTGAAGCCAAGTAACATCTGAGAAGGTCAGCATCGGCTGGCCCGGCTGAATAGTGTCACCCTCTTCAACCATTCTCTGCATGATCACACCATCAAAAGGTGCAATCGATTTTGCATCACGCAATTTGGCATCAATGGCTTGAATTTCTGATTGCGCACGCATGATCTGGCTACGTGCTTGCTCGATACGGGTTGTCGATGCGTAAAGATCCGCACTGCGCTCTGCATCACGGTCACGTCCACCAACGAAATCCTCCATCGGACGCGTGAAGACTTGGTCGAATAAATTCGGGATACCCATACCGCCCGGTGAAGCCTTACCCTGTGGTGACCACAACTCACGGTTGTATTGCACGCCAGCATTACGCATGTCAGCTTCTGCTGCATTTAAGGCTGCAACCGCCGCAGAACGATTCGCTAGTAGCTCTGCCTCATCCAGTTCGATTAGCACCTTACCGGCTTCAAAGGCATCACCTTCAATAGCAGAGATCGTTTTGATACGACCCGGCAATTGCGCTGCAAAAGTCACTTCACGGAAAGGTACAACAGTGCCGCCAACCGCAATGGTAGGACGTTCGGTCGATGCCTCAACTACAAAGATGTCGTCTGACGCTGGAATTGGATTTTGAGCGGCTGCCAGTGACGAAAAAGCAGCCAAAGCTGCAGACAACAAAATACGACGCATCTGTTTCTTCCTAATTTCTGCGATTTCTGACTTTCCCCGTCGCCAAAAACCGCTTTTATTATTGAAAACAAAAGGTTAATAGATCCCTTTTTGAATCGACTTAACCAAGTGCTTGCTAGGTTCTAATTAGCACGCGATTATCCTTCAATAGAGGCTGTTATTGCAATTGAGAAAACCCTTATGAGTTACCTCTTTCGGGGTGGAATCTTGACTTTTATTCAAGATAAGCGGCTTAGCTGATTGAAATTAAAACGATTTTTATAGAGTAAAAAAATGCGCATCGGAATCGATCTTGGTGGAACAAAAATTGAAGGTATTTTGCTGGCCGATTCGGGGAGCATTTTGCAGCGCCATCGCGTCGACACACCACAAGGTGACTACTCACAAACTCTGCAGCACATTCGATCGCTGATCGATCAACTCACTGATAATAAACAGCTTCCCATTGGTATTGGTACGCCAGGCGCCCCATCACCCGACACAGGCCTGATGAGAAACGCCAACTCCACCTGTCTGAACGGACAGCCATTGCAACACGACTTAGAAGAATTACTGCAGCGACCAGTGCGAGTGGCAAATGATGCTGACTGTTTCGCGCTTTCTGAAGCCAGCGATGGTGCCGGTAAAGACGCCAGCTCCGTTTTTGGCGTGATCGTTGGTACAGGCACTGGTGGCGGACTAGTGATCCGCAAGCAATTAATTCAAGGACCGAACGCCATTGCCGGCGAATGGGGACACAATCCGCTACCTTGGCCCCAAGAAAATGAATTGCCTGGCCCCCAGTGTTATTGCGGCAAACTGGGTTGCGTTGAAACCTGGCTATCCGGCCCCGGACTTGAACGCGACAATGGCAGCGAACTTCAAGCTGAAGAAATCACTCGGCTAGCTATGCAAGGTGAAAAAGAAGCCCTTGCAACGCTCGATCGTTACTACGATCGCATGGCGCGCTGTCTTGCTCAGGTCATTAATATCGTCGACCCCGAAGTGATAGTGCTTGGCGGCGGCTTATCGAATGTAGAAACCCTTTATAATGAAGTGCCTCGCCGTCTGCCGCGTTATGTCTTTTCAGATACACTGAAAACACAACTAAAACCGCCAGTTCATGGCGATTCGAGTGGCGTCAGAGGAGCTGCATGGCTCTGGCCGATCGCCACAGACTCGTAAAGTAAACTGAGAAATTCATTGAACACGTCAGCAGCACCCAACGTGCCCGAAATTCATGTGCCAGCGCATCCTGTTTGGCCATCCCTTTCTGCGCCTGAAAAAGAAGCACTGAAAGATCGCATCAAAACCTTAATGCGAGAGCAAAATGCCACGCTTGTCGCTCATTATTATGTGGATGCTGACCTTCAGGCCTTAGCTGAAGAAACTGGCGGCTGTGTTGCCGACTCTCTAGAGATGGCTCGCTTTGGTTCACAATCCAAGGCGCAAACATTATTGGTCTGCGGTGTGCGCTTCATGGGTGAAACCGCAAAGATTCTCAATCCAGAGAAAACTATTTTGATGCCAGACCTGGAGGCAACCTGCTCTCTAGATGAAAGCTGCCCGATTGATCAATTTTCCGCCTTTTGTGATCAACACCCTGATCGCACGGTGGTCGTTTATGCCAATACAAGTGCTGCAGTAAAAGCACGTGCGGATTGGATGGTGACATCAGGTATCGCACTCGATGTCGTTAAGCACCTGCATGCACAAGGCAAAAAGATTTTGTGGGCACCGGACAAACACCTCGGTGCTTATGTGCAAAAAATGACGGGTGCAGACATGCTGTTTTGGAATGGCAGCTGCGTCGTTCATGAAGAATTCAAAGGGTTTGCTTTAGAGCGTTTAAGAAAACTGCATCCCGAGGCTGCTGTTCTAGTGCACCCTGAATCACCGGATGACATCATCAATCAAGCTGACCTTGTCGGCTCTACAACAGCATTGATTAACGCTGTACGTGATATGCCACAAGATGAATTCATTGTTGCCACAGACGATGGCATTTTCTGGAAGATGCAACAGCGTGCTCCGCACAAAAAACTGATCTCCGCGCCCACCGCTGGTGAAGGTGCAACCTGCGAAAGCTGTGCTCACTGCCCTTGGATGGCAATGAATGCATTGCAGAACCTTGAAACAACCTTGCAACAACGCAGCGGTGAAATTTTTATCGAGTCATCCGTCCGGGAACAAGCCGTGCATTCAATTCAACGCATGTTGGACTTTGCCGCACTTCGAAAATAAAAACGGGATAGAACGTGAGGATGGTCAGATCTCAGATCGGCGATAATCATTGTTAAGACATCTTGAGGTAACTATGGCACTTCGAATCAAAAGCCGATGGCATGATGATGGCGCAGAACGCTCTGTTGACGAGATCGCAAGCGCGTTAGCTTTTATCAGTTGGCGTATCGCAAAAGACAAAGCTATCAATCTGCACGGCGAAGATTACATCTATGACTCTGACAAGCAACGTATGGATGTCATCGTTGAATATTTAATTTTCCAACTACAAATTGTTGATCGTTTAGCGCACTTACGTTTTGAGATGCCAGATGATCTACGTCGCAAACTCGTTATCACCCTCGCTAAGCACTTAGCTGGACACCTGCAAGACAATTGCTCTGACATACTTGGTCCTGGTGATTATGTAATGCCATTTATTGAAAAAATGAACAAGCGCGGCTAGTAATATACCGATTTCAATTACACCGATGACGGCCCTTCTTACCCATTCCTGCGTTGCTTAGGGTTTGAGATCCAGCAAGTGATGGGAGCCTCACAAGAGAATCGTTGGGTTATTGATCAGGTGATGGATAAAGATGGTGTTGAAGTTAACAAGGAATTGGTTCGTGCGATGATGAATCTGTACGAATAAACACGGATTATCAGGCATAAAAAAAGCGGGTCAATGACCCGCTTTTTTATTGGTAAGGGAAAATTACTTCGCCCAGTTACCAAAGTTATCGGTGCTCTTCTCTTCACCATCTGCGTAGCCTGCCTCGTAAGCTTCGTTTACGCGCTGCTCTTCACGCATTGGGTTTTGCAGACAACCAGCCTGCCAGCCCTGAATGTACTCTTCATCACAGCCCATCTCTTCCATCTTGGTTACTGCGTCGTAGTAGAACTGGTTCATAAAAGTCTCCGAAATTAATCGTTTCTGCCGCCCTTATGGGTCGGTGATGTAAATTTTGCCGTTCGGCCTGATTGCACTAACAACCTTGGCGCTATCGAGAGCGACACAAGGGGAGGCTCCGAAACGGGGCATTAGAATACCCTTATTTACTCACTAATGACAAGCAAGAATTTGTCTCATTAATGCTCGGGAATTTTCCACACGTCAGAACGGTTGATGTTTACAGGCTTATTGCCCATTCTTCAGCAAAATAATTCGAAAAATCTTACCCAACTGGCGGAGATCGTATGCGCCCAGCCCAATTAATGACCATTCTCGAACGCGAATTCAGCAGTACGCTCGACGGTGTTCACACCCCTGTAATGATCTGGGGACCTCCAGGGGTTGGTAAATCCGACATGATTCGTCAGACCGCTGATCAGCACGACGTTTCGGTCATCGACATCCGCCTGTCGCAGATGGAACCGAGCGATCTGCGAGGCATACCCTTTCGCAATGACGAGAATGTTGAATGGGCAATCCCTGCCATCCTTCCGAACGCAGCACGTCACGGCGAGCGAGGCATTCTGTTTCTCGATGAAATCACCTCAGCACCGCCAAGTGTTTCAGCTGCTGCATATCAATTGATACTCGATCGCCGCTTGGGTGAATACGAAGTCCCTGAAGGTTGGGCAATTTTTGCTGCTGGCAACCGTCAAGGCGACCGCGGCGTGACCTACACCATGCCTGCACCACTGGCGAATCGCTTCTCTCACTTTGAACTAGAAGCTCATCTAGATGACTGGGTCGCTTGGGCTTACAAACACGAGATTGATGAGCGCGTGATCGGTTTCCTTCGATTCCGTCCAGAGCTGTTGTTTGATTTTGATCCAGCGCATAACCCGGTTGCCTTCCCCTCGCCTCGCTCATGGGAGTTTGCTCATCGCGCACTGAAAAAGTTCGGTAATAGCGCTGAGCTTTTACAAGGCACCTTGCAAGCTTGTGTCGGACCAGCAGCCGGCATTGAGCTGACTGCATTTGTGAATAGTCTCGACAAGATGCCAGATCTCGATGCCATTGTTGCGGGCGAACCAACGCCTGTACCGGATGAAATTGATCTGCAATATGCTGTTGCGGCAGCTTTAGTGGGTCGAGCGATTCGCGCAGCAGATACTGATAAAGCGAATACTGTGATTGGCAATATCCTTGATTACGCCAACACCTTCCCGCAACGTGAAATGGGCGTTATGTTGGTCTCGGATTTACATCGTGCGATTGGTGAAACGCTCTTTTCAGTGCCACAGTTTGCTGATTGGGCTAACGCGATTGCCGATGTGATGTTGTACGAGTAAGTCGCGATGGATCTGCAAAAGATCGAAACAAAACTAACCGCTGCGCGCACCAAGCTCATTCTTGATAAGCCGTTTTTGGGTGCGCTGGTTTTGCGCTTACCTATGGTTGCTGCAAATGACCAGTGGTGCCCGACAACTGCTACCGATGCGCGTAAGTTTTATTACAACCCGGAATACATCGAAAGCCTGTCAGTTGAACAAACACAATTCATGTTGGCCCATGAAGCCCTGCATTGCGCGCTTTCGCATTTCGCTCGACGCAAGCATCGCGTTAAACACCGCTGGGATCTTGCGTGCGACTATGCGATCAATCCTTTGTTGATTGATGACGGACTAAAGCCACCACCGAATGCCAACATCATGCCGCTGTATCTCGGCATGACCGCTGAAGAGATCTATCCTTTACTGGATGACAACGATCAAACCGAAACGCTAGATCAACATCTTTACGATAAAGAAAACGAGGGCGGTGGTGGTCAGCAAGGCAAGTCACCTGAAGATGCTGAGCAGCAACTAAAAGAGCAGCGTCAGCAAGAACAATCCCCTTCTGATGAGCAAGAGGGTAAAGGCGGACTACCCAAGCAACATAGCGAGCAAGGTGAGTCCGGCAAAAAATCCGACAATGCTCCTCAAGCAGATATGGGCGAACCCGACACTCAGACGGAACCCGAAAACGAAAGCGATCAAGGTGATCCGGCACCCCCACCGTTAACACCCGAAGAACGCGACACCCTCGATGTGCAATGGCAACAACGACTGGCCGGAGCCGCTCAACAGGCCATGCAAGCTGGCAAGCTCGGCGGGACCATGGCGCGCATCATTGATCACTTGTTACAACCGCAACTGCCATGGCGCATGTTGTTAGCACGGTATATGACAGCGATTGCGCGTGATGACTTCAGCTACATGCGCCCTTCTCGTCGTGAAGGTGATGCGATTCTGCCGTCATTAAAAAGTGCTCAGATCGATATCACAGTTGCCATTGATACCAGTGGCTCAATCAAAGCGAACGAGATCAATGAATTTTTATCCGAGATCGATGCACTCAAAGGCCAGATGCGCGCTCGCATCAATCTATACGCCTGTGATTCTGCCTTAGCGGATAACTGCCCGTGGACCTTTGAGCCTTGGGAAGAGTTTGAATGCCCGTCACAAATTACCGGCGGTGGTGGTACTGACTTTCGCCCCGTGTTTGATCATTTAAATAAACACGGCATCAATCCGGCATTAATGGTTTACTTCACTGATGCAGAAGGCACTTTTCCTGAAGTTGAGCCGAACTTTCCGGTGATCTGGCTCGTCAAAGGGAAAGAGAAAGACCCCATGGGGTCAACGCATTCAACTCAACTAAGCCCGCTAACGGGTAACCTAACCCGTATGACATTCTTCAAAAAAGCACTCATCACTCTTTACATCATGAGCTTAGTTAGCACACCAAGCTATGCATTGAATATCGAGCTGCCTGAACTGGGGAATAGTGCCAACCGTATAATGACGCCCAAGCAAGAACGCCAGCTTGGACAAGCGTTCATGCGTAGCGTACGGCGTAATCAAGCGGTACTCACCGACCTTATCCTCAGTGACTACATTCAAGAACTTGGCCAACGCTTAGTTAAAAATAGTGATGCCTCGGGACAGGACTTTCACTTTTTCCTTATTGATAACCCGCAGATCAATGCGTTTGCTGGACCGGCAGGTCATATTGGTGTTTACACCGGCTTAATCGCCACCAGCGAAACCGAAAGTGAACTAGCCGCCGTTGTTGCACACGAGATAGCTCACGTCAGCCAGCAACACCTTTTTCGCGCATGGGAAACCGCCCAAAACATGGCGATCCCCAACGCAGCTGTGCTGATCGCAGCGATAGCATTAGGCGTAGCCGTTGGCGGTGACGCAGGGGTTGCCGCTGCAGCTGGTGGAAAAGCCGCCATCCTTCAAGAACAAATTAACTTCACTCGCGCCAACGAACAAGAAGCTGATCGCGTGGGTATTGATGTCTTAGCTGAATCCGGCTTCTCACCCAATGCGATGCCTGCATTCTTTTCGCGCATGGGCAAAGCGAATCGGGTTTACGACAGCAAGTTGCCGGAATTCTTAATGACTCACCCGGTAAGCACCAATCGAACGGCAGAGTCGATCGATTTGGCGAGCCGTTACCCCTACATCCAAAACGAAGACAGCTTGCGTTATCACTTAGTGAAATCACGCTTACGCGTCGATGCAGCCATCAATCATGAACAACATCTCGTTGCACTGAAAGGTCAACTCGAAGATGGTCGCCTTCGCCTACGAGATGCCAAGCTCTATGAACAAGCGCTTACCCTACTTAAGCTCAAACGCTACAAAGAAGCACAAACCCTTTTGCGTGGCCTCTTTAAGAAACATCCCGACACTATCGACTTTGTTATCACGCTCAGCCAACTGGATGCTCAGCTTGGCGATCCAACAACTGCTTTTGCTCGTCTTGATGCTGCGCTGCAACAAAAACCTCTGAACATTGCGCTGAACACCGTGCGTTCTGACATAGCCATGAAGTTACAACGTTGGAATGAGGTCATCGACAGCATCGAACGCCTGGTCGAGCTTGAGGTAAAAACCCCCTCATTATTTAGCCTTTTATCCCGCGCTTATGGCGAGTCTGACCAAGTGGTTACCGCACATCGCTACAAAGCTGAGGCCTTCTACCTCAATGGGCAGCTCGAGGAGGCGATCGCTCAGTTAGATATAGCCATGAATCAACCGCGGTTATCTTTTTATGAGAACGCACTGATCGATTCACGACGAAAAGTGTTCAAGGCGGAAAAGCGCGCGCTGGATGATCAAATTCGTTAACAAAAGCTCAACGATGACCTGTGGGAATGTATTTATAAGCACTTCCTAAAGTATGGATATAGCTAAAAAAATCCCTTGTTATCACTTGCTTACTGCCAACGAATCATTAATATCTACACACTACCCAAAACACTGGGTGTAAGAATTCGAATAAGACTGTCACTTCCGGGTGCCACTTAACTCGAACATTACTAATAAAGTTGAAGTCGTAGAAATTCACCCAATTGAGCTTAGGAGGAAATGCGATGCGGAACACCGCTAAGAACGCAAAAGCCGCTCTATCTTTGGCTGCAGTTATTGCTAGTACATCTTTGATGTCTTCAGCTTTTGCTGCGGATGAGGGCTACAAACTAATTACAGATCGTAAAAAAGGTAACTGTGTGGCGTGCCATATGATTCCTTCACCTGATGGTTCTGATAACCAAGCTGGCAACGGTGGTCCACCACTTATTGACTATGAAAAGTCACGTTTCCCAGATCGTAAAGCTCTGTTTGATCAGATCTACGATCCAACAACGAAGAATCCAAATTCTTTCATGCCTCCATTTGGTGCTTTCAACATCATCTCTGATGCTGAGATCAACTCCATCATGGACTATCTGTACAAACACTAAAATTATTCAACTCTTAGGAGAGTAGTAAATGAATACTGATATGAAACGTCGAGTCTTCTTGAAAGGCTCTTTGGCTGCAGGCACTGTTGGTGTTGCAGTAAGTGCTGGCCTTTTGGCACCTCAGGCAGCTTTAGCTGCGTGGCCTAAGGCTGAGTTCGAAGCTAAGAAAATGGGTGACATTGGTGCCGCTTCAGGCGATATCAAGGTTAAGGCACCAGACATCGCAGAAAATGGTGCAGTCGTACCTATTACTGTAACTCACAGCATGAATGCTGACAGCGTTACAATCTACGCATCATCAAACGGTTCTCCATTGGTTGCTCAATTCATGGGGCCAGGTGCACAAAAATCTGTTTCTACTCGTATCAAAATGGGTAAGACCGGTGATGTTGTTGCTGTTGTTAAATCAGGCGGCAAAATGCAACACGCTAAGAAGTCTGTAAAAGTCACCATCGGTGGTTGTGGCGGTTAATCCGAACACATCCTTACGAATAGCTAAAGAATTTAAGAGGTATTAACCATGGCTAAGAAGTCAATCAATGTTAGCGCTAAAGAGAAAAAAGGCGTAGTAACGGGTAATGCACTTATGAACCACCCAATGGAAACTGGTCTTCGTAAAAACAAGAAGACTGGCAAGATGTTCCCTGCACATTTCATTTCTGAAGTAACTGCAACCATCGGCGGTGCAAATGCACTTTCTGCTAACTGGAGTGGTTGTATTTATAAGAACCCTTACCTTGCTTTCGTAGCAGCTGGTAAGAAAGGTGATGAAATCACTTTGTCTTGGACCGATAACCAAGGTAATAGCGAGTCAGCTACTGCCAAAGTTAAGTAAACCGGCTAAGGTTATTGGGTTGGAGTTGCTTGGCCATGTACCAAGCAACCGCCCTGAACCCACTCTGGGAGGAGTCAATAAATGAAAATGACAAAATATGCGTTAGCCGCAGTTGTCGCTTTCTCAGCATCTTCTGTTGCGATTGCAGACGGTCACGGCAACAAAAAAGCTACCGATACATCACCAGCTGAAGATTTAGCTGCGTATCGTGCTTATTTCGAAAAACGTCACCCTGATGACGGCGCAGGCGGTAGGCCAGATTTTAGTAACGGCGTTTACTCAATTCTTGCTGACGCACGCTCACAATGGGAAAACACCGAAGAGTTTCCTCCATATGAAGATATGGTTGCTGCCGGTGAAGAGATGTGGAACACCCCATTCAAAAACGGTAAAGGTTATGCCGCTTGTTTTGGTGGCGACCCAGCTCAGCGTAAGAACTACCCAATGTGGGATGACAAGCGCAAGATGGTTGTTACCATGGAGCTAGCGATTAACGAATGTCGCAAAGCGAACGGTGAAAAGCCACTGAAGTATAAGAAAGGTGATATGACCCGTTTGACTGCTTACATGGCTTACGAGTCTCGCGGCCAAAAAGTCGATGTTCAAATCCCTAACGACGATGCGTTAGCGGCTTACAACGATGGCAAGTCTCGCTTCTTTGCTCGTCGTGGTCAGTTGAACTTCTCATGTGCGTCATGTCACGTTCAAAACAGCGGTACTCGCGTACGTGGTGACACATTATCGATGGCCCTAGGTCACGGCACAGGTTGGCCTGTATATCGCCAGAAATGGGGCGATCTCGGTACCCTACACCGTCGTCTTGGTGGTTGTATGAAGCAGATGCGCGCTAAGCCTTACAAGGCTCAAGGCGAAGAGCTTCGCAACATGGAGTACTTCATTACTCACATGAGTAACGGTATGGAATTCAACGGTCCATCTTCTCGTAAGTAAACCGTTATCCAATAAAAAAGCCCGGCCTAGCCGGGCTTTTTTTATGCGCGTTAAAAATATTTAAGAATATGGATTCAATTGTTGATCGTTAACTGGCGTGTACCGACGATAAGCCCATTGGTATTGCGCTGGTTGATCAGCAATCACACGCTCTACCGCGTGATTTAAGGCGATAGCTGCCACTTGGGCATCTTTATCGCTCACCTCAGCCGCAGCATCAAAATAACGCATCACATAACGGTTATCTGCCTGACGCTCAGCCCAACAGAACAAAACCGGGCTATTGTGCTTTGCCGCTAAACGACTCATCAGCACCATGGTTGAACTCTCGCGACCAAAGAAAGGAGCACTCACCGCTGCTGCACCTGCAGCACGCGGTACCTGATCAGGCAGTATCGCGACAACATCATTCGCCTTAAGCGTGTCGTAGAGTGCCTTAATGCCGGCACGGTCCGTTGGAACCGTTTTAATACCACCAATAGCTCTTCCCTTTTTCATCAATGGTTCGATGAAGGCTTGGCGTGGTGGTCGATATAAAGCGGTGATCGAGACATCTTGAGGCACACCGCTTGTCACAATCTCCCAGTTACCATGATGCGGAACCGCTAACACCAGCCCCTTCTTTTGACTAAGAAGTTGGTACATTTTTTCCGGTAATCCATTCGGGTTAATTCGATCTGAAAGCTGCATTGGCGATAACCAAATCTTTGGCATTTCCACAAAGGTCTTTGCACTGTGAATGAGCGCCTGCTTGGTCATCGCTTTGCGCTCTTGCGCGTTTAAATTTGGGTAAGCGATCTTCAAGTTAGCCTGCACATTCTTAGCCTCACGACCATTCGACAGGTACATAACATGACCCACGATAACGCCTAAGCCAGACAACACAGACCATGGCAGCTTAGCTGCCACGTAAAACAGAGATGTGATCAGTCGCTCTCGCATTGACTTATTAAATGCTTTTAATTCCCAAAAGCCGATAGCTTTGTTCTATACCTTATCTAGGGATTACGCCCTGATAACCATCAACACCAAAGAAAAGACATGTCTAACCCAAACGAACCAGCTGGTATCTCGCCAAAAGCGGCCTATCAGCTTCTACAAGACGACAGTCGTGCTGTACTTGTCGATATCCGTTCATCCATGGAGTTCTTGTTCGTCGGCCACCCTAAGGGGGCTGTTCACGTACCTTGGATTGATGAACCTGACTGGGATATTAACCCAGAGTTCGTCACCGAAGTGCGCAAACTCCTGCTTGGCGGCGTTGTCTGCGCAGATAACGATGGCTGTACGCCTATCGTGCTGATCTGCCGCAGTGGCAAACGCTCACATGAAGCTGGCAAAGCACTGCTTGCCGCAGGTCTAAAAAATGTCATGCATGTTGATGAAGGCTTTGAGGGCGAGCTAAACGAAGAACATCAACGTAGCAAAGTAGGTGGCTGGCGATTCCATCAACTGCCTTGGGAGCAATGCTAGCAAGTGCTATCCTTCGGCGACTTGTCCGGTCGTCGCAGCTCTATGATCCTTTGCACTGAAACTGTCACTCAATCCCTGATCCACATTCTGAATCGCTTCCAACTCACAGTTGTTAGTGTTGAGAATGACGTTCACATCCCGGGATCCTATTGGGGCGAAAGCGAAGCAGGACTGATTGATAACCAGCTTTATGTTCGCCCAGACACCCCGCTCCACTCAGCACTTCATGAGGCGTGTCATTTCATCTGCATGGACCCCCATCGGCGCGATGCACTCGATACCGATGCAGGTGGCGATTTTGATGAAGAAAACGCCGTCTGTTATCTACAGATACTGCTCTCAGATCACATTAGCGCCACTCATCGCCAACAAATGTGTGTGGATATGGACGACTGGGGCTACACCTTTCGACTGGGTTCAGCGCAAGCTTGGTTTGAAGAGGATGCGGCCGATGCTAAATCTTGGCTTTTACGTCACCACATAATTGATCATAATGATCAAATCACGTGGCAGAAGCGCCAATAAACTTATTTCTACCGAAAAGGATGTTCAGATGATCCGTAAATGTCTCTTCCCTGCTGCCGGTTATGGCACACGATTTTTACCTGCCACCAAGGCGATGCCTAAAGAGGTCATGCCCATCGTTAATAAGCCATTGATCGAATATGGCGTTGAGGAAGCGATGGCCGCAGGCATGAGCAATATCGGCATCATCACAGGCCGTGGTAAGCGCGCGATTGAAGATCACTTCGATACTAGCTACGAGCTTGAGCATCAAATTAGCGGTACTAGCAAAGAGAGCATGCTCGACGGCATTCGTCACATCATCAATAACTGCTGTTTCTCTTACACCCGACAAATCGAGATGAAAGGTTTAGGTCATGCCATTTTGACCGGCGAAGCTCTGATTGGCCGCGAACCCTTTGGTGTTGTTCTAGCTGACGACCTCTGTGAAGGCGAGGAAGATCCTGTTTTGGCACAAATGGCCAAGCTCTATGAGAAACATCGCTGCAGCATTGTGGGTATTGAAGAAGTCCCAATGGAAGAGACCAACAAGTATGGTGTGATTGCGGGCAATGAGATTGAAGAAGATGTCTTCATGATCACCAACATGGTCGAAAAACCAGACCCTAAAGATGCGCCATCGAATCTCGCGATTATTGGTCGTTACATTCTGACACCCGATATCTTCGACATTATTCGTGAAACGCCTCCTGGCAAAGGCGGCGAAATTCAAATCACTGACGCCCTCATGGAGCAAGCTAAGCGCAACATGGTCTTAGCATATAAGTTTAAAGGTCGTCGATTTGATTGCGGAAGCGTTGAAGGTTTTGTTGAAGCAACCAATTACTTCTACGAGAAGTTCAAAGCTTAATCTTCAAGCAATCGCATAAAGGCTGTCGCCTTATCTAAACTCTCTTGGTATTCGTTGTCGGCTTCCGAGTCAGCAACGATGCCGCCACCCGCCCAGTAATACAGCGCGTCATCTTTTTTCACGATAGAACGAATCGTGATACTGCTATCCAAGCTTCCATCAAAGCCAAAACGCACTACAGACCCGCAATACAACTCACGACTCTCTTGCTCTAGTTCATCAATCAGCTGCATCGCACGGTGCTTAGGCGCACCTGTGATAGATCCCCCGGGAAAGCAAGCCTTTAACAAGGAAACCGCATCCTCACCGTCTCTTAACTGCCCAGAGACCGTACTTACCAGATGATGCACCGTGGCATAACTTTCGACATGAAATAGCTTAGGCACGTGAATAGAGCCTGGCACACAGACTCGACCAAGATCATTACGTAGCAGATCAACAATCATAAGATTTTCAGCTCGGTCTTTATCACTGGCTGCCAGATCCGCTAGCACTTGCGCATCCTTTTGGATCGATTCACCGCGCGGACGTGTGCCTTTGATAGGTTTGGTCTCAACCTCATTACCCTGCAGCTTCAAAAACTGCTCAGGTGAGTTACTTAGGAGCTGATAACGTCCCGCATCAATATAGGCGCCAAAAGGCGCAGGACTTAACGCACGTAAAGCCAAATAAAGTTGCTCTGCTGAGTAATCAGATAAGGCATCAAAACGATGCGTGAAATTAATTTGGTACACATCACCTTCTTTGATGAAGTGTTTTATTGCCTGAATGCCCTCTCGATAGGCATGAATCGATAAGCAATTTTTGATCAGGCGACCAACAGGCTTCAAAGGCCTCAAATCACGCGAAGCAAAATCACTCAGCTGACTCACAAGCGCTTGCCAATCGGAATCAGCAATGTCACTCAACCCTTGGCGCACAAGTTGTGCCACGCGACGCTCGTGATCGACCATCACCATCCAGTCGTATAGAGCAATGAATCCATCGTTAATCAGACGAGGCTTCGTTGAATCTGATAAGCCCATCCACAATCGACCTAACTCGTAAGACAAGACACCTAGTACACCCCCAGAAAAAACAGCCTCTGATACAGAATCACCACGAGCTAACCAATCACGAATAACTTTGGGAGCTTGATGCGCATTTTTCGAATCAATCTCTAATGATTCGACTGGATCTGCAGCAAGAATATCTAAACGGCCTTCATCACGACCGGGGCGACCACTATCCAGCCATGTCAAATGAGTGCGCCCTGACAATGCCATGAAATAACATTGCGCATTCTCAACATACGGCAGATCAACAACAGTGATGTTTGACATGAAAAAAGCTTAAGCAATCGAAGAATTCAATTGTAACGCTAAGCCAAGGTCTTTCTCACCGATAAAGTCACCATCATGTGTTTTCAGCCATACAGCCAATCGACCCCATTCAACACACACCTTAGGATGATGATCCACGCGCTCTGCTAAAGCCGAGACAAGCTGAAAAGCCTCAGCTGCTTTTGCCCAATTCGCAAACCGCCATTCACGATAGAGGCAAGCATTATCAAGTGACCATTCATTCAGCTCGCCAGCGAACAAGTCATTAAGTTGTGTTTGAGAAAAACCTGACATTAGTCCACCTTCAAAATCACATCACGCGGGATCCATATCCAACCCTCAGTGTCAGAAACCTCTGGTTTTGGCTCCAACAGACGCTCAGGGTGTTTGACAGACCACATCGCCAAGATGGCACACGTAATGGCGTCTTCACGATCTTCATCAGCCTGCTCAGCATAAAGCCGCTTAGCATCCAACATATCTTGCGAGCGCTTACATGGAGAAGGATAACCCTCAAAGGCAATTAAGTTTTCACCATCGCTCCACTTCCCTGTTGAAATAACTGTGGGTGAAAATTTCGCAAGCACATGAATACCTTTTGTTGCTTGAGCACCAATCATGTCTTTAATCGGTGATAAAGGACGTACGCCATGCTCAAATAAATAACGCTCGGTATAACGATAGAGATACGGGTTTTCTGATGAAGAATTAATCGTTTGAGATACCGGCTTTCCATGCAATAGCGCCACCAACTCATCAGAGAACGCCAGCGGGATATCAATTGCCATCACCACAGCACCCTGATCTGGCGACCACTGCACACCACAGAGCTCAAATAACCCCGCTATCCACTGCGCCGGTGAGGAAGATTGGTTGATCGTATCTCGTAGATTGCCACGCCATGGCGACCCAACCAATTCGCCCTGCTCGTTTAAGATAGCAATCGCATCTCGACTACGCGGGTTGTTATCACAATTCCAGCCGCCAACATCCCAACCAATAAACCAACGGATGGGTTTCATCATTAGAGCGATTTCTTCCAGTAGGTATCATCGATCTCATCCACTGCCTTGAGATGCTCAGGATTGATACACAAGCGATTACCACAAGTCTGAACAACGATATCGTCTTTTTTCATGCCGCCAACAAACAGCTCGAATGCAGCACGATGCACGCTGTGCATCTTGTTACCTTCGTCACTTTTCAGAAGAACTTTGCCATAGCCACTGTTTGAGATTTGACCTTGCCAAACCCAACAGCCGGTATCATTTTGCTTGGCAACATACATCAAAAGTTTGCGTTGATTTCTTACCACCAACTCTGGGTTATTTATCATGGTGCAAACTCCTCACCTAAGAAATCAAATAGTTTTCCAGAGTCCTCTGGTAGCAGCCTAGCCATCACTTCAACAAGTTGTGTTGCTGTGTATTGAGGTGTTTGTAGATGGCCTTCAGCGACATTTTTCTGAAACGGCGCAGATAATGGTGTCGCTGTTGTTCCAGGTTGCAAACCGACAATGATCTTTTTCTTCGGTGCTCGCGATAGCTCAATAGCGAAATTTTTGATCAGCATATTCAGTGCGGACTTGCTGGCGCGATAGCTGTGCCAACCACCTAAGCGGTTATCACTCACACTACCCACTCTGGCAGATAGCACACCGATCATAGCTTGCTTGGACAACACCGGCATCAGCGCCTTAATGGCTAGCGTGGGTGCAATAGTATTGATCATGAACGAGCGTTGCATTTGTTTAACACTCAATTGCTTAAATGACTTCTCTGGCTGCATTGCCTCGTCATGTAACCATCCAGTGGCAATGAGACATAAATCGAAAGGGCCGTAGCCCTTAAGCTGCTCCGGTAAGGCGTTAACCTCATCTTCAGCACAGATATCTGCAGCAAGCGGAGTATCTCTATCGTTTATGGGTAAAGATTGGTCTCGAGAAATACTCACCAATTGAAGTGATGGGTAGCGATCGAGCAATCGCACGCGCAGCGCATGTCCGATACCACCGTTAGCGCCTATAACTAAAGCTAGCTGAGGCGCCTCACCCTCACCTCTATCGAGAACACTGGACATAACATCAAGACTGCAGGAATTCAGCTCGAGTGTGTTGATTATCGAGGAAGCATCCGCCAAGCGCCGTTGTACTTGTTTTCGAATTTGAGTCCATCACGCCTCGTGACTTCACACAGTAATGTGTCGCTTCAATACTCACTGCGACATTCTCAGTGCCCAGCAAGACCTGAAGTGCCACCAAGACCTGGCGTGTCAGTCGTTCTTGAACCTGTGGGCGTTGCGCAAAGAAACGAACAATACGATTGATCTTAGATAGACCGATGATGGTTTTTTCTGGGATATAAGCCACCTTTGCCACACCATCAATGGTGACAAAATGATGCTCGCAAGTACTTGTCAGATCGATATTACTGACCTTCACCATCTCGTGAGCATTCATCTTATTTTCGATAAGCGATAACTTAGGGAACTTGGTGTAATCCAAGCCTGAGAAAATCTCTCGCACATACATTTTTGCGATGCGATGCGGTGTTTCAGCCAAACTATCGTCTTCACGATCCAAGCCAAGCGTATCCATTACCTCAGCCATCAGCTCACGGATGCGCTCGTACTTTTGCTCAGAATTCATTCCATTGTCGAACATTGGGGTTTCAAGCCCCTGCTCTAACAAGGTATCTCTTACAAGACGCGCCTCAGCGCTAATCTCAGGATGCTTGGCTAATCGAACGGAGGGTGTGCTCATGTTCTTTTTCTCCTGCAGCTTCCACTGCTGCGTCATAGGACAAGGTGACTGATACTGAATCGGCAAAGCGCAAAGCATGTGGCTTATCGATACGCACAGTGGTTTTGATCACTGAGGTATCTTTGGCACAAATAGCCAACACCTCATGTGTCAATTTTTCTAGAAGTAAAAAGCTGCCATCTTCGACAAGTTTGATAATTTGCTTGGAGATGGTTTTGTAATTCAAAGCCGCATCCACCTGGTCATGCTCCACAACCTGTGGATCTAGACGGTGCTGAATCTCCGCATTGATCACAATGTCTTGCTGTTTTTCGCGCTCTTCGTGGTTGAACCCAATAAAGGTTCTCAAACGGAGGTTACTGATCGTGATGGTGGCTGAAGTTACTTTCATCATTTGTACAAATTACACTTAGAACAAAAATTGGTCACACCTTAACAATAGCGAACTTTTGACCAAAATAACCCGACTAGAAGACCTGAAATGCCGCTTTCTGACCTGAACAGGGTGTCATCTATTTCGTACAGCTAAAGTCCGGCCAAAAACGCCGATAATCGTTTAATTCCTAATAAGCACTTCACAAGGATTCGTGACAATGGCCCTTCGGCTTCTAACCAACCTGCCCGATCTCTCACAAGCTGATAACGTAAAAGACCTTTCAATAACATCGCTTCAGAGCCCTTCTCGTCGCTGAGTGGATCGCCCTTCTTAAAGCCATGAAGCAGCATGATCTCGTACTGATCAACTGTGCTGCACCCGAACTCATCAAAGTTTGTTGCGCACGTTGGTTACTTTTTGGTCGCTGTGCGCAAATCGTTAAACTCGATACCGTCTTACCCATTCCCCAAAACTAACACCCTCAAACAAAGACTGAAACTAAGTGTTATCCGTTGGCTATTTAATCAGCCCAAGCTGTTTATTGAGTATTTTCGTCGAACTGAAGGCTATACAAAGCACTATGGCATTCCAGCGGAAAATTTAGTTACATTCCCTTTAAGGTGAATGGCTTGGAGATGATTCAGCAGATCGAATCGACCGATCAAGGCTACATCTTCTGTGGTGGTAATTCCCGACGTGACTTCAATTCGTTAATCGAAGCTTCAAAACATATCGACCATCGGGTCCGGATCGTGACCATGGGTGATAGCGAAACTACCAAACACGGATCAGCACTCTCAACGAATAACCTGCCTAGCAATGTTGAGATCGTTCGCCATGATGGTGAACGTAAAAGTTTTCTCGAGCATATTACTGGCGCGTCACTGGTCGTTTTACCGGTTCTCAAAGGCAATATCTCAGCGACCGGCATCAGCGTCTATCTCAGCTCAATGGCGCTTGGAAAATGCGTGATTATTTCCTCAGGCCCCACAGTCGATGATGTTGTACCCTTCGATGCCGCAATCACCGTCCCACCTGAGAACATTGCGGCCCTGACATCAGCAATTAAAACCACACTAGATGACCAAGATCTCCGCGAAAAGACGGCGGCAGAAGGTAAAGCCTATGCCATATCTTAGGTGGAGAAAAAAATCTCTACACGAACGTGATCAATCAGCTCAAAGAATTAAACAGCACCACAGCAGAGTGATCTCAATAGCGCTATCTTTACGCTCATGGAATCTTGGGTACTACAAAACGAACCTACCCTCCGACTTACTGCCTTTGTGGTTGTATTTTTTGTTATCGCTATGTGGGAATGGCTATCCCCCAAACGAAAACGCCTTTCGTCCATAGCCACCCGATGGCTAAACAATCTCAGCTTAATGTTAATCAACACGCTGTTGATTCGTTTATTCTTTCCCATGGCGGCTGTCGGCATATCCCTCATCATCAGTGAGCAACAAATAGGTCTTCAATCTCATCGAGATTCACCCCATCGCAGCAGTCACTCTTTCCGTCATACTTTTAGATTGTGCCGTCTATTGGCAACATCGGTTAATGCACGAAATCCCTTTGGCTTTGGCGAATGCATCGAGTGCATCATGCAGATCCTGAATTTGATGTCACCACCGGCTTACGTTTTCATCCATTCGAAATCGCCATTTCGATGATTTACAAAACACTTATCATCGCTTTGTTGGGTGCTCCTGTTCTGGCCGTTTTGATTTTTGAACTGCTGTTAAATGCAGGCTCTTTGTTTAATCACGGCAACATCAATCTATCTGCAAAGATTGATACCGCATTGAGACGGGTTATCGTCACACCTGACTTGCATCGGATTCATCACTCAACTGACGCAATCGAATCAAACAGAAATTTTGGCTTTGGACTTAGTTGGTGGGACCATCTTTTTGGAAGTTATCAGTCAACACCTGACGTGGCGCATGAAGCGATGCCTATTGGGCTAGATGAATACCGAGATCCAAAGCATGCTGTATTTCTTACCGGGGTCTTATCTATTCCCTTTATCAACACGCATAAAAAAACCCGCGACTAGCGCGGGCTTTCAAAGCGGTAGGCTTAGACTTCACCCAAGCAAGTGATAACGCGCACTACGTGGACTACCAACACGCTCAATCAACTTGAGGTCTTCCAGCTTCTTTAAGGTCTTGTAGAACTGCGCACGTGAGAATTTCACGTTAGGGCCAGATACCGCATCAACAAATTCCTCGTAACGCACTTCCAACTGGCGTGAAGATTTGTCCGCAGCTTCCCAGAGCAACATGTAAATAGTACGGTCAGATTCGGTCAGAACAGTTAAACCTAACTCGTCAGACGCATCGGCTAGCATCCGTACTAATCCCAAAAAGAACTTTAAATTTGTCATTTGAATTTCATCGTATTTAAGATTGGCTTTCGCACTGCAATAAGTATAGTCAAAATGACTAAAGTTCCAAGCATATCGCCTATAAGGAATTTAAAGGGAAACACCCAAACACCATCGATAGATGCGTACCACGTGGACATCCCCAGTGCAGTTATCAGCGATGTGATCAGGGCAATGAGTATCACAGCCCGAAAAAGCCGAAATGATGTGTCCTCACCCGAGGTAAACCCTTTATTTAAGGGTCTTCCAGCGGGCAAATTGAGCAAGGCCAAACTCACCCAAAGCCCGATTGTCGCAATCACGGCGTAGACCAAAGCGGTCTCAAATGAGGTGCCCAAAAAGAACCACATAGCGACTAATTGAACTGGGAATATGCCCCACAAAACCGAGGCGCCTAGAAGCACAACAAAGATCACCTTAAGTCCATGCGGCAAGAACAGCCAATCTACAAAATGAATCTGCCCTTTTCCCAACAAGGATTTCTCAAAAGGTTGCACAACTTCAAATTGAAAGGCAAACATTGCCAACAACAAACTAGCTAAAAAAATATGAAAGGCTAACGGTTTATGCATCTTTAACCGAGATCCAACGGGAAAGTCGAAAACGCAGGAGATACAAAGAGGCCAAAATAAATAAGCCGCCAACAATATGGCTCATCAAGTATCGCATCGACAAGGTTGCATCACCTGCACCAAGGTTCACACTGGCATGCAAAACGCCATCAATCAAGCTAGCCACGATCGACATAAAAAACGCCTGACGAATCAGAGTACTTGCACGAACCGATTGCATTAATAGCCCCTGTTTTAGATCACGTCGGAGCATGTATGCCGTTGCCATCAACGCTAGCAGCAACGCCACACCGTCATGCAGACCGTGAATTAAAGCATTCAAAGGGGCAACATCCATGAAGGTAGATCCTAGAACAGACTTACCCAAAATAACCACCGGCACACCTTTATAGCCCATCATCAAAACAATCATCAGGCCAACGCCAAAGGGAATCGAAATAATATTGGCTAGGGTAAAGTCAGTATCTGGAAATAGTGCGATCTGTACAGGCTGTACAATCCAACTCTGCAGTATAAAAGCCATCGCTAAAACGAAAAATGCGGTGAGGTAAAAACGCAATGAATAACACCCAAAATACAGTTGACCTAATTTACCTCATTTAAGTCACTAAGAAGGTATTAGGAATGGGTATTTTCTATTCTTTCGATCTCAGCAATCACCGCTCTCGATAAGGTGGGAATCTTACGATTCGCTTTTCGGCGAGATTGAACCAAAACAACCGATCCACCAGAGACCAGGCGATCAAGGAAGGCTCGAAAAGCATTGTAAGCCGGCTTTGGAACATCGAGATTATCGAAAATCTGGCGAACGCCGTAATCTCGGTTCTTCGTGGTCACTTGGTATAGCTCTAGCAATAACGGTAGCCCGTAGCCTTTATCCACAAAGGGCATCAAAACATCTGATGTAAAATAGGCTTGGCTTTCCTTAAGTAACAATGCCTTCTCCGCAATCTCAAAATGCAACTTGTGCGAAATAGCTGCACAAAAATTGTGCACCGCACAAATATAGCCTAGACCGAAAAGTAAGAATATTCCGAAAAAAGGGCCAAGAAATCCTAAATTTTAGGCAAAAAAAAGCCTGAAACGGGATGTTTCAGGCTTTTTTAGATGGCGGGTCGTGGGAGATTCAAACGCCCGACCAATTGATTAAAAGCTTGACCAATAAGTTATTGATAACACAGCAAAAATCAACAAAACACGATATATCAACAAGTTAACACAACCCAACACAATGTCAAATGTGCAGAGTTGAGGGGGATTTTGTACCGCGATGTACCTTTTTTGTACCTCGCCGAACTAACACGCAGATGATAGTTGGATTTTTTTGGAGTGGAACGTTAATAAGCATCAAACTCAATAAGTTTACTTTAATAAATATACTTTAGGTTTAACCTGATGAAGCTTAAAACCAGAATGCAGCTTTCAGCCTGAAATTAACTACACAATCACTATTGCAGCTTCAATCTGGGAGAGGTTGTATGAGATATTTTGAAGCTCTAGCGTAATAGCCTCGTTAAAGGCGTAATTGATTGAGAGGCCAGTACCACTTAGAACTAATGAATCAATATCAAAAGATGCCCCATCTGTATTGAAGAACTTAAGTGAATCGCCTTCTGCAAGATTAAAGTCGGTCAACGTATCCTGAGTTGATGTCTTTGTGAACTGAAACTCGTCAGCACCTAAACCACCCGTTAAAGTATTCGAGCCAGAACCACCGAAAAGCTTATCGTTGCCCTCTCCACCAATGAGCGCCTCATTAGCATCCGAGCCCCAAAGAATATCGTTGCCAACACCGCCATCAACTGTAATTGATTGCCCACTCAATGAGTAATCATAAGAGGTCAGATCAATAAGATCGTTTCCAGCCAGGCCATAGATTTCTTCTACCTCATCTAGCCTTTGGTAGCTATCTCTACCTTTATCGTCTTTAGTTAACGTCAAGCTTGTATGAAAGTTTGAAAAGGCATCATGAAGAAATACTGCATCATCACCGTCTGACAACATCAATGTATCAAGATCATCGCCGCCATTGATCACATCTTCATAGCGCAGCATCCCTCTTAATTCGATCTTTTCTTCGGTACCAACTTGAACAGAATCCGAAGAGGAAACATTAATTGCTATATCCAACATAGTGAACATATTGGTGCTGGATAACCAGATGACATCACTATCAGCATCGGCTTCTATCCAATGCGCCCCATTACCAACAAATACAAAATCCTTTCCAACAGCCCCTTCACACAATCCGGTGCCTGATAAATTGGTAACAACTGAATATTCCGCATCACCAAATTTAAATAGCTCAATGCTTTTAAAATCTAGCGTTTGATCATCGTCATGTTTATCAAAATGCAAGGTGCCATCAGATTTATATTCAAACGCATAATCTTTTACGAAGTCAGACTTGTTGTAGGTTCTTTTTGTCCAACCAACGTCATAAACATATGTCAGTGAAGATAAATCCAATGCATCAACTCCGTCCTGAGCATCTATAACAACTTTTTTAGCACTCGTTTCCCAAGGATTGCCTGCATAGATAGAGATTATTGAATTGGTATCATCACCCAAAAATTCAGTATCACCACTCAACGTAAATCTTTCAAAATTACGCACTTTGCCTTTGAAAATGGTGTAGTCAATCCCCTCTATTTCAGTAACCATAGTCATCGAACCTGCAGCCAAATCAATACTGGTATGGTCTTTTGCTAAGGACTGAGCGGTAGTCACCGATAGATGGTCTGAACCTTCTCCACCATCAAGATCAAACTCAGTGGGCGTCTTTTTTGGTGCGGTTGCTGCCTGGTTGAACCCCCATGGCGGCACAGCGTCGAGATCCAATAGCATCTCGTAGCCATACAGAGACATAGAGTCATTCGCATCACCCATCTTCACATGACTTTTAAGCATGCCCCCAACTAAATTCATATTGTTACTGGTCAATCGACTTGATTGTTCAGAACCAACAATCTCATAACTTAGCGATACATCATCGCCGATAGCTGCACGCTGATCTGCCACAAGTGACATCAGTTCTTCACCACTCGCAGAGGTGATTTTTATCGACTCTAGCTCAGGAAATGAGAATTTAAGATCATCGAAAGATGCATCTGCCACCATGCCAGATTGGATTTCTTGATTTGTTTTTACAATTTCAAGCAGATCGCCTAGTGACAAGTCTGGAAAGTAACCTTTTACCTCCACCTCTAGGCCAAGCAACTCCAGTTTGGCAGTTGATGAATTTAAACTTAACCCCAGTAACTTTTGATTGCCGTAGTTAACTACAACAGAATCAGCGGCGGCAAGCTGCTTCAATGTTTCAATCACTTCAGCTCGAGCTTCAGCGCTTAAATTTAATGGCGTAGAGTAAATTTTTGGTTGATCCCCAGTTTGAGTCCAACTCCATGAAAAGAAATCTTGCGCTTTAATAATTGCATCTAAGATGCGGTATTCATCGCCAAAGGAGTCAATAGGATTCACGCCATTGGAAATTATCTGCAGGTCTGCAATTTTTATAGAAGACTGTGTCGAACCCGTATTTATCGAGAACAATGTTTGACTATCATGTGAAATAATTATAGAAGTTAAAGCGTACTTATCGAGTACCGCCAACATGGCATCTTCATCGATCCCTGTTGCTAACAACCCATCCACTTCAGAGCCTGAATAACCAAGCAAGGTAGTTGCATTAGCAAATTCCTCAAACACCGTTAGAATGTCATGCATCCCAGTTGGAAGCTTGCCGCCAAATACAATACTTGTATTTCCTGTACTTATTGAAAAGGATTTACTTGAAAGACCGATCTCAAAAATCTTGTTACCACTGTCGAAAACAGATAAGGAATTAAACGTACCGTTTTCAACACCCGATGTAATAGCCGTATTTAAGTCATCAAGCGAGCTGACATTTTGGAGACTCCAAGAAAGCACTACCTTGTTAGACGCATCGTATTGCCATGTCACACCAGATGCAGTAACCGAGATAGGATCTGATGAGAATGCTTGAGCTACCTGACTCGAGCCATCCAAAAAAGCCGATAATTGAGACTCATATTTAAGAGGCGATAAAGTGGGTGCTACAAAATCAGGAACTGGGTCGAAAAATGTCTGCGCATCGATATCATCATTCATGATTACTGAATTTACTCGAATATCAACGTTGACGTTTGCCATGACTACACCGCTAAAATAAAACTCATATGGTTCATTTGACTTTAGTAATTATAAGCTTAATTTGTGGATTGATTTCGTCCGCTTTCGCCAGTGATCTAGAGATTACAGTGAATTCAGGTCGCTTTTTTGCCCAGGATGAGTTTCACAATGCCAAAAGGACCTACGAAAAATTCTCTGGTAACAATGCCAACAACAATACAACCACCAATTCTAAAGGTCTAAGTGCTGTTACCCTTTCTTCTGATACCCAAAACGCCCCTATAAGCACAGAACAAGTTAGGCTGTTACATTCAATCGACATTTCCCAACCGGTTTATACAAATGACCACTTTCAACTCTTTTGGCAACTGGGCATAGGCTTCAGTCATTCACGTTATCGCTTCCCCGAAGGGATCAGCATTTTCACCGATCCCATCACACTGCGCATTCGTGACTGGCATAGAACCGTTGGATTAGGCATTAATGGTACTCTGATCAAAAACTCATTTTTTATGCTTGAAGGTGTTCTATCCAAACTTCTACATTTTCAAGATTCAAAAATAGCCATCGATTCAGCTCTACTCAAAGTACGTAACGCAGAATCTTATAGCGAAGTGGTTACTCGATTAGGTCTTACCGCCAGCATGCCAAATAGCCACGTGAAATTTCGCCTGCATCTTGATCAAGGAAATATCTCTGACACATCAGGCTTACTCGCCATAGAGTATCGAATTAATCTTTGATTAAAGGCAGACTTAAGAGAATTCTGGTCGTCTAAAACTCATACTGTCTTAATTAACTGATATATCGACGACATCAATCAATAAAGTGAAAAACCATTCGTCTGGACGTTGATTAAAGTTTTATAGCTCTTACTGGTGAGGGTAAATTCACTAAGCGGTATAACCGTTAAACAGCACATTATCTATGTAATACTGACTGTTATCACCCAGGTTACCAAAATCAATAAACACCACTGCCTTGTCGTAGCTATTATTGTGATCCAACCCATTGGCGGTAGAAAGATCCCAGGTAAGTGTTTCCCATGTGTCTGAGCCATTGGATTCGGTATAAGCGTCTAGCTCAACAAAAACATTTTGATCTGTACTGTCCTCAAGTTTTAGACGAACCTTAACGTTATCGCTTGGACTCAACACATCCATTGAAACAACACTCGAGTCTGCACTAATTAACTCACCACTTCCCAACAAATCAAATAATACAGTACCCGCAATTTCGGCAGCGCCAGTTGTTTTTGTGATTTGTAGCACAGCGCCATCAGAGAATTGAGGAGCGTCGCTCGCACTTAAAACGATCGAGTTGTTTCCTTCAAAATCATTATGTATGTAACCTGAGTGATCATCACTTTCGTACGTTATTGTTAGTTTTGAGGACGCTTCAGAAGCTTCAAGGCCCTCCATCTGGTAAATCCTTACGTAGTCAACATCCATTGTGTATTCAAAGTTACTACTTGGCACCGTACCACCTAACGTGCCCCCAATTGCAATATTGAGAATCATGTCCATTGGCCCATCGTAGGGCCAACCATGGTTAGTGGCTTTATTTGGTTTTGAGTAAACCAAGTGTGCATCGGCCTCAGTTCCATCCACACCAATTTTAATTGCATCGGGTGTCCACCAGAGATGGTAGGTATGCCAATCATCAACCGGTGTAGGAAGATTGGTCGTCGTAACGTTCGCACTACCACCATGCGCTGCTGGATAATGAAGCGCACTAATTATCTGTGTATCCGCCATTGCATTTGCCGATGACCATTCGACAAGATCAATTTCTCCATCATTTGGCCAATTGGTGCGGCCACCCTCACCCAACAACCAGATTGCAGGCCAGGCTCCATCTTCTGATGGCAACTTAGCTCTGACTTCATAGTATCCATAAGGACCCATATCAATATCACTTTTAACGCGAGCAGACGTAATGGTCCCTCCGACGTTTTTAGCCGTAATACGTAATGCACCGTTGACCTCTGATGAGGTATCCCAATCGATGATCTGTGCATCATCAAGACCTGATTGATAGTCCTGAGCCTCTCCATTACCCCAACCATCATTACCTAAATCAAATGTCCAGTTAGCGGCATTTGGACCAGACTCGATTGAGTCAAAGGTATCTTCAAAGACCAATGTATAACCATTTAAGTCAGCATCGGTGGTAGCTGAAGGTGGTGTGGCACTACTATCATCTAAGATAGATAAAACGTGGTTTTTAAAATGACTAAATGTACTCTTTATTTGCTCAGTTGCTCCCGAAGCGCCCTCATAATAAACAGGCTCCCCAAACCCAAGTATCACATTGTCAATATAATAGGTTACGTTCTCAGTTAAAGCTGTGCCAACTTGGTTTCCTGCAAAGTCCTTACCGTTCTCCCAATCTAAATAAAGTGACAACCTATCGTAGGTGGCTGTTGGCTCGATAGGGGTCGCAACAAACCCGTTGGGAAAAAACTCACCAGGTTCATCGACGTATCGATCGACTGGTTTTGAAAATCAAAGACCGCGTCGTTCCATCCTTTACTTAGGGTAACCTGTGTGAATACATTGAAATAGTTATTTCCTTTGCCAGTTTCCACTGAGTCGGTAATCTGCATCCCAGCGACTATTCCGTCGTTCGGAGACCAGATTCTAGCTTTAATGGTTGTATTTCCGGCTTCTAAATCAACTGGTATTTCATCTACTTTAAAGCCATCCAGGTATCCAAGTATTACTCCCGCGTAGTGCTTTGATTCCGCTGTTCTTATAAACTTGACAACAGTATTCCCGCTTTCTGTCGGATCTACTACTACCTCACCAAATGCACCTTCGAAAAAGTACATCTGGTATTCAGATGCATCTAGCTGGAAGTCTAAACCACCGAAGCCGGTATGCTCTGGAACTACTACAGCCGCTGGATTTGGATCAACAATCTTAATCACACCGTTCATTTGATAATGTGCCGAGCACTGGTAGTAAAGGGTGTCCGGTGCATCATCAGGCACTGTAAAGATTAAATCTTGGTTCGCACTACTCGACCCTTGGTTGATTACACCTGAATCGTATTGTCCAGCTGTTCCAGCACCCAAGGAAGATTTAATGTAAAAGGATGACCATCGGTGGTGAAGTCAAAAGGTATGTTTCACCTCTAACAAGAGTTATCTCAGGGTCAGCGTTCCCATCAATCACATAATCTGAAAAACTCGGTTTTTCTACAATAAATATTTTGTCGTATTCAGCGCTCATTTTTATCACCGGCTAACAATGTCAAAAAACTAATGATTGCTCTTGTGCAAACTCAATGCAAACAGCTTGCTGACCTATTGGAAATTGCTCACGCCAGTTACCGTTGATTTCGTATTTGAGCGCATCCCTCGCACGAAAACATTCGTTCATTGAACTGTATGTGCCGTGAGTTGCAACTGCAACACCAAGAGAATCAACAACAAGATAGACAAGTAACCACTTCACGATCTGTCCTTGGTTACTGCTCTGTATGCAAGAACGGCCAACGCTGTGAACATAATGCCTATTGTTAGCAGAATGGATGATTTTTTGTGCACAAATTGTGCAATCAGCGAGAAAAGGGTCCATCCCGCAGCAGGCGGTAGCAACATCAATAAAAACGCTGTACCTGCGGTGCCAAATCGCTTGTTCATCCAACTGAATATTCTCATTAAATAAATCATTGAAGGGTGATTGCTGTCACGCAAAAAAATAGCCATCACAATAACGGCTAAGATAACTCCAACTTCCAGTAGCACTAAAAAGTAACTATTAAGTACATGGAGAAATATCAATATATAGCAATCGCAGACTTACACTGAATCAATGACCTAAACAAAACGCATAATTTTTTTCTTTTTCTGTGTCTGTATAAATACTTAATCATTACGACCGATCCGTCTTCCACCCTTGCCCCTAAAAAGAAGTCAGTCTTGTTTATTCGTCAACCAAAGATATTGATAGGGACGAAGTGTGACCTGCGCCAACCGATCATCAAACACCTCACCACTGACTAAATCTGTCCACTGATCAGTAATCACCAAGTTTAACTCGGACAAGTTAAAGGTCTGCGGCTCATTGGTGATGTTATAGACGGCAAAAATACTCTGCGAGCGATTGATACTTTGACGCCAGAAGGCAAACAGTGATTCTCCTGTATGCAGAGTGTACATGGTGGCATTGGGATGAAAGGCTGGCTGTTTACGACGAATTTTTAACAGGGCCAACATCGCTTCGAATACCTTATTGTGATGGGTCTCCGCAGAGAGCTGTTGCTCCAGTTGATCAACATCCCAAGCATGACGATTAATCGACCTAAAGTTACCTGTATGCTCGATACGCTCGACATCATTCTTTGTAGCTAACAATGAATGGATGTAGAACGCCGGAACGCCCTCGAGCGCCATCATTACCGCTGCTGCACAGATGAAGCGCGCAAACTGGAGCCCATCAGGACCCGATTGATGCGTACCCACCATGGCATTCCAGAGGCTAATATTGATCTCATAAGGCTTGAGTTTCCTTCGGCATCTGTTCGACAACTTACTCGACCACCAAATCTTTGCATGGTGCCAATTAGGTTTTCTATCTCCCATTCACTCAACAGCCCTTCAGTCGGTCGCAAGCCAATACCATCATGTGATGCGATGAAGTTCAGATAGGTTGTGCCATATTGAGCGGGAGGCATAGTCATCAACCACTGCTTTAAATGCGTGCAATCACCTGTTATTAGGGTATTAATCAGTAACGGAGGGAGCGAGAAGTTATAAATTAGGTGTGCTTCATTGGCGTTACCAAAATAGGTGAGGTTTTCCGAATTAGGAATGTTAGTCTCAGTAATGATGACGGCATACGATGAATGGTGTTCTATGAGCAGTCGTAGCAGACGTATCACCTCATGAGTCTCTGGCAAGTTGATACTTCTGGTACCTGGTACTTTCCACAAAAAAGCCACCGCATCGAGGCGGAACCAACGTATCCCCTGCTCCAAATAAAGACGTATGATCGAGAGAATCTCTAGCAGCAGATCTGGATTGGTAAAGTCTAAATCGACTTGATCATGACTGAAAGTGCACCAAACGTGCTTCTCGCCATTCACTGTTCGCACCTCTTTCAGAAGAGGCGAGGTTCTAGGGCGAACCACCTGCGATAGATCCCATTCAGGCTCAGCTTCAAAGAAGTAGTCCGCCCCGGATCGACTCCTTTTGTAGTTCTCAAACCAGAGACTGCGACTTGAGCAGTGATTGATGACCAAATCCCCCATAATCTTAAAAGATTCGGTCATGGATCGAATATCAGACCAATCTCCACAGCTAGGATTGACCGTGGTGTAGTCCATAACACTGAAGCCATCATCGGAACTGAATGGGAAGAAGGGCAACAGATGAACTACCGAGATACTCTCTGCTAGACGATTCTTTACAAAGTCATTCAATGTTTTAAGGGGCACCTCACCCTCTTTCCTAAGCGAGTCAGCATAAGTTATCAGCATGACATCGGACTGATCCCATATATTTCGATGCGGTTCAGGTGAGGGGGTATCCACTGAGAGCCGCATAACCTCTAAACACTGCTGGGTCAGCTCATGAATATCCCTAGCTGGATACAAAACTGTTAGATGAGCAGCTATACGCTGCTCAATTTGGGTATGGTTTAGTGTTGTCATGATCAACCCTCCCCAAATTCGCTCATATCCGCTTCGACCGCATCTAATATCATCTGCTGCACATCTGGGCAGGCACTGATCACGCGGCTCCAACTTGGTACAAAAGGGGTCTCCATTGGATGATCCAAGAAGTGAGTTCCCGCTTTCATAATGTTTTGAGCGAACAGCTCAACAGCCTGCTCCTCGTGATGAACATCTAACTTCAAACCGTTGATCAATGCATCGTTTCTATAGGTCTCGACAAAATCGAGCGCAATCCTGAAGTAGGTCGCTTTGATGGTTCGGAAGGTCTCTTGATTGAAGACAATGCCATTGGTTGCCAACTTTCTGAACACTGCCTTGGTAATGTCGATCGACATCTTAGAGAGTCCGGCATGCTCATTATCGAGCGAGATGTCCTGATGTTTGTGATCGTAAATTTCGGCAATATCAACCTGACAGAGTCGGTTATTTGAATAGTTACGAGTCATCTCACTTAACACGCCAATCTCCAAACCCCAATCGGATGGGATGCGAATATCATTCATCACATCGCGTCTAAAGGAGAACTCGCCCGCCAAAGGGTATCGATAACTATCAAGATACTCCAGATAATCGAGCGGCCCACACACTTTCTTTAACGCCCTTATCAGCGGAGTAACCAACAATCGGCTGACCCGGCCATTGATTTTGCCGTCAGCCACACGCGCATAGAACCCTTTACAGAACTCGTAGTTAAAGTTGGGATTAGCGACCGGGTAGATAAGACGCGCCAGCAGAGAGCGATCGTATGTCAAAATATCACAGTCGTGCATTGCCACCGACTCTGCAATACCGGATGCCAATACATAACCCATGCAGAACCAAACATTCCGTCCTTTACCGGGTTGATCTGGTGATAGCTGATGACTTTGCAAAATCTCATCAACTGCACGCAGTCGTGGACCATCATTCCAGAGCACTTTGATGTTTTGAGGTAGCGCAGAGAAGAATTTCAAGGCGTCACCATACTGCTGTTCATCCGCCCTATCTAAACCGATCACTATTTGTGAAAGGTAAGGAACCTGCATGAGATGCTCCAGGATATTGGGCATCGCTTCGGTCTCTAACTCCGAGTAAAGACAGGGCAAGATCAACCCCATTTGTCTATGCTTTGAGAACTCTAGCAACTCTGATTCAAGTGCTTCAACCGGTCTATCTGACAAGTTATGCAGCGTTGTAACGATACCGTTTTGATAAAAGTCGCCCATAAAATACTCCTAAATTAGAATGCATCGGGAAATCGGTCAGCGACCAAGGCTTTAACCGCTTGATACCAACCCTCTGGCCCGCAAAGGTCTGTTTGAATAACCTCACCTAAGGCATTAATGGCTGGAAAGCTATGAACGGGAGATCGCACCTGAATGGCAATATCCGCCATCTCAAGCATCGCGCGGTCATTCTCACCATCACCCAACGCAATACTCTCTACATTAGTGTTCCAAAGCGTTTGATACTGATCGACCAACCAAGCTAGGGAGTGAGCTTTTGAGACCTCACCTTGAAGGTGGACAAAACGCCCCCCTTTCACTACCTGGATATCCATCTCCGATAGAGACAATGAAAAACGTTGAAGTTGCTCTTCGGAATCTCTCCAAACCAAGGGTTCACTAAAATTTCGATCCAGAGCTAACTTTGCTCGCTCATGCGAGAGTCCCGTCATAACAGCCATCTCATCAACAGAGATCTCAGATAGGCCGTAGAAATTGAACTGTGATCTGAAAGGCTCGACACGTGACAAAATGTCAGCGCGTGTCAGACCAAGGTTGATAACGTAGAAGCCAAGGTGTTCTTGCAACTCCAACTCAGCCGCTAGTTGGCTTCCCTTAGGTACATAAATAGCGCCCCCATTTTCGACACTGAAAGGGTGTGGATTGGCCAACTGACTTCGCAGTGCAATCAACTCGGGGGCTGTTTTACTGGTATTGAAAATCCAAGGGATATTCAGCCGGTCTAATAGCGGAAAGAGTTTGTCTGCTGGTGCGGCACTATAGGTGTAGTGATCTAGAAGGGTTCCATCAAGATCGGTAGAGAGCAGTAGTCGACTCATAACAGTTCATCTAAATATTCGTTATGAAACTTCTGCAAACAAGATACCAACAATTATAAAATATTGTTTTTATTCGTAAAATTATAAATAAATGGAAGATTCACACCAAAAATGCACAGTCAACGGGCAGCTTTAAGCACCATAACAGTGCATCATTAGAAGAATCTAACTCAGTAACGCAGAGATTGTTCGGCGGCTCAGTCGAAGCTGAAACAACAAAAATATTAGCGCGGCGCAATATCGCTGATAACACTACCGGGTGAACGCATCTGCAAAGCCCCTTATCCCACCTGAGAGGCACTCCGCCAGGCTCAAGCCTCAGCTTTGAGGGCTTCACCTTCAAACGCAACACCCGCCCAACCCTGACGAATGAAGTTACGTATGTTCTGATGATCACTACCTTCAGGATTTTTGAGCACATCACTGCGGTAGTAATCGCCAAACAAGGCCAAGGTCTTTGCCTCACTCAACTCATGCAGCTTGGCAAACGCAAAGATTTTGCATGAACCATTATTCTCGCCCGCAGCATTCTGCGTCTCGCCATTGCGGAAAGCGGTGGGTGTGAAGACGTAGTTAGCATCGATTACCGCAATCACATCCGCAAAGGCAATGCCGAGTGGGTCGTTTTCAATCTGTTCGAGGAGGTCATATAGAGTCATGGGAAAATCCTTCAAATCACAGGCCCGAGGGAGAAAAAGGCCCTCAGCATTCGGCTACTGATACTGCTTAAGCAACTGATCTCTGGTCATATTGAGAGAAGATTATTTCTGTACTTCTTTGTGAATTGATCAATTGTACCGAAGAAATTCCGATATGGATGTCGGTGAGTAGTCTCAAGACACAATTTAAAAATTTATATGTCTACCTGGCAGTGAAATCAGTCAATTACAGAAAAACTGACTATGTGTTGGGCCATCAAATACCATTTTTTAGAAGTCTAAATCCATCTAACTTTATAACTAGATAAGTCAGGCTAACACCACCTAATCCCATTTACGACAACGACTTTCACCAATGAGCAATCCATCAACATAAGACTCATTCATACGCATGAGTACAGTGATGATCCTAAGTTAGGGTCGCGTTAGATTTGATGCCTTGCAGAGTCTTAACAGCCAGGTGCGAACTTGCCCGCAATCAAATCCCTAGAAATTACCTTTCTCGAAGATTGGACATCGGACGAACAGACACCCCTATAGGGTGTTGTCTTGTCTGTCCGAGACCCATCTAGCATCTGCAGAATAAGACAAATTAAAAATGTCCCACCTTGTCTTGTGTCCGTGAACATCACTTCAACCACAAGAAATCTTCGAACATCACAATATAACCTTTGTCACGCAGCCCATTTAAGGCACGATCTCGAGGTTTTTGCGGCATCTGACACCCCTCCTGACTCATCAACATAATCTTTAAGGGTACTGATGCGGCATATCCACTGCCCCTCTTTAGGTGGATGTTTTGCTTTAGTCATTACATCTTTGGGAGGTCTAAGGCGTTCGACATCAATGAACTGTGTAATAAACTTAATCATCGAATATTCTGACTTTGACGGCGGCTTAGTATCTTTAGCGCCACTATAAAAAAGGTCCCACTCAGGCACACAGGTTGAAATCTCTTTGCCTGATTCATTTTCACCAAGCACTACCGTCTTAAGATCAAATGCATACTCTCGACCCATCTCACCATCTCGCTGCTTGGTTATCGTGACGATATGTCGATCATTCATTTTCTTAACTTCAATTTCCGTATCAGTTGCAGCTCTTAGCGATGAATGCCCCCGCGCTCCTTTTGCCAAATCCTTTCCAGAGTGATGAATAAAATGAACCGTAGCTTTACACTCTTCCCTTATCCTATCCGCATGATGGATTAGCAGCCCCATATCTTCAGATGAGTTTTCATTACCTCCACTCATCACTCTAGCCAGAGTATCTAATGTCACTTTGACAATATCCTCACCCGTCTCATCTTGAATACGTTTAATGTTATCTATCAGCGGGTCTACATCTGCTTCGGGGGTAAATAAGTTAATACTCAATGGAAGTAATGCAAACTTTGGCGGAACTAATAACTGCTTCCTATAAGCCACGACACGATTTTCTGCACTTTTGTGCCCTTCCGCAGCCACATACAAAACCGTCCCTTGAGTTGTTTTATGGTTAAACCAAGGCTGGCCCGTGGCAATACACATATCCTGATCGATCACATGAAATGTCTTACCTGAACCAGACTCATCATAAGTCACAATCATTGACTGCTGCTCGATCACGTCATCAATCAAATACTTTGCGCTTAGATTTGGCTTACAGTCATCAGCCCAAATAATTGGATATCTATAGGTCTTGTCACGCTTCGATATCTTTTCTTCAACATCTAAAATATCTGACAATAATTGATCTGAACTGCTCATTTCTCTTCCCTCAATCGCTCCACTGCGAGAGCAACTCTTGCTCTGTCATCAATAGACATTTCTATACCTTGATCAATGCGAGACTTAGCAATCGCAAGCACCCTCTTTCAACATCTAGCGGATCAATGTCGACCTTTATGCGTTTATGAGCAGCTTGCTCATAAGCGGCCTTGAATTGATTACGATATAAGTCACTACACGAAAGGCCTGCTTTTTTCAGCACATCCTCCGTCTCACAGCCAGCATGGCAATAGATCAACGTCCTATCGGGCCTTTCAGTAATCGAAAGCGAAGGTGTTTTATCGTCATGCGCTGGGCAACAAGCCATCCAATGATTTGGTTTCATCTGGCGTACTTTTTTGAAGTGCGATAAGAAAGTCTTTATATGCATGTCCATCATCTTCATAAGATGATTCGCCACAGAACGTTAACTGCTCGAAACACTGGCATTCCATACCGGTACAACTAACGATCTATGACGAATCAAATTCCGTTAATTGTTAAAAGGCTTACCTAATCGACTTTCAAGCCATGCCCGAAATGCCTTCTTGGATAGAAAAAATCGACGATCAGAGTAATAAATAAGCGCTTTGCCAAGACCATTGCGATCCCGGTTACGCATGAGCCACTTCCAACGCTCTTGCGGAAAATACTCTTCATACCCTTCGGGTGCCCGATCAGCACGACAAAGGTCTTCAGCGCCGCCTACGTAGTTTTCAAATGTTTCTGTTTGTTTCATGGTCACTACCTGTGTGTTTAAGGTGGTAACCAAACTAAAAAAGATAAAACTCTATGGATACAGGTCTACTAGCAGACCGACACCTAAAATTTTACTTTCTAGGTCTACGCCCTGAATGAGTGGCCCGTGGAGGAACATGAATGAGTTTTTGTTTCTTTTTGCCAACCTGAAGACTTCTATAGCTATATTAGGCTTCCACTCATCAGGAACTGTTTGCAATTTTATCTTGTGTTTTCTGGCCAAGGCGTGCCATTGGTCACTTGTATACCCAGAAAACTCAATCAACAGTTCATCACGGTGCGTTGGATTTTCATCACCCTCTTCTAGCCAACGCTCCTCAGCCACTAATAAAAGTAACTGTTTATATGGAATCAATTTGTCATGCCGACGATATGATTTTTCTCGGCCACTTCTGCTATTTTCCCATTCAACCCCACGGTCAAAGGCATCCTGGCATTCAATTGAAAGTCCCATCCGTGGCTCTTCATCTGGACGAATAATTTCTATCGCTCTTCTGCGACGTTCATAACTGGTAAGCTGTTTGCTTAAAGTCATATAGCGTTTAAACAGATCAGGATTATCAATATAGCCATAGTGCTTATCTGAATCCTGCCAGGGCTCGGGAGCGAGTTCTTTCTCAAACCCTTCTTCAAGAATTACATCTAACTGGCTTTCAATCGCCTTAATTTGATCCTCAATGAATTTAAGATCTTTAAGGCCAAGCGTTTCAATATCGATATCATCATTCATCGTATCTCTCCCATAATGCGATCAGTTAAGGCTTGTTTATGCTCAACCGATAGATGCGCATAGCGCTTAGTCGTCTGTAGTGACTTATGCCCTAATACTTCACCAGCTTCATACAGAGTGACACCGTTCATAACTAAATAAGAGGCCGCACTGTGACGCAGATCATGAAAACGAAAGTCGTCTAACACTGTGTCTTTGACTGCCCGATTCCAGTGCTTACGAAACTCGAACGGTTTATCAGGCTTGCGCTGTGAGGGAAATAACAAGCCATTACCGATTTCCCGAAAGCCCATCAACTCATCGATGACCGCCACTGGCAAGGTCAGCACACGTTTCGAGCCATTCTTAGTTTTGTGCAGTGTGGCGCGTCGCTTTGCCAGATCAAGATCAGACCACCGCAAATTGAGCATTTCACCTAAGCGCGCACCGGTGGTCAGCGCCATCAGGACCAATAGATACAATCGTGGCCATTCAGACTGACGACAGACGTCGAGTAAGCGTGATCGCTCCTCATCGCTTAAAAACCGCTCGCGCTTGTTATTGAGTGTCCATGTCTTGGTGCCGGCCACAGGATTACTGGTCACATAATCATTCTCGATCGCATAACGAAAGATCGCGGATAAACGTGCACGTAAGCAATTGATGGTTGAGGCTGCACGCGGCTTACCGGTTTTCTTTAGTTGATAGCCGAGCTTGTCTGAGCCGTTATACCGCAGCACCTCGCCTTCGGCATACTCAAGAATCACACCCTTAACAATGAACTTATTGATATCGATAAGCTTGTAATGCCCCAGCTTTTCTCTGAGATAGTAAAGTTGTGATCGAATACGAGAGTCGCCATCCCATTGCACATCATATTCATCCGCTAAATCCCGAAAGAGCATTGCTGCTTCAACCGTTCCGTATAATGCGACCAAATCTCGATCGCCTTCGATCCGGGAAGCCCACATCTTAGCGTCAGCTTTACGCGAAAATGTTTTCGTTTTTAAGACAAGCCCATTCTTACGAATAACGGCTTTGAACTTTCCGGATGGGGTTTTCACAAATGTAGCCATTTGAACCTCCAAAAAACACGTCAAAATTCACGATGTACCTTTTTGTACCTCGTGGCGTAAAAAATCGTGTTTCGAGAGCCAATGGCAATCTGATTTCTTCCATGAAATCAGTGCTTTAGATGGTGGGTCGTGGGCGATTCGAACGCCCGACCAATTGATTAAAAGTCAACTGCTCTACCAGCTGAGCTAACGACCCAAATTGTGACCTGAATATTTCAGGAAGCGCGCATTATACCTAAGCTTCCCCCTGCCTCAAGTCTTTCTTAGCCCTAGATGGCGTCCAATTTGCGCATGCTTTCTGGTAGCAGCTTAAGGTCCACCAAACCGGTAATCAGAGCCTTCAGAACATTCGCTTCATCTTCGTAAACCATTTTGTAGTACTGGATCTTCATGGTCAGTGCAGAGCCTAAGAAAATCGCACCAAAGGTTAAGATTGAGCCCACCGCGAGGGTTGAGATACCAGTAACCGCCTGACCGATAGTACAGCCCATCGCCAAGGTGCCGCCAATACCCATAAGGATGGCGCCAATCACGTGATTAGCAACATCAGACGCTGAATTGAACCACTCAATACGGAAGCTACGGCTGATCAAAGACCAAATGAGTGAACCTGCCACGACACCAAACACAGCCACCACACCAAAGGTCATCAGACTGCCATCTAGGCCGCCGGCAAGATAGTTAAGCGCCTGGCCCATAGGGTTAATAAAGGTGTATGACTGGGTTGCGAGCATCGCACCTGCCGCAGGCTTTCCTACATCAGAATCAGCCAACATGTCCCACTGGTTGTAATACTGCTGCAGCGACAAAATCTCACCGTCTGCATCGACAATTACATTACCGGATACAAACCAAGCCGCTAAGACAGCCAAGCCAACAACGGCGCCGCCAATCATATTGTCAGCACTGCTACGGAACTCTTTGATTTGAAGATGAAGTGACCCATCGCTAAGAAGATCACCACACCGGCAATTAGACGCATAGCAGAAGGCTCAGAGCCGCCGACCAAGGAACCAATATCTTGTGGCTTGAGCACATCGACAGACATCGGGTTAGTCCAACCGTAGAACAATACGCTGTAAATAGTTTTATCCGAACCTGGGAATGGGTTGATCATGAAATACGCCAGAGCACCCACGATCAAAAATACGATAATTGACTTTAATTTACCGCCACCAATGCGCACCAAGCATTTGTTACCGCAGCCTGATGCGAGAGTCATACCGATACCAAACATCAAACCACCTAAGATGTTTTCAGCAAGCACAATATTGCTATTACGGTATGGAGGGAAGCTTCCGCTTAAATTTAGTAAGCCGATGTATTCCAGCAGCGTAACGCCGAGAATCGCAACCGCCATCGCTAGGAACCATGCGCGCATACGGCCGGTGTCACCCATATTCACGAAATCGGACACCGCGCCCATGGTGCAGAAATTAGTTTTGTTAACCACTGCGCCCATCACAAGAGCAATGATGAATACCGCCCACAACATGAATGATTGGGCTTCAAAGAATGTTTCAAAGCTCACGCTTCTCTCCTCAGGATTATTCTTATACTTAGTTCATGATTATATCAGGCGCTTAGGCACACCATGAACAGGATCACGCGTATCGCGTGGGGTCATCAAGACCGGCTTTAGCAAAACCTTGGGCGCGAAAACGACAGGAATCGCAGCGGCCACACGCTAATCCATTTTTATCTGCTTGATAGCATGAAACCGTATCAGCGTAGTTAACACCCAAGCGGACACCCTCGGTCACAATTTGTGATTTAGTCCATTCAATAAGAGGGGCATGAACAGTGAACTTCTGCCCTTCGACGCCAGCTTTGGTCGCAAGGTTAGCGAGTTGCTCAAACGCTTCTATAAATTCAGGTCGGCAATCTGGATAACCTGAGTAATCCACCGCATTCACACCAACAAACAAATCATGCGCGCCGAGCACCTCCGCCCAACCCAATGCAAGTGAAAGGAACACGGTATTACGTGCAGGCACATAGGTAACAGGTATGCCCTCACCCTGCTCTTCGGGTACGGCAATCGATTGATCAGTCAATGCCGAACCACCAATGCCATCCAAACCTAAGGACAAGACTTTGTGCTCAACCACATCAAATTGCTTAGCTACACGCTCGGCGGCAAACAGCTCAGCACTGTGGCGTTGGCCGTATGAAAAACTGAGCGCGTAACACTCAAAACCTTGAGATTTAGCAATTGCCAACACGGTCGCAGAATCGAGACCACCCGATAATAAGACAACGGCTTTAGGCGCTGACTGACTCATTACTTACCCGGCTTATCGCCCCATAGGAGCTTATGCAGCTGTAGTTGAAAACGCACTGGCAGGCGATCAGCCACGATGCGATCAGCTAACTCTATGGGTGAAAATTGCCCTTGAACTGGAGAGAACAAGACCTTACAAAGCTGATCAATTGCATGAGCTTTTAACTGCTCGACACTCCAGTCGTAGTCTGCTTGATCACCAATGACAAATTTCACTTCATCGTGAGCATTGAGGTGTTCAAGGTTACTCATCAGATTGCGCGCCATCTCACCGGATGATGGAGTTTTCAAATCCATCACTTTCATCACGCGCGAATCAACCTCAGACACATCAATCGCTCCACTCGTTTCAAGAGAGACACTCAGCCCCTTGTCACACAAAACACGCAATAGATTGATGCAGCGCTTCTGCGCTAACGGCTCACCGCCCGTCACAGTCACATGCTGCACACCATAACTCAGCACTTCATCGACAATGGCATCAATACTGCGATTCTCACCGCCTTTGAAGGCATAGGTAGTATCACAATAAACACAACGCAAAGGGCAGCCGGTCAGGCGCACAAAGACGGTGGGTAAACCTACTGTTGAGGACTCACCTTGAAGGGATAAAAATATCTCGGTTATCCGCAGCGAATCACTCATCACGAATCGATGGGATTATTCGCCGCGCGCAATACGAAGCAGTAGCTGCTTGGCTAAACCGGTTGCTGCCGATTGAGGGAATTCTTTGGTCAAACGCTCTAAAGGAACCTTAGCGGCATCTTTATTACCCGCAACAAACTCCAATCGACCAATCTTGTAAAGCGCACCTGGTACTTTTGAACTTTGCGGATAGCTTTGAATCACTTTATTAAAAGCTACCAAGGCTTCAGCATTTTGCTGCGACACATAATGTGCTTCAGCCAACCAATACTGCGCATTGCTAGCAAGCACTGACTCTGGGTATTTCACCAAGAAATCGTTAAACGCATTAATCGCATCAGCATAACGACGCTGAGATGGGCTGATCATCTGATAGGCGGCATCGTAAGCCGCCTTGATCGTTGCAGGATCAACCACCGCAGGAGCTGCCGCAGGAAGCTGAGCAGGCAACGCAGTAGCACCCGGCAAGGTTGTGACTGCTGTTGCAGGTGGCATAGCCGACATACTTGACAATGTTTTCACCGGTTCTTCAGATGCTGCGACAGTAGGCTGAGCAGCCGTTGGTAAGGTTGTTACAGGTGATACCGGGGCAGATGACACGCCACCGCTCATTCGCGTAAGGCGATCATCAATATCCAGATACAAGTCGCGCTGTTTACGCTTAACTTGCTCCAGCTCATATTGCAGTGTCTCAATGGTTCCGCGAAGCTCACGGTTTTCTTCCTGCAAAGCATTCATCTTCAAAGTCATGTCTGAGAGCAAGGATGCTCGACGTTCCAAGACCTCTAAACGCTGATCAAAACTTTGCGCACTCACGGGTGCTGAAATGAGAAACGCCACCGCGATTGCGGTGGCGACTGAGAACTGCTTCTTCATAAATTAATTAGTAAACCAAGACACCACGACGGTTTTTAGACCATGCATTTGCATCGTGACCCATAAAGTCTGGGCGCTCTTCACCAAAACTTACTACATTAATCTGAGCAGGATTCACACCCTCAGCTGTCATGTAAGCCTTGATTGCATTTGCACGACGCTCACCGAGCGCAATGTTGTATTCACGAGAACCACGCTCGTCTGCGTGACCTTCGATAGTGATGTTGGTCGATGAGTTTGCATTCAGGTGTTCAGAATGCGCACGTAGCACCAACTTATTGTCGAAAGAGATCTCACTACTATCGAATTCGAAATAGATTTTACGCACCGCCAAAATACTGGCTGGGTCATCTAAGCGCATAGTGCCGCTATAACCTGCACGACGTGCTCTTGCTGCAGTTGAAGCGCCACCAGCATCTGCTGCTGATCCGCCTGCTACACCCGCTGCCGCACCACCCGCTGCCGCACCGCCCGCTGCATCACCACTACCGGTGGTAGAACAACCCGCAAACGCTAGCGAACCTGCCGCCAAACCGATAAGTGCAATTCGAGATAGTTTCATGGAAATCTTCCTTTGTTATTGATGGAACGGAGACCATGCCGGTTCACGGACATCGCCAGCCTGTAGTACCAGTCGTTGCTCTACTCGGCCATCTGTCGAAACAGCTGCCAAGACGCCACGATTCTTATTTCTAGTTGCGTAAATTATCATGTCTCCGTTCGGAGCGAAACTCGGCGATTCGTCCAAATCGCCAGTGCTGAGAAGGCGAATATCCCTTGTTCTAAGGTCCATCAGGCCAATTCGGTAGTCTTCGCCCACTCGGGTGACCAAAGTCAGTTGCTTACCATCTGGCGAATAGGAGGCTTTGGCGTTGTATTTACCCTCAAAGGTCATGCGATACGCCTTGCCCCCGTCTGCCTCGACACGGTAAATCTGCGGATTACCACCGCGGTCAGAGGTGTACACGATGTACTTGCCATCTGGCGACCAAGCCGGCTCGGTATCAATCGCCCAGTGCGTGGTTAGCGCACGAAGTTTTTTAGAACGCAGATCCATGACATAGATATCTGGGTTTCCACCTTTTGAGAGCGTCAGAGCTAACTTTGAACCATCGGGAGACCAAACCGGCGCTCCGTTAATACCTTTAAAAGAGGTCAGCTTCTCGCGGGCACCGGTGTAAATTTCTTGCACATAAATTGACGAACGACCATTCTCAAAAGAGACATAAGCGATCTTTTGCCCGTCAGGTGACCAAGATGGCGACATGATCGGATCAGAGGACGACACAATGCTTGATGGGTTGTAACCATCTGCATCCGCAACGCGCAGATGAATAGTTGGCTTACCTTTCTTATCGGCAATAGATGTGACATACGCAATCCGCGTATCGAATGCCCCCTTATTACCCGTTAGCGTTTCATAAATCAGGTCAGCGATGCGGTGCGAGGTTGAGCGCAATTCGTATGCGCTCGTTTGCAAGGTGTAGCCCAAAATTTGCTCACCACGGTACACATCATATAAACGAAAACTCACATCAAAGGCGCCAGGGCCTTTTGCATCCACTTGGCCAATAACAAGGTTTTCAACATTCAGCGCACGCCAATCACGAAAATCAACCTGATTGGGCTGCACTGGGCGCGACAACATATCGACAACGGGCAAAGGCTGGAAACGACCGCTTCGAGCCAAATCAGAGGTGACGATCTGATCCACATTTTGTGTTGGCGCACCGGTCACTGGCTGCTGAAAAGGCACAACCGCAATCGGTAACGCACCTTCAGAACCTTGAGTTATCTCGATGGTCAGATCTGCATGTGCAGACACCATTAACAACAGACTCAGACTTAGCGTTTGAACCCATTTAATCAACATACTATTTCCTAAGAACTCGGCTTAAAGACAAAACGGATATCACGGAATTGTGACACCAATCTTGGTGAGGTTGGCATAGGTAATGGATCCGCTTTACTCACAGCACTTTCAACAGATCGATCGAAACCAACATCACCACTCGACTTGATAATACTCACCAGTAATACAGACCCATTGGCACCTAAGCGCACCCTAACCTCACAGGATAAGTTCTGCGGCGTACCGGGTGGTCGCAACCAATTACGATCAACCTTCTGTTGAATCGCCGCCATAATCAACTGCTTTTCTGTAAGGTCTTGCTCTGCTTGATACTGAGCTTCTAACTCAAGCTGACGTGCTGCAGCCTCAGCCTTTTTCTTTCCAGCTTCTGCTTTTTTACGCGCTGCTTCTTCGGCTTTTCGTTTTTTCTCAGCCGCAGCTTTCTTTGCCTCTTCAGCTTTACGCTTTTTCTCGGCAGCAGCTTTTTTTTTTTTCTTCCGCTAGGCGTTTTTTCTTGGCCGCTTCCTGCTTCTTTTTTTCAGCTGCTTTTCGCTTAGCTTCGGCTTTGCGTTTTTTCTCCGCGGCTTCTTTTTGTTTGCGTTTCTTTTCTAGCTCTTTAATCCTAAGCTGCTCTTTTTCTCGCTTCTTTTTTAGATCTGCAAGTTTCTTCTCTTCTGCTTTACGGTTTTTATCTTCGGCTGCCTTGAGCTTTTTAACTTCTTTATCTAGAGCGGCTTGATCAACAACCGTCGCTTGAACCACCGGCGTTGCAGGTAAAGGTTTAGCGTCATCAGTCCAGTTCACACCAAAAAACATCACCAGCAATAGCAACAGATGAATGCCAACAGCTGCGCCCAGTGCTTTTTGATTAGTTTGGATTAACTCCCACATGCGTCAACTCGGGTCTGTTAGAAGCCCTACGCTTGGCACGCCAGCTTGTTGTAATAAAACCATCAATGACACCACCTGACTGTAGATCGTGCCTTTATCACCTTTCACCAAAACAGGCGCTTTAGGGTTGTATTTAATCAGTGCCGCTGCTTTTAAAGCCGTTTCATCAGGGGTTAATGGTGTGCTTTTGTCGTCATCGTAAGTAACGTAATACTGACCATTCGCATCAACCGTAAAAACAATGGGTCGCTTAGCATCCGAATCAATTGGGTTCGCATCCGCTTGCGGCAACTCGACTTTCACACCTTCGGTCAGCAATTGAGCAGTAATCATGAAAATAATCAGCAACACCAACATGACATCAATGTATGGCACTACATTGATTTCAGCCATTGGACGGCGAGACTTATGCTTACGCGACATGATTACGACTTACGTAAAGAGGCGTGCGCTTGACGCTGAAGGACATTTGAAAACTCTTCGATAAAGTCATCGTAACGATTCTCTAAACGCTCAACCGAATTGGCAAAACGGTTATAAGCAACAACAGCCGGGATCGCGGCAAACAAACCCATCGCAGTTGCGATCAGTGCCTCCGCAATACCAGGAGCAACTAAATTTAAGGTCGCCTGTTTAACATTTCCTAAGGCTTGGAATGCATTCATGATGCCCCAAACGGTACCGAACAAACCCACATAAGGACTAGTGGAGCCTACAGTTGCCAAAAAAGACAAATGATTCTCGAGTTTATCCAGCTCACGTCCCATAGAGGCTCGCATGGCACGACGCGCACCTTCAACAATCGCCATCGGCTCAGCTTCATGCTCACGCAAACGTGCGTATTCTTTAAAACCAGCAACAAAAATAGCTGACTGACCATCCAATGTTGGATCTTTTTCCAAACGACGATACAGCTCACCTAAATCACCACCCGACCAAAAGCGTGACTCAAATTTCAGATTCTTCTTTTTCGCCTCTTTTAATGTTTTGTATCGATCAAAAATAGGCCGTCCACGAAAACACCGAAGCCACTAACAAACTCAACATCACAAGTTGAACCAACAAACTTGCGTTGAGAATCAGTGAGAAAAATGACATATCCGAGTGCGGCATAAAATTATCTCTAAGCGGTTTTTAATAGGTCTTTAATTGACGAAGGAATTCGCGCAGGTTTCATCTCAATGGTTACACAAGCCACCTGCACCAAACCTTCAACCAGTGGTTGATCTTCACCACGACGAAAAATCTGTTGCGCGAACGTTATGCTCGCACCTGATAGCTTGTCTACGCGGGTGATTACCGAAAGCTCATCGTTAAAACGCGCCGGCGCTCGATAATCTATCTCGGTACGATACACGGCAAACATTACACCGGGATCCTGCATTAGCTCGTCTTGCTCAAAGCCAAGATGACGCAACCATTCAGTACGTGCGCGTTCCATAAAGCGTAAATAGTTGGCATAGAAAACCACCCCACCGGCATCTGTATCTTCGTAGTAGACCCGAATCGGCCATTCAAACAATTGCGAGTTAGACAGTGTTGTCATTGTTTAGTTCTTACTCGTCGAGATCAGCGAACAAATCATCGAGATCATTGTTTGCTTTTGCCGGCGGCTTTCAAACCACAGAGCTCATAAGCTGCTTTCGTTGCAACGCGACCACGAGGCGTGCGCATTAAAAAGCCTTGCTGAATCAAATAAGGCTCTACCACATCCTCAATGGTGCCACGCTCTTCACCAATGGCCGCGGCTAAGCTATCTAAACCAACCGGACCACCGTCAAATTTATGCACGATCGCTTCAATCAAACGACGATCCATCTGATCAAAGCCATGTTTATCAACGTTCAACATGCTGAGCGCTTTATCCGCAACCTCGACATCGACATGACCGTTAGTTTTCACCTGCGCATAGTCACGCACACGACGTAGTAGACGATTAGCAATTCGAGGCGTGCCGCGTGAACGTCGTGCAATTTCCGCAGCACCCCCAGCATCCATATCAACACCCAGAATAGCCGCAGAACGTTTAACGATATTGGCGAGCTCGGCCTCTGAGTAAAACTCTAATCGCTGCACGATGCCGAAACGATCACGCAAGGGTGATGTCAGCAGACCTGCACGAGTAGTTGCACCAACCAACGTAAAGGGCGGCAAATCGACTTTAATGGAGCGTGCTGCAGGCCCCTCTCCAATCATAATGTCTAGTTGATAGTCCTCCATCGCTGGATAGAGCACCTCTTCCACCACAGGACTTAAACGATGAATCTCATCAATGAACAGCACATCACGTGGCTCAAGATTGGTAAGCAACGCAGCCAAGTCTCCTGCCTTCTCCAACACGGGACCTGAGGTCTGCTTTAGATTCACATCCATCTCATTGGCGATGATGTGCGACAAGGTGGTTTTACCCAAACCCGGCGGACCAAAAATCAGCACATGATCCAAGGCTTCACCACGGTCACGAGCTGCAGGGATAAAGATTTCCATCTGCTCACGAACTGCGGGCTGGCCGACATATTCATCGAGTGTTTTCGGACGGATCGCACGATCAATCGCCGCATCTTCGGCGCCAGCATTAGCTTCTATTAAACGATCGGTATCGGTCATGAAATCTGGGTTTCAGAGAATTTTTATTATGCTCAGCATTATGTCGGAACTAACGCTCCAACGCGAGGTTATCGGGTGCTTTGTAGCGCCTGTCGAATGATCTCTTCGGTACTCAAACCTTCTGTATCCAGACCCTTCGTCATACGCTGCACATCAGCCGCTTTATAGCCGAGGGCTATCAAAGCGCTCATCGCATCATCCAATGGGTTGGCTGCCCCGCCAGAGAGCGCCTTACCACCCACCAGTGGCGATGAAGAGCTTGAACCAAGCTTATCCATACGATCACGCATTTCGATAATCAATCGCTCTGCGGTTTTCTTACCCACACCCGGGATTTTCGTCATTGCGGCTACATCACCGGCAGAGACGGTCATCGCAAATTCATCAGTCGTCATTCCCGAGAGAATACCCAGAGCCATCTTGCCGCCCACGCCGTTCACCTTTAGCAGGGCACGAAATAGCGCGCGATCAGACTCTGCTGAAAAGCCGTACAAGATATGAGCATCTTCACGAACCGTAAGATGGGTATACAAGGTGATTTCTTCATCACCTAACGGCAAGGCATAGAAAGTCGACATCGGTGCTTCAAGCTCGTAGCCGACACCATTCACATCGAGCAATAAAAACGGTGGTTGTTTATGCAGTACGCGTCCGCGTAACAGACCAATCATCATCTCCCCCCGATGGATGACAGTGTGGTGTGAGCTGTGTGCATGACACAGCGCAATCGCGAGCGCGTCTGACTCATCAAGCCCAAACTTACCTTGAAGAGAGAGTAACACCTTGACCATGTGTTGAACCTGCTCTTTTTCCGCCTGCCCTTTACCCACTAATGCTTTTTTACTAATCGCGGGGTGTATTCAAAAACAGGCTTTTGCGCGACAACCGCTGCCGCAATCGCTGCACCTCTCGCTTGACCAAGCTTCAATGCCGAAGAAACGTTTTTATCGACAAACACCTCTTCAATCGCAACTTGATCCGGCTGATGTTCTTCAATGATTTGCTGCAAGCCAAGAAAGATCTCGCCAAGGCGCTCGGTAAACGCTTTTTGCTGCGTACGAATACAGCCGCTAGCAATGTGGCGACTGTGCGAACCGTTACTCTCGATGATCCCGTAACCGGTGACTCGAGAGCCTGGATCAATGCCAAGGATACGTGCCACTTAAGCGCCCCGAGTTTCTATAAACGCACCAGAATTCCAATCATTCTGGCGCACCTCTTTTAACCCTCGGTCTTTTCAGACTGAGGCAAACGTAACTTCAAGTGCAACTCGCGAACCTGTGATGGTTCAACTTCAGATGGCGCCTGAGTTAACAAGCAGCTCGCACTTTGTGTTTTCGGGAAGGCCATCACGTCGCGAATTGATTGCGCACCCGCCATCAACATCACCAAACGATCAAGACCAAACGCCAAACCACCATGTGGCGGGCAACCGAATTTCAATGCGTCGAGCAAGAAGCCAAACTTTTCTTTCTGCTCAGCTTTATCAATACCTAACAAACTGAAAACTTTCTCTTGTACAGACTCTTGGTGAATACGAATAGAACCGCCACCCACTTCAGTACCATTAAGTACCATGTCATAAGCACGTGAAAGACATTTACCTGGATCACTTTCCAACAGATCAATCTGATCAGTCTTAGGTGCAGTAAACGGATGGTGCAATGCATGCCAACGATTAGAGCCTTCGTCCCACTCGAACATTGGGAAGTCGACAACCCACAACGGCTTCCAATCGGCATTCATCAGACCTAAGTCTTCTGCCAACTTCACGCGTAAAGCGCCAAGTGCTTCATTCACAATTGAGGTCTTATCTGCGCCGAAGAACACGATGTCACCATCTTGCGCACCGGTACGCTGCATGATCGACATCGCTACATCATCTGGCAGGAACTTAAGGATTGGAGACTGCAAACCTTCTACACCATCTGCAATCGCATTGACTTTGATGTAAGCCAGTCCCTTCGCACCATAGACACCGACAAACTTGGTGTACTCGTCGATATCCTTACGACTTAACTTGCCACCTTCAGGCAAACGCAATGCGGCAACACGACCATTTGGATCATTTGCAGGACCAGCAAAGACTTTGAACTCAACGCCAGCCATCAAATCAGCTACGTCTATCAACTCAAGATCGGTACGCATATCCGGACGATCCGAACCAAAACGACGCATCGCTTCGTCATATGGCATGCGAGGGAATGGATTTGGCAGATCAACATTCAGCGCATCCTTAAAGACGCCACGAATCATGTTCTCCATCAGATCCATGATTTGATCTTCAGATAGGAACGACATCTCCAAATCGAGCTGTGTAAATTCAGGCTGACGGTCAGCACGCAAATCTTCGTCACGGAAACAACGCACAACTTGGTAGTAGCGATCAAAACCAGACATCATCAACAACTGCTTAAACAGTTGTGGCGACTGTGGCAACGCAAAGAATTTGCCTGCGTGAACACGGCTTGGCACCAAATAGTCACGCGCGCCCTCTGGGGTCGCCTTGGTGAGCATTGGAGTTTCCATGTCCATGAAGCCGTTATCGTCGAGGTAGTTACGCAATAAACGTGACACCTTCGAACGCAACATCATGCGCTCTTGCATGATTGGACGACGCAAATCGACATAGCGATATCGCAGACGAATATCTTCAGATACCTCATCCTCATCAATCTGGAATGGCGGCGTATCAGCTTTATTCAAATCTCAAGCTGCTTACCCAAAATTTCAATCTGACCTGATGACAACTGATCATTAGTGGTGCCTTCAGGACGAGCGCGTACAAGACCGGTGAATCTTCAGAACGAACTCATTGCGCACCTGCTCTGCCATTTTGAACACATCTTCGATATCAGGATCGTAAACCACCTGAACCAAACCGCTGCGATCACGCAGGTCGATAAAAATGACACCGCCGTGATCTCGACGACGATTAACCCAACCGCAGATCTCTACAGTTTCGCCAATGAACTTTTCGGTGACTTCGCCACAGTAGTGGGTACGCATGGAGCTTTCCTAATTACAGGCCATCCGGCCGCTTAAAATTGTTGTGTTAATGGCAGGACGAACAACCGCCAGAGCCGCAACTATGACCACCGCCACTCTGTGACGAGGACTTAACCAGACCCGTAACTGACATCAGTTTCTTCAGTGCAGAGGCATGACACTCAGGACATTCCTGCAACGGGTCTGCACTCATTTTTTGCATCACCTCAAGGGTGTGGTCACACGCCTCGCAGCGATATTCGTAAAATGGCATGGCAAAAACCCGTTCATCTGTAGAAAAACCGCGCGATTTTAGCACAGGCGAGATTTTTGAATGAAGGGGCGATACGAACAGGATCCGCAAAATTGTGAGAAAAATCACCATGTCATCACCTCGCGCTATACTTATCACTGGCTGTTCTAGCGGCATTGGCCTGTGCGCAGCGAAGATGCTGCAACAACAAGGCTTTCAGGTTATTGCAAGTGCTCGAAAGCCCGAGGACGTTAAACAACTGCGAGATTCGGGCTTTGATGCAGTTCAAATCGATGTCAGCGATCGCCAAAGCATTGATGCAGGGGTGGCGGAAACACTGAAACTCACCAACGGAAAGCTCTACGGACTTTTCAACAATGGAGCTTATGGTCAACCTGGTGCGGTAGAGGATCTCAGCTGGGACGCATTAGAGACACAACTTCGGACTAACCTGCTTGGCTGGCATGAACTAACACGCCAACTCATCCCAATCATGCGACGTGAAGGTGAAGGTCGCATCATTCATAACAGCTCAGTGTTGGGCTTTGTCGCTATGCCCTACCGCGGCGCTTATAACTGCTCTAAGTTTGCACTCGAAGGCCTTACCGATACTTTACGTCTGGAACTGCATGGCACGGGCATTCAAGTGAGCTTGGTAGAGCCTGGCCCAATCCGCAGCCGCTTCCGCGATAACGCAAAAAAAGCCTTTGAGCGTTTTATCAATCCTATCGGCAGCCCTCATGAAGCGAACTATCAAGCGATGGCGACGCGCCTTGAGAAAGAAGGCGATGCTGCGCCTTTCACGCTCGATCCAGAAGCCGTCGTGAAGAGCGTTCTCCATGCGCTCACAGCTAAACATGCCAAACCACGTTATCGAGTGACCTTCCCCACACATCTGTTCTGGTGGTTGAAACGTATACTCAGCACAAAAGCCATGGATCGTATTTTGCGCAAAGCCTCAGGAGATGGCGCGCGTTAATCGTGAGTGATGTTTTTACAGTGTGTCTCTTTGATTTTGAACGAAACCAAAAAGGCCATCAGTGCAAGGCCCGCTGAAACCAATAACGCATTCTCATAATCACTCACTTGATAAATGCGCAGCTCCCCCTGCATCGCGCCATTCCAAGTTTGGTCTAGAACCCAACCAAACAACGGCTGCATCAACGCAGCACCTAAGAACAGACCCGTATTGACCAATCCGATGGCCATACCTGCGTGTGCTGGCTCAGAGACTTCTTTAGCGACGGAATAGCCCAACACAAACCCACTCGCTGCAAAACCGAGAAAACCATAGAGCAGATAGGCTGACCATCCAGGCTGCCAAGGCGCATACAACAGTGCAAGCCATGCAAGTAACGATACAAATGCAGCCCCCATAATGAAAGGCTTTCGCTTTCCATAGGCATCGGACACCGAACCCATGATCAGGCATCCAACAGCAAATCCAATCAGACTGAGAGTGTAATAGTTTGCCCCCTCATCAAGTGACAAGCCATGTACATCATGTAACAACCGGTCACCCCAAAGTCCCACAAAGGCAAACATGTTTCCCGTCACACCTAAATTGACCCAAAAGCCCGGCCACGCCAATCGATTCGTCAATACTGTCTTTAGCGCTTGCTTAACGTTTAACTTAGTTTTTTGACGCGGTGCCAAACCCTCTAATTCTCTGACGGATGGGTAACCTGCTTCCACAGGTGAATTTCGAACAAACAGCCAAGTCATCAAAGAGAGAAACAGAGCAGCTAAACCGATACCGATAAACACTTCGCGCCAAGTAAAAGCGCCCAACAGCATCACCAGTGGCGCTGCTGCAAGAATAGAACCAACGTTTCCTAGCAAAATAGTTAAACCACTAATCCGCCCATCTTCGCGAGAACTAAACCATTCTGCATTTGATCGCATCATGCCGATGAAGATTACAGACACTCCTAAGCCCACCAAAAAGCGTCCTGTTGAAGCCCACGCAAAAGTATCTGATAGGCCAAAAATAATAGAGCCCACACCCGACACAATGCCGCCCAAACTTACACTCACACGAGGACCTAAAGTATCGGCCACAAGACCGGCAGGATTTGCATAGCCGTATAGGGATAAAGATACATCGCCGACAAGGTTCCTAACGCCGCAGCAGTGGTGCCAAAGTCAACCATCAAACTACTTGATACAGCAGCAGACGCCATACGGTGAAAAAACACCAACATATAGGCCAACCCAAGTACGGTAAAAATCACCCACCGTGTGCGCTGAAACCCTTCTGGATAATGAACCTGCATAGTTATTCCGATGGGAAAAAGCCGACCTTACCGCCCCAGTCCGACAGAAGATACCTATTTGGTATGACTTTCTTTAATCAAACAGGCTTAACTGCCGCATAAGTCTGAGCGAAATAATTTTTAAGAAACTCATCGAACGACTCTGAATCTTGATTGCTCAGCGCAGCAAAGTCCTCATGTGACTTTGCAATCAACTGCTCAAATTGCGCACGACGTTCATCTGAAATATCACGCTCAAGCAAGAAACGCTGGTGCTTTTTCGATAGACGTTGCGCAAATCCGTAGAAACTCTCTGCGTTATCTTCCATCTCCGTGAGCATCCGTGCGGAAGGTGTCAACTGAGGACGAATAATCTTACCGATCTGTTCATCTAATGCGTCTTCATAGTTACTGCCACCATTGACCTTATCGAGCAGCTCACAGATTGGATACATCTGTGAAAGCAACTGGTGCCCCCATTCTTGCAAGCTCACTGACTCGCCTTGTCGACGTAATTGAATATTAGGCTCACGACCTCGGTGCGCAACCGCAAGCAAATTTTCATTCAACTCACGATTCTCTGTTTCATCAATCGACGGGCTATCGCTGAGCATACACATCAACAACCACGCCTCGAGGAAACGCAGCTGCACTTCATCCACACCTAGAGGGTGATAGGCATTCACATCTAATGAACGTAGCTCGACGTACTTTAATACCTGATTCTAATAGCGCGACCGATGGACTTTGCAATCGTTTTAAAGCCGGCTTTGGTCTCATCTGACTGTAATATTCGTTTTCAATCTGAAGAATATTGGCATTGAGTTGACGATATTCACCCTCTTCAGACACGCCAAGACGCTGCCATGGCTCAGCGGGTGTTGTTATCGCTCGCAATAAGGACTGCGCATAAGACTCAACTGAATTGTAGTCCGCACGAATACCCAAACCTTCCTCTTTACTGTTCTGGTAACCAATGTCACCCATACGCAGTGACGTTGCATACGGCTCAAAGTAGGTCGCATCATCAAACTTAGGCAGATGCGAAACACCATTAGGGAAGAACGATTTACACACTGCAGGCGATGCACCAAAGAGATAAGGAATTAACCAACCACCTCGCAGAACATTACGTACCAAGCGCATGTAATAGGTATCGCGACACTCTTCAGGCGATTGGTATTTACCTAAGACTTTTGAAAATTCTGGCCAAAAGGCTTCTGGAAGTGACCAGTTAAAGTGCACACCGGCAATCACCTGCATAACGCGGCCATAACGTAGCCCCAAGCCCTCGCGGTAAACATGCTTCATCTTGCCAATGTTGGCATCACCATACTCAGCAATTGGAATATTGTGATCACCATAAAGCACACAGGGCATGCTAGTAGCCCATAACAGTTCTTTCTGGAGCGACTGATAGGCATAGCTTTGCAGGTCTGCCAAATAATCGAGTGCGTCACCCACATCACTAAAGGCTGGCGTTATAAATTCAGCGAGCGCTTCAGAATAATCTGTTGTCAGAATGGAATTCGTTAACGGATGCCCCCACGCATGAGGATGATTCGTCAACGCAATACCTCCCTTTATCTGAGACACGAAGACTTTCTTTCTCTAAACCAATGCGCGTGCCCTTGATTAACTCAGCAGAAAGCTTCTCCTTCAAGATTTGTACTCGCGACAAATATGATCGAGCAATAACGGGACGAATATGTGGCGAGCTCACAAGGGACTCCGAAAAATGATGGCGCAGTGTAACGCTACGGGACGCAAAATCACATTTGCTCACAGTAGGGTTATACGGCACCCTAGCGACCCATGAATCGATTATCACCCTGCTCGCCTGCCTGTTCTTCATTCAGCCAAACTTCGCTAACGAACTTGCCGTGGATGTTGCTGCCATTTCAAGCAAGGCATTAGATAAGGGAAAGCTGCGCCTCCGCTCTGAAGGCGTCATCCTTGCTGATCATTCAGGCAATATCTTGTTCAGCCGTAACGCTGATAAGCCACGTCCAATTGCTTCAGTAACAAAGCTAATGACAGCACTGGTCATCCTCGATGCAAAGCTTCCCTCGAGGAAATAATCACCATCACCAAAGCTGACCGTGATCTTCGACAGCTCACCGGCTCGCGCTTAAAGGTCGGCGCAAAACTCACCCGCGAAGAGCTACTGACACTTGCCATGCTTTCATCTGAGAATCGTGCAGCACTTGCGCTTGGCCGCACTTATCCAGGCGGCAGCGAGGCCTTTGCAAGCGCAATGAATGCTAAAGCCAAAAGCTTAGGGATGATGCATTCAAACTTTATTGATGCTGCCGGACTATCGCCGAACAATCTATCAACACCGAATGACCTTTTTATATTGATGCAAGCTGCAGAAAAGCATCCCTTGCTAAAGAAAATTGCTCAAACTCGCAGTGTTACCGTGAAGCCATATAAGCGACCAGGTCCTTTGCGTTACGTAAACACCAATCGCTTCTCACGTAATAAATCTTGGAAGTTGTTATTAAGTAAAACCGGCTTTCTGACCGAGGCTGGTCGCTGCCTAGTGATGAAGGCGCGTGTAGACAACAAAGAAGTCACCATCATCTTGCTCGATTCTTACGGGAAGCTGACACCCTTTGGTGATGCGAACCGAGCGAGAGAATGGCTTAAGCGTTATCGGAAAAGTGCTTGAGATTCACTTGCCGCAATCACCGGCTGATTAACAATCCAATCTGACATCACACGCGCTGCTTCCTCGAGCATTATCTTTTTAATGCCTTCTGGATCTTTATCCTGATCTGCCAACTCTTCTTGCTCATCTAGCGATTCAAGCGCACCTAACCCACGATGTGCGCGTAAACGATTCAAGCTTTCGAGTTGCTCTTCTTCACGTTGATCAAGCTCAGCTTGGCGAACTGATTCTTTCAAGCTCAGCACCTTAAGATCACGCAACTCAGCAATCCGCTTCTCTTGATCAATCAAAAAAGTAAAACCCGGATCATGCTGAATACGCTGCTCAGACATTGCACGTAACTTTTCAATGGGGAATATAGTTGGACGCGGACGAATAGCCGGCTCAATTGAGGCCCATGGAAGCGCATGTTCAAGTGCGCGCTCACCATGCTCTTTTGCACCAAAGGATGTTGGAAATACAACATCAGGCACAACACCACGGTGCTGAGTACTGTCGCCTTGTACTCTGAAGAATTGCGCCATAGTTAACCGCAAACGACCTAAATCTTTTTCGGTGCGTAAGTAACGCTGCAGATCCACAAGGGTTTGCACGGTGCCCTTACCAAAGGTTGGCTCACCAACGATCAAAGCTCGTTGATAGTCCTGCATCGCGCCTGCAAAGATCTCAGAAGCAGATGCACTATTTCGATCAACCAAAACCATTAAAGGACCACGATAAGCAATGCCCGGGTCTTGATCACGCTCTAACTCAACATTGCCATTGCTATCCTTAACCTGAACTACGGGACCTTTATCGATAAACAAACCGGTGAGCTCGGTCGCTTCTGTTAGCGAACCTCCACCGTTTTGGCGCAGATCAATAATGACGCCATTAACCTTTTCCACTTCGAGATTTGTTAAGAGCTCACGCACATCTCGCGTTGTGCTACGAAAATCATCGGTACCACTCGCTGCGCCATTAAAATCACGATAGAACCCAGGAATCTCGATCACACCAAGCTTTAAGTTATCCACTTCAATAACATCACTCTTAGCGGCGCTGTCTTCTAGCTTGATCTGATCACGCACAAGCGCCAGCTCTTTGGTACGACCTGAGTCTTCACCCTTCGGTAACACCTGTAGGCGCACCGTTGAACCTTTTGGTCCGCGAATCTTATCGACCACATCATCGAGACGCCAACCAATGACATCGAGCATTTCACCCTTCTCACCCTGCGCTACACCAACAATACGGTCACCTGATTTAATCTTGCCGCTTCTTGCAGCAGGGCCACCAATAACTGTCTTCACCACCTCGGTGTATTCATCTTTACCACGCAACACTGCGCCAATACCTTGCAGTGACAACCGCATGCCGATATCAAAATTCTCAGAAGAGCGTGGTGACATATAAGTAGTATGTGGCTCGATGCTCAGCGTCACAGCATTCACAAACGCCTGAAAAACATCCGCTGATGTCATCTGCTGTACTCGATTACGAATATTTTCGTAACGGCGAATCAACTTCTTTTCAATATTTTTAGTTTCACCGCTCAGGCGAAGACTTAGCACATCATTTTTAACGCGCTTACGCCACAAATCATCCAAGACAAAATCATCTGCAGCCCAAGGCGCTTTCTCGCGATCAATTTGATACGTCTCATCAAGTGAGAAATCGAAATCATTAAAACGGACTTGGCTCACGGCAAAAGCAATGCGATTTTCAACTTTGTCACGGAAGTGCTTAAAGATGGTGTATGCCGGATCGAGTAAGCCATTGTGAAGGCTGTCATCAAATTCATCGCGATAATGATCAAGCTGACGTAAATCTACCTGAGTAAAAAAAGCACGATTGACATCAAGCGTTTCGAGATAGCGATCAAACGCCATCGCCGATAGCTCATCATTAATCTCGGGTTTGGTGTAGTGGAATGACTCGAGAACTTGACCGATGACCAAGGCAGTTCGACGTTGGAATTCATCGGGCTTCAGTTCTGACTTCGGCACAAACTTTGGCGTTGCTCCAACAGAGCCCACCAAAAAAACCAAAAAACACAACAAGAGCTTTTTCATCAACAACTTAGCCTAGTTCAAACCATTCATTACGCCAGGGTTTGGCGCAATCCTGCGAGCAGAGCACGATAATCCGGATCATCCTCCGAAATCAACCTGTGACGCAGGGCGAAATCAATAATCACCAAATTACAATTCAGCTTGAAGTCATCGGTATCGCGAACAATCTGCAAAACATCTTCGACAGGCATGAGATGAAATGATTCCACCTCGCCATCGGTATTCTGCGGAATAAAGGTGGCAGGCAGTTCGATGTCGTAGCAATACAAGACATCAGGGCGGAAACCATTCGCATTCACGCGGTTATACGCAATACTGCCAACATAGGTGGCTTGCTGGGCAAGCGCCACTGACATGCCCGCCTCTTCTTGGCATTCCTTAATAAGATTTTCTTCCAGACTGATGCCCTGTGGTAACCCACCCGCAACCATGTTGTCCCATGCGCCAGGAAAGATCGCGCGATCATGAGCACGCTTACCCACCCATAACAAAAGGCGACCGTTGTAATTCACATACCCATTAAGGTGTTGGCCAAACGAACGTAGACCAAAATGACTCGCAGCAACTCGATCAATCTCCGCAATCGCCTCATCACGCTCACCCGCAGTTAAAGGATAAGGTTCATTCATCGGCTTGTGCGGCAACACACCTTGCTCAAATAATGTGTTCACCACGTCACTTAACTCAGCAGTTAATGCTTCACCTTGAAGATTGGATCACACAAACCAACCTGGCTATCTGAAAACGCAAATAACTGATCAAACTGAAGCAAGTGCTCAATAAAGCTAGGGCGCAACCACCCATACACTTGACCGTTAATTTCCCACGGCACAAAACGCTCAGTAATCACCGGATTACACGCTTCAATGTGACGTAAGTAACTCATACGTTTTTCTTCTCAACCTTTTTGATCTCTTGCCAAGCTGATTCCATCTGCTCAAGTTCAAGTTGCGTCATGTCGTCATCGCCCTTGAGCAGCAAGATATTGTTCCATCGCTCGAAAGCGACGCTCAAACTTATTGTTCGCCGCACGCATAATTTCTTCAGATTCAAAACCCAACTTACGGATAATGTTGGTCATCACAAAAAGAATATCGCCAAGCTCATCAGCTAAATGATCACGATCACCTGAAGCCCAGGCTTCGCGCACCTCGGCAACCTCTTCGACCATCTTATCGAAAGCCCCTTCTGGTTTGGCCAATCAAAGCCTACTTTCGAGGCTTTTTGGTCAGCTTTTGAGCGCGCATCAATGCCGGCAGACCTTTAGTCACCCCCGCCAGTGCACTGTTATCTGGCTGCTGCTGACGCTCCTGCGCTTTGATCGCTTCCCAAGCAGAACCTAATTGCTCATCGGTTTCAAAATTAGCGTCCGCAAAAACATGAGGATGGCGACGATGCATTTTATCCGCGATATCCGCAGCGACATCATCAAAGGTAAATCGCCCTTCTTCTTTGGCTATCTGACTGTAGAAAACCACCTGAAATAACAGATCGCCTAACTCACTCTTTAACTCATCAAAATCTTCACGCTCAATTGCATCAGCCACCTCATACGCTTCTTCTAAGGTGTAAGGCACGATCGTTTTATAGGTTTGCTTGCGATCCCAAGGACAACCTTTCTCTGGATCACGCAACTGCGCCATGATTTCAAGCAGACGATCTATCGAACTCAACTCAACCACCTGGCAATGAGATACCCGTCACTTTTTTATACAAAGTCACGGCGTAAGAATCTGTCATACCCGAAACAAAGTCCGTCAATAACAACAAACGCAAATAAGGATCTTGAACCGGCACACGATTAGGACCGATGAATTGCTCAGGCACCAAACGGATCAACATACGACTGCGCGCTGAAGCATTATCACCATGCTCAGCAACATCATCGATGACCTGAAAGAAGCGTTCCAACAAAACACTCACCACTTGGAAACCTGCTGCCTGAATACTCACCACTTCTGGTGCGCAATAGATCCGCTCAACCGCAAGATCAATTAGATGATCAGCCTTCTGGCGGCATGGAATCATTTCAAGCAAAGGCTGATCAAAGCTGCCGTCTAAAATCTCAGCTTCGTTATCTAGGAAGCAGTCACGTGCCTGCAAGATAATTTGGTTAATAACCTTTGCACGTAAAAATTCAACGCGATCTTTCTTTTCACGGATAGCTTTTAGGCGTTCCGCCTGCTTATCACGATCCGGTAGTAAATCGAGGAAAGCTTCAACAACCTCTTCATAAGAGAAGTGACCTAGGCGATAACCGTCTTCTAAATCAATTACGCGATAGCTGATGTCATCTGCTGCCTCAACAAAAAAGCCAAAGGATGACGACACCACATGGCATAAGGTGAATCGCGGCGAATTAAGCCAACTTCATTCGCAACCGTTTCGAAGTTTTCACGATCAGCGACGGTAAAACCTTGTTTTTTTGCACTCACACCAGCATGCGTATTACCACCCACCCATGATTCACGCGGGTACTTGGTGAATGCCGCAAGCGTTGCTGAAGTGAGCTGCAGACCACCTTGGTTATCGGGGTTTTGTAAGCGCGTCACAATCCGGAAGCCTTGCGCGTTACCTTCAAACGCTAAGAAATCTTCGCGCTCACTGCCACGCAATACCTCGACGCGACGAGAACCATAATCTGCTGTCATCGCCCAATGGCGAATCGCATCTTCACCCGAATGACCAAATGGTGGGTTACCAATGTCATGCGCCAAACACGCTGCAGCAACAACATTGCCAAAGTCCGACGCTTCAAAGTCATGCAAGCCATGACGCGCCATAATCTGCTCACCCACCAAGGTGCCAAGAGAGCGACCAATACTTGAAGCCTCTAAGCTGTGGGTCAGACGCGTACGAACATAATCGACTTTAGATAGAGGAAAGACCTGCGTCTTATCCTGCATACGACGGAAAGCCGACGAAAAGACCACGCGATCGAAGTCACGCTGAAAATCTGTTCTTGCCGTAATTGATTGTGGCTCTTCTGAAGAACCTAAACGTGTGCGCGACAGCAGTCGCGTCCATTCCATCGTCATAAAGGGCGTCGGTTTTTATTTGTTCTGATAAGCCCTAAGGGTACCACCCAAGCCGCTGCGAAGGCGCTGTTTTTAGTGATTAACGCAGCTCTCGAACGACACGAAAACCGAGATTCACATCGAGCTCATCACGTAGCCGTGGACGGCGTGAAGCACTACGCGAAAATACCGCCGCATCAAACCAAGATCCACCTCTTACAGCGATCCACTTATTACGGCGTTTGGGTGGCGCAGGATGATGCCGAGAAAGATTCGCTAACGACTTACTGTAATTAGACGACGTCATCTCCCAGACATTGCCATGCATGTCATGCAGACCCCAAACATTCGCTGGGTACTGACCAACTTCGATAGTTTTAGCGATTGGCGCACATTTCGGCAGAATAAAACGCTTACCTTGCTTCTCTTCGTCATAAGGAAAAGCTGCGCGGAAATGTACATTTTTACAGCTCACCGAATCACCAAAGGCAAAGGCATCAGATGAACCGGCGCGGCAGGCATATTCCCATTCAGCTTCATTCGGCAGACGATAATCATGCCCGGTTTCATCACTCAACCAACGGCAAAAGTCCTCTGACTGGCCATGCCGAATATTTATCACCGGATGTCGCCCCTCACTTCGAATCAACTCCCAACTCCATACCCAATCAGTAGCATCTGTGAATCGTTCGAATTGCTCCGCGGTAATCTGCACCGTGCCTATCGCAAAAGGCTCGAGCATTTGTTGGTAGTGCATAGGTGCTTCATCAGCTCGATGACCAAACTCATGCTCTGCTGAGCCCATTTCAAAAACACCCGCCGGAATGACCGTTAACTCAGGACCATGCGAGCCATCATGAAGTCGATCACAAAATTGCACATCCATCGCAAACGAAGTCGCCGTCTTTGCTTGAAGCGCTTGACGCTCAACGACCGATAAGTCGGGAATAAAAGACAACGCTTTGCTGCCAGATTTTTCGGGGGACTGCATGGGAATGAGGGGGATTCAATAACGATGAGTCATTATCGCTAATTCACAGCATCACTGGATGACTAAAAACAGACCATCACTGATAAAGATCAACTCAACGTCCAGATTATTGGATGCTATTTGATAAGATAGCCGCTTCACGAAATACGCGGATCATCTATCGACACATTACCTCCTTGCCCTCAATGCCAAACTGAATTTACTTATCAAGATGGCGAAATGATGATCTGCCCCGAGTGTGCACACGAATGGTCACCAAGCGAAAACACTGATACGAATGACGAACTACTCGTGCGTGATGCCAATGGCAACCTTTTAAAAGACGGCGATACGATCGTGGTCATCAAAGACCTGAATGTAAAAGGCAGCTCTAGCGGTATCAAAATAGGCACCAAGGTGAAGAATATTCGCCTCGTTGATAGCGATCACAATATTGACTGCAAAATCCCAGGCGTTGGCGCGATGGGACTTAAATCAGAGTTTGTGAAAAAGGCTTAAGCCAGACCCAATGGGTTATCGGGATCAACATCATCCATAAACGGCAGCTTTCTGTCGTTATTGGTAACTTGATAAACCAAGCCCATCCAATTACCAACAATCGCTTCACCGGTATCATGCCAGGTGTTATCCAGTGATGGCGTGAGCAAGTGCTCTGGGAAGTCCGGTAATGGTGATTTTTGCGCCTTAGCCAGCTTCAAATCTGCAATGTATTCACGCACCAAGGCTTTTTCTTGTTCACCAAAATAATTCGCAATGAACGGCGGGAACTGCGCAAGATCACCGGCAGCATATCGCGCAACCTCACGTTTAAATTCCTTGAGTAACGAAACTGTGTCGTACTCTGGATGGCCTTGGAAGAACACAAAACGGAAGCCATCTTGACTTGTTGCTAAGTGCACACCCACTTCGTTACTTTCAACCAAGACGCGCAGCTTTGCCGAATCAAATTGATCTCGATCAACTGCATTCCAACGTGAATGAGGCACATCAAATCGCGTATTCACATCAGAGATAAGTGGATGCGCTTGATCGACAACACGATGCGGATACACACCCCTAACCTTTGCTAGTTGCGGCCGGCGTTTTTGCCCATAGCGGAACTCAAGCACCGCATGCGTAGCCAAGCATGAGCACAAGGTTGAGGTCACATTTTCATAAGCCCAATCGACAACCTCTTTCAGTGGTTCCCAAAAAGGCTGATTCGATAAGTCAGATCCGACCACATTCGCACCAGTGATAATCAAGGCATCTAAACCTTGCTCACGAATCTGCTCAAAGGTTTCGTAGTACTGCTCAATATAAGCACGCGCCTCTTCACCTCGCGGCAATGATGGCAAGGTAAAAGGGTGCACATAAAACTGAGCAATCGGATTGCTCTCGCCGACCAAACGGAAGAACTGACGCTCGGTCGCTTCTAACGCCTTATCCGGCATCATGTTCAACAAGCCAATATGCAGCTCACGAATATCCTGATTCTTTGCACGCTCTGGCGCAAGCACAGCAACACCCTCGCCTCTAAGACGATCAAATGAGGGTAAGTTATTATGTGCAACAATCGGCAAAATTCAATCCTTAGGTTATGACTGACGAGCAATCGCAGTTTCGATTAACGCCAAAAAGTCCGCCTCATTCTTTACCGCAGACACCTCTTGTGAGGTTACTGTGTAGCCACGCTTAGCGATCTCTTCGTAACGAGGCACACGCGAATGGAATAAGCGTGGAAATACCCAGCGAGTAAATTCATCAGGATCCATTTGAGCAGCAAACTCCAAGTTATTCTCAGCGAGATAGATATCTAACTGCTCAAGCAAAAACTCGGGTCGATAATACAAAGGCTTAGGTGCGCTTTGCGCACGACTAATCAACTTCTGCTCTTCTTCCTCGTTAGTCACTTGGATGTAAAGGATCAAGGTGTTCTCATCGAGAACATCCATGACCGCAGGATCATCAAGCTCACACAGCGAGCCACCCACATCGTTAACAAAATGTTTGTAGCCATAAATGTTCTGCGCTTTCTCAATGAAGCCAGGCACATCATGCATCGCGGCAACCTCAGCTTGACGATATAAATCTTGGCGACGCTGGAAATCGTCCAACTCAACGCCACCGAGCGTCGGATTACCTAACTTGCCAACAAACGACAACACCGGACCCAAATCTGAGACCTTGATGTTATTGCGAATATAAATCCAATCGTTACGCAGTAGCTCATTTAAGATAGGCACTTCCATTACCTTACTTTTGATCATGTCGAGAATGGCTTCATCGAGATAACGCGTACCAATTCGATAATCACCTGAGTAATGGAACCATTGCGACGAGCGCAGCATGCTAGAGATGTAGGTTTTTCCTACACCTGACATGCCCACGAGGGTGACCTTTTTATGTTCCCACTGGCGAAACTGTTCGACCGATAACTTCACAATGACTCCCGAGTCATACTGATTACCGCATCATTATCAAGCAGGCAGGCTGATAGACTCAACCACCAATCGAATTAAAACGGCGATAAAGACTCGATTAACAGCGGCTCTTTCGTGAAAGGATGCTCAAATCGTAATGACTGCGCATGAAGATAAAGTCGAGATTGCCCGTCAACCCACTCATCAGGTGCATATAACTCATCACCCAAAATAGGATGACCATTAGACGCCATGTGGACTCTTAATTGATGACTGCGACCGGTTTTAGGATACAAGCAGATGCGACTAACACCATCCTGCTCGGAATAATCAAGTCGCACATACTGGGTAAAAGCCGACTTACCTCGCTCATGATCCACAATTTGACGAGGGCGCTTCGGCCAGTCAGTAATCAATGGCAAATCAATATCACCAACAAGCGGACATTCACCCGCAACTCGGGCGATATAGGTTTTCTCAACCTCGCGATATTCAAACCGCTTTCCCATCGCAGCTTGAGCTTCTAAGGAACGTGCCATCAGCAACACACCCGATGTCGACATATCCAAACGATGCACTATCAATGCCTCGGGATATTCAAGATTGACACGAGATGCCATGCAATCAGCCTTTTCTGGGCCACGACCAGGCACAGACAACAGCCCTGCCGGTTTATTCACCGCCAAGTAATGTGCATCTTGATAAATAACATCCAATCCATGATGGGCTGGTGGTTCATAACGCATAAAAAACTCAGCTAACGGAAGTCACTGAGAACTATATCCATGAAACGGTTAACTGACCACCGTCATCCAATGAACTCCAATGCACTTGAAATGCTTTAATAACTTCTGAAGTTATAAAGAAAAGTATAATTTGCAAAAAAAGAGCAACGCGAATAAATGATAAATATAAAAAGCAAAGTCTTTATGCGTGATAAGAATCGAGAAATGTCAAATACTGATAATGCTGCGGCCATATGAGTTCTTTAGAAGATCACTAAATCTATCTGCAATTTTGCGAAGTTCTGGACGGTTATGCATGCGAGCTGCGTCATGCATTAAGATAACCATGTCAGCATCAAGCCTACGATGATCATACTCACAAGACTTGTCTTGAATGGAAGTCAGATACACAAATCTCTCAATGATTTTTTCAACGGGTAGGTTTAAAAAGTTATCTTGGTTAGCTCTAAGAAATTCAAACATTTCGGAGTCATTCATAAATCACCTTACTCAATATTTCCTCTGCTCTAAAATTAAAACGATTATCTAATATCAATAATCTCGGGTTTTATCGGTTTTGAGTGGAATAGCTTTAAATAAAAATCACGATAAATTGTGTGCGCCACAACAAGCTAACTTATTGATTTAATTGCTATTGATACATTATGTTTTGCTAACATACTGTTTTATATAGCTTTATTTTATAGTTTATTAAAAGTTTTTATAAATCAATAGGTTTACACATGCAAACAAATACTTACAATTGCTTTCCCGGCGCTAAAAGTTGTATCCAGCGTTTAAAACAAAATACTCTTTTAGGACATGACAGATGGGACATCTAGAAACGAATAAGCTGGTGGTGCTCGCTCGCTCAGATGACTTTGCCGATAAGCTAACCAAGATTTTTGAAGAAAATAAAAGAAAACAGCAATCTGTAAAAAAAGCCTGGCAGCAAGATAACGTTTCAACTTTTGAAGCGTATCGTAAAAGCTGAACAAGACACCAAAGGACTTAGAAACCGAGCACAAATGCTCGGTTTTTTTATGCGCGCATCCTGACTACTATTGGGGTGTTTTTGGAAACAGGCACATCACCATGTCAGCTCTGAATGTTTTAGATCAACCACTGCAACTCTGTAGTGAGTCACCTCTCACTGGCTTTTACCGCAATGGTTATTGCCAAACCGAATCAGAAGATCGTGGGCAACACACAGTATGTGCTGTTGTTGATAATGCTTTTCTGCAATATACCCTAGACCAAGGGAATGATTTGTTGACACCCCGCCCTGCACTCGGCTTTCCTGGGTTAAAACCGGGAGACCATTGGTGCTTATGTGCGGCACGATGGAAAGAAGCTCACCTAGAGGGGCGCGCGCCTAAAGTCGTCTTGGCAGCAACGCATAAAAAGACACTCGACATCGTCGATCTCGATACCTTGTTGATGTACGCAGTCGATATACCGAAGAATGCTTAACGCATCTTCCAAGCTAAGGTTTCATTAGCGCGTAACGGCGTTACACCTGCTGCATGAGTTGCCGGCACGGTGTGTTCTTCTTTAACTAAAGTGATCGTGTCTGTATTACGAGGCAGACCATAAAAGTCCGGACCAAAGTGACTTGCAAAAGCTTCTAATTTATCCAGCGCATTGGCCTTTTCGAAAGCTTCTGCATAAAACTCGATCGCTGCATGGGCCGAATAGATACCTGCGCAACCACAAGAGGCCTCTTTAGCACCGGTGACATGAGGTGCGCTATCGGTACCTAAGAAAAACTTTTTGTTACCGCTAGTGGCTGCAGCAACTAAGGCTTCACGATGATTTTCGCGCTTCAGAATCGGTAAGCAGTAGTAATGTGGACGAATGCCACCCTGGAACATCGCATTACGGTTATAGAGCAAATGCTGTGGTGTTAATGTGGCACCAATATGATCTGGCGCATTAGTCACAAACTCAGCCGCCTGCTTGGTAGTGATATGTTCAAGCACGATACGCAGCGATGGCATTTTATCGATCAGCGGCTTTAGGATTGACTCGATAAACACCGCTTCACGATCAAACATATCGATATCTGCGCTCGTTACCTCACCATGTAGCAATAAAGGCAACCCAACCGACTCCATCGATTCAAGTGCATCGGTCACTTTTAGAATGTCGCTGACACCTGAGTCCGAATTTGTCGTTGCACCTGCTGGGTAGTACTTAACCGCTTTAACAAATCCACTTTCTTTAGCCTTTGCGATCTCATCAGGTGTGGTGTTATCCGTCAGATACAAGGTCATCAACGGCTCGAATGTCATGCCTTCAGGCAAAGCCGCCATGATGCGATCACGGTAAGCGCTCGCTTCAGCAACCTTACGAACCGGTGGCTTAAGATTAGGCATCACAATCGCACGAGCAAACTGACGTGCCGTATCGGGAAGAACCGCTTTCAACATATCGCCATCGCGCAGGTGCAAATGCCAGTCGTCAGGGCGCGTTATTGTCAGTTCTTGCATGTGCATTGGCCTCGGTTGCCGCTGAAAAGTTCAGCTCGATATCAATTGGCGTATCTTACACCGACAGCGCACCGTTGCAGCGCCCCAGCGATCAATGCAATTTAATTGATGGATCTACCGTACGACGAAGTAGTTGCGTCAACGTCAGCAAGCCTGTTCGAATCAAGCCATGCAGTGCATATTGATGCATTTTGTAGAGCAACAAATAGACCAAGCGTGCAAAAAATCCGGTGACCTTCACGCTACCGGTCAGATCACTCATCAAGCTACCCACCGTGCTGTAACGACCCAAGGTAATCAGTGAGCCAAAATCGCGATACACGTATTCACCAATCTCTGAGTTACCGCGAAGTCGACGACATATCGCTCGAACAACAAAGCTTGCCTGCTGGTGAGCTGCTTGTGCACGTGGCGGAACCGACATGCCCTTTTCATCAACTGGAAAAGCGGCACAATCCCCCATCGCAAAGATGTTGTCATCTGACTCGCTGAGCAAATTCTTTTTCACTTTGATCTGATTGATGCGATTAACCTCAAGCCCCAAAGTGCTTAAAAACTCAGGCGCTTTAATCCCCGCTGCCCATACAGAAATCGCGGCAGGAATCACTTGGTCATTATTAATCTCGATGCCTGCTGGACTGACTTTGGTCACTTTTGCATGTCTGATCACATCAATACCCAACTTAGCTAACTCTCGAGTCACTTGCGCTGAGATATGTTCAGGCAACATTGGTAGCACGCGGGCACCTGCATCAATCACGCTGATACGAATATCCGAATCAGGATTAACAACATCTAAACCGTACTGAGTCAGTTGGCGTGTAACTTGATGCAGCTGTGCTGCTAGCTCAACGCCAGTTGCTCCTCCGCCAACAATCGCCACATCGAGCTGACCCGCCTCGACCTTGCGCTGCTGGGTATTCACGCGAATCAGTGTTTCCAAAAGCTTTTTCTGAAAGCCTACCGCCTGTGCTTTGGTATCGAGGAATAGGCAATGCTCTTTTACCCCAGGGATGCCAAAATCATTACCCACGCTACCCACTGATAACACAAGTGTGTCGTAATTAAACTCGCGCTCGGGAATGATCATTTCACCTGATTCGTTATACACCGGCGCCAGATGAATTTTCTTTGCCACACGATCCAGGCCATCCATCGTACCTAGGCGGAATTGAAATCCATGCCAACTCGCCTGTGCCAAATATTCCAATGCATGATCCGCAGGATCAGAAGCACCCGAGGCCACCTGATGTAGCAAGGGCTTCCAGATGTGCGTGCGTGTTGAATCGATCAGAGTGATACGTGCGCGACCCTTTTTACCTAGCTTGTTACCCAGCTTTGTCGCGAGCTCAAGACCGCCCGCACCACCGCCAACAATGACGATATCGGGAATCGAAGAAACTGTTTGTGAAGATTCCATTAGGCATCCAAATCGTGAGGGGAACGATGCGGCTAAATTACGCCTAAATGACCAATGTCACCATCAGATAACTCAATAAGCTATAAAAACCAAGACCGAAAAACAAAAAAGCCACCGCGAGGGTGGCTTTTTAAGCGTCTGACAAGCGAAGAATCAATCATCACTATCTTCGTCAGCGTCGCCTCCATCATCCATCTCGATGCTTTCAACCACACGACCAACAAAATCAAACATCACCAGGTTTTTACCAAACTTACCTTCGTTAGCTTTCATGCCTTCTTCTAAAGTCATTGGCGAGTAGGCATAGTGAAGCGGCTCGTCTTCTTCGATCTGGTCTTCCATGAGGTACACCTCACGCTCGTCCTCGAACCAATCTTCCATCAAAAACTTCTTAGGCTCTGCAAGCTTTGTGAAAACCACCTCACGTAGGCTCATATCCAACGTGAATTTATCGCCAGTTTTCAATTCTGAAATCGTGATTACACCATCTTCCATTTGTACTTCCTCATCAACAAGCTGCGCTTATAAACTGCGCTAGCAACAGTTTGTCAGCGGCTCGCCCGCTGGACCTCAAATTTGGTTGGCCATCATACTGGGAAGTACCTGCCTTGACGAGTACAGAGGAAAATCAACCTACGATAAGATGCCCTATCAATTATTAAGAGGTTGAACATGAACAATCGCAGCGACCAATTTCAGGAATGGCAACTCGAAAAGATCTTTGCCGATCACAAACTCAGCGCACTACTGATCGGGCTACTCGTGAAAAAGCGTTCTACTGCTTTTTGGATCAAATCGAAAAGGAAACCGATAGCTACGATCTCTACAGCGACTATTACAGCGACGGTGAAATGCCCGATGTCCGCTTGGAAGTCACCGTTAACACTTCAAATGACGAGATCAGCGTAATAGCAAGCTACCACCGCGTAGGCAGTCACGAGCTCATTGCCGCTTTCGATGCCGACACCATCAAACAACAAGACGACCTATCTACCCTACTCGATACCACTCAATCTGATCTGAGCAGCCACCCAGAATTCGACAAAATGAAAGCTCGCCTAAACCAACTCGGTCAGGCCCTTTCAGCGTAAAGCTCACCAACTCAGTTCCTAATCTCGTCAATTAAGGGCTAGGTTAAAACCAGTCAACCCTTTAAAATAATCACATAGTTAACAAATTGGAGTGGCAGACCGATGGGTCGCGCATATCAAAACCGCAAAGCCTCAATGGCAAAAACCTCAGATCAAAACGCAAAGGTTTACAGCAGCTTTAGCCGTGAAATTTACATGGTGGCTAAATCTGGCGGCCCTGACCCTGATGGTAATCTTGCGCTGCGCTCCCTTCTTGACCGCGCCAAAAAAGCTCAGGTCCCTAGCCACGTCATCGAAAAAGCGATCGACAAAGCTAAAGGTGGCGGCGGTGAAGATTACGCACCAGCACGTTATGAAGGTTATGGCCCAGGTGGGTCACTAGCCATCATCGAATGCTTAACCGACAACCCAAATCGTACCTTTGGTGACGTGCGAACAGCCTTTACAAAAACCAAATGTAAAATTGGCACGCAAGGCAGTGTTGCGCACATGTTTGAACACTTAGCCGTGTTTACGTTTAAAGGCGAAGACGAAGATGCTGCGCTTGAAGCACTAATGGATGCTGATGTCGATGTCTCTGATATCGAAAGTGAAGATGGTGAGCTAACCGCCTTCTGCGCACCAACTGACTTTTTGAAAACCAAAACCGCACTGACTGCTATGGGCGTTACAGAGTTTGAAGTAGAAGAAATTCAATGGATCCCTATGTCTTACACACAACTCAGTGATGACGATATGGAGCAGTTCGAAAAGTTTATTGGCATTCTCGAAGATTTAGACGATGTACAAAATATTTATCACAACGTTGAGCTGTAACTTCAAAGAACCCAACAAAGCAAAAACACAAAAGGCTTAGCTAATTAGCTAAGTCTTTTTTATGTGAAGTAACACCTGAAGTTCTTATTAACAAAGTTCTAGACAGACAAAAACAATATCTATTCTGCACATCCGACTGTGACTCTATAGTGCTAGGGGTATCATTTATTGATCAATCGTTACAGCCAAAAAAGAGGTCTGACGTGAGCGCTACCGAGTTTGAAACCTTAAGCCCTGAGCAAAAACAAGAACAAATAGACTTATTAGAAAGAGCAACACAAAGCTCTGTACCCTGCAGAGGTTGCCTAGAGACATGCAAGAACAGAGATAAATGCCTTGGCTACCCTTGGCGAAATCTCGATCAATAAGATGTCAGACAAAAAATAAGGGCCTAGCAATTTCTTGCTAAGCCCTTGTTTTGTATGGCGCGCCCGGCACGATTCGAACGTGCGACCGCCTGGTTCGTAGTTCCAACTACCAGACTTAACTTATTGTATTAATTGGCAATTCGCCCGTTGCATTTACCTAAACTTGCGGTACCAATCAGTAACGTACCTAACTGAGTCCGGCAAAAATGCGGCAACACTTTTCGAAAATTTTTCAAAACCGTCGATCAAGCATTTGAGGCAATAAGCTCTTCTTATCACCACCATCAACACCCTGTTTCTTCTCGATCAATGTGAGCTTTTTCACACACTGATCGAAGCCCCTGGTTCCTTCCTGATGACCATAGCTAATACATTGCTGTGTAAAAAAGACATGCTTTTGAGCATCATCAGTCGTAATGCTCCACAAAGGTGACTTGGCAATCGCAGATGATGCCAAACAGATCATCGTAACGATGAAAATGAACCGAGTGATTTCTTGGCTCATCGTTTACAGCGAGCACATTGACCGACTAATTCAATGACTTGAGATTTATCCGGCGAGAATCCTCTTGTCTTGGGGAACTCAAAACCTAATGAGGTAGAACACTGCTCTTTAACGTCACCACAATCAGAACATCGCTGTAAAAGATGCACATGATCAGTATGATGATCTGTGCAAATCATAAAAGTGTTGTTACTAGTGAGCTTATGGACCACGTTATGTTCCATCCAAAACTCCAACACTCGGTAAATCGTGCTGATATTAAAGGCGTAACCCTGCTCATCTAACTTATCTTTCAACAGATAAGCCGAATCTGGATCGGAAACCTTTGATAGTTCGTTGAGAATCACCAAGCGTTGCTCAGTGATTCTAACCCCTAAGCTTTTTACTCTCTCGACGTGTTGATCTATTTGCTTACTCAAGCGTTAACACCTCAAATTTTTTGAGCTTCATTGTGTATCCACTTGTCGCCAAGTTTACTTGTGTTCGCTGCACAGATGGTGCTTCACTATCAGGCTCATTCACACTGAAAGAATCCACCGGGTGATCTGTATTCTGAATCGTAATGGGTCCACTGATAATAATCGGATCATAGATATCCGCTGGCTTTACCGGGTTCTCCGATGCATCCACAAATACCGTCTGATTCATCGGCGGTGGCGGAACATGAATACACTGCCCTGCCTCTGGCACAAGCAGAAAAGAGGAGACCTTATCTTTAGTGATATCAATCGGAACCATAAACCCAACTAACTCTATCGAAACACCCTCTACCGATGGATTAATGGCTTTTTCTGCTTTACTGACTTTGTCTTGAAAGTCTTTAGAGAACATTAAGTCAAACGAGACGTCCTTTGGCACAAAATCATAGGCTCCAGGCTTTACTAATGACTTCCAATTCGCAACCCAGCGGTCGAAATCCCCATCTGTTGGTGGCGAAGCCCAAGAGACTGAACCCCACAATATGAGAAAGATAAAAATCAAACGAGAGAACATCACGCTAATCCTTTTGTTAGCTGTTGGCGATATACCCGCCAAGCAGGCCATAAGCTACTCATTAATCCAGCAAGCACAATAATCATTAAAAGTTTAACCTCTGCAAATGAGATAAATTGTTGTGTTGTGGTAAACCCAAATTCTGATGATAAATAGCCCGATGCTAAAGCTGACACATAAGACAACAACATCACCGCGACAAGTGCTGCTGTTAGGCTAATGATTAATGACTCAATCATCACCATAATGCCAAGTGACAACGGCGAAGCACCCAATGAGCGTAGGATCGTCATCTCACGTGTACGAGACTCTAGTGATGCCAGTGATGTTGAAATCATCGACACAATACTGATCAGTAGGACCAACCAGCCTAATACCTTAATTGAATTCTCTGCCGTACCCATAAGGCGCCACATCCGCGACAGTGCGGCACCCGGCAATACTGCTGATAACGCTTCTTGGTTGTAGTCATTCAATGATCGCTTTATGCGAAGCAACTGCAGACGTGATTTGGCGCCAACATATAACGCAGTAACCGATTTGGACTCCAATAATTCTGCAGGGATCTGATCAAATGATTTACCTTCCAGTGACATCAGCTTACTGCCACTTTTCCAGCCCAAATGGATTAACTCAAAACCCTTTAGATCAATAAGTAATACATGGTCTGTTGGCGTACCCGTTGGCTCGAGTATGCCAACAACCTCAAACGCAAAATCATCGTGCGCACTGCCTGGCAGACCACTCGTACCATGCGACAGATACACCTTATCGCCCAAAGCATACTTAAGTGCATTCGCCACTTCAGAGCCGATAACCACCTCATTCAAACCTTGAAATGCTCGTCCCTGAGTGAAGCTCATGACCTGATCATTCCGAAGCTTTACCTTGCTGAAGTACTCCGGTGTGGTCGCTGTCACTCGGTAACCTTTATGGGAATCACCTAGCGAAATAGGCACCACCCAATCCACCATCGGTAAGGCACGAATATCATCCGCTGTTTGGGTAGTGATGTTGCTCACAGGTTGACCCACATGAAAAACGCTATAGAGCAAAAGGTCGAGCTCACCTGTACGCGCACCGACCAAAAGGTCTACCCCTGAGATACTTTGCGCAAAACCCTCTTCTGCGGCCTGCTTTATTCGATCAACTGACAATAACAACACCATCGATGCACAGATCGACAGACCAACCAATAGCGAAATAGCCAATCGAGAACGTAATGCTGTTAGCGCTAAACCCAACATCGTCTAACCCAACTCGATACGCTGATTAAAATACGACGATACCGCAGGATCATGACTAATCATTAATAATGCTTGTCGCTTATCGTCCATTAACGCCATCACATCATCTAGAAAACGATCACGAGATACTGGATCCAAAGCAGAGGTTGGCTCATCGGCCAAAATAAGCTCTGGCTGACCGAGAAATGCCCTGATGACTGCGACACGTTGCTGCTGACCAACACTCAATTGATTCGCTTTTTGCTGTAGTTGCGACTCAGTTAATCCAAGCAGTTTGCCTAATCGCACGACCTCAGCCACAGGATCTGACACCCTGGTATTCCTTAAAGCAGAAAAGCGTAGTGGCAATGTGGCATTTTGTAAGCCTGTTAAATACGGGATCAGATTCAACTGCTGAAAAACAATCCCCATATGGTCTGCGCGAAGCTTATCGAGTTGTCGTGATGACAATTCTTCGAATGGCTGATCAAGTAAGGATAACTGCCCAGCCATAGTTGGTAACGCACCTGCAACCACATTGAGGAGCGTTGTCTTGCCCGACCCGGAAGCCCCACTGACAAGCAACTTATCACCCGCAGACAAACCAATATCTTGGTAAGACAACATTACGGTCTTACCCAAATTTACTGAGAGTGAACGAACTTCTAAGATCAAAAAGTGGATTACAGTGTTATTTCTGTTTAACAACAATTCTTGAGCAGCCTTGTTTGTTACCAAGTCAACATCAAGGCTTTGCAACTCATCAAGTGTTTCGAATGCATTGACCGAAATTCGCTTCAACGCATTGATGTCTTGGCACTCAAGATGCGCTTCGAGAATAACATCTTTATGGCCGCCTTCTGTCACATGCTGATCGTCGTCGTGATGCTTGTCATGGCCATGGTGTTTTTCATGCTCGTGGTGCTCATCTGAATGATTCTCGTGACCATGATGCTCCTTATGACCCTCATGATCCTTCTCAATAGACTTCACAGATAGTTGCGCATGCTCAGGTGCACATTTCGCTTCTGTATTGACCTTAATTAACTTACCCAGTAATTTTTTTGCTGATGGTTCAGACGGGTTTTCAATCAGATCTTCAACATCACGGAAGTCAGCAATAGGCCCTTTGTACATCACCAAAACTTCGTTTTTCTCCGTCGCAATCTCAAGCGAGTGGGAACCATGCTCGTGCGCATCTGCCTGGCGCATGCCATGATGACTGGCAATCGCAATACTCGAAAAGCTGATTGCTAAAACCGTAAGTACATTTTTCATTGTTTTCTCCTCTGTCCCTGTGATTAAAACTCAACGGCTAGCTTGAACGTATCGACATCATTATTGTCAGTATTCTCAAGGTGCTCGTAACTCAAGGTAACACCATCACCTAAACCATAGTGGTACCCCACACCCGCTTGATCGGTTATCACGCCAGAATCATTACGCGTTTCACCATAACCAATAAATGCTGTGCCAGGACCCAAATCAGCAGAAAAGTCGATGTGCGAGGCATTTATTTCGTGTGTATCCCCTGAGACCTTGTCATCTGCTTCGAGGTATTCAGCATTCATGCTGATACCCGCCATCGCCACAGTCGCTCCGACAGTGAAGCCACCAACTGTTGTTGAATTAGCTAGCTCATTGGTATATCCAATATTAAAACTGTATTCCATATCCGCGGTTTCGCCGCCAAAGCTCGCTGTGGCTGCTGCCTGACCATCGGCCGTACCCGCTAGAGTGATACCGAAACCATTGAGACCCGTAGCCAGCTCAACGCCCATGTTTGAAGACACATCGCCCTCAGTTTTGGTCAATGGATCAGTCACCATTACCGATTCTAGCGAAGCAAATGAATGACCAAATTTACCGGTTGTAAGTGTTGCTTTTGTATCAGGTATGGCAAAGGTGACAGCCGCAGTATCAATCGCCACATTTGAAAGGTCTCCTGCATTATCAGCTTCAGATAACAAAACAATTTCTGAAGAGATGTTCTTATTAATCTCTGTGGACAGCGTTAACTCAACTTTATCGACCTGACCTGCTGTTCCAGAGCCCTGTGTGTCTGCTGTCGACATTTCAATAACGCCATATAGCTCAGTACGCCCCAAGGCAGATCCGGTTAGTTTCGAGAGTGCTTCATCCTTTTGAGCAATCACTGCATCTTGTGACTTAATGCGCTGCTCTAAATAGGCAAGACGTTTTTCTAATGCGGCTAAGCGATCATCAGGATCACCACCTGCAAATACGGCTGGCGATGAAAGTAGTGCGGCGGAAATAACCATTAATCCCAGTAACAGAGCTCATGTCGCATGTATACCCTGCCTGAGCATTCCCGAGTCAGACATGGCTGGCGATTCAATCAGCTCAATAAATAAAATAATATTGCATTAACATTATTTTTACAGACCCCAGAGGATTACGCAATAGTATTGCATTGTTTTTAACTATGATTTGCTATGCGATTTCGCATGTACAATCCAGTCTCCTTGCATGAATACCCTGCCTGAAAGCATTCCCCGCATTTTTGGGGTTAATCTCGGGGCTCGATAATTAGCTCTGTGGAAATCGCGTACCCCCTTACCTTTTTTGAAAATCAGCTGGGAATCTGGCTGTATAGCTGGCGAGATACAGCAAAGCATTCACACCTAGCAGCGACACAAAGTGACTACAGAGTGACTAAGAATCGGTCACGCATAAAAAAGGCCTAGCAATTTCTTGCTAAGCCTTTGTTTTGTATGGCGCGCCCGGCACGATTCGAACGTGCGACCGCCTGGTTCGTAGCCAGGTACTCTATCCAGCTGAGCTACGGGCGCTTATTGGAAGCCGCGTATTCTCAACTCTATCGGTTTTGCCCCTCGGTGTCAACGGCTGTTTTTGTCAGAAATCGACACGCTCTTTGAGCTTAAATATCGTTTTCAAGCTTTAAATATCGGCAATCGAGCTCCTTTGATTTCAATCGGCTCGCCCGTTTTGGGGTTACGACCGGCACGTCCGCACGTGCTTTAACATCAAAGGTGCCAAAGCCGACGAGTGCAACTGGATTGCCAGCTTACCATTTTAAAGTGAAAGATACGGAAATAATTCAGCCTGTAAGATGATGAGCTTCAAAAGCCATGTTGCAGTTTTAAATCATAAATAAATCTGCCCTGCAACTTCGACTAGCGCATTCACCGCCGCTTCGGCTTGGATTTTATTTAGGTCGGCTTTTGTTGCGACCGCATCGATGAGTTCTTTTTATTCATGGCATTTTCTTGCAGCCGTATTACTCACTCGCAATTGATGAACGTACGCTCGTGCGAGCTCTTTCCATTGGGTTGATGGCGTTGTTCTTAACCGATGGTGAACGCATTCATTTTGCCGCATCTTCCATTGTTGGTCTCTTCCGGCAAAATTTGACCCTAAAAAAAAAAGGCCTAGCAATTTCTTGCAAGCCTTTGTTTTGTATGGCGCGCCCGGCACGATTTGCGACCGCCTGGTTCGTAGCCAGGTACTCTATCCAGCTGAGCTACGGGCGCTTATTGGAAGCCGCGTATTCTCGGGGTTTTGCCCCCAGTGTCAATGGCTGTTTTTGTCAGAAATCGACGCGCTCTTTGAGCTGTTTTCCCGCTTTAAATACCGGCAATCGAGCTCCTTTGATTTCAATCGGCTCGCCCGTTTTGGGGTTACGACCGGTACGTGGCGCACGTGCTTTAACATCAAAGGTGCCAAAGCCGACGAGTGCAACTGGATTGCCATCTTCTAGCGACTGCCCAACGACTTCGACTAGCGCATTCACCGCTGCTTCGGCTTGGGTTTTATTTAGGTCGGCTTTTGTTGCGACCGCATCGATGAGTTCTTTTTATTCATGGCATTTTCCGCATTACTCACTCGCAAGTGACTAACGTACGCTCGCGAGCTCTTTCCATTGGGTTGTATAGGATGGTGAACGCATATTTTGCCGCATCTTCCATTGCTGGTCTCTTAAATTTGACCCGAGCACCATCTTTCGTTTGCCATAACGCTGATTGATACGATCTAAGGTACTCATCAATGTCGACTCTGGACGTGAGGCAAACAAATCAGGCTGCACACGATGAGCATCTACCAGCTCACCTAGCATGACGCCCGCCTTGTGATACTCCTTACCCGGTTTGTAGATACGATCTAATAACTTACGTGTGATCGCAGCGAACTCGCGTGAATCATCTGACGGTATCGCTAAGCTATATGTTTGTAGGGGTGCGTAATACGGCTGTGACTGATCAAACGGACTGGTACGAATCCACACGCTGAGCTGCTGGGCTTTAAGCTGATGTTTACGTAGCTTTTCAGCTGCACGACTCACGTATTGCGACAGACTTTGTTGCAGCAGTAGTTTTGATGCAACACGCGCACCAAACGAACGACTCGAAACAATCTGCTTAGGCGTTTGATTCTCAATATCCTCTACACGTAAACAGGACTCACCCCATAACTCACGATGAGTCTTAGCTAAGGTGACATTAAACACACCACGAATATCGCGCGGCTGTACCTGCATAAAGTCCCATGCTGTTTTTACACCCACCTCTTCTAAGCGGCGCGCAATGCGATAACCAATACCCCACACATCATCTGCTGGCGTTTTCTTCAGCAGCATCTGTGCTTGATGTGGACTCAACTCTGACCAACTCACCACACCCTCAAACCATTGCGTTTTCTTTGCCCAACGATTCGCAAGCTTGGCCAATGTGCGTGTTGAACCAAACCCTACAGCGACCGGGATACCGGTATGTTGCTCAACTCGGTTTTTAATCTCACGCCCGTAGGGCTCACATTGCCAGCTATCGGGTATGTGTGTGCCAAAGGACTCATCGATGCTGTAGATCTCTTGCACCGGAAACATGCCATCTAAGATGGTTTTCACCCGATTAGAAAGGTCGGCATATAAGGGATAGTTAGATGAGAAAACAAATACGCCTAATCGTTCGAGATCTTTTTTCACTTTGAAATAGACCATGCCCATTTTAAAGCCGAGCGCTTTCGCTTCTGGCGTGAGCGCTATCAAGCAGCCATCATTATTCGAGAGCACCACGACTGGCTTACCGTGTAAGTCAGGTCGAAAGAGTCGCTCACAGCTGGCATAAAAACTATTGCAGTCACACAAGGCGTACATGCATCACATCTTACGTACGACTGAGGTCACTACACCCCAGATAATCAAATCACTTTCTTCTGAGATACGGATATCAGGATAGGCATCATTCTCGGCGCGTAAGGTCACCGTACCGGCACGACGAATTAAGGTCTTAACCGTAAGCTCGCCATTCACTGCAGCGATCACTACTTTGCCACTCTTCGGATCAATCGAACGATCGACCACCAAGATGTCACCTTCATGAATACCCGCGTTGATCATCGAGTCACCTTGTACTTTTAAGAGGAAGGTCGATGCCGGACTTTTAATCAGGTACTCATTCAGATCGAGTTGGTTCTCGATGTAATCATCCGCAGGACTCGGAAAACCTGCACGCACTTGCGAGCTATACAGTGGCACTGCAATGATCGCGCTATCGAGTTTAGAGTGCAGCACCTCGACCTGATCTTGCTTAAGCGTACTCAACCACAGCTTTACCTGATCGACGTGCGCTACCGGCACGCGAACTGGCTTGGTGGGATTAGGCTTGCGACCGGCACCGTCGCGCTTACCGCCTCTTGGCATAGGGACCTCTGATGGACTTTTTGAAAAGTGTATCAGAAATCAAAATAGGCCCAGATAGATTTTTCTTAGACGTTATCAGACAACCACTAAGTGATTAACAATCAATAGTTTAAGCGACAACCACATCACTTTCCGGCAGCTTTTGCCCAGACGAAAATGCGACAGCATTCCGCAGTGTTGTCTGTGCGATATCGCGTAGCGCCTCTTCGGTCAAAAAGCCTGATGCGGGGTCAAAATAACATCATCCCGCTCGATCATCTGCGCCAGCACTGCATCACTCACTGCGTCATGCGCATTAAAGAAGATACCCGCTTCATGCTCATACACGTCTGCCGCATAACCCCTAGCTGACCTGCATCTAATGCCGACACAACAGCAGGCACATCCACCAAACAACCTCGCGAAGTATTGACAAGTAAAGCGTGAGGCTTCATCTGCGATAAACGATCTGCATTGATTAAATGATGATTCGCATCACACATCGGCATATGCAAACTAATGACATCCGATTGATCGAACAATACCTCTTCTGTCACCCACTCACCTGGCACATCCGCTTGCGGCATCGGATCACATAACAAAACACGCGCGCCAAAGCCCTTAACAATTGATGCGACCACCTGGCCAATACGACCTACGCCATAGACCCCCACTGTTAGCGAAGCCATATCACGCCCCACCAAACCATCTAAGGTAAAGTCTGCATGCTGCTGACGTTGCTGCGCTTTAAGTAATCGACGATTCAATGCCAACATCAACATAACGGCATGCTCTGCAACCGCATGCGGCGAATACGCCGACACACGACTCAAACAAAGTCCCAAACGTTTAGCTGCTTGCACATCCACACGATCAAATCCTGCACAACGCAATAAGACATGCTTAACGCCTTGTTGCGCTAGGGCAGCTAGCACTGACTCATCTAACTGATCATTCACAAACGCACAGACCGCATCACGCTGAAGCTTGCTCTGCTGTTTCAAGCGTTAATGCATCATCGGTATAGCTCAGCTCAATAGCGTCAGGACATTCGCGATCAAAACTGGCAATGTCATAAGCCTTTGCGCTAAACAGATTTAAACGCATCCATTAACCTCGGGTATAGAGCGCATCGATTTGATCCGCATAATCTTCGATCACTTTGGCGCGCTTTATCTTTTGCGTTGGTGTGACATAGCCATTCTCGATAGAGAACATCTCATCACGCACAATAAATTTACGGATACGCTCGATTGAGCTTAGCGACTCATTCGCCCGCTTTACCACCTTAGCAAGTTCGGTATGCAGGTCTTTATCTGCGCCGAGTGATTTCACAAAATCGTCTTCAGGCACAATCACCGCACTAAGCCATGAACGACCATCACCGACAATCACTGCCTGAGCGATTTCATCTTCAAGCGTGAGTAGGCTTTCGATCTTTACTGGCGCTACGTTATCGCCACCCGAGGTGACGATCAGGTCTTTTGCACGACCACTGATGGTGATGTAGCCATCTTCATCTATCTCTGCCAAGTCACCGGTATACAGCCAGCCATCTTTAATCGTCATGGCCGTAGCATTCTCATCACGCCAATAGCCTTTCATGACGTTATCGCCTCTAACCAGCAATTCACCTGCATCGCTTAGCTTTACCTCTACCCCATCAATTGCAGGGCCCACACAGGCAATTTTGATTATGTTGGGCAAGTTGACACTGATCAGTGGCGCGGCTTCTGTCTGACCATAGCCCTGCAAGATACCGATATTCAACGATGAGTAATACATACCCACCTCTGGGTTTAACGCAGCACCACCTGAGACAAAATACTTAATACGACCACCAAAGCGCGCTTTGAGTTTTTTACGCACCAACACGCTCAGTATAGGATCAACCATCCGATCGATAATCGATAACGAGTCACCCAAGAAACGACGCCGACCGATATCCAGCGTTTTAGCAAAGAGCGTCTTTTTAAAGTTGCTCGACTTATCTACCCCTGCCCGAATCTTGCTGTATAGCGTGTCATATAAACGTGGTACAGCCGTTGAGACGGTTGGTGATACTTCACCTAAATACTGCGCCAACTTATCCAGCGATTCGCAGTAATAAATCTCACTACCCAAGGTAATGGGCAGATGCAGACCAGCCATATGCTCATAGGCATGCGCCAACGGCAAGAACGACATAAATCGATCGTTCTCATTGATCGGAATCTCCCGGACGACTTTTTCTGCTGCATCCACATTCTGCAGAATATTCGCGTGCGTGAGCATAGCCGCCTTAGGCTTACCACCCGTGCCCGAAGTAAAGATTAAGGCACAGATATCATCAGACTTGATAGATGACACATCAGGCCAAGCTATCTGTTGTAAATCAGAAGGCCATTCGAGCTGCTGAGCATTACTTAGGGATAAGTCACTCACCTCATCCATCAGCATTAAGTGCGATAAGGATCCATGATCAACATTGGCTTTCAATACACGCTCGGCTAACGCCTTGCTCGAGACAATCGCCATCTTTGGCTCGGTCAACTCAAGCACATGGCGCAAATCATTCACGGTATGCGTGACATAAGCCGGCACCACAATGGCGCCTGTTGCCATAATTGCCAGATCAGCTATCGCCCATTCCGGACGATTCTCCGCAATTAATACAACACGGTCACCGGGCTGGATACCTTGTTCAATTAAGAGATGCGTGACGCGCGCGACGTAATCCGCCACCTGCTGCCAACTTTGCGTCTGCCATTCATTAGACGCCTTAAAGCCGACAAATGGCTTGTCGCCAAAACGGTTAGCTTGAGAAAAAAATCGGGTAGCTACGTTCATACGCGCTGTCCGTGCTGAATACTGATATCTGTGTCGACCTTACACCGATTTTTATAACGAATCACTTAGGACAAACAACCACAAAAAAACCTTTGAGGTAAAACCTCAAAGGTTTGATGTAATGGCGGAGACGGAGGGATTCGAACCCTCGATAGAGCTATTAACCCTATACTCCCTTAGCAGGGGAGCGCCTTCAGCCTCTCGGCCACGTCTCCTAATTGGGTTTTATGAATTCGACGAAGCGTCGTCTTCAGTCTTGATGCGCTCGTAGATTTCTTCGCGATGAACAGATACATCACGTGGTGCATTAACACCAATACGTACCTGATTACCTTTAACGCCAAGGACAGTTACCGAGACTTCGTCACCGATAATCAAGGTTTCACCTACGCGGCGGGTCAAAATTAGCATGGCTTTCTCCTTTATTCGCCACCGGCCTATTCATCCATGACCGCGGGCTCATATGTCTGCTTTAAGAGGCCGCAAGTTTAACAACTCGCGACAATTACTCAAAGGTTTTGTAGCGAATTAGGCCTCTTCTAAACCGAACGCTTTGTGCAGCGCACGAACACCTAATTCCAGGTATTTCTCGTCAATTACCACCGAAATCTTAATTTCAGAGGTCGAAATCATCTGAATATTGATGTTTTCTTTCGACAAGCACTCGAACATCTGGCTCGCAATGCCTGCATGTGAGCGCATACCCACACCAACCAAAGAAACCTTAACGATCGAGTCGTCTCCGACCACTTCGCGCGCACCCAAGGTGTTTGCTGTATCAGTGAGAATCTTGTGTGCTTTTTTATACTCGCCACGGTTTACCGTAAAGGTGAAGTCGGTCGTGTCATCGTTAGAGATGTTCTGAACGATCATGTCGACTTCGATGTTTGCCGCACCGATTGGACCTAAGATCTTGTACGCCACACCTGGCTGATCAGGTACACCACGAATGGTGAGTTTTGCTTCGTCACGGTTAAACGCGATTCCAGAAATTTTTGCCGCTTCCACGCCATCTTCCTCAAGTGTAATTAAGGTGCCCTCACCCTCATCTTCGAAACTCGAGAGGACACGTAGAGGCACGTTATACTTGCCTGCGAATTCTACTGAACGGATCTGAAGAACCTTCGAGCCTAAGCTCGCCATCTCCAGCATCTCTTCAAAAGTGATGCGATCCAACTTACGCGCTTTAGGTTCTACGCGAGGATCAGTGGTGTAAACACCATCCACATCGGTAAAAATCTGACATTCATCAGCTTTTAATGCCGCCGCCATCGCAACCGCCGTGGTATCCGAACCACCACGACCCAAGGTTGTGATGTTGCGATCTTCATCGACACCTTGGAAACCTGCGACAACCACAACGCGACCTGCATCAAGATCAGCACTAACACGTGCATCATCGATATCGGTGATACGAGCCTTGCCGTGTGCGTTATCGGTCAAGATATGAACCTGACCACCGGTGTACGAACGAGCATCACAGCCAATCTCTTGCAATGCCATCGATAGCAACGCAATAGTGACCTGCTCACCTGTAGTAACCAATACATCCATCTCACGAGGATTAGGCGCTGAGCTAATATCGTTTGCTAAGCCAATCAATCGATTGGTTTCACCCGACATCGCTGAGACGACCACAATCACTTGGTTACCTGCATCGCGAGACTTCTTAACGCGGTTCGCCACGTTTTGAATGCGCTCAACAGTACCTACTGAGGTGCCACCGTATTTTTGAACGATTAATGCCATCGTTTTCCTGTTCTTTTAAGTCTTGCAACAACCATAAGCTGCTGCGAAAAGCGCGCCATTAGACGCGATTTATGTGTTTTTTTAAAGGGTCTTAGCTCGACTGCTGTTGAATATAGGTTTCAACTAACGCCAGCGCTTCCGCCACACCTGATGGATCCGTACCACCGGCTTGCGCCATATCTGGACGACCACCGCCTTTACCGCCAACTTTTTCAGCCGCGATTTTTACCAAATCACCAGCTTTGTACTGACCGACCAAGTCTTTGGTCACACCCGCGATCAGGTTCACTTTGTCGCAATTCACCGCAGCGAGTAGCACAACACCTGAGCCCAGTTTGTTCTTTAGCTGATCAAGCATGTCGCGAAGGCTTTTAACTTCGACATCATCCAAGCGAGCCGCAAGCGCTTTCACACCATTTACCTCAATCGCTTGTGATACCAAATCAGAGCCTGCAGAAGCGGCCAACTTAGATTTTAGTTGCTGCAATTCTTTCTCGAGCTTTTTGTTCTGCTCGATCATCTTGCTCAACTTATCTTCAACTTCATCGCGCGATGCATTCACCATGCTCGCAACATGCATCAAACGATCTTCGTCACGCTCAATGTATTCAATCGCATGTGATCCGGTAACCGCTTCAATACGACGCACACCTGATGCAATACCGGTTTCCATCACAATCTTGCACAGACCGATATCACCGAGTGAACGAACGTGAGTACCACCACAAAGCTCTACAGAGAAATCACCCATACGCAGCACGCGCACTTGATCGTCATACTTCTCACCAAACAGCGCCATTGCACCCGCTTGCTTAGCGTCTTCAATCGCCATGATGCGTGTTTCAACCATGTGGTTTTCACGAATCTGATCATTTACCAAACGCTCAATCTCAATCAGCTGTTCGCGAGAGATCGGTTCAAAGTGAGAGAAGTCAAAACGTAAACGACCTGCATCGTTTAACGAACCTTTTTGCTGAACGTGGTCACCTAAAACCTGACGTAAGGCCGCATGCAACAAGTGAGTTGCTGAGTGGTTAAGCGCAATTTGTTTACGGCGCGAGTTATCCACTTTCGCTGCGACGTTATCGCCAATATGCAGCTCACCTTGTTTAAGTGAACCAACATGACCAAAGACAGAACCACCCTGCTTTTTGTATCCGATACCGCAAAGGCCACTGAGTTACTGACCAGCTCACCCGTATCGCCCACCTGACCACCCGACTCTGCATAGAAAGGCGTGCGATCAAGAATTACCAGACCTTCTTCACCTGTGTTGAGCTGATCAACACTCGCGCCGTCTTTAAACAACGCGATGACAGTAGCTTGATCATCTAAACGCTCATAACCGGTGAAGTCAGTTTCGCCATCAATTTGCACATCAGCTGATTGCGCTGAACCGAAGTTACTCGCAGCACGTGCACGCTCTCGTTGGGCTTCCATCTCGCGATTAAAACCATCTTCATCCACCTCAAGCTCACGCTCACGCGCAATATCTGCGGTCAGATCGAGTGGGAAGCCGTAAGTGTCGTACAACTTAAATAAAATCTCGCCAGGAATCGTCTTGCCTTTGAGTGATCCAATTGCATCATCAAGGATACGCAGACCTTGCTCGATGGTTTCTGCAAAACGCTCTTCTTCTACTTTCAGTACGCGCTCGACATGCGCCTTAGCTGCTCGTAATTCTGGGTAGGCTTCACCCATCTGCTCATCAAGCGCTTTAACAAGCGAATGGAAGAAAGGCTGTTGCTGACCCAATTGGTAACCGTGACGAATTGCGCGACGGATAATACGGCGCAATACGTAACCGCGACCTTCGTTACCTGGCAGTACACCATCCACAATCAAGAATGCGCATGAACGAATATGGTCTGCGATAACGCGTAATGATTTTGACTCGAGATCCTTGGTGCCGGTTGCAGCAGCTGCCGCTTTAATCAGCGCTTGGAATAAATCGATCTCGTAGTTTGAATTAACGTGCTGCAGTACAGCTGCCAAACGCTCTAAGCCCATACCAGTATCGACTGATGGCTTAGGTAGTGGCGTCATCTCACCACTTGCATCGCGATTGAACTGCATAAAGACGAGATTCCAGATCTCGATATAACGATCACCGTCTTCTTCTGGTGAGCCTGGAGGACCACCCCAAATGTGATCGCCGTGGTCATAGAAGATTTCAGAGCATGGACCACATGGACCGATGTCACCCATTGACCAAAAGTTATCGCTTTCAAAAGGCTTTCCGCTCTTCTTATCGCCAATAAGGGTGAAACGCGATTCATCCACACCGATTTCTTTTAGCCAGATCTCGGCGGCTTCATCGTCACTTTCGTAAACCGTGACCCACAACTTGTCTTTTGGAAGCTGCAAAACCTCGGTCAAGAAGCCCCAAGCGTAGTTAATCGCTTCACGCTTAAAGTAGTCACCAAAGCTGAAGTTACCCAGCATCTCAAAGAAGGTGTGGTGACGCGCGGTGTAGCCAACATTTTCGAGGTCGTTGTGTTTACCGCCAGCACGTACGCAACGCTGCGAGGTAGTCGCGCGGTTGTAGCTGCGCTGATCTTTGCCGGTAAAGACATCTTTGAACTGCACCATGCCCGCATTGGTGAACAAAAGCGTTGGGTCATTACCTGGCACCAATGGGCTTGAATCCACGACTTGGTGGCCATTCTCGGCGAAGTAATTCAAAAAGGCAGAACGTATCTCAGCGCTAGTTTTCATCTGGCTTGTGCGGTTAAAAAAACAGAGGCGGAATGTTATGGGGAAATCACTTAAAAGTCACCCATGAGAACGCCTAAAAATGCAGATAAATGGCGCTAAAACAAAGGGTTTGAGGACTTAGTCCCACAAATAGCCGCGAATCAGATTTTCAGGAAATCCACGATATTGTAAAAAGCGCGCTCGCTTGGCTTGGTCTTTAGTCTTGATAGCACGCTCAAGACCGAATTTATGCGCAGCCACCTCGGAGATGTGTGCTCGCCATTCCGAGCCATTGATATCGATCCAATCTTCAATCAACGATTGATCGACACCGCGCTGACGTAATTCATCACGAATACGCAGAGGGCCGTATCCACGACGAGTTCGCATATGCACATACTGCTCTGTGAACCGAGCATCAGACAGCAGTCCTCTGCGCTCAAAATCATTGAGCAAACGGTCTATCAGGGAGGGATTCTCAGTCTTTTTAGCGAGCTTTTGAGTCAGCTCGTAGCGACTATGTTCTCGGGCAGCGAGGTAACGCACCCCCGCTGCTTCGAGATCAAGTAACTCAGACGTATAGTCGGTCAAGGGTTATCCCTTATCAGATATCTCGTCTTGGTTTTCGTCTTCAGCTTTTGGTGCCGCTTGCGTTTTAGGCATCGCTGCTTCACGAATCTGTGCTTCAAGAGAATTGGCTAGCTCAGCGTTCTCTTTCAGGAACGCACGTACGTTCTCTTTACCCTGACCGATGCGATCACCATTGCAGCTGTACCAAGCGCCTGCCTTTTCGATCAGACCCATGGCAACACCCAGCTCGATGATTTCACCTTCACGAGAAACACCCTCACCGTAAAGAATCTCGAACTCTGCTTGCTTAAACGGTGGTGCAACTTTGTTCTTCACCACTTTGACGCGAGTCTGGTTACCAATCACCTCTTCGCCTTTCTTGATCGCGCCAATGCGACGGATGTCTAAGCGAACTGATGAGTAAAACTTCAATGCGTTACCACCAGTGGTGGTTTCGGGCGAACCAAACATCACACCAATCTTCATACGAATCTGGTTGATGAAGATCACCATACAGTTTGATTTTTTGATGTTTGCGGTCAGCTTACGCAAAGCTTGTGACATCAAACGCGCTTGTAAGCCAACGTGAGAATCACCCATCTCACCTTCGATTTCAGCTTTAGGCGTTAATGCAGCGACTGAGTCGACAACGATCACATCAACCGCGCCTGAACGTACCAACATGTCGGTAATTTCGAGTGCTTGCTCACCGGTATCTGGCTGAGAAACAAGTAACTCATCCATATCTACACCAAGCTTTTCAGCATAAACAGGATCCAGTGCGTGCTCAGCATCCACGAAGGCACAGGTGCCGCCGATCTTTTGTGCTTCTGCCACACACTGCAGTGTCATTGTGGTTTTACCTGATGATTCAGGACCGTAGATCTCGATGATGCGGCCCTTAGGAATACCGCCAATACCTAGAGCAATATCGAGCGTTAGAGAACCAGTTGAAATTGCTTCGATATCGCGTATCGCGGTGCCGTCACCCATACGCATTACCGAACCTTTACCAAACTGCTTTTCGATCTGAGTCAGTGCAGCGGCTAGTGCTTTTTTGCGATTCTCATCCATTGGTTCTCTCCCCTACATGGTGTTTTTAGCTGTTAAACAGGAGTGTAGTTTGTTCTCTTTTTGTTTTCTAGTCTGAAATGCACTTTTTTTACACTTTTTTGCATTTTTTCTCGGATTAGCTAATTCGTGTGGCAATTCTACGCAGAACATGATCAACAGCCTGACGCCTGACTTCAGCACGATCTCCAGCAAAGACCTGCGACTCCGCATCAACCTTGCTGTCTTTAATAGCCCAGGCCATCCAGACCAAACCGACCGGCTTCTCTGCCGTGCCACCGGTTGGACCTGCGATACCACTGACGGCGATGGCGAGATTGGCCGAACTGTTTGCCAACGCACCTTCTGCCATCTCACGGACGACGGCTTCGCTGACTGCGCCATGCTGTTCAAGGGTGTGTGCTGAAACGCCAAGCATCTGCTGCTTAGCCTCATTACTGTAGGTAACAAATCCGCGATCAAACCAAGCGCTTGAACCGGATAACTCGGTGAGCTGTTGGGCAATCCAACCGCCGGTACATGACTCGGCTGTGGCAATCACAATGTGCTGCTGTAGCGCCTTTTCAGCGATCTCTTGGAGGACTTTTTGCATGCCTCATTCTGGCATAGCTCGCATTCACACAAACAAGAAAAAGCGCATTCGGTACAATGCGTTTTTCATCGACATTCGATGCTTCAGGATTGCTTTATGAACAATGAGATTTTAGTAGAGCGCAACGCCTCTCCGATGAAATGTGAGGTGCTTGGCGTGTACGACTGGGCTATTTGGCGCAAAGAGGTCAGCACCTTTGATTGGGAATATCACGACAGAGAGACCTGCTATATCCTTCGTGGTGAATTTACCGTGACCCCAGAGGGTGGCGAGCCACAAGCGTTTAAGCGTGGCGATTTAATCACCTTCCCTAAAGGTATGAAGTGCGTTTGGAACATTACCAAAGACGTCGAAAAGCACTACAACTTTGGTTGATCTCGCGTGAGCGATAACGCCCCTCAACACACCCCTGTGATGCAGCAGTATCTGCGCATCAAAGCAGATCATCCTGATCGCTTGGTGTTTTATCGCATGGGCGATTTTTACGAGCTCTTCTATGAAGATGCCGAAAAGGCCGCGCGTTTGCTCGACATTACGCTTACCGCAAGAGGCAAATCGGGCGGTAACAAAATTCCGATGGCTGGCGTGCCTTATCACGCAGCAGAAGGCTATCTGGCTAAACTAGTTAAGCTGGGTGAATCTGTCGCGATTTGTGAACAAGTGGGCGACCCTGCGACAAGCAAGGGACCGGTTGAGCGCAAAGTGGCGCGAGTGGTTACTCCAGGTACCGTATCTGACGAAGCCTTAATGGACGAGCGCCGCGATAATTTACTCGCAGCTCTTTATCAACAAGGTGACATCTTTGCACTGACTTGGTTGGATATAACTGGCGGCCAATTCAATGCACAGCAACTCAACTCATCCGAAGCAGTCGCAGCTGAGCTACAGCGCTTACAACCCGCCGAGTTACTCATCGCTGAGAACTTTGATTGGCAACTGAGTCGTTGGCATAAAGGTGGTTTAACCAAACGTCCTGATTGGCACTTTGATTTAGATGTTGCGCAGCGCTTGCTCTGTGAGCAATTTAAAACACGTGACTTAGGTTGCTTTGGGCTTGCTGATCATCCGCATGTTATCACTGCAGCGGGGGCTTTACTGCAATACCTTAACGAAACCCAACAGATGGCCTTACCGCACATCACGGGCATTCGATTAGAGCATCGCGACCAGTTTGTCGTTGTTGACGCCGCAACCCGTCAAAACCTTGAGATTAATCACGCCAGTAATGGCAGCAAAAAACATTCGATTGTTGACTTGTTAGATCAATGCCATACCGCGATGGGCAGTCGCTTACTCGGCCGCTGGATCAATCAACCTTTGCGCGACATTGAGAAGGTGTCGCAACGTCATGACGCGATTGAGACATTGATGTTGCAACAGCAATACCAAGCAATTGGTAACACGCTCGATGGTATTGGTGATCTCGAACGCATCTTGGCACGTGTTGCCTTGGGTTCAGCTAGACCACGGGACTTAGCGCTTCTTCGAGATGGTTTAGGACAGCTGCCCGAGTTGCAAGCTCAGCTCGCGACTATTCAACACGATGCTATCGCATCGCTTGCTAGCGAGATCAGTCAGCATCCTGATACCCATCAGTTATTAATGTCTGCTGTTGTTGAAAACCCACCTGTTGTGATCCGAGATGGTGGTGTTTTAGCAGAAGGTTATGACGCTGAATTAGATGAGCTACGTGCCTTGTCACAAAATGCTGATCAATTTTTACTTGATCTAGAAACACGTGAGCGTGAACGCACAGGCATCGAAACACTCAAGGTGAGCTATAACCGCATTCATGGTTATTACATCGAGATCAGTAAAGCACGTGCCAAAGATGCACCTGACGATTATGTGCGTCGTCAAACCTTAAAAAGTGCTGAACGTTTCATCACCCCCGAGCTTAAAAAGTTTGAAGACCAAGTGCTATCAGCGCGCGAACGATCACTGTCACGCGAGAAAGCTCTATACGAGGCGTTAATCAGCACCTTGCAAGAGAGCCTAGGCGCACTGCAACTCAGTGCGCGCAGCATTGCTGAGTTAGATGTGCTGTGTAATTTAGCCGAGCGCGCTGAGTCATTAAACCTTGCACGTCCAACCCTGAGCAACACGCCGGGCATTGATATTGAGCAAGGTCGCCACCCAGTTGTTGAACAAGTCAGCAACACACCTTTTGTCGCTAACGATGTGCACTTAGATGATAAACAACGCATGTTGATCATCACCGGTCCGAACATGGGTGGTAAGTCGACTTACATGCGACAAGCTGCGTTGATCACCTTACTCGCGTATGCCGGCAGCTTTGTACCTGCCAGCTCAGCCACCTTGGGTCCTATTGATCGGATATTCTCGCGTATTGGCGCATCGGATGATCTTGCGGGTGGTCGCTCGACCTTTATGGTGGAGATGGAAGAGACCGCAAACATTCTGCATAACGCGACAGAGCAGTCACTTGTCTTAATGGACGAGATTGGTCGCGGCACCAGCACTTTCGACGGTTTATCTCTCGCATGGGCTTGCGCGATTCAACTGGCCAAATCAATTAAGGCCTTTACCTTATTTGCAACGCATTACTTTGAGCTCACCGCACTACCGGAAGAGGTCTCCACCATCAGCAATATGCATCTTGATGCAGTTGAGCATGGCGATTCGATTGTGTTTTTACATGCCGTTAAAGAAGGCCCTGCCAATCAGAGTTATGGCTTACAGGTGGCCGCATTGGCTGGCGTTCCTAAGATGGTGATTGCACAAGCCAAAACACGTCTAAAAGAATTAGAGCAACAAGCTTCAGAGCGAAGCACGCATGATCAGTTATCGTTATTTACTAATGAGACCAGCGAGACGCCATCCGCTGTGCTTGAGCATCTAGATCTGATAAATCCAGATGAACTATCCCCTCGCGAAGCACTTGAGTACTTATACGAACTCAAGCGCCTGCGAGACAAATAATTATTTCTTCTGAGCTTTTAGTGCCGCGGCTAAACGCTTAGGTGGCACATAACCTGGCACCAACTCACCATCGTTGAATAACAAAGCCGGCGTGCCAGTTACTCCAAAATCTTGTCCCAACTGGTATTGCGCAGCCACCGGACTACCACAATTTTTACTTGATACATCTTTGCCGGCTTTCGCATCGGTTAACGCTGCATGCTTATCATCGGCACACCAAACTGATTCAGCCAACGCCGCAGATTCGGTCATCTTGCCATCACGCATGATGCCTGAACGCGGATAAGCCAAGTAACGAATCCGGATACCTTCTTCGTTGTACTCTTTGATTTGGCTGTGCAGCTTGCGACAGTAGCCACAATCGATATCGGTAAACACGGTGACTTGATAGGGCAACGATTTGTCACCATAGATAATCATGTCGTCTTCATTAAGCGATGCAAGCTTGGCTTGTTTTAAATCACGCTTACGGTTCTCAGTCAGAAGCTCACGCGATTCAAGATCAACGATATCGCCACGCATCAGGAAACGGCCATCCGAAGTGACGTAAATAAGATTAGTGCCATAGACCACTTCGTAAAGACCATTGATGGGTGTTGCATTCACTTCATCGATCGTCAGGATAGGCAACTTAGTCCCTAAGGCCGCACGTATAGCTTTGTCTGCCTCAGGTGATGCCGGCTGCGCCATCACAGCACTGCTCAATAAAGTTAGGGCCATCACACCTAATGTGATTAAACGCATGTTTCTTCCTTGGTAGTTATTCGAAAACGCCGTAAAGGCTATCACAGCAGACTTTTGATTCGCGTAACAAGTTCCTAGGCACGCGGGTGGTGTTGCTGATGCAAACTCGCTAAACGCTCACGTGCTACGTGGGTATAGATCTGCGTCGTGGACAATGAGCTATGACCTAATAACAACTGCACCACACGAAGATCAGCGCCGTGATTAATCAGGTGGGTAGCAAAGGCATGACGAAGCGTATGTGGCGACAGCTCAGTTTTTATCCCTGCACTGGCCGCATGTTTTTTAATGCGATACCAAAACGCCTGCCGAGTCATGGCATCACCACGGCGTGTTGGGAAAAACCCATCACACGGTTGTGCTTTGAGCAACTCAGCTCGACCGCCCGCATTAAAACGGCGCAACCAATCGGCGGCCTCTTCACCCATGGGTACTAAGCGTTCTTTTCCGCCTTTACCGGTGACGCGAACCAATCCTTGCGACAAGCTCACCTTCGTTAACCTGCAATGAGACCAATTCACTCACACGTAGGCCGGTCGCGTAGAGCAATTCCAACATGCAGCGATCACGTTCACCCTCAGGTGACTCGACGTCAGGCGCCATCAATAAAGCTTCAACATCTTGCTCACTCAATGACTTAGGTAAAGATCGACCTAACTTAGGTGCTTCGATCAGAGCGCTGGGATCTTCCGAGAGCCAATGCTCACGCACGGCCAGCTGATAAAACTGACGCAAGCTCGACAGACGACGCGCGCTGGTCCTTGGCTGCACGCGCTGATCAACCAGACTTGCTAGGTAACCCAATAGATCTTGCCGTCCTGCTTTATTAAGAGAGGAGTTGTTATCCACCAACCATAGAGCCACATGACGTAAATCATTTTGATACGCCGCTAAAGTATTTTTAGATAAGCCCCTTTCCATCCATAATGCATCGGCGAATTGCTCGATGAGACGGATTTGATCTTCCGGAAGTGGGGCTGAGGCGGTCGTTTCTGAAGCGGACATTTTGTGCAAAATACTCGTGCATCAATACCTTAGGTGGCGATGGCCAAATCATACCCTGATTTGAGCGGAAGTTTTCCACAGACCCTGTGGATAAGTCTGTTAGGAAACTGAAAAATTGACGACCTAGACGACGTATTCGTTATCAGTTTATTAAATTGGCAACTTTTTGACCAATTCCTATTTTTAAATACAAAACAATAGTTTATAGAGTTAATTTTATATTTCACATGGGTAATATAACGCAAAATATCACTTTTTACCCTTAACACCCCTGCCTGTTAATAATAAAACCCTAATATTGTGCGGCAAGCGGGTTAGAATGCACCACATGTCAAGTCCAAATTCACCTTTTTGGGAAGAAAAATCCCTCTCTGAGCTCACTCGAGATGAATGGGAATCCTTGTGTGATGGCTGTGCTAAATGCTGCCTGCATCGCCTTGAGGATGAAGATACCGGAGAAATCTATTTCACCAATGTGCACTGCCGACTTCTGGATACCGACACAGGTCGTTGTACTGATTACAAAAATCGCTCAACCCGCGTTTCAGATTGCGTGACCATCACCCTCGACACGTTGGTTGACCCCTACTGGCTTCCCAAGACCTGTAGTTATCGATTACTCGCCGAAGGGAAACCCCTGCCTCAGTGGCACCCCTGATCACTGGTGACCCGGATTCGGTGATTGGAGCCGGTATGCGCGTCTGCGATCGCACCATCTGTGAGGATGAGGCGGATAACTTAGAAAGCCACCTCATTGATTGGTTGGAATGATGACCGAAAGCCTCACCCTCACTGAATTTCTTGAAAACACCGGCGCCACGCTGAGCCTCTTCGATGTAGGTCGCCGAGTTAGTGTCATCAGTCGCGATGACTTTCTTGCCTTTGAAAAAACTGAGCAGAGCTACCCTTACCCGCTACAAAAAAAGCGTGGCTTGCTATTTTACAACAGCGCCCCACTTCGTTGACCGAACCAGTAATTTGGTTCATTCAGTTTGATCTTGATGAGCAAGGTAAGCTTGTCCAGGCAACTCGTGACTATTTCCTGCATCGTTTTGTTGAGCTGGCAGCTGAAGCCGCGGATGGTAAATCATCTGACCTTGATGCAGCGCTAGAAGACAATCCGCATGTGTTTAAACCGCGTGACGACAAGCTCGCTAATCTTAATGCGCAGCTAGGCCTGCACCTAAATCGTGAACCTTCTCAATATTTCGAACACGCAAAATCGTATTTCTCTGGCGCAGTGGGTTGGGATCAATGGGCGTTTGTGGGTTATCAGGGCATTGCAGATCTTGCCGCCCGCATTGGCGATAAAGAGATAGCTGATTTGATGACGCAGGCTATTCCGCTTCTGCCCAATGAACCCCTCGTTGCGCTATGCCAGTGTCTTGAAAACCAGTCACTACCAGACGGATTAGCGAGCAGCCTCAGCGCAAAACTCGATAGCGAGGTAACTGATGCCGCAGTCCTTGCTGCACTTGTTCGAGGCTTATCTCAAGCCCCTGAGAAACATCGTGACTCGGCCATCCGAAAATCGCTATCGACTGAGTTTGCTACCGACCCAGAAGTTTTAGCCGCTATTGGTGGGCGCGCGTGGGAAGCGATGCAGAACCCCGAGATTGCGCTTTCTTATTTGGAAACATTGGCTGATAAAGAGGTCGATCAGGCGATTTTTAATCATTGCATCAGTGACTTATTGCGCATTTCAACACTTCAGCAACCCTTGTTAGCCGTTATGCGAGATCCCAAGCGATCTGATCAACTCGCCAAAGCCTTTCAGGCGATGTTGGGCTAACGCGCTTTTTGTAGGCGTTTTGCTCTAGGAAAAACCGAAGTCTTTTAGTAAGTTGTTGTTATGGATGTCACCTAGAAACATTCAGATAACAAAACCCAAAGGACACTCTGATGAATAAAAAACTCACCCTGGCAGCTGTGCTTGCCACTGGTCTTTCTTTTACCTCTGTAAATGCTGGAACACTTGATGATGTGAAAGCTCGCGGCAGTATTAACTGCGGTGTAAGTACCGGTCTTGCTGGCTTCTCGCAAAAAGATGAAAAAGGCGAATGGAGCGGTTTAGACGTTGACGTTTGTCGCGCTGTTGCTGCTGCAACTTTGGGCGATGCATCTAAAGTTAAATTCAAGCCACTGACCGCAAAAGAGCGCTTCACTGCATTGGCTTCAGGTGAAATCGACATGCTGTCGCGTAACACCACGTGGACACATACCCGTGACACCTCACTGGGCATCAATTTTGCTGGTACCAACTATTACGATGGTGCTTCATTCATGGTCATGAAGGATATTGGCGTAAAAAGTGCCAAAGAACTTGATGGTGCAAACGCATGTATTCAAGCAGGTACTTCTACCGAACTTGCGATCGCGGACTACTTCCGTGAAAACAAGATGTCTTACAAAGCGGTTACTTTTGATACCTCTGACCAAACCCGTCAAGGTTTCGAATCAGGTCGTTGTGACTTCTTGACCTCTGATGGTTCACAGCTCGCTGCACTACGTATTGGTTTGGCTAACCCAGGCAATGCAATCATCCTGCCTGAAGTTATCTCTAAAGAGCCACTAGGCCCTGTAGTACGCCAAGGTGATGACCAGTGGTTCAATATTGTTAAGTGGTCATTGAATGCAATGATCGAAGCTGAAGAGCAAGGTGTTACCGCAGCTAATGCAGCTGATAAGAAAGCCAACGGTAATCCTGCTAACAAGCGTCTTCTCGGTGCTGAAGGTGAGCTTGGTGCAAACCTAGGCCTAGGCGCTGATTGGGCTTATAAGATCGTCACTCAAGTAGGTAACTACTCTGAGTCTTTCGAGCGCAACGTAGGCATGGGCTCTCCATTGAAGCTTGAGCGCGGTTTGAATGCGTCATGGCGTAATGGTGGCATCTTGTATGCACCAGCAATGCGTTAATCAGCATTTAGCTTGAACGTAAGGGGCACTCTTGTGCCCCTTTCTACGTAAAAGACATCGAAAAGGTTTCATTGGATGTTCAATGAGAAAACCATTGAAGAAGTAAAATCGGCCAACCGAAAAGCATCATCCGATGCCACCTCGACCGCCTTTTACAACAACCCACGCATTCGTGGACTCTTTTATCAGGTAGCGCTTGTCGCAGGCCTTTTGTATTTCTTTGTCACCGTTATCGGTAACACCCTAGACAACATGGAAGCAACAGGCATCAAGACCGGTTTTGCTTTCCTCGATGCAGCGGCAGGTTACGACGTTTTAATGTCGTTGATCTCCTTCGAATCCACCGACACGTATGCGCGCATTTTTGTAGTCGGCTTTTTAAACACCTTACTGGTTTCAGCTATCGGTATCTTCTTTGCCACGCTATTTGGTTTTGTCTTTGGCGTCGCTTATTTCTCGCACAACTGGCTTATCCGAAAGCTTGCTGTGGTCTACGTTGAGATCTTCCGTAACATTCCTTTGTTGCTTCAAGTGTTCTTCTGGTACTTCGCTGTCCTTTCATCGCTACCTAGCGCACGTCAAAGCCTAAGCCTTGGCGAAGCGGTCTTCCTTAACGTTCGCGGCCTTTATTTTCCAAAGTTAGTCGGTGGCGATTTAGCTTGGATTGTATGGATAGTGTTAGCACTCGCAATCGGCGGTGTTTTTTACCTTCGGCGCTGGGCGAAAAAACGCCAAGAACTCACTGGCGAGCAATTTCCTGTTTTAAAATCGAGCCTTGCGCTCATTATTTTCGCTCCACTGATCGCTGCAGCATTAACTGGCTTCCCTTTCACCGTGGATTACCCCGCTCTAAAAGGCTTCAACTATTTTGGTGGCGTGACGGTAATTCCTGAGCTGATGGCCCTTTCAATTGCATTGTCGGTTTATACCGGTGCCTTTATCGCAGAAGCTGTTCGCGCCGGTATTCAATCAATTCCTCGTGGACAAACTGAAGCTGCACGTAGCTTAGGATTACGTGAAAACAAAATCATGTCGCTGATCATCGTGCCGCAAGCGATGCGCGTGATTGTTCCTTTGCTTAACTCTGAATATCAATCACTGGTTAAGAACTCGACGCTCGCTGCTGCGATTGGCTACCCCGACTTATTCAACGTTTTCGTGGGTACGGCGCTTAATCAAACCGGCCAAGCCATCGAAACGATTTTCATGACCATCATTGTTTACTTCATAGTAAATATGGTGATCTCCTTTTTGATGAACCGCTTCAACAGTGCTGTGTCACTGGTAAGTCGATAGGAGGGCATGATGAAAGAATTTCAACCTAGCTCGCCTCGCTCAGCACCCGTTAAAAGTGTTGGCTTAATCGCTTGGCTTCGAGAGAACTTATTCTCATCTATTCCCAATGCGGTTGTGACCATAGCTTTCATTAGCGCTCTAGCCTATTACATCCCTCTAATCATTGATTGGGCCTTCTTGTCGGCTAATTTCAAGGGCGAGACAGAAGCAGCGTGTGTTAATGATGGTGCTTGCTGGGTCTTTGTTAACGCATGGTCTTACCAATTCTTCTATGGCACTTATCCGCCTGAAGAAGTCTGGCGCATCAATCTCACCATTGTTTTACTGATCTTGGTGATCATCGGCTCTTTCGCTTTACCGAAATCGATTCGCTTAAAGACCTCCATCGCCGCTTGGTTACTGCTTCCGATTGTCGGCATCGCGCTTTTGGATGGCCGCTTGCTGGGCTTAGAGATGGTGAGCACCGACCTTTGGGGCGGCTTTACCTTGAACGTCTTTATGGCTACCGCAAGCATTGTGGTTGCCTTCCCCTTTAGCTTCCTGTGGGCATTGGGTCGTCGCTCAGACATGCCGTTCATTCGCTCTGTCTCGGTGATCTTTATCGAGTTCTTCCGTGGCGTACCTGTACTGTCATTGTTCTTTATGGGCTCGGTGATGCTGCCACTGTTTTTCGCAGAAGGTACCAACGTCGATAAACTCATCCGGGTTTGGCTGGTACTGATCTTCTTTATGTCGGGTTACATGGCAGAAGTGTTCCGTGGTGGATTCCAAGCTGTTCCCAAAGGCCAGTACGAAGCCGCTGATTCAATCGGCTTAGGTTATTGGCAAAAGATCATGCTGATTATCCTGCCTCAGGTCATCAAGATCTCGATGCCAAACATCTTGGCAACCTTTGTCATGCTATTTAAGAACACCACTTTCTTATTGATCATCGGTATTCCGGAAGTGGTACAAACTTTACAAACTGCGCTATCCAACTCCTACTGGTTAGGCGGTCATGCCCTTGAGGGCTATCTATTTGTTTTCCTCGTTTTCTGGGGAAGCTGTTTCGGCATGTCGTTATTGGCGAGCCGCATCGAACGCACTATGAATACTGATAAGAGAGACTAACCATGACAGCCATCTCATCTAACTCTAATACTGAAGATGTCATCGTTATCGAAAACCTGAATAAGTGGTACGGCAATTTTCACGTGCTGCGCGGTATCAATCTTCGTGTAAAGAAAGGCGAACGTATTGTTATCTGCGGTCCATCAGGCTCAGGCAAATCAACCATGATTCGCTGCATCAATCGCTTAGAAGAATTCCAAGAAGGCTCTTTGGTTGTTGATGGTGTTGAGATGATCGAGGATGTGAAAAACATCGAAACGATCCGTAAAGACGTGGGCATGGTATTCCAACACTTTAACCTCTTCCCTCACCTTACAATTCTCGAAAACCTTACCTTAGGTCCTATCTGGGTACAGAAGAAACCAAAGGCAGAAGCAGAAGCGATCGCGATGAAATACCTCGAGCGGGTAAAGATTCCGGATCAAGCCAACAAATACCCAGGGCAACTCTCTGGTGGTCAGCAGCAACGTGTGGCGATTGCACGTTCTCTCTGTATGAATCCAAACATCATGTTGTTTGATGAGCCGACCTCAGCACTCGATCCTGAGATGATCAAAGAGGTATTGGATGTGATGATTGAGCTAGCACAAGATGGCATGACCATGCTCTGTGTTACTCACGAGATGGGGTTTGCGAAGAAAGTTGCTGATCGTGTGATCTTTATGGATGGCGGTGAAATTGTAGAAGAGAACGAGCCAGAAGCCTTCTTTAGTAACCCACAAGTCGACCGTACACAGCAGTTCTTAGAACAGATCCTAAACCACTAAGGTTTAATCAACGAAGCGTGCCACCAAGCCCATTCGGTCCGTGCCGAGTGGTAAGCGAGTGCGCACCACCCAACCATCACCTTTGGCTTCGTCAACCTTATGACCTTTCTTATCGATCATCTCGCTCAGCGTGAAACGATGATTGCCTGATGGCGTAATCAATTCCATCTTGTCGCCAACAGCAAAGCGGTTCTTCACGATCAATTCCGTCAAACCTGAATCGTTATCGGTTTCACCTACTTCGGCTGCAAACTGTGACTTATCTGCCATCGACGCACCGGTACGATACTGCTGTAGCTCTTGCGACTCATGACGCTCAAAAAAGCCATCTGTATATCCACGATTAGCCAGATTCTCAAGCTCTGCTAAGAGCTGTGGATCAAAAGGTCGACCCGCTACCGCATCATCAATCGCTTTGCGATACACCTGCGTGGTACGTGCGGTGTAGTAATGCGACTTAGTACGACCTTCGATCTTTAAACAATCCACACCGATCTGCGTCAAACGATGCACGTGTTCAACCGCACGCAAATCACGCGAGTTCATAATGTAAGTACCATGCTCATCTTCAAAGATCGGCATGAACTCACCTGGACGATTACGCTCTTCTAGGTAATAAATCTCATCGGCTGCCGGATGACGTTTAATATCTGATAGCGCAACTGATGGAATCGAGGTGTCATTCACTGCATCAAAATCATCTTTAGCGATTTTGTAATCCCAACGACATGAATTGGTACAGGTACCTTGATTCGCATCGCGGTGATTAAAGTAACCTGATAATAAACAGCGACCTGAATAGGCAATACACAGTGCACCGTGGACAAATACTTCGAGCTCCATGTCTGGACAGTCATCACGAATCGCGGCGACTTCATCCAACGACAGTTCGCGCGACAAGATCACACGGGTTAAACCCATCGACTGCCAGAACTTAACACCCGCCGAGTTAACCGTATTGGCTTGAACCGACAAATGAATAGGCATATCAGGCCAGTGTTGACGCACCAGCATAATCAGACCCGGATCAGCCATGATCAGCGCATCAGGACCCATGTCGATAACTGGCTCGATATCATCTAAAAAAGTTTTCAGCTTGGCACCATGCGGCATCGCATTCGTCGCCACAAAGAACTGCTTACCTTGCGCATGCGCCTCTGCAATACCGGTACGCAGATTATCTTCAAGGAAATCGTTATTACGCACCCGCAAACTGTAACGAGGCATGCCCGCATAAATCGCATCAGCACCATACGCATAGGCGTAGCGCATATTGCGCAAGGTACCCGCCGGTGAAAGAAGCTCGGGCGATTTCATAATAATTTCCTTAGTTGAGTGCGAGCATTCTAATGACAATCAGTCACTTGCACTACAGTGATACCCGCACAGCTAACAGTATTTCTTACTTTTAGGCACAAAAAAGCCCCCTTTCGGGGGCTTCTTAGACCATAAGTCGTTTAACCGACCGTTTGGTAATACAGGTTTTGTGGGTGCTTACCTTCGGTAAAGAAATACCAACGCTCAGCAATCAAACCAAGGTACTGCACGACAAAAGCCACCAACGGAAGTGTTGCCGAATTTGTCGCCTCACCTGCTGCCAACAATGCCACCGGTGCTGCAAACACAGCCACCAGGAAGAACAATCGAATAAACGTGAGGGTCGCATTTGATGCACCGTGGAAATATTCCTTGGTGTTGAACGAACCACCCATAAAGCCCATTGAACGCTGCGTTATGTGCGTGTGACGCACACCCAACGCTGAACGCAAAGTCGACTTATGTTTGATACGACCATTGCGCCACATCGAGAAGCCACGAGTAACCGCTGACATGATGGTGAAAATCACCGCCCATGAGCCAAAGAACACAATCAAATCGATGCCAGCCCATGCCGAGAATGCTGCCGCCAAGGTAAAGCCTGAGGCCAAACCAAATAGCATGAAGTTAGCGACCGTTAGTGGATGATGCCACTCCTGCAAGAAACGCAAACTCGCATAGATCATTGCTGTGCTAATAAATAACACGATCGATAACAACACGCCGATCGCACCAAAAATCAAGCTTACATCAACCGGCAATACATCTTTGATAACAAACAACGGCTGTGTCCATTGCATGTAATGCGCCAAGCCATACAAAAACACAAAGAACATAAACACAGGAAGCGCGATCAACTCTCGCGATAACCATGAGGTACGCCATTGCGACATGCCACGCCATGCACGTGTAATAAAGTAGCTAGGCTTACCTAAGTGGAAAACCGCAGCGACCAAACCACCCGCAAGGAAGATCAGTGACAACAAGCTACCCATTGCATAGAAACTCACGTTGTCTTGTGCGGGAAGGAGGTTAGCAATTGAATAAACCTGACCGGTCACCAAAGCCATAAACAAGCCTTGAGCAGCACCAATCAAAGTCGTTAAGAAAATTACAGAAAACGCCGGATGCATACTGTCGATCTCCTTTAGAACGATACGTCGTCGAGGGTATCGCCAGTCGCTGCTGGCAATGGATGTTCCTTATCAAGCGGATTTTCCGCACGGATAAGTTCGTCCTCGAAGATCTGGATACGGGTCTTACGACGTGGCAAATAATGGTTAGCTGGCTGAGTACCCCACTCTGGCATCAACTGATAACCACCACGCTCACGAATCGCAACCGAAGCTTCTGAATCTGGGTCATGCACATCACCATAGATACGCGCGCTTGTCGGACAAGCCAAAACACATGCCGGCTTACGCTCAGATTCAGGTTTAGTTTCGTCAGTGATACGGTCGATACACAAGGTGCACTTCTTCATCACCTTCTGCATTTCATCAAGCTCACGTACACCGTAAGGACATGCCCACGAGCAGTACTTACAGCCGATACACTTATCGTAATCAACCAGCACTACGCCGTTATCTTCACGCTTGTACGACGCACCTGTAGGACATACCGGCACACAAGGCGGCTCTTCACAGTGCAAACAGCTCTTCGGGAAGTGAACGGTTTCCGTATTCGGATACTCGCCTACTTCGTAGGTTTGAACACGGTTGAAGAAGGTACCTGTTGGATCAGCATCATAAGGACGCTCATCCACCATGTAGCCAGCCCAGCCAGAGGTGTTCCATTCTTTACAAGAAGTCACGCAAGCATGGCAGCCTACGCAAACATTCAAATCAATTACCAATGCAAGTTGAGTCATTATCTTTCTCTCTTGTCGGCTTAATCTTTAATGCCAGTCTTTTTACGGAACATGCCCGCAAAATAGGCTTGGAATTTGCCACGCTTCTTATCCTGACCTGGTACACGACGCTGTGGTTTGAACTGCGGGAAGCTCACTTCAGGCTCATTACTATCAGCCTTGTAAACTTTCACACGTACGTCATACCAAGCCGCTTGACCTGTCACAGGGTCAGAGTTGGACATATTTTTGCCAGCCTTCACAGGGTGGCAACTCTTCTGAGATCACATGGTTTAACAAGAAACCTTTTTGTGATTCATTAGCTTTGCCATCAAGACCCCATGCGCCCGATGCTTTACCGATCGCATTCCAAGTCCACACAGTACCTGGCTCAACAGATTCTGAGAATCGCGCCTGACAACGGACTTTACCGTGCACCGATTCAACCCAAACCCAGTCACCATCGCTAAAGCCTTGCTGTTCACCAACAACCGGACTCATGTAGAGATAGTTATACGTATGGATCTGACGTAACCAAGCATTTTGACTGTCCCACGAGTGGTACATCGCCATCGGACGCTGAGTCAATGCATTTAACGGATACTCTTGAGTATCAATCAAGTTAGATTCTAAGGTCTCGTGATAGAACGGCAGCGGATCCATATAGGTATCTAAACGCTTACGCAAACGCTCAGGTGGCTGACGTCCTGTGGTTTTACCTTGTGCAGCGCGACGGAACTTCTGTAACACCTCAGAGTAAATATGCACATTGATCGGCTCTGCATAACGCGTCATACCATGTGCACGCGCCCATTCGAGATAACCTTTGTTCCAGTTACGCATATACTGGTAAGACTTTGGTAGCTCGTAATGGAAGACACAGTTGTTCTTTGCATACATCTCCCACTGACGAGGATTAGGCTCACCCTTAAGGAACTTCTCGCCGCCTTTACCACGCCATCCTGATAGGAAGCCGATACCTGAACCGGGCGCAGTTTCAAAGTTAACAATGAAGTCTGGGTAGTCACGGAACTTGCGTGAGCCATCATCATTAGTAAAGGCTGGCAACTTCAAACGTGAAGCTATCTCAACCACAACATCTTGGAACGGCTTACATTCACCCTTAGGTGGCACAACTGGAATACGAACCGAATCGACTGGGCCATCAAATTCTGAGATTGGACGGTCAAGCATCGACATCGTGTCATGACGCTCTAGATAGGTTGTATCTGGTAATACCAAATCCGCGAACGCGACGGTTTCTGATTGGAATGCATCACACACAATCAAGAACGGGATCTTATATTCACCATTCTCATCTTTATCTGTGAGCATCTCGCGAACCTTCGCGGTGTTCATTGATGAGTTCCATGCCATGTTCGCCATGAACAACAACATAGTGTCAATTTTGTACGGATCGCCGCGCCACGCATTGGTGATCGCGTTGTGCATCATGCCGTGAACTGACAACGGATATTCCCAAGAGAATGCCTTGTCTAAACGAATTGCTTCGCCATCTTCATCAACAAACAAATCTTTTGGATCAGCCGGCCAACCTAATGGCATGCCATTCAGTGGTGTATTTGGCTGTACATCATCCCAACTTGTTGGTGGCTTAGGGCAAGGTGGAATTGGACGTGGGAATGGCGCCTTATGACGGAAGCCTCCCGGAGTATCAATCGTGCCTAACAAGGTCATCAATACCGACATCGCACGAATGGTTTGGAATCCATTTGAGTGTGCTGCCAAACCACGCATCGCGTGGAATGCTACTGGCGCACCCTTAACACTGGCGTGCTCTTGACCCCAAACGTCAGTCCATTGAATCGGTAATTCAATCTTCTGGTCTCGAGCTACGACACCCATCTCATGCGCCAAACGCACGATGGTTTCAGCAGGAATACCGGTGACACCAGCTGCCCATTCAGGGGTGTATTCTTCAACGCGCTCTTTCAGCATCTGGAAAGCCGTTTTAACAGGCTTACCTTCAACTTCATACTCACCCATCAGATAAGGGTCAGCGCCTTCTGCACGAACATTAACGGGTTGATTAGTATTGCGATCCCACCAAAGTTTGTTTTGTGGATCGAAACACCCTTCTTCACCTGGTTCATTGGTACGGATAAACATACCGTAGTCATCTGAATCAGCATCCAAGTTAATCAATTCGGCTGAGTTGGTGTAATTCACCAAGAACTCACGATCGTAAAGACCTTGTGCAATCAGCTCATGAATGATCGCAAGGAACAATGCGCCATCAGTACCCGGACGAATAGGAACCCACTCGTCTGCAATTGCTGAGTAACCCGTACGCACTGGATTAATGGTGATGAAACGACCGCCTTGGCGCTTGAACTTCGACAGCGCGATCTTCATTGGATTTGAGTGATGGTCTTCAGCCGTACCAATCATGATGAACAGCTTAGAGCGATCGAGGTCAGGACCACCGAACTCCCAGAACGAGCCACCGATCGAATAGATCATGCCCGCCGCCATGTTTACTGAACAGAAACCACCGTGCGCTGCATAGTTTGGCGTACCAAACTGCTTCGCAAACAAACCGGTTAATGCCTGCATCTGGTCACGACCAGTAAAGACAGCAAACTTCTTTGGATCGGTTTCACGCAAGTGCGACAAACGCTCTTCCATGATCTTAAATGCCTGATCCCAAGAAATTTCTTCGAAATCAGACTCGCCTCGCTTACCACCCTTACGACGCATTAAAGGTTTGGTAAGACGACCTGGTGAGTATTGCTTCATGATGCCTGAAGCACCTTTCGCACAGATCACACCCTTATTTAAAGGATGCTCTGGGTTACCTTCGATGTGGCGCACCTCACCATCACGTAAAGTGACGCGGATACCACAGCGACATGCACACATATAACAAGTCGTTGTTTTGGTCTCGACGCGACCGATTTCTGAATCGGTATGAGCAACTGGATCCAACATGCCTGTTTGCCTATTTTGTTAGTTAAATCTGATAACTGGGCACTGCTGACACCCAGACTAATAGCTCATTCTAATATTAGGTATTACTTATAATCAAACCACCCGAAAGAGGTAGCAAGTGACCCATAACCATAAGCCATTGAAAGCTATAGAAAATAAATAATGGCTATTTTCAGGAAGTCGTTGAGAAATAAGGAATTTTTATTTATTGGACTATTTATCATAAATTTTACTAATAAGCAAAACTTATCACAAAATAGAATTTTTCAGCGCTAATGGCTTAGCTATCAAGCTCCATCCAGCGCTCTAAACACCCCTCAAGCTCGGTTTCGATCTGTTGAAGTCGAGCTGTTTTTTCAGCCATTCCATCGGAACCCAGTTGGTCAAACGCATTCGGATCAGCAAGCTCAGCATTGATCGCATCCCGCTCTGTTTCTAATGCCTCAATTTGCTGTGGCAACAAATTCAATTCGCGTTGATCTTTATAAGAAAGCTTTTTCTTCGGGGGCTTAGGCTCAGTCGTTTTCTCAGGTTCTGCTTTTGCTTTCGCGATGGGTTTGTCAGCCGCAGGTTTACCGCGTTGGCGTAGCCAATCAGCATAGCCACCCACGTATTCATTCACCGCACCCTGTCCTTCAAACACCAAAGTACTGGTGACCACGTTATCGACGAACTGACGGTCGTGACTCACTAACAACAAGGTGCCTTCAAATTCGAGCAATAACTCTTCTAGCAACTCGAGTGTTTCAAGATCTAAGTCATTGGTAGGCTCGTCCATAACCAATACGTTTGCGGGCTTAGTAAATAACTTAGCGAGCAACAAACGGTTACGCTCTCCACCTGACAATGCCTTTACGGGCTGGCGGCAACGCTGCGGTGGGAATAAGAAGTCACCTAAATAACTGATGACATGTTTACTTTTGCCATTAATCAGAACTTTATCGCTGCCCTCAGCGACGATCTCGACAACGTTCTTTTCAAGGTCTAGCTGATCTCGCAACTGATCAAAGTAAGCAATTTCTATCTTAGTACCTAAGTCAATTGAACCTGAATCAGGCTGTAATTTACCGAGTAGAAGATTCAGTAAGGTACTTTTGCCACAACCATTCGGTCCGATAATGCCAATCCGATCCCCACGCATGATGGTGGTGCTTAAACCTTGCACGATAGGCTTATCCGCCCAGGCATAGTTCACATCAACTGCTTCACAAACCACCTTGCCGGACTTATCTGCGGCATTCATTTGCAAGTTAGCTGTACCTTGACGTGAACGGCGTTGCGAAAACTGATCACGCATATCTTTTAATCGACGCACACGACCTTCATTACGCGTACGACGCGCCTTGATCCCTTGGCGAATCCACACTTCTTCTTGAGCCAACATTTTGTCGAAACGCGCATTTGCTAATTGCTCAGCGTTATCCATCTCTTCACGGCGTCGAATGTAATTGTCGTAATCACCTGGGAAATCAACCAACTGACCTCGATCTAACTCAACAATTCGGGTTGCTAACGCACGCAAGAAACTACGGTCGTGGGTGATAAAAATGAGAGCACCCTGCCAGGTCTTCAAGAACTCTTCGAGCCACGCAATAGATTCCACATCGAGATGGTTAGTCGGCTCATCGAGTAACAAAATATCTGGCTGCTTTACCAGTACGCGCGCCAGCAGTACACGACGCTTCATACCACCCGACAGACCTGAAAAATCAACTTCAGGGTTTAACTGCATACGCGAGATGACTTGCTCAATCAGCGAGTTAAGATTCCAACCATCATTGGCTTCTAAGGCTTGCTGTGCTTTTTCTAATTTAGCGAAGGTCTCATCATCTGCAGAATGCGCCAGCGCTTCACTCGCTTCGTGGTAGGCCTTAACCACTTCAGCCAGCTCCCCGGCACCTTCAGCTACCACATCAAATACGCGACCCGAGAGATGATCGTGGTACCTCTGCTCCAAACGACCAATCACCGCCCCTTTCTGCAACACGCGCTCGCCATCATCGATTGGCTGCTCTTCAGCGATCACCTTCATCAAGGTCGACTTACCTTCGCCATTGCGACCGATGATGCAAACACGCTCGCCGCGCTCAAGATTGAACGCTAAACCGTCCAATAAAGGCGGATGACTAAATGAAAGCTGGATATCGCGTAGCGTGAGTAACGCCATGAAAGCCTCTAATTACTTAAAAGGGGTTGCCGTAACAAAGCGCGACATCATACGCTGTATCTTTATTGAGCAGCCAAAGAATAGATAATTGACCCAACATCACTAACTCGCCACACTGTACAAACTATTTGAGGTGTTATGGCTGCCATTCTTTTTAATCTGATACCCGTATTTGCCTTGATTGCCTTGGGCTGGGTTATCGCACGCCTTAAGCTATTTAACGAGAGTTTTTGGCCAGAACTTGAAAAGCTGACCTATTACATTCTTTTCCCTGCACTTCTGATACATCGCTTAGCCAATGCGAACTTCGAAAGCTTGAGCTTATCTGATGCTGCAATACCCGTTATTACCGCACTCGCAGTCACCAGCCTTGCCACCTTTATTTGGCAGTTTCTCTTTAAAGTGGATGCAGGCTGATTTCACCTCGGTTTACCAAGGCGCCATTCGTTTTAACACCTATCTAGCCCTAGCCAGCGTAAATGCACTTACCGGTGATGAGGGACTCATTATTGCCGCGGTTGTGATTGCAATATTGATCCCCATGATCAATTTACTCTGTGTCAGCGTGTTCCAGCTCATGCTGCATCGACAATCAAGCAATCCCTATTGGAAAACATTAGCCACCAACCCACTTATTCTTGGCTGCCTCATCGGTATTGGATTGAATCTTTCGCAGATCGAGTTGCCTCTAGTTGTGATGGAATGGCTTGGTATGCTCGGCAAGACCGCGTTACCACTGGGCCTTATTGCTGTGGGTGTTGGCATCAAGGTACGTCAAATGGGACACCACTGGTTATCATTAATCAGTGCGTCGGTATTTAAGTTCATTGCAATGCCACTTGGTTTTCTACTGGGCGCCATCTTGCTCGATGCCAACAGTTTGATCACTGAGGTACTTATCATCATTGCAGCCCAACCGACTGCAAGCTCAGCCTACATTCTGGCAAGGCAACTTGGCGGCAACACGACCTTAATGGCTAACATTATCAGCAGCCAAACCTTATTGGCACTCTTCAGCATCCCGCTTTGGTTGATCATCTTTCAACGTTTGGTTTGAGCTTCCCAATCCAGTAAACGTCGCTTCATCTCAGCTCCCCAGCGAAACTCACCACTCTCACCATTTTTCTTAATCACTCGATGACAAGGGATAAGAAAGCCACATCGATTTTGCGCAATCGAGGTAGCCACCGCCCGAAAAGCCGTTGGGCGGCCGATTGATTCAGCGAGCCCTTGATAACTTATTGTTTCTCCAAATGGGATCCTCATCAGCGCTTGCCAAACCACTAACTGAAAGTCAGTTGCTATCAACGTAATGCTGCCGGTAAAAGCTGATTGAAAAATGGACTCTGCATGCTGCTGAGCGAGTTGATCATTTCGCCTGATCGACTGACTCAATTCCTGAAAAGACTCTTCAGTAAAACTGAGTCTCGATACGCTGGTCTCATCACAACACAATGAAACACGACCCAAAAGGTGTCTCTGCATAGCCAAATTGCGCCTTATTTTTCAGCCATTGCTGAAAGCCTTCTTCAGATAAGCGATTGATCTTATTGGCGACTGTTTTCATCACCTCATTTTGACTTAGTCTTCACCTAATTTCCTAGTCGCCTATTTCCCTCGCACTGGCATACACTCAAACTAGGCTTTGAATAGGGGGATTCGATATGCCTAGCTATAAAGGTCATTGTCATTGTGGTGACGTGAGCTTCGAGTTCACCACAGAGCAACCGATTGATGGCGGCACTCGCTGCACCTGTTCGATCTGCGTTAGAAAAGGCGCGATGATGTCGAACGAGTTTATCGATGAGGCAAGCCTCAAAGTAAACCAACCGAAAGAAAGTCTTGGCATGTATCAATTCGGTGATAAAAAAGGCCAAACACTACTTTTGCAAAACCTGCGGCATCTACCCATTTCATGCGACTGCCCGTTTTCCTGATAAATATCGCGTCAATCTAGGCTGTATCGATGAGGTTGATCCATTGGAATTACCCGTCACCGTATTTGATGGGAAAAACCTACTCTAGAGTCCCGCTTTCACCATTTTTCACGTACACTTTATTAAACAATTAAAGGATAACCATGCCTGCACCCGCACTTGGAAAAAAAAATCCCTAACGTCGATATTTTGATCACCGGCAACGTTCAAACCTCTCTCAAAGCCTATGCTGGCAAACCTCTTGTCCTCTATTTCTACCCCAAAGCCAGCACCCCTGGTTGCACCACTGAAGGTCTCGATTTCACCGCTGCAATAGCCAAATTTCGTCGCCAAGGTTGCCAGATTTTAGGGGTGTCTCGAGATAGCCTTAAAGCTCAAGAAAACTTTAAAGCCAAGCAAAGCTTCGCCTTTGACTTAATTGCCGATACCGAGGAAACCCTCTGTAATGCTTTCGATGTCATCAAAATGAAAAACATGTATGGCAAACAGGTACGTGGTATTGAGCGAAGTACCTTTCTCATCGATGCGGATGGAAAACTTCGCCAAGAATGGCGCGGCGTCAAAGTAAAAGGTCATGTAGACGACGTATTAACTGCCGTTAAAGAACTCAATAAATAACACCGAAGGACTCAATCACGAATGGGCATTAAATCTAGGACCGGTAAAAAACTCTTTGTACTCGATACCAACGTGCTGATGCACGATCCCACCGCCCTGTTCCGATTTGCTGAACACGACATTTTCCTCCCCATGATCGTTCTCGAAGAACTTGATCGTGGCAAGAAAGGCCTTTCTGAAGTTGCTCGCAACGTTCGCCAAGTTAGTCGCTTCATCGATGACTTGATGACCAAAAATGGCAGCAAAGACATCCATGAAGGCATTCCGCTTACGGGTGCACTTAATATTAACGATGGTGAGCGTTCAGCAGATGACCTAGGCCACCTATTTTTTCAGACCCAGTTAAAACCCAACCAACTCCCTGATTCATTACCGGGTGATGTTGCTGATAACAATATTCTCGGTACCGCTCTTGCTTTAGCGGACATGGCGACCGGTCGTGAGGTCATCCTCGTCTCTAAAGACATCAACCTGCGCATCAAAGCATCAGTTGTCGGCATCGTTGCTGAGGATTATCACAACGACCAAGCTCTCGATGACTTAGAGCTGCTGTATAGCGGTCAGTTAGAACTTGAAGGCAACTTCTGGGACAGTCACAGCAAAGACATGGAGTCGTGGCAGGAAGAAGGTCGCTCCTTCTACCGCATCTCTGGGCCAGACACAAAAGACTGGTACATCAATCAATTGCTATTCCAAGAATGTGATCAAAATTTTGAAGCCATTGTTCGCGAAAAGAAAGACGATGGCGCCACAATTGAATGGATTCATGACTACACCTCAGCACGACATTCTGTATGGGGCATTACTGCACGTAACCGTGAGCAAAACTTCGCTCTTAACCTACTCATGGATCCGGATGTCGACTTTGTCAGCCTACTTGGCACCGCTGGTACAGGTAAAACCTTATTAGCGTTAGCTGCAGGCTTGTCTCAGGTACTTGATCAGAACCGTTATCGTGAAATCATCATGACCCGCATCACTGTGCCAGTTGGTGATGATATTGGCTTCCTACCCGGTACCGAAGAGGAAAAGATGGCACCTTGGATGGGTGCCCTTACCGATAACCTCGAAGTGCTGACACAAACCAGTGGTGGTGGCGATTGGGGTCGTGCCGCAACCGATGAGCTAGTGCGTTCTAAAATCAAAATTCACTCGCTCAACTTTATGCGCGGCCGCACCTTCTTAAACAAATACATCATCTTGGATGAGGCACAAAACCTAACACCAAAGCAGATGAAGACATTGATCACGCGTGCAGGCCCTGGCACCAAGATTGTGTGCTTAGGTAACGTCGCCCAAATCGATACGCCGTATCTCACCGAGACCACCTCAGGCTTAACCTATGTGGTCGATCGCTTTAAGAATTGGCCACACAGCGGACACATCACCCTGACCCGTGGTGAACGCTCACGCCTTGCCGATCACGCGTCAGACATTCTGTAAATCTGTTCACAGTAGTGCCATCAATAAACTGAAACACTTTATGATGGTTAATTAATTCAACAGGAGAGCAATATGACAGCAAATGTTGGCGGTATGGATAAAGGTATCCGTGCAATTCTTGGCGTAGGTTTACTCGCTTACGGCATCATCACGGGCCACTGGTCTGGTTTTATTGGTGCAGTGTTATTGGGTACAGCAGCACTGAGCTTCTGCCCTGCTTACACCCTAATTGGCGTAAACACCAATAAATAAGGATACGCGGCTCGGTAGTCTTACCGAGCTGCAGCCATCTCCGCATTACGCTTCGACCAGCCATGGAACACGGCATTAACCAAGGTCGCTAATGGAATAGCAAAGAACACTCCCCAGAAGCCCCAAATACCGCCAAAGACTAAGATCGAGACAATGATCGCCACTGGATGAAGGTTAACCACCTCACCAAACAAAAGAGGCACAAGGACATTACCGTCGATCGCTTGTACTACCAGATAAGCAATCATCAGATACGCAAAATCAGGCGTGGTACCAAACTGAACCCAAGCAATCACTACCACCGGCACCGTCACGACCGTTGCGCCGACATAAGGCACGATCACCGACAAACCCACCGCAACGGCTAACAACATGGCGTACTGCAAATCAAAGTAGGCAAAGACCGCATAGGTTGCCGCCCAAACAATCACGACTTCCCAGAACTTACCGCGCACATAGTTAGCGATCTGAAGATCCACCTCATTCCAAACTTTCGTTGCCAAGACCTCGCTCCCCAGGGACAAAGTCAGCAAACCAATGCAAGATTGTTCTCTTTATCTTTCAAGAAAAAGAACACCATCATCGGCATCAAAACCAAGTACACAACGAGTGTTAAAAAGCCCACAACCGACGATACTGATAGAGAGAGTAGCTGCTGCGTTGCACCGGTAATCTCAGTGCGCGCTTGAGCAAAGACCTGTTGAATTTGCTCAATCGAAATAATGTCTGGATAACGCTCAGGCAACATCATCAACAAGCGCTGACCTTCCGCCACGATCGACTGGCAAGCCTTTAGCAAACTGTGAGACCTGAACCGACAACATCGGCAACAAACCAAACAATATCGCGCTCATACCGAAAATAAACAGTGAAAAAACAAAGAGCACTGAAATCAAACGATTGATACCGGAGCGCTGCATCAATCCAACCAAGCCTTCAAGAAGGTAAGCAATAACAATACTGGCCAGCACTGGCAGCAAGATATCGCCCATCACCAAGATAATGGCGAAAACACCGATGAGACACAGCGTCAGGAAAACAATTTGTGGATCAGAGAAATTTCGTTTGAACCATTCGGTAACTAAACGCATCAGGCATCCTCAACGGAGTTTTTGGCATTGTAAGCAGTATACGCACTCTCAAACAGTGCCTGCAGATCATCAATCACATCATTTGCCGAACGCCCCTGCATAACATGCGCACTCATCAGAGTAGATGCTTCATGGAGCAAGGCTTCACGATTCAACATGGGATAGGTTTTCGCCAAACGTTTAATCGCTGCCACAACACTTTCCGCATCAGGTCGCCGAATATCTAAAGGCGTTTGCGATACGGTAGGGTCTTTCGGACCACCCTGCTGCTGCAATAAAAACTGTGCAAAATCATGCAGCGACTGCTGCCTTTCTGTACTCAGCTGCTCAAACACAGCGCTTAGCTGCGATACCGAAGATGTTGGTTTCTTTTTCGGTGGCAGCATTTAAAGACTTAGGCTGGCTTGTTCGCTTCGCAATAGTTGCGTGCAAATTCGAGTAACTCTTCGATCACACGAACACGGAACTTTTGCTTTTGATGCACAAACGAGAACGGACGGGTCAACGGTGGATCAAGCGGCAAAGCCACCAAGGTACCTAAGCGTAATTCTTTCTGAATCGTTGCCGCTGATACCACAGAGATACCCATACCCGTTTCAACGGCACCTTTAACTGCTTCAGGGCTACCAAGCTCCATCGCAATGTGCATTTTGGATTTACATTCATCACTGTTACAAATGTAGCTCGCAATGGCTTCACGTGTACCTGAGCCTTCCTCACGACAAATGAAAGGGAAGTTCAGCAACTCTTCCATTGAGATCGACTTTCGATCAGCAAACTCATGATTTTGCGGCATGATCGCAACCAGACGATCATCACGACATTTTTCGACCACTAAGTTCTTGTTACCCACTGGTGCTTCAACAACACCTAGGTCAATCGCATTACTCTCAACCATAGAGACAATGCCATCACTGTTTGAAACCTTGAGGTGAATCGATACATCAGGGTATTGCGTTCTAAAGTCACCCAATAAGGCCGGCAACATGTATTCAGCAATGGTGGTACTTGCGCCAATGGTGAGTGAGCCGCTGATTTCACCGGTCATCTCACGTACGGTGTTATCCATCTCGGCATAGAGCTCAAAGATCTTGTCTGCGTATTCGAAAACGCGCATACCAGCGTCAGTCAGACTAATGCGATTATGCGTACGATCGAATAAACGGGTATTGAACGTTTCTTCTAACTGACGAACCTGGAAAGTCACCGCTGGTTGAGTCATGTGAAGTGATTCCGCGGCTTTCGTAAAACTCAATAAACGAGCAACGGTGTGAAAACCCTGTAAACGACGGTCTGCCATCGTTAGCTCCCCTTCTCTAGTTGTTGTAATTTATTTTTATGCATCCGAAAACGGATTAATTCTGTTTATATAGTACTGCAAAAAACTCATTTATCGTTACAGAAAATCCTTACATTAGTGAATTTTAATGTACTTTTTGAGCACAAAAAAACACCGCCTTATGGGCGGTGCTTTTAAGATCTGATCGATATATCAAGATTAGATATACAAACAGACGTCTGATTCGCCAGCGAACTCGAAGAAACGAGCTGCGCCCGCATATTCAACGCCATCGATGAAATCAGCGGTATCCATTTCAAACAGATCCACCGTCATCTGACAGGCAATCAAGCGAACTTCAGCTTCTTGAGAGAGCTCACGCAACTCTTCTAAGCTAGCAACGCCTTTGCTTGCCATCTTCTTTTTCATCATGCTGGTCATCATCGCTTCCATACCTGGTAGGGCGGTCTACAAGGTTGGGAACCACTTGTCCATACCCATTGGCATTGGCATGCCTGGGTTACCAAGTGGAGAAACCTTAAGATCCAAATCTTTCTTCAACAGCTGCAAGCCGTAGAAAGTGAAGAAGATCTCAGTTTCATAGCCCAATGCCGCACCAGTCGACGCCAAGATAAATGGAGGGTAACCCCAGTCCAAGGTGCCTTTGGTTGCAATGATTGCTAACTTTTTTTCTTCCATCATTCTGCTCTCTTAGTAAGCAAGGGAATCGAAAAATCGATTACGCCTTTTGAATGCGGAATACGAACTTGCCGCCTTCTTCGCCAGAATCTAGCAACTCGTTACCGGTTTGCTTTGAGCGAAAGCTTCGAAGTCTTTTACAGAACCTGGGTCAGTTGCAACGATGCGCAAAACCTTACCTGACTCCATACCCGCCAGCGTTTTCTTAGCGCGCAAAATTGGTAGTGGGCAGTTCAAACCTGATGCATCTAGCTCTTCGTGAAATTCAGACATATGCAACCTCCGGGAAGCTATATTTAACGTTTATGTAACAAAAATCGGTAAAACGTTATATTCCAATAAAGTAGGGAATGCAACCTACCCTAAAGGACTAAAACGCTTAGGCGCGAGCGCGATCTGGAGCGACAATATCGAAGCCGTTTTGCGCCCAAGAAATGATGCCGCCACGCAAATTAATAGCATTATCAACACCTTGCTGAGCCAAGAACTGGCAAGCGTGATGTGAGCGAGCACCACTACGGCAATAAAGAACCACATCTTTATCTTTCGGAAGGTCTTGCATACGCAAAGGGATCAGATGCATCGCCCAATGCTCAGCACCAGGCAGAACACCCTGTGCCCATTCAGCCATCGCTACGAATATCGAGCACCATGACGTCATCGCCAGCTGCAATGCGGCGCTGTAGTTCAGTTGCTTCAATCTCTTTAACTAACATATAAACCTCGTGAAATTTTCGCCTATCTGGCTGAAAAACCAATCAAAATAGTATATTATAAAACGCTGATATATTCAAGCTGAGCCTTTGCCTCCTGCGGTTTCTGAGGTAGATTGTGCGGCTGTTTTCGGGCCATTCCCGTGGGTTAATTCATGCAACATCTACCGATTTTTTTTGATGTAAAACAACAACTTTGCGTCGTTATCGGCGGTGGAGAAATCGCCACTCGTAAAGTCTCTCTGCTGTGCCGCGCGCAAGCTAAGGTGCAGGTTGTCTCGCCAGAGCTCTGCCCTGCTCTGCAAAACATGTTGGCCGACGGCAAGATTGAGCACATCAGCAAAACCTACGCAGATAACGATCTGGATAACGCCATTTTGGTAATTGGCGCGACCGATAATCTGGATGTGAATCGTCAGATTGCCCAAACCGCGAAAGCTAAAGGTATCCCCGTTAACGTGGTCGATAACCCAGATGATGGCAACTTCATCATGCCGTCGATCATTGACCGCTCTCCCGTGGTGGCTGCGGTTTCAACCGGTGGCGCTTCACCGGTATTGGCGCGCATGATTCGCACTCGTTTGGAATCACTTATTCCTGCGGGCTACGGCCGCCTAGCTGAGTTAGCCAGCAAATTCCGCAAACGCGTCAAAGAAGCTTTTGATAACAGCGAAGATCGTCGTCGCTTCTGGGATTGCATCTTCCAAGGTGGCGTTGCCGAACGCGTATTCTCAGGCCACTTTGATGAAGCCGAGCACCTGCTTGAACAAGAGCTCGAAAAAGCCAGCAAGTTGCAAGGCATGGGTGAGGTTTATTTGGTCGGTGCCGGTCCTGGTGATCCTGATCTACTGACCTTCCGTGCACTGCGTTTGATGCAACAAGCGGATGTTGTGGTTTACGACCGCCTAGTCGCCAAGCCCATCTTAGATATGACTCGCCGTGATGCACGTCGTGTCTACGTGGGTAAAGAGCGTGACAATCACGCCATGCGCCAAGAAGAGATCAATCAATTGCTGGCTGATCTGGCGAAAGGAGGCCATCGCGTATTACGCCTTAAAGGTGGTGATCCGTTCATCTTTGGTCGTGGTGGCGAAGAGATCGACACCCTTGCAGCTCAAGGTGTGCCGTTCCAAGTTGTTCCAGGTGTGACAGCAGCTGCAGGTTGTGCAAGTTACGCCGGCATTCCACTGACTCACCGTGATTACGCGCAATCAGTGACCTTTGTCACCGGTCACCTGAAAGACAACACCATGAACTTAAATTGGGCGCAGTTAGCACAACCCGCCCAAACGATTGTGTTCTACATGGGCTTGAAAGGTTTACCTGTTATCAGCCGCGAGCTACAAGCGCATGGCATGCCAGGCAACACACCTGCGGCACTGGTTCAGCAAGGCACCACACATAGCCAACGTGTTTTCACTGGCACCATTGATACCCTGCCTGAAATCGCTGAGCGTGAACAACCTAAACCACCGACGTTGATCATCGTCGGCGATGTGGTTGAGCTACAAGAGAAGCTTTCTTGGTTCACCCCACCTCAGACATCAAGCCAAGGGGCAACAACCACCCATCCTGCCGGGCACCGAACACAACGCGACTCGCGCATAAAAAAGGGGCTTCAAGCCCCTTTTTTAATATCCCGCCCAATCAGCCGGCGTTCGTTGATCATCTCGAACAACCGAGGTGAAATATTCCTCAGCATCATCAATATCGACTTCTTTACCCGTTTGATCCATCAAGGGTTGTTCATAATCATTCCAACCACGCAGGCCGGTTTTTAACGAAGCAACGTTTTTGTAACCTAATACAATCATTGAGAAAGCCGCCATCAAGCTACGGTTACCCGAGCGACACACAACAACAACCTCTTTATCACGCGAACGAACCAAGTCAGGAATCGTGTCGTCGTAATCCCAATCCACACAAGACTCTAAGATGCCACGCGGCGCACTGATTGAATTTGGGATGTGCATGGCGGCATATTCTTCTGGCTCGCGCACATCAACAATCACAAGATCCGGATTTTCAGCAAGACGCTCTTCTAAGTCCCACGGCATCAATTCCTTGATGTCCTTTATCGACTCTTCCATTAACTTCAAAAAACGATTCATAACACTACTCCGAATCTAGTCGACATTACGCGCACATAACTTTTGCTCAACGGCAATCACTGCAGCCTCAACACGCGAGCTTATATCGATCTTTCTCAAGATCGACTTCACGTGCATCTTAACCGTGCCATCACTGATACCCAAATTACGCGCGATTAACTTATTACTTTGTCCATCGGCTAACAAACACAAGATCTCTTTTTCTCGTTTGGTCAGATGGGTAAATGACTTACCTGGGCTATCCGCCTCGGGTAAATCACCTTGCAAGGCTTTAGCAAGAATCATCGCGAGATCTGGCGCAACAACTGTTTGGCCCGCCACAATATTTTTCAGCGCTTCGATAAGCTCATCTGGCTCCATATCTTTTAAAAGATAGCCATTGGCACCGTTTTGTAGCGACTGAACCACATCAGATTCATCACGACTAGTGGTCAGCATTACAATTGGCATCGCTGCGCCACGCTGACGTAACTCGATAAGCACCTGCAGACCATTCACCTGCGGCATACGCATATCGAGCAACACAACATCTGGCTCAAGCTCAGCGACTTTATCGATACCCTCATGGCAATTACCTAAAGCCGCGATAACTTCAATACCGCGACGTTCTAGCAACTCCCCTAGCCCCATTCGAAAAAGAGCATGATCATCGATCATCAATATACGCATTAGATTATCCAGCGCTTCTCTGGCTGTTTTGATTTAGCAGACGGTTGATAGTGTAACTCGACTTGGGTGCCTTCTCCTGCTTCACTCTCGATTCGCAATGTGCCACCCAAGCGGTCAGCACGCTCTTCCATAATCGTAAGGCCAACATGCTCTCCCGGCTTACCCTGCTTATCAGCGCTATCAAAACCCACGCCATCATCCTCAATCAATAGTGAGAGCCCCTTATCTTTATTGAAGGTCAACAACATACGGACCACATTGGCTTTGGCGTGCTTGCGAATATTGGCTAAGGTTTCTTGTGCAATACGCATGATCTGAACCTCTTCCGAGGGGCTCAATGCTGGATCAGACCACTCCTTTTGGAAGAAGGTTTTCACACCCGTATCTTTCTCGAACGCCTTGGTCATATTTTCCAACGCATTCGCCAGACCTTTTTGATCTACTGGCGCACGAAAACTGTGCAACAGCTCACGCAATTCATCGTGTGCTTCATCAATACCATTCTTCAAACGCAACATATCGTCAGAGATTGACTGAGGATCACCCTTGTTAATTTCATCTTGCAGTAAGCGCACCTGGAATCTCAAACTCGCCAAGGTTTGAGCTAACGAATCATGCAACTCATGCGCAAGTGCTGTTCTCTCATCAACTAGTGATAATCGTTGAGCTTCAATATCAGAACTTTGTTTAGCTACTGCCATACCCAAATGGCTACCAATCGTCTCTAACAACTGCAGAATATCTTCACGCTCAGACAAGCCATTCTTAGACACATGTAACTGGTACTGACCGAGCAACTGATCTTGATACTCAAGATTCACAGTGACCTTTTCAATCTGATCATCGGTAAACATCGTGCGCCCTAATTTGTTAACGCAATGCAGCTCACGGTTTTCACACAAGATATCGCCAGGAGATAGTGCTTTACCGCAGACACATAAATCTAACGGCAACATCTCACGCTCACGCAAAATCTGATTATTGGGCCCCATCGCCCCCACAAGACGTAACACACCATTTGGCTGCATTAGACGCACTGTCGCAGCTTGCGCATTTACCATTTGTTTCAATATGCGTAAAAAGCGCAACAACAACTCATCCAAGCTATCCGCTTGGTTAATGGATGCCGCAACATCGTAAAGAATCTTTAGTGATGCTGTTTTTTGCGCTAAACGACTGGTTTGTTGCGCGACTCGTTGATCCATGTCGTCATAGAGCTCATTCAGCTCATCATTGATGCTACGGATATCCTCAACCATATTTCTGAGAACACCAGGGGCATGTAATGAAATGTGCGTGTTGGGCTCACCTGATATTACCCGGGCGATTGACGCCTCCAATCGTGATAGCGGATCAAGCAAGCGGTTACGCATACGCGACAACATGATCCAAAACATAATGGTCATACTGACAACACTTACACCGAGCATTTTCATTGCGTTATCAAAATCGATCTTTTGCATCACCATTAAAGAGAAAACCGTGACCGCGCTGATAAGCGCAAATAAAAACACCAACAAAGGTGCCAACATCCCAACGCGATACATCATTCCCAACACGCGGCCAGAAACCGCGCGCTCTGGACGAGTGCGACGTCGATTAATAACTGCCACGCTGAATAACCTTATCTAACATACGCACCATGGTATCGCGCTTTTGCTGCTTAATCGCATCACCTAAGCGCCTTACCACTGAGCGCTTGATCTTTCAGGCTGTCACGATTAATGGCGGTGACCGCTCCTCTTACCTGTCGTAATGCGCCAGCCAGAGCATCATCTTTAATCATTAACTCGATAACCTGCCAGCGCTTATCTGACTTGTCATTCGCTAACCAGAGCTGAGCTTCCTCAAACAGCCCCACCCAGTCATTAACAGTGAAAAGATTTACATCACGCCCCTGAAGGTGACTCATCAAATCATGTGCTAACTCGGTTAAACGCTTTGGTAAATCCGCCACTGACAATAGCTTTTTGGCATCTGTTTGATCAGTCAGGACGAATACCGCAAAACGAATCTCGCTTTGATCGCTTCGCTCTGATGCTTTTTGTAAGGCTAGTAATGCGACCGACTGACGACTCTTGGTATGCGCCTCACCAGATAACTCCCCCATAAACTCAGGTAGCCATTCAGCTAATGCAGCACAGCCTGCTAACACCTCAAAGAGGCGCCACGGATGCTGACCATTAAAGGCCTTTTCAATTTCTCGACCGAAACGCTGAGGCGTAATTTGCGACATCATCCGATCAGCGACCATTTGACGCATCAATTTATGAGTTTTATGAGAAACCCGAAATAGACTGCCCAACTGAGCCGCAAAACGTGCCACGCGTAATAAACGAATTGGGTCGTCTGCAAACGCATCTGTGATATGACGCAACAGACCATCATTTAAGTCTGAAACACCATCATGCTTATCGATTAACTCACCGTCAGGATCTCGCACCATCGCATTGATCGTGAGATCGCGACGCAACAGATCTTCTTCTAAGGAGACGTTCTGAATATCTATCTGAAAACCGCGATAACCTTCACCGCTGTGCTTTTCACGACGCGCTAAGGCATATTCCTCTTTTGTTTCGGGATGAAGGAAAACAGGGAACTCAGGATCTAAGCGCGTAAAGCCTGCCGACAGCATATCGTCTTCAGTACAACCAACAACAACCCAGTCACGTTCATGGATCTCAAGCCCAGTAGCTCATCACGCACCGCGCCACCGACGAGATAAGAACGACTAAGCACTTGATCAAGCGTCATTGCCCGCCTGCTCTTCCTGTTCACGCTCTTGGCGTTGCAACTCCCACATGTCGCGATACTGCCCTGCTAAAGCCATCAGCTCCGCATGCGTACCACTTTCAACAATGCGACCCTTTTCCATCACCAAAATACGATCAGCATCCACAATCGTAGAAAGACGATGCGCAATCACTAAAGGTGGTGTGATTCTCCGCAACCGATGCCAAGGTTTTATTAATCGCTAATTCGGTTTGGCTATCTAATGAAGAGGTTGCCTCATCAAAGATCAGTATCTGAGGACGTTTCAGAATCGCACGAGCAATCGCAACACGCTGCTTCTCACCACCAGAGAGCTTTAGGCCACGCTCACCAACTACACTATCCCAACCGTCTGGCAACTCATCTACAAAGCCTTTGATATGCGCCAACTCAGCTGCACGAATCACTTCATCGCGCGTAGCACCTGGTCGACCATAAGCGATGTTGTAAAAAATGGTGTCATTAAACAGAACCGTATCTTGCGGCACGATACCAATCGCTTGGCGCAAACTGTCTTGTGTGACTGTCGCAATCGATTGATCATCAATCGTGATTTCACCTTGATTCACATCGTAGAAACGATACAGCAAACGAGACAAGGTCGATTTACCCGCACCACTATGACCGACTACCGCAAACTTTTTTCCTGGCGCAATCGTAAAATCGAGATCAAATATTATTTGTCGCTGATCGGTATAACCAAAGTCGACGTGCTTAAAGGCAATCTCACCACGAGTCACACTCAGCTCAGTCGCATCGTCTTTATCACTCACCTCAGGCGGCGTATCGAGCAACTTAAAGATCAGATCCATATCTGCCAGTGAGTATTTTATCTGGCGGTACACAATGCCAAGAAAACCCAAGGGTATAAACAACTGCAGTAAGAAAGCATTCACCAACACGAGGTCACCTATACCCATCTTACCGGTCGCTACATGATCGGCTGCCAACACCATAACCAGCGTGACACCTAGCGCAATAATTGCTCCCTGACCAAAGTTCAACATCGACATTGAACTTTGACTACGCACCGCCCAGTGCTCCCAGTCAGTGAGCGTTTCGTCGTAACGTTTAAGCTCTAGCTTCTCGTTACCAAAGTACTTCACCGTTTCGTAGTTAATTAAACTATCAAAGGCAATCGAGTTACCTTGCGAGTCGAGTTTGTTCATATGATGACGAAAATCCATGCGCCACTCTGTGATCGCAAAGGTGAACAGCATGTACAAACCAATCGACCCAAAGATCGCGATGGTAAAGATCGGGTCATATTGAGTCAGCAGCACAAACGCCACTAAACCAAACTCCACCACGATCGGAATGATGCTGAATGCCATATAGTTAAGTATCTGGCTAACCGAACGCGTACCTCGCTCAAGGTCACGACTCACCGCACCGGTCTTACGCTCCAAATGAAAACGAAGTGACAACTTATGCAGATGATCGAGAACGCGCGTCGAAAGTCGGCGCATCGCCCGATAACGCACTTTGGCAAACACCACGTCACGCAACTCATTAAATAGACTCGAGCTGAGTTTCAAAATGCCATATGCCACGAGTAATGACACAGGCAGAATCAGGGCTAATTCTTGCGTCTTAGCTTGTTCGAAATGCTCGATGATGTCCTTCAGCACAATCGGCACACCGACATTCGCCGCCTTCGACAACACCAAGCAGCTCAACGCAAATAAAGCACGCCCTCGAAACTCCCATAAAAATGGCAGCATGCTGCGCAGGTTGTACCAATCCCGACGATCTTTATGGACTTGCGGTGAATCTTTGGTGATCTGCACCATGATAGAATTAGCCTTTAATTTCAGCGTTGACTGAGCAATTGTTCAGCCAAGCATATCAAACCCACCTCAATAGAGATGCGCCATGAGCTCAGATGAATTTGGTAGTGATAATTCGTGTAGCGAATCAGAACCGTTTGCCCTGCAAGTCCTTGGGGACAGCATGGAGCCCGAGTTCCCGGATAGCTGCGTGATCACACTAGAACCTAAAAATGTCTGTGAGTCTGGCATGTACATCATGGCCATGGTCGAGGATACCCGCTGGTTCCGTCTGTACCTTAATGACGACCAGGGCGAGCGCCTTGTTGCACTGAATGATATGTACCCAGAGATCCCATTAGAAGGATTGAGCTGGAAGGTCGAAGCCCTGTGTACTCAACGTACACTTCGTCGCAATCAAACCGCTAGTGGCCGCCGCGAATCGAAACACTACACTTACTGATGTGGCAGTTTTCAGGATCGGTACAAAAACGACAATGATCCGCAGACTGCATTAACAAATCAGTCACCTGCTCTGCCCCACCCAAGTAAGCCGAGATGCGAATTGCCACATTAGGGTGTTCAGTAATCTTTTTTTCAACTTCCGCTGGAATATCCTCAGACACGTGACGGCCCGCAGATAAGAAATACGGCACTACCACAACCTCGGTCGCACCCGCATCAATACAGCGTTGAATACCATCCGGTATTGAAGGCTCAGCTAATTCAAGAAAGCCGCAATCCACATAGCCAAATTGACCAGCCGCTTTTTCAGCCAAACGCGCCGCCACCTCACGAACTTCATCATTTGAGGCTTGGCGTCGACTACCGTGTGCTACAAGACATAACGATTTCATAATTACTTCTCTTTAAAACTGAGCGCACTCTACGCAGTTAAACGCATCCTATCAGGCGCAGTGACTTGGTCATTCACCCTAAGCTGGTTACCGCAATCTCAAACACATCACGCGAAACATCCGCATTTTTGATTCGCTGCAGACCCGACTTCATCAACGCCTGACGCTTAGCATCATAACGCTGCCAACGCGACATCGTACGTAATAAGCGCGCTGCGATCTGAGGATTGGTTTTATCCAACACCAACACATTATCAACCAAGAACTTATAACCCGAACCATCTGCCGCATGGAAGGCGCGAGGGTTAGCATTCACAAAAGCACCAATCAAAGAACGTACTTTATTAGGATTCTTCATTGAAAAAGCAGCATGAGACTGCAGTACCTTCACCAGATCTAGCACATCAGCACGATCTGCCGAGGCCTGTACGGCAAACCATTTATCCATAACTAAAGCGTCGCTAGCCCAACGCTGCGCAAAATCATTCAGCACATCATTTCGCTTAGCATGTGTACTATCTGCAAGACAGCTCATCGCGGTCATTACATCCGTCATATTGGCCTGCTGCTGATATTGATCATGCGCAAGCTCCAAATACTTATCTTCACCATAAACAGCCAAGTAGCGCAGTAAGGTGTTACGCAGTGAGCGCTTAGCCATAGCCTCTGGAGTTAATGCCATTTCAGATTGCGTCAGCTTGGCGTACAAACCTTCAAACTCAGTGGCTAAATCATGTGCAATGAAGTGTCGCATCGCATCTAACGCTGCCATCAATGCATCGACATCAACCACATCCATCAGATCACACAGATAACCAAAACTTGGCAAACTCAGTACCTCGGCAATCAGCGCCTCTTTGCCCTCGGTATCCGCAAGCATTTTTCTCAGCGCATCCAACAATGCTTGACTCAAGTTGCATTGGACGACCTGCCTGATGTTCCTTAACGAACGCCAACAGATGTTTGGTCCACAAGGTTTGTGCCGCATCCCAACGCGCGAATCCATCCGAATCAAATGCCATTAAATGCAACAGCTGCTCATCGGTGTAGTCATACGCCAAACGCACTGGTGCACTAAAACCACGCAAGAAACTAGGCACAGGTTCATGCTCAATTCCGTGGAAGGTGAAGGCTTCATGCTCAGATTTAAGCTCAAGCATCAAGGTACCTTTAACAGACGTTTTATCCTTCCAGCTCAGATCAAGATCATTACCTTGCTGATCCAGCAAACCCATCGCAAAAGGAATATGGAAAGCCGGCGCCTTCGCCTCGGTGGGTTTGACATCTAATGACTGGGAAATCGTCAAGGCGTAGGTTTTCTCTTGTGCATCGTAATGTGTTTTCACCGAAACCTTTGGCGTGCCCGCATAGTTATACCAATGCTTAAACTGGGTCAGATCATTACCAGAGGCATCTTCCATACAGGCAACAAAATCTTCTGTGGTTACCGCTTGTCCATCATGGCGATCAAAATACAAATCCGTGGCTTTTCTAAAGGCGTCAGGACCTAAGAGATTTGCCTGCATACGTACCACTTCCGCACCTTTCTCATAAACGGTTGCGGTGTAGAAGTTATTGATTTCGATATAAGAGCTTGGACGAATCGGATGCGCCATGGGGCTAGCATCCTCGGTGAACTGATGCGCACGCAATAAACGGGCATCTTCGATGCGCTTCACCTGACCTACGCCCATATCCGCAGAAAACTCTTGATCACGATAAACCGTGAAGCCTTCTTTTAACGATAACTGGAACCAATCACGACAGGTAATTCGATTGCCCGTCCAGTTATGGAAATACTCGTGTCCGATCACACCTTCAATACCTTGGTAATCGATATCCGTCGCGGTATCCGGCTTTGCTAACACAAACTTACTGTTAAATATGTTCAAGCCCTTGTTTTCCATCGCCCCCATATTGAAGTCATTTACGGCAACAACGTTGTAAATCGATAGGTCATACTCACGACCGTAGACCTTCTCGTCCCAACGCATCGCATTGATCAAGGAACGCAAGGCATGATCACACTTCTCAATATTTTCTGGCTCAACATACACTCGCACAGCCACTTCACGACCGCTTGGTGTGGTGTGATGATCCTCCACATACTTCAGATCACCTGCGACCAATGCAAACAAATAACAGGGCTTAGGAACAGGATCTTTCCACTCGGCAAAGTGACGTCCATTTGCCAACTCACCTGTCTCACCGGGATCGCCGTTAGATAAGAGAACCGGATAACTCGCCTTATCTGCCTCAATGCGAACCTTAAAACGACTCAGCACATCTGGACGATCTAAGAAGTAGGTAATCTTCCGAAAACCCTCTGCCTCACACTGAGTACAGAACATGGTGTTAGATCGATACAAACCTTCTAAGGCGGTATTAGACTCGGGTGCGATCTCCACTTCGGTATACAACGAGAACTCGTTCGGCAAATTACGCAGCGTCAAGCTGGCATCATCCAACTCATACGCCGATTCATCCAAAGTGACACCGTCTAAGCGGATGACCTTTAGACTCAACTCTTCACCTTGCAGTCGTAAACTTTCGCTTGAAGCGCTGTCTGGATTTTTACGCATATGCAATGTCGTAATGACTCGGGTACCTATCTCGCGCAGGTCAAATCGTAGATCGACCGAATCGATCAGATGCGAGGGAGGACGGTAGTCGCGTAAATGAATGGTTTTGGGTTGTGCAGCCGACATACAAACAGGCTCAAAAAGAAATCAATGCAAGGATAGTAGCGAAAAAACGCGCAAAATAAACATGCTTGCTATGGCACATCTCAGGCTGCGAGATCAGCCGTAAATTGCTACCATTTGGCGCATATTTAGGAGCTGTATTTATGCCAAAAATTGAGATCTATTCCAGTGCGATGTGCCCTTATTGTGTGCGCGCAAAAATGCTTCTGCAAAACAAAGGTATGAGCTGGGAAGAGATTCGTATCGATCTTGATTTTGACCGCATGGGCGAAATGTTGGAGCGCAGTCAGTGCAGAACGGTCCCTCAGATTTTTATCAATGATTTCCATGTTGGTGGCTTTGATGATCTTGCCGCGATGGATGCACGTGGCGAACTCGACACACTTCTTGGTATCAATGCTGGCGAAGCACCGAACCATGGTGAGATGCACTCGGAAGATGGCCCCACCTAAACCATGAGTGAACCTCTGGAAAAAATGCGCCTCGACAAATGGCTCTGGGCTGCACGTTTTTTCAAAACACGCCCATTGGCTGCCGAAGCCATCTCTGGCGGCAAGGTGCATCTGAATGGTCAGCGCTGCAAACCTGGCAAAGAAGTCAAAGTCGGCAATCGGATTGAAATCAGCAAAGGACCTTACGACTGGGATATCGAGGTATTGGTACTACCCAAGCAACGACGCCCTGCCAGTGAAGCGGCTGAGTTTTATCGAGAAGATGAAGAAAGCCATGCGAAACGCCAAGCACTGACTGCGCAAATTCGCACCGAAATGGCCGCCATGCCAAGACCTGCGACTCAAAAACCCAATAAACGTGATCGCCGTATGATTCACCGTTTCAAGCAACAAGAAAACTAATGGATCAAGACGCCTTTCGAGAGACCTATCGCGAAGTTAATGAAAACTTCTGCGCCTTTGAAAAAGCGTACTGATCAATCAGTGCAATTGCTCTAAGGCTGAGCGATTTTGCATTGCCGAGCGTGAAGGTGTGCATTGCTTATCCGAAGAAGGTCAGGCACGTTGCCTAGATGCATTAAGCATTCTTCGTGATCACGCCACCTTCGCATTAAGAGAGCTTACTGAAGGTAAGTTGCCACACGGTAAAGCCATGCGAGTTCAGATCGGCGGCATGCGTGGATTAAACAAGTTACTCAATGGTGATGACACTCAAGTGCCTGATGTCGACGCCATCTTACAGGCGGCGATTGAACGTTGGGGCTCACTTGAACAACTCCCCTTCTCCGAGATCATGCCGAGCATTGCTGCTTATAAAGGTAAGACGCGAGCTCGTCGTCGCCAAAAAACTAGGCGTGCTGCATTAAAGCCACTTTAATTTGTGTTGCCGGTAACCCCGCCTCACAAAATAACTGACAAGCGGCATATTGAACTGATGGCGGAACCGTCATGTAGAGATCCCACGTATCAATTGGCATTGTCTGCTTTAGCACCTGCTGAATAGTGGAATGAAAACCTTGCGCGATAAGCCTGTTAGTTTTTACTAGCTGATAATCAAAATCCTCGAGCGCATCACGCCACGCCCGACATTGATTCTCAAGATAATGACTTGATGCTGTTTCACCCAACCATACCAATCGAATTCGTCGATCAGGATTCTGAGAAATTGCGTGATCAATCAAGCTCGAAATCGGCGCAAAACCACTCTCCCACGTGATAAACAGCAATGAACGATCGGATTCCTCATCTAACGCAAAATCACCTTGAGGTCCGGCAACAATAACCTCGCGACCTTTCTTAAGCGTGTTGAACATAAATTCTGAAAAGGCATCATCACGACGTCTTAGTTGAAAACGCAAACGACTACTATCACAAGGACAATTCGCCATCGGTAAACTTTTAGGTCGCATACCATCAAAAAATAAACTGACGCTTTGACCGGCTAAAAACTTAAGCCCTTTGCTGCGCTGCAAGCGCACACTGAATTCAACAACCTGATCATTAAGTTGATCGACTCGACCAATTTTCCCTAAGAGTCGCTGCTCTGGAATATCAGCAGGGTCATTCACCTCAGCCGCTTCAATACGACAATCGCTCAACGCCTGATGGCAACACATCAAAAATTGGTTATCTGCTCGCTCAAGCTCAGTCAACATAAAGTCTGAGTGCTTAATAGCTTCTATATTTCCTTGCAGCAAACGCGCCTTGCATTCACCACATGAACCGTTCTCACAGGAATGCGTGAGATTAAGGCCCGCATTCAAACCCGCGTGCAAAATTTACTCGCGTGGATGCGATTCAAAACTATGACCCGTAGATTGAAGACGAATGCGATACGCCATAATTGAGCTCAAATAAAAACGCCGTCCAGTGTGACCTGCAACGGCGTTTTTCTCAAATTAGGAAGAATTAATGTGGCTGACGAATCTTCATCTGATTCATATGCCAACCAATCAAGGTACTCAACATAGTTGCCTCTTTACTCTGACACTGCTCCTGCATTTCCACGAGTCGCTCCTCGGTAACCGCCGCAAGCTGTTTATAGCTCTCCACCTCTTTCTGTAATCGAGCAATCTCAAGGCCGGCCTTATGCAGCTCATTAGCTAAATGTTGAGGGTCATCTTTGATCTTATCCACGCATTTTTTTAGCGCAGCGGCATCTTGAATACGACGAACCTTCTCAATCATGCCCGAGCGATCACCGATAACTTCTGGGTAAACCGTGCGTAGATCCGACATACGCACATAACCTTCAAATGTACTCAGATCGCCGCAAGATATGTGCTTTTGCAAGATTTTACGGGTAACTCCCGCCATTCGGGCGGCCTGAGAAAGGCTTAAAAGACGATCGGCTGACATAACTCCCCCTAGTTAGTCCGGCTGATAGTCTTTTTAGACTAGACCAAATCTGAGGAATGGAAAGTCGAGAAGACTTAGAAAGATTAATACTTTGGGGGATGCGCAGTGATGGCCGACATGTGTCCTTGAAGCGGCTCCAAGACCGGCGCGAGTTTCTTTCGCATCAAACTGCCTATGGCGGTCGAACCTTTAAACACCGGACGAACTACCCCGTAGCTCAACCCTGAAAGAACTCTAACCGCTAAGAGCTTATCGGCAAATGCATCATTTAGACTGATCACTGCCTGAGCATCATCATGCTGACTGATCCAATCCTCAGCTTCAGCCGACAACTCTTCCAAGGTTAGATCAACACGCTCCTCTCGCACTGGTGAAAAATAATCCGCGATCTGATCTAAGGTCATATTGATCACATCTTGATTCGATGGCTTTTTGAAAATACCGAACAAAGTCTGCATGTATCGCTGCCCAGGCTCATCCAACACTCGCGCAAGGACTTGAGCAGCGCGATTACCTTGTTGCGCAAGCGCTGCAAGCTCTGCGCTATGTGAGGTATGGAATTCATGTGCTTCATGTTGTTCAGGCAGGTTGTCCGGCAAGGTCGCGATAAAGCCAACGTAGAAAGGTGGCTTTCGTCCAGCCTTACGCCAGAGTGAATCAATTTGCTCATCATTTAACAAACCCGGCTGAAGCACCAAACGAACCGTTTCAATCTGTTTTTCAGGCTCAACTTCAAACGGCAAATGTTCAACCAAATACTCAGCGAGTAGCGGGCCCATCCGTCCTTCGCAAACAGCTTGTTTGCGCAGCATCTGACGCGCGTTTTCAGCATCTTCCATTGCCCACCAAGCTCGGCGCGCAAGATCGTCTGTGAGCCCCGGAGCATGCGCTGCGGCAACCACAGCTTCCGGCTCACCCAACATCAGCAATTGCTCAAGACTGTCATCTTTCATCTGCCCCATACGGGTCCATCGCTGCAGATAGACGGGGTAGCCACCCGGGGACCCAAGCACATGACCGGAGATCAACTCTTTAACGAGCTTGATATATTGCTCATCACGACAAGTTAGGGTTCAGGTTGACCTTGGCTTCACCCTGCTCAGACAAGCCAAAAACCGTCATCTGAGATTCATTAATGCGGATAGCCTGTGGCTTGTTTGCCAACAAGACATTAAGACGTAGTGAATCTTCTGGGGCTAACTGCATACCAACTAAGATTCAAAAAGGCGTTATGCCTTTGGGGCTGAATAGTTAGCGTCGTCCGGATTGATGAAGATAAATTGGGCTTCACCACCATCTAAAGTCGCAAAGTCCAATGTTGTATTGTCCAGTAGTGGCACATATTCAGGCGCCATAGCGATGTTTACACCTTCGCTTTTAAAGGTGATGTCATCATCATTAGCTTCATCAAAGCCCATACGATATTCAAAGCTACCATCAGCATGCTTTTGCGCCGCTAAACGCAATGCCATACCTTCAGTACCACCTTGCTGGGCTGCATTTCTTACCTGCTCTGCTGCAGCCACTGTGACTTTAAACATCGTGTTGTCCTCAAAAACTTTTCAGTCGTGTTTGTGTTGCTTGATAAAAGCGACAAATCGCTCAGCCCAACGATTACGCTGGGTATCTCGCATATGGGCATAGTTGGCCAGAAGGTTGCGATAACGCACGCCATCATGATGGCCATCAACTCCAAAACCGCGGCGCACATCGTAAGCAAAAGTGACATCATCCGCCAGATTACTGAGTGCCGAATAATGGAATTCATGCCCTACTAGCTCATGACCGCTTGGCCATGGATGGGCATCTGTCTCTGCCAATCGAATGTAGCCTCGACCCTGAGGGGTCTCATGCATTGTGACATCCGCCGGAAGTACATTTGCCATTTTACCTGTGTTTTCACCCCAGGTCAGTTGGCGACACAGATACATCAGTCCACCACATTCGGCATAAACCGGCTTATCTGCTTCAACAAAGGTGCGGATTTGATCGCACATCGCCGCGTTATTACTGAGCTTTTCGAGGTGCGTCTCAGGAAATCCGCCCCCAATAAACAAGCCATCTACGGCTGGCAATTCCGTGTCATTTACAGGGCTAAACGGCACAATCTGAGCGCCCGATTGTTCAAGCGCATGCAAATCACCAGGGTAATAGAAACCAAACGCTTCATCTTGTGCCACACCGATACGAACACTTGCCTGCACCTGATGTTGTGGCGATTCATCCTTTCGACGGTTGGTGCACTTTGCGCGATATTGAGCAGGCGCTCTAGATCAACTTGCTCGCTCAATCGTGATGCCATCAAATCGATCTTTGCATCACTTTCAGCTGCCTCATTACTTGGTACCAGACCTAAGTGACGCTCACTGATATGCATATCTGCATGTCGCTGAATGGCACCGAGCACCGGCACATCCGTGTAGTGCTCTAACACTTCACGTAACTTACCTTCATGACGAGGACCAGCCACTTTATTCAAAATAATACCGGCGATATTTACGTCAGCATCAAATGCTTGGTATCCAATGACAAGAGGCGCAACACCTCGCGTTGTACCTTGCGTATCCAACACTAAAACCACTGGCGCCCTGAGCAGCTTTGCCATGCCGGCATTACTATCTGCGCCATCCAGAGCCATGCCATCAAATAAACCTTTATTACCTTCAACCACACCAACGTCCGCACCCTGCATTTGCTGCGCAAACACCGACTGAATCTCATCGTCTGGCATGGTGTAAAAATCGAGGTTGTAACAAGGACGACCTGCCGCCTGAGTCAACCAAAGCGGATCAATATAGTCAGGGCCTTTCTTAAATGGCTGAACCACGTGGCGACGATCTCGCAATGCGCGCGTCAACGCCAAGCTCACCGAGGTCTTACCCGACGACTTGTGTGCTGCAGAAAGATACAAATAGGCCATTTAACATCCAAAAAAAAGGGCGGCTTTTAAGCCACCCTATTTTACGCGTTTGCGTGAGCTTTATCAGTGATGAGGATCTGTCGCCTCATCTGACAAAGTTGCAGGCAAGAATGGCAAACACGAACCGCAACAAGGGTCGCAATCACTGCAACAGCAAGCCCACCTAAACCGAGCATGAACTCAGCTAACGTAGGGACATAGGTCGCTACCGCACCATTCACGCCATCATAGAAACCACTCTCGATAATCGTGTGACTTGGGAACATCGCCATTGGGAACGCCTGACCACCGATCACGATGACATACATTGCCGCAAAGCCACCCAAAATGATTAACAGTGACGCTGCTGTTACCGCAGAACGCGAATTCTTCAGCGATGGATGGAACAAGATCAGCATTGGAATCAGCAAACCTGCCAAAATCCAACCACCCCAGAATAGCTGGGTGTAGATTCCACCATTTAACAGAATGAAGGCTTCGTAAGAATGGTTCTCAGTGCCATACAAATTGGTTAGGTGATAAACCAAAACAAAATAGAAGATGGCCGCTGTAAACATGCCCAACAATGAACGTAAACGAGCAAAAATCTTATCGCCCAACTTCACGGCCATCCGCATTAAAAGTGAACATCAACATCAATATGTAGAACGCTAAACCGTAAGCGAATGACATAATAATGAACATTGGCGCCATCAGTGCTGCATCGTAACCTTGACGTGCAACGATGAAACCAAAGATAGAACCGGTACCAGTGGTCAGAATCAAACGCCAAACAAAAGCGACCAAACCAACCTTAGATGAATGTTGATTTACTTTACGCTCCATCATGGTGAACAGATAAACCACAACCACGCCTAGGAAGCCTACGTACAACAAGACGTTCCAAGCAAAGATTGATTTGAAGTTGTACTGGGTCATTGCCACGATCAAACGCGCAGGCTGACCAAGGTCAAGAACCAACACCAATAAACCACCAACCAACAAGGTGATCGCCATCAAGCCTGAAAGGCGAGCTAGAGGTTTATAAGGTTTTTTAGCAAAAACAGAACCAATAGACGCGACGTTAAGCGCACCAGAGGCTGCAACGATCAAGAAGATCGCAAATACGTGAGGTAGACCCCAAACCACTTGGTTATTCATGCCGGTCACCCAGTGACCTTCATGTTCCATATGGAAGGTTGCCAAACCAGCTACACCAATAATGGCACCGATAACTGCCAAGATACCCCAGTAACGCGTACTGCTGATGCCCCACTCGGTAAAAGTCATTTTCTTCATGTGTCTCGTAACCCCAGTGCTTAGATGCCGCTGTAGCGAACACCAGTGTTCAATTTCAAATCTGCGCGCAGCTGCGTTGTTTGCGCTTTCGCCAACGCTTGTGACACTGCACTATTTGGATCTTTCAGATCACCAAACACGATAGCTTCGTGCTTACAGGCATCCTGACATGCGGTCGTTGTACCGCCGTTATCCAAACGATGGACACAGAAATTACAGCTCTCAACACAACCCTTACCGCGAGGTGCAGCAGTTGGCTTGAACCGAACGTTTTCGTGAATAAATGAACGTGCTTTGTATGGGCACGCCATCATGCAATAGCGACAACCGATACACGCGTGACGGTCAACCATCACGATACCGTCTGCACGACGGAATGAAGCAGTCGTTGGGCAAACATCAACGCAAGGCGGATGTTCACAGTGCTGGCACATCATCGGCAAGTTAGACACCTTGCCAGTAAGGTTATCTTGAATCTTTACAGAACGAATCCAACGTGGACGTTGCTTATCCCACGCCTCATCTGATGCGCCTTCTGGCTTAACCAACATATCCAGACCATTCTCTGAATCACACGCATTCACACAATCAGTACAACCATCAGCGCACTTGCTTGTGTCAATCAACATGCCAAAGCGTACCGCATCGGTGACAGCCTCTTTACGAGGAGCCGCATCAGCCATGCTGTGCAAGAAAATACCCGGTGCAACGACACTTGCAGCTGCCGCTGCTTTAGAAGCAACGGATAAAAATTCACGACGTTTTTGATCAATCATTTCAGACATGATTATTTCTCCACGTGCGGAACAGTCGAGTGACAACTGAAACAACTCATCGTTGTTCCAGTGTACTGATGACAATCAGCACAAAACTGACCTTCAGCATTCACCGGAATAAATTTACCAGCATCATCTTTATTTGCGTGGCAATCAACACAACCTGCTAAATCATTGTCCGTGTGACGAATGCCTTCACGTACTGTGATTTTTCGCTGGTGCTTAATCAATTCGAAGTGATTGCGACGCATGAAAGAGGTTGGTGCAACGCACGAATCACTCTTTTCTGCCTTGTAACCTAAGGAATGAACGTTTTCACCAGTATCTTTCTTACCGTGAGCGATCACACCGAAGCTGAGCAGAACTGCTACAGCAAATAAAATCAGGCTAATGCCAATTTTCTTCATGTCTTTATCTGCGCTAAGCGTTTACAGAGAACAAAAACATCAAGCCACCCGAAGGTGGCTCAACCGTCTTGAATGATTACTCACCCAAGCCCATTTTGATGTAACCGGTAGGACATACATCTGAACAGATGTGACAACCGATACAACGATCGTAGTTAGTATCTACGTAACGACCAGTGGTCGCATCTGACTTTTTACACGGAATACCGCATCTTGAGGACAGAAGATGACGCAGTTGTCACACTCGAAACACAAGCCACAGCTCATGCAACGACCAGACTCTTCTGCCGCCTGCTCTTCAGTCAAACCAATCAAACGCTCTTGGAAGTGACCTAGTACGTCATCTGCACTTGGTACTTCTTCGTTACGAACAACACGTGGAGTGAACTCAAAGTGACCTAAGTACAGCTCATCATGTGGAATGATTTCCGCGTAAGAACGGTCTTCGTAGTTATGTACTGCATAGTTAGCATCACAAGAACCACGTTGATCACCTGAAGGATCATACTGATCAGTAGCATGACCTGTTTCAGTCAACTTCTTATCAAGATTGAAGTGGTGTACATCAACCTTTGGACGCTTCTTGTGCTCTTTCTGGTTAACGTATTCGTCAATGGTTTCAGCGGCGATTGCTGCTTGACCAATTGCTGTCGTCAACAAGTGCGGACGAATAATGTCGCCAGCAACGAAGTGACCTGGCTTGTTAGGTACCTGATAGAAACCATCAGAGTCCATCAAACCACGACCATTATCGAATTCTTCGATGCCCGACATATCACCGCCCTGACCGATTGCAGAAACAATCAAATCAGCTTCAATACGTTGCTCAGTACCTTCAACTGGAGTCGGACGACCGCCTTCCATAGTACATTTAGCAACGATCAATGCAGTTGCGCGACCATCGTCACCTTTTTCAATACCAACAGGCATAACTTCGTCAAGAATGGTTACACCTTCGTGTAGCGCATCATGAACCTCGTGCTCTGCTGCTGTCATATTGTCTTTAGGGAACAATGAGGTCAGCGTTACAGCAGCGCCTTGGGCAGCAGCTGTGATTGCGCTGTCATGCGCAAGGAAACCATCGTGAACAACCAACTCAGGACGATCTGTTGGATTGGTGTGCTCAATGTGACCCAAACGACGTGCTACAGACACAACGTCGATAGAGGTATCACCACCACCTACGCAAACTACTTTGTCTGCAGTCACTTTCATACGGCCTTCGTTGAATGCCTTCAGGAATGCAACACCTGATACACAGTTTGGCGTGCCTTCCCATTCGTCAAGGAACAAGCCACGACCAGTCCAACAACCAACGGTCCAAAGGATCGCATCAAAATCTTTCTCAAGATCAGCAACAGAAACATCCTGACCAACACGAACACCACACTTAACATCAACATCGCCCATATCGACGATACGCTGAATCTCACCAGCCAACTTGTCACGTGGAATACGGTAGTTAGGAATACCGTAACGCATCATGCCGCCAAGCTCTGGCTGTGATTCAAAAATAGTGACTGCGTGACCTTTGCGGCGCAACTGGTAAGCACCAGACATACCTGCAGGACCACCACCAACAATTGCGATCTTCTTGCCAGTGCTAGCGCCCGCTTCGAAGCCGAAACCATTCTCAAGTGCATTGTCACCAATCCACTGCTCAACTGAGTTGATACCAACAAAGTCTTCAACTTCGTTACGGTTACAACCATCTTGGCAAGGTGCTGGACATACACGACCCATCATAGATGGGAACGGATTTGCATCAGTCGAACGACGGAATGCGTACTCACCCATGCTCATGTCGCCAACAGGCTTTTCTTGACCACGTACGATTGCCAACCAACCACGGATATCTTCACCAGAAGGACAAGAACCCTGGCAAGGTGGAGTTTTGTGAATGTAAGTTGGGCATTTATAAGATTCGTCAGCGACAAAAATCTTGTTAGTCCAACCACCCCAATCTTCGTTACCGTCTTCAAAGCGGCGCCAAGTGAGATTTGTCATTTCGTCATTAGGAGTAGCCATCGTAAAGCTCCTTACCTCTAAGCCATGAACCTGTCGGTTCGAATTTATGTTTAGTTATTTTGCTAAAGCGTCCGCTTTACGCAGCATCTTCAGCTGATTCTTCGTCATCGTCTTCGGTTACTTGGCCGGTCAAGATAATCGCGTTAGACACCAACTGGTGCACACTCATGATCATGTCCATACCCATACCGTAGTAAGGCAATACCTTGGTAAATTGCGCCTTACAGATCGCACATATCGCTGCCATATTGGTAACGCCATGCTCTTCGATAACATTTTGTAGAGCATCCATACGAGGCTTAGCGCCTTTCACACGGAGTTCCATCAAGTCGTCAGTCAATAGACCACCACCGCCACCGCAGCAGAAAGTCTTCTCGTGGATGGTCTCAGGGGCCATGTCCACAAAGTTGTTACATACCGCTTTGATCACATTACGAGGAATTGTGAACTGACCGCCTGGCTCAGTACCCATTCGCGAACCACGCGCAACGTTACATGAGTCGTGATAGGTCAATACCAAATCGTCATTAAGTGACTTATCGATATTTAACGTACCTTTTTGCATCTCACCCCAAGTAAACTCGAGGATATGCTGAGGTACTGGATATTTTGGATCCAAGAAGTCGAACGGACCAGCCAAGGTGTTCAGGAAACTGTATGCAACACGCCATGCGTGACCACACTCACCAAACACGATGCGCTTAACACCTAGCTCAAGCGCTGCTTCGCGAATACGCATTGAGATGCGACGCATGTTCTCGTATGAACCGATAAACATACCGAAGTTAGCTGCTTCAGATGCTTTAGAACTCAAAGTCCAAGAAACACCTGCCTCATGGAAAACTTTGCCGTAACCAATCAAGCCATCAACATGTGGCTCAGCGAAGAAGTCAGCTGATGGGGTGACCAACAGGATATCCGCACCCTTCTGATCGATTGGGTATTTAACTTCAACACCGGTTTCGTCAAAGACGTCTTCTTCAAGACCTTCCAAGGTATCTTCCAACGCAGGACCAGGAAGACCTAAGTTGTTACCAATACGGAATACCTTACCGATGATTTCGTTACAGTATTTTTGACCCAGACCAATGCGGTCCATGATCTCGCGTGCCGCCATTGAAATTTCAGCGGTATCGATGCCATATGGGCAGAACACTGAACAACGACGACACTGTGAACACTGGTGGAAGTAGCTGTACCAATCATCCAACACTTCACGCGTTAGATCGGTTGCACCAACCAACTTAGGGAAGTACTTACCTGCAAAGGTAAAGTAACGACGGTAAACCTTACGCAACAGATCCTGACGCGCCACTGGCATGTTTTTTGGATCTTTTGTACCTAAGTAGTAATGACACTTATCAGTACAAGCGCCACACTTTACACATGAGTCTAAATAAACTTGAAGCGAACGGTATTTACCGAGCAACTCACCCATGTGATCAATAACTTCTTGTTCCCAACCGTCTTGTAACTCACCTTTGAAGTTAAGCGCCTGCTGGAACTCTGGAGCCGCAACAAATGACTTCGCATGAGCCATTGCTCCGACTTCAAGCTTAGGAACTTCGGTGTACTCGGTTAACTCTGGTACTTCAAATTCTACTTTTGCCATGCTTGCAATAACCTTTACTTAGTTTTCCAGCTTCTTAGCCCAATCTGAGACGTGACGTTGCTCGCGAGGGTTATCAACTTGGTTACGCGAAGGACTGAAGAAAACGCCCGGCACATGTAACAGCTTAGAAATTGGGAAAATGATCATCAAGATACCAACCAACAATAAATGCACCACCATCAAAGGATCAGCAGGTACGTTTGGCATGGTTTCAAAATTGAAGGTCATTAAATGACGGAAGAATGACTTCACTGCAACGACATCTGTATGTGCAACAAACGTTGTTAACGTACCGGTCACACCGATACCCAACAACAGCAACAACATCAAAATGTCAGATGGCGCAGTAATGTAACGCACGCGGTCAACTAGCATGCGACGAGCCAACAGACCCAACAAGCCAATCACCATAGCGAACGCTAAGTATTTAAATAGCGGCGACACAAACGCAACCGGTGCCCAAACTGGCTCCTGGAAATAACGTAAGTGGCGGAACAACACAGCGAAAAGCGCCATGTGGAATACCCAACCAAACAACCAAGTCCACTTGGTTGACTTGAAAAGGCTTTCGAAAAACACAACCTCACGGAACATACGCAACGCAACACCCGATTGAGTAGTTGGCGCAGGTGTTGTTGGGATTTTCAAAGGCGCAGGCGTTTTCCAAAATAAACGGATACGACGCGCTAAACCGACTACCAAAATCAAGGTAGCGATATAAAACAATGCAACAAATGCGATAGTCAGAAACGACATGTTTCCGAAAACCTCTTTCAGCTTAAAAGATAAGGTTAGGTAAAGCTGCGGAGCTAGGCTCCGCAGCTTTGGGAGCGTAACTTATACGCAGCCGGTAGGCTTTGGCAGACCAGCATAGCGGCAAGCTTGCTTACCAGGACCGTATGGGAACAGACCGTAAAGGTACTTTGAGTTACCTTTGTCTTTACCCAAGTTCTTTGCTACCGCTTTAGTCAAAACGCGGATTGCTGGAGCGATTTGGTACTCTTCGTAGTAATCACGCAAGAACTTGATGATATCCCAGTGCTCGTCAGTTAGCTCGAGCTCGTCTTGCTTAGACATTACGTCAGCAACACCTGGTACCCAATCATTGATATTTGCCAAGTAGCCTTCTTCGTCTACTGCAAACTCTTTACCGTCTACATTGATAGTATCTGACACAGCTATCTCCTTAATTAAGTAGTTTCGTTAAATACAGGCAGGGATTACAGCCAATCTTGAGTTTTGTCAGTGGAACAAACCAGCTCAACGAAACCCGCGTAATCAACAACCTCAACACCATCGATCAAACGATCGTCAGCGATGCCACGCGCCTTCAAGTCAGACTTGAGTGCGTAGAATTTCTTACCAGCAGCACCTGTGATCATTGATTCACAAGCAGTGCCCTTTGATGCACCGTAAACGCCATCTTCAATGAGAAGAATTGACGAACCCTCAGCTGAGAAATTAATTGCATTCTCAAGTGAGTTCTTTTCAAACGGTGACTTGTTAACAGTGAATAAATCAGCCATGTTCGTACCCTTAGAAGCTAAACACTACGTCAGATTCAGCCATCAACTCGGTTACTTTCGTAGAATCAACAACTTCAACAATGTTGTCGACTTCTTCTTCAGTTTCTCAGTCTTCCCACGCAACCTCGATAAGGTCATCTGTGGTTAGGCCACGTGCTTCAAGTGATGCTTGATCAACGTACATATGACGTACGCCGTAATCACCCAAAGTACGGTACGTAGGCATGAAGTTCTTCATGTCCGACTCAGATGTGTCACAACCTTTAACCAGTTGGTATACACCGTCATCAACGAACATCAAGCTAACTTCTTGGTCGAATGCCGCACCGATCAGTACAACCTCCAGCGATTCCCATGCATAGATGGTGCCGTAAGGAGCACGACGGTTCAGATACATAAACTTCTTAATATCAGACATCGTATTTCTCCTTAATCGCCAAAGACAACCAAACGATCGCTCTGGATAGCGGCTTCAATAAGCTGACCCAAACCCGAGATGCGGAAAGGCTCTTGGATATTTGTTGCGTTCTTTTTATTACGCTCAGCTTCGCCGTCATCCACGAGGCCGCGGCGTTGTGCCGCAGCTACGCAGAGAACGAGATCTAGGTTGTACTTCTCAGCCAACTCAACCCAACGATTCACAATGTGACGATCGTCTTGAGGTGGAGTCGTCAAGCGAGTGCCGTTCAACACACCATCGTGGTAGAAGAAGACACGCATTACTTCGTGACCATTCTCCAAAGCAGCTTTGGTGAAGTGGTACGCAGTATCAGTCGCTTGGTGCTGATAAGGACCTTCGTTAATCTGTACTGACAGTTTCATACTGCAACTACCTCGTCTTTACAGACCGCTTAGAAGCGGATGTAAGTAGAAGAGTTCAAGCTCTTACGAGCGCCACGCCAGTTATCGATGTGATACTTGGTGAATGGCAGTTCAACTTCTTCGAAGAAACGAGGCCAACCGATACGCTCAACCCACTCGTTGATACGCTCCCAGTCTTTCGCGCCTTCTTTGTAAGCCTTCAAGATACGCTTAACGATAGCGGTAGCTTCTGGCCAGCGAGGTGGGTTGTTAGGAATACCTGATGCAACCAACTTCTGGAAGGTAGGCTTGCCACGTGCGTTTGAGTGGTTACCACCAACCCAAATAGACAACTTAGAGTGCTCAGCATCGTTGATCTGCATTGGAGGACAAGGAGGGAAACATGCACCACAGCAGATACACTTCTTCTCATCAACTTCCAATGAAGGCTTACCGTTAACCATTGCAGGACGAATCGCAGCAACTGGGCAACGTGCAACAACTGATGGACGCTCACATACGTTAGCAACGAGATCGTGATTGATCTTAGGTGGCTTAGTGTGTTGAACGTTGATCGCGATGTCACCTTGACCACCACAGTTGATCTGACAACATGAAGTTGTAATGTGAACACGGTTAGGCATATCAGCCTTACGGAACTCATCGATCAACTCGTCCATCATTGACTTAACAACACCTGATGCGTCAGTACCAGGGATGTCACAGTGCAACCAACCTTGAGTGTGCGACAAAGTGGTAACAGAGTTCTGAGTACCACCAACAGGGAAACCTTCAGCTTCTAACTTATCAACCAGTGGCTGAACACGAGACTCGTCAGTTACGAAGAACTCCGGGTTAGAACGAATAGTGAAACGGATGTGACCATCTGAGTATTCATCAGCGATATCACAAAGATTACGCAGAGTGAAAACATCAAGGATACGTTGGGTACCTGCTTTGATAGTCCAAAGCTTGTCGCCGTTCTTTGCTACGTGAAGTAGAACGCCTGGTGCTGGATGCTCGTGATAAGCCCACTGACCAAAGTTACGACGCATAGATGGGTGCATATACTGGAACGGATCAGGACAGCCTGTCTCAATCGGTTCACGCATTTCTTTTGCCATTTTTACCTCCAAAAACCGGGTAAATGTTCTGACCGCGCGGCGCTATGCCGCGCGACAAATACTAAATAAAGAGTTGGTTAAAGCTTGATTAAGAAGCTTCAGCTTGACGATCGAACCATTTAACTGCTTCGTCATCCCAGCCATCCATACGAACGTATGAACACTCACGTGGGTGGTTAACCATGTTTGGATCAACTTCAACTCCGACACCTTCAAGGAAGTTAACCAAACCGATACGCTCGATCATCTCACCGCAGCGCTCGTGCTCGAGTGCATTCTCAGCCCAGAAATCAATGATTTCTTCAGCCAACTCTACGAGTGATTCCCAATCGTCTTCAGTTTCAAGCTTCTTGAATGGAACAACTACGGTACCCATCAAGTCACCGATCTTCAGCGTACGCTTACCACCAATAAGGATGGTTACACCTTTGTCATCACCAACCTGCAATGCTTTTGGCATTACGTTCAGACAGTGCATACAACGTACACAGTCACGGTTGTTGATTGCGATGGTGTCATCGTCGTTCAAAGAAACAGCGTTAGTAGGACAACGAGTTACTACGTTATCGATGTAGTACTGGCGACCTTTGTCAGCAATGTAGTTCTTAACTTCATCTTGGTTGACTTTCATGTCATCACGCCAAGTACCGATCACAGCGAAGTCAGCACGCTCTACCGCGTTTTGACAGTCGTTAGGACAACCTGAAACCTTGAACTTGAACTTGTATGGCAACGCTGGACGGTGAACGTCGTCAGTAAAGTTGTTTACCAACAAACGGTGTGCTTTCTGCTCGTTAGTACAAGACATTTCACAACGTGCTGCACCAACACAAGACATCGCAGTACGTACACAAGGGCCTGCACCGCCGAGGTCCCAACCGTAGTCGTTGATCTCGTCAAAGAAGTGCTGAGTGCGCTTAGTGTCGGTACCGATGAACATGATGTTACCGGTCTGACCGTGGAAAGTTACCAAACCTGAACCGTACTTTTCCCAGCTGTCAGCCATTTGGCGAAGCATAGCGGTTGAGTAGTGGTTACCTGCAGGCGGTTGAACACGCAAAGTGTGGAATTCTTTCGACTCAGGGAAAGCGTGACCTACTTCAGAGAAGCGAGGAATGATACCGCCGCCGTAACCGTATACAGATACAGTACCGCCTTTCCAGTAACCCTTACGGGTTTCGTATGAGTGCTCCAACTGACCCAGCAATGAGTTAGTTACCTTGTTGATACCCTCGTCTGGGTGTTCGTCACGCAGGCGCTTGATACCAGTAATGAAACTCGGCCATGGGCCTGATTCCAATTGGTCTAGCATGGGTGTTGCGTACTTATCGATTGCCATGTCGCTTTCTCTCCTGACTAATCGTTCTTAGCTTTAAAATTTACATTCGCGGCCCGGGTTATCCGTGCAGCAAAATCTGTGCTCATTGACTCGGTAGCGGGCTCCCCCAGCAGCCCGAGCCAGAGCTTGGACTTCTACCAATGGCGACGAATATTAGAGTTTTTTGCAATACTCACATACTCCACCAACGGGAGATATCGCTTACAAATTACTATCCCTAAAGAGATATCTTTGCAGCCTCAAAGTCATTCGTATTCTTCTAACTAATTGATATAAAAAGATATTGTCTTTTTTATCAGTATGTTAGACCATACGAATAAACCAATAGTGGGTGGGGATACTAGTGACACATCTCTGCATCGTCAACACGTACTATTGGAAATGCTAATAGCACCCCGGATCACAAAATGAGCTTACAAAATCCCTTTTCTCTTGATAATTCAGATGCCTACGTGCGATGGCGTGAGCAAAAGCTGAAGAATGCTCAATTGGCGCCTGAGGTGACCCTAAATCCTTTATTCCTCAAGGGGCAGCAGATAGAAACGTTAAAAAAGAACTGTCGTGAACAAAATTTTTCACTTTTTCGGTTCGACCTCACCCCTGAAGCATGCCGAAACCGCGATTCATCAGCTTGGACTGGCGTTAGGACTCAACGATATTGATAGCAACCTCTGCGCAGAAGATTCAGGCATTACCGAAATCCGCGTTAAAGAAACCTCAACCGATAACGTCTACATCCCATACACCAACCGTCCCCTCGGTTGGCATACCGATGGCTACTACAACATGCCAAATCAACAAATACATGGTTGGTTACTTTATTGCGGCCACCCAGCAATGGTAGGCGGCATTAACGGACTGATTGATCACGAGCTTCTTTATATTAAGTTGCGTGACCAAAACCCCGAGTGGATCGCGGCATTAATGGCCAGCGATGCCTTTACCATCCCCGGCAATGTTGAAGGGGGCAAAGTCATACGCGGCGATTCCGTGGGTCCTGTTTTCAGTATCAACTCCGACGGACACTCTCTGCATATGCGTTACTCGGCCCGTCAACGAAATGTGCAGTGGAAAGATGATGCAAACACACAAGCTGCAGCATCTGCCATCTTGGACTTGTTAAATAGCGCCGATGACCACATCTTGCATTTAACCCTTGAGCAAGGCCAAGGCATTATCAGCAACAACGTGCTGCATAATCGCTCCAGCTTTACTGATTCTGATGATCCGTCACAACGACGTGTCATTTACCGAGCGCGCTACCATAATCGCATCGCTTGATTAAAACGATTTAACACAGAGGCCACTATGTTATTGCTTAGCCAAGTCATTATCGCTAACCAAGATTTACAAGACTTTGATGAGCTTAAAGCGATCATCAAAGAATTCGGGGCCCGTGGTGAAATGCATTTGCGTTTCGACGTGAAACCCCAATTCCCTGACACCCCAAACGATTGGGAAGATCAACTTGAAGCTGCCTTTAGCAGTCTTTACTAGGAACGCATCATGGTGGATTACTTCGACCCCGAAAAACTTGTCGACACGGCAGCAGCATCACTGCGTAAAGACCTTGGCCAACAAGCTGAGCTTGAAGGCGAGCTTGTTGAGCTACAAAAACAACTGGAAAGCTTGCCAGAAGCAGCGCCAGAAGCTGACCGTGCAAAACTACAGTTAGAAATTGCCCGCGTTCTACAAATCATTGAGCGCGGCGAAGAAGCTTGGCCAATAGCGATGACTGCATTTGGCATCTTTAGCCAAATCGGCGATTGGGAATCTGCCGCTGACGCCTGTGATGTTGCTTATCAAACTGGCCATGAAGATGCGCTTGTCGCGTTAGGCCATGGCATTTGGATTGGTGTGACCTTCCCGATTGATCCTGAGATCACCGTGCATTTGTTGAGTCACGTGATCGACGATACGCCAGATGATTCCGATGGCGCGGCTGTAGCAGCGGCAGCAGCATGTTTCTTAGCCGATGTACGTGCTGAACCTGGCCCTGAGCAGGAACGCTTGAGCTTCTTTGCACAACAACTTCTCGGCAAAGTGGCACGTCGCCATAGCAACATCGACTCTCAAGAACAGTTCCAATTTTGGATCGAAAAGCTTGAACTCAACGAACCGGATAAATTCTTTGTACGTTTACGTAACGTCGTGGATGTCTTGGTTCAAGAAAACTGGTGGATTGATCGCGATGCGATTCAAGCCAGCTTGCCAGAATAAGGATTCCGCATGTATTGGGAAGAAGACGACAACCGCAAAGAGTTTCAAGTCAACGATGACGTTGTGGACTTGGTGTTTTCACTGAACTGCAAAGAACTCCCCGTTGATCACGCGCACGCATTGAGCAAAGCATTGATTGATGCCTTCCCAGAGTTTGCAGATGCCAACTCTGGCTGCGCTATTCACAGCATTCACTTGGCTGGCTCTCAAAATGGCTGGGAACGCCCTGACCCATCGCTTGGTCAGAAACTTATTCTGTCAAAGCGTACAAAGCTCACTTTGCGTGTGCCTGCCGCTCTGGAAAAAAGCATTCAAGAAAAACTCGATGGCCTGACACTAAATATTGACGGTCACCCGCTGACCATCGGCAAAGCGAAGCGCAAGTTATTATCAAAGCAAAGCACCATCTTTGCTCGTCATATCGTGCTAGAGGCCGGCGAAGATGAAGATGAGAACAAATTCCTGATGCGCGTTATCTCGCACATGAAGAATCTTGATGTTCGAGTAAAAAAGGCACTCTGCGGCACGATCCAGCATATCCACACTCCCAATGGAGATATTGCGACGCGCAGCATCATGTTAGATGGTCTCAGGCCTGAACAATCAGTCCGCGTGCAGCAAACCGGCATTGGTGAGCATATGCACCTCGGCTGCGGCATTTTCATCCCTCATAAAGGTATTGAGGCGGTGAAGAAATCCGAAGATGATTAAATCAGAATAGTCCAATATACTTGGATAGTTGCTTCCCAACGAAGCATACGAATTTTCTAAAGAAAGCAGTACTGACTTGCAGCGATAAGCCGCACAGCACTGATCTCAACGATAAAACCCTGTAGTAAGGAGTAAGACAATGTCACTAGAAGTGAATGGCAAGACTATTGAAGTCGATGATCACGGCAACTTGGTTAACACCGCTGACTGGTCAGAAGAAGTTGCACACGCTTTAGCAGCAGCTGACGACACCATGGGTGAGCTCACTCAAGAGCACATGGACGTTATCAACTACCTTCGTGCGCAGTTCTTTGATGAAAACGAGCAGCCAATGGAGCGCGTAATCAACAAAGGCATGTCAAAGATTTGGGGCAAGAAGTTAAGCAGCAAAGACCTGTATCAATTGTTCCCAGGCGCACCTTCTAAGCAAGGTAATCGCATTGCAGGCTTGCCATACGTTGCACGTAAAGGCGGCTACTAATCAATCATCTGATTGATGTTAAAAAGCCCCGCAGTGCGGGGCTTTTTTGTCTCCGCTTAACCACCCTTAACATCGTTAGGAACTAAAGATGTCACTCGACCACATCAAAGAATTCTTGCAAAAGATGCAAGCAGATCAGGATCTGAAAAATGAAGTGCTTTCCGCTTCGACCGCAGATGATGTTGCACGCATTGCTATGCGCTTAGGTTATGAGTTCTCGGGTGATGAGTTGCTAAGATTTTCCGGGCAAAAAGTTGGCAAAGTCACGGTTAGAAAAAATGATATTCCTGGTGAGTACAACTAACTCTTAACTGACTCAGGCTAATCACGCGTCACCAAAAACGCCTACCACACTGAATGTTGTTTTCAGAAATGACCACGCATTGAGTATCTCCGAAATTAAACGTCCGTATTTCTCGCCATTGTTTTTTTAAGTAACGATTTAATCGCTCAGGGGGTGGTTGCTCAAAACGATTGTAGGGCACGTCGTAACGGGGAGACATATCTACATAAGGCGCTGGCATGTAAGGTGGCAGAGGCTGCACTGGCTGCTGCGGTTGCGCACACAAACCCGACACCAACAACGCAATAAAAGCCAAAAATAAGTACTGCATATCAAACGCGTTTAAACGTCAGCCCACATCCGCAATAAATTCGAATAACTGCGATCAACTGACTTAGCATGATCACTCTCTGGCTCGGTCTTTAAAAGATGTTCACGCGCGGCATCCAATTCAAAAAGAAGCTCACGCTGGGATGCATCACGCACAAAACTCTGCACCCAGGTTAATGCTACCAAGCGCTCACCTTTGGTGACTTCAGCCACGTGATGCACACTGCCTGATGGATAAACCACTGCACTGCCTGCAGCAAGTTTGGTTTTCTGGTCACCAAACGGCGTGCGCACAACCAATTCACCACCTTCGTATTCTGAAGGATCGTTCAAAAAAATCGTTATAGAGACATCGGTGCGAAACTTACCGCCCCCCATAATCGGATCATCCACATGATCACCATAGGTCATGCCTGGCTGGTAACGCGCAAAGATAAAGTCCGCCATGCGGTTAGGTAGCGCTGCACTTCGGAAACGCGCATTTTGAGCCACGCTTGCCATCACAATTCGATTCAAACGCTCCGTAAGTTCCGGCGTTGGCTGGATCTCTTCGTTATTTTTAACCCGGCGCGCAGCCATGCCAGCGGTCAACTTTCCGTCAACAAACTGAGCTTCCGCCAAAATTTCACGCAACTTTTGGATCTGCGGCTCATTGAGCAAATCAGGAATTGTGATTAACACCGAAATCACCCTTAACCACTTTGATGTGCCCATGATACGCCAAGGCACGGTAAATCCCTACTGCTAACCACGACATCAATAAACGCATGTCGTTACACTACGCGCATCTTTTATCCGCTTGAGATGTGTCATGCAGTTATCCGTCACCCTCGCCGACCAACTAATCGAACTAAATGTGCCTGATGAATTTATCGAACAGGCCGGTGACTTTTTCGACAAAATGGATAACGATATGAATGCCGGTTGGCAAGTTAATCGCGAGTGGGTCGACCAACCCGATCAATACCTTCGCGGCCAGATCGCTGCAGACAAGCTCCTCACTGCGCTGGAAAACGAAGACTTTAAATTAGGTCGATTGATGGCTGGTTACATCGCCTCACGCTTTCCGCATATCGAACAAGTCGAACTCTCCGAGCAAGGCGAGATTCGAGACCACAACTTAAAACTTGGAGACTGCGCCCCCGTCAGCAGCCAATCAACTATGGGCTTTGATCACGGCGCCGTACCTGGTGGTAAAAATAAAATCGAAGCGATGGCGCAAGCCGGCAAAGAAGTCAGCAGCGTCTTTAAAATGGGTAAGCAATACAAGTTCTCTGTGTTTAATCACAAAACCCAAGCATGGAATGAATCGGGTGCTTACGGCTCAAAAGAAGCTGCTGAACAAGGGCGTGATTTGGCTTTTAAACAACGCTTTGATGCGCTAACCAAATAACATGGCGATCATTGATCACATGACCTCACCTTTGGTCATTCGTGATCCTGATGGTAAGGAGCATATTGCAGCCGCCTGCTTCACACATCCACACGGCTTACTCTATCTCGATCTCTTTTGGCATCAATCCTCACCCGGTAAAGCTGCACATTTGATCAAAGGTGAACTACAAGGCGATGGCCCTTGGCGCATCGGTGACTACCGTATTCGTGTGCTCGGCTGCCATAACACCGACCCTCACCTTGCAGATGAGTTTGCGCAATGGAATGACTACCTAGCAGCGAATCCCAATAGCTATCCACCGCGCCAACAAATCGAAGAGATCGCAGAACGTCTTGGCGCCAAACCTGTTCCCTTAACTTAACCTTTGAAACAACACCAAGGTCATTTTTTAGGAATTAAGTTCCTGTGAGAGCCAACAATAACCCCTAATAATCAAAAATCGCGTTTCCGATTTTTTTCCTGCTTTTGGCTAAATCACATCCTCAAATAACAACAACCAGATTGTTTAAAAACATCAGCCATTTAAGTTCAGCAATAAATAATGCAGCGAACCCTTAACGACTGTAATTACAGATTACAGTCTCCCTAAAAATTTCTGAAAATTCGTTATTTTTTGATGACTTAGCGAAATATCAGAAATATTGAACATGTGGCAAAAAGTCCGTGCAGGTTCTTTTTTTAGGCCTATTTTTGAATTCCACCATCACACAAAAAAGAGGCATTGCACATGTTTTAATCGAGTTTTAGCTGCATCATTACTCGCTTCAACAATTACCCTGACGACTCTACTGCGGCCGCCGAGGTCATCGAAGCGGATCTATCCAATCAAGCCCTGTACGACTGGAAAAACTCAAAGTTGAACAATCCTGACGAAGCCACCCTCGAATTCGAGAGAAAACACAACATTGTTTATATCTACGATGGGATGAAGCTTGCGCATGTCGAACAAGCCATGAATAACTTCGATCGAATAGAACATTTTATGTTCGTAAACACTGCCTATCCGTCAAGGTCCTCATCAACTGGCTACGTGATGGAAGACGAAGGTTGTAACTGAAGAATACTTTAGGCGATCCTTTGATCGCCTTTTTCCTCAACCGCCCCTTCCGAAATAATTTCTCACCCTCTGTATAATGCGCGGCTTTCAAGCGAAATCGATATAAGAGAGCCGCATGTTCAATCTCACCTGCCCTGGCAAGCAATGCGTTAAAAATGATGTCTTATCAGGCCTGACTGTTGCCTTAGCGCTTGTCCCTGAAGCTGTTGCTTTTGCCTTTGTTGCTGGTGTTGAACCACTCGTTGGTCTGTATGGCGCCTTTATGATGGGTTTGATCACTGCATTGATCGGCGGTCGCCCCGGCATGATCTCAGGTGCAACTGGCGCAATGGCAGTGGTCATGGTGGCCTTAGTTGCCACTCACGGCGTGCAGTATCTATTTGCAGCTGTCTTACTAACGGGCGTGATTCAAATACTCGCCGGCGTATTCCATCTCGGCAAGTTCATTCGCTTAGTGCCACACCCTGTCATGTTGGGTTTTGTAAATGGCTTAGCCATCGTGATCTTCCTCGCGCAGATGAAGCAATTCCAATTCACTGCCGCTGATGGCAGCTTGCACTGGCTCCCCTCTGATCAAATGGCACTGATGCTTGGCTTGATTGCACTGACTATGGCGATCATTCACTTTTTACCCAAGCTAACCTCTGCTATTCCAGCATCGCTAGCTGCGATCGTCACCGTCACCTTAATCGTAATTGGCTTGGACCTCGATACACGTTCAGTCGTGGATGTATTACGCGATATGACTGGCGATGCCAATGCAACCATTGCTGGCGGTCTTACCGAGCTTTAGCATCCCAGCTGTGCCACTCACGTGGGAAACGCTTGAGATCATTTTGCCTTACAGCATCATCTTAGCCGGCGTCGGTTTAATCGAATCTTTATTAACACTGACCTTAATTGACGAGATCACTGAGACACGCGGTCGCGGCAATAAAGAATGTGTCGGTCAAGGCGTGGCAAATTCCGTTAACGGTTTCTTTGGTGGCATGGGCGGTTGCGCAATGATTGGTCAGTCGATGATCAACATTAATTCAGGTGGTCGTGGTCGCTTATCCGGCATCAGCGCCGCGCTGTTCCTTTTGCTATTCATCTTGGTCGCCTCGAGCTTAATCGAAATGATTCCAGTCGCTGCATTGGTAGGAGTGATGTTCATCGTGGTACTCGGCACCTTTGAATGGGCTAGCTTGCGCTTATTTGGCAAGGTCCCTAAAGCTGATATTTTTGTTGCCATCTTAGTGACTGCAGTGACCGTGGCATCTGATCTCGCCGTTGCCGTCGTTGTTGGCGTTATCGTTTCAGCACTTGTCTTTGCCTGGGAACACGCCAAGCAAATGCAAGCGACCTCCGACCTGCTCGAGAATGGCAGCAAGGTGTACAACTTAAAAGGTCCGCTGTTCTTTGGCTCTGTTTCTCACTTTCAAGCGATCTTTGATCCTAAGAATGACCCTCAAGATGTGATTATCGATTTTGCAGGTGCACGCGTTGTTGATCACTCCGGCATTGAAGCGATCGATTCACTGGCAGAACGTTACCAACGTGCCGGTAAGCAAGTGCATTTGCGCCACTTAAATGAAGAATGTCGCGAGCTACTCACTCAAGCGGGTGACTTGGTTGAAGTGAACGTGATGGAAGATCCGAAATATCACGTTGCGGATGATCGCTTAGCCTAAGGCCATCAATGCAGATTGGACTTTCTCTTCGGTGATCGGAAAGGCAATCGCATGATCAACGTGATGCGATTGGCAGAACACATCGAATCGATCTTGCTGTTCCGGTAAATAAAAAACCAGCAGCTTGGTTGCAGGCTTTTTCTGCAATACCGCAACCAATGTTTCCAAGTTAGAACTACGATCACGAAAATCGGACTGCGCGTTATATTCAGCCACAATCACATCCGGACTATTCGCCTTGAGATAGCTACGTGCTTTGCGTTGTGATGTCAGCAGCTCAACGTCAAAACCCATACTTTTATACAAAGGCTGCAGGTTGGGATAACCGCCCAACTCAATAATTGATAACAAGCTTGGCATTAACGAAATACAACCCAGGTGGTCGCAATGTACTTCACACCGGCCGTTAGCTCTTGTGCGCGATGCTCATGTGTCCAGAAAGGTGGGAACAATACCATCTTGCCCGCTTCAGGCTGCACACTGACATCTTGATATAAAAACTGTGTCGCACCACCGGCCTCAACCGGCACATCATTCAGATACCAAATTGCTACCAACTGACGATCCGCAAAATCATGACTGCCCCCATCGACATGCCAGTGGTAGAACTCACCGGGTTGATAACGTTGAATTTGATAACCCAAGTCTTTAAAGGGGCCAGTGAAAAAACGGAAAGCTTTGTTTCATCTCCTGCATAGCCGCACCTATGCAGCGGAAAAACACCTGATCAATATCAGACCAGTCATCTTTGTCACTGATCACCATATCCATGGTGCGTTTGATGCCAGTATCCAAACCGCCCTGCTGACCAATCACACCTTTCTTATGATGTTCTGGCTGCGCTTCAAATCGACGCACGATCTCATCACACCAGTCTTTGGGAATGGTATTAGGACGCTCGTAGATGAAAGTATTGGGCTTTATCTCTTTAAACGTCGCTGGCGGTATGATCTTTCGATCAACCGGAAAAGGATTCGACATACTGGACTCCAAAACGTCAGTTTCCTATTGTCGCTGATTTATTCCGTGAGTTTTACCCCGTTTTGTCCGGAACTATTGGCGCAAAATGAACTCAAGAATAGAGCACTGTACCGTTAAGCACATCTATAACATTTCAAAACTATTAGAGACGCAACCATGAAAATGATCCGAATCACCCTTGCCCTGCTGGTTTGCCTTGCCTTCAATGTGCAAGCAAAGCCTGTCGATTTCACCCTACAAGGACTTGATGGCAAGCCCATGTCGCTGAGTGATCATCGCGGTAAATGGGTGGTGATCAATTTCTGGGCCTCATGGTGTTCTCCTTGTGTGAAAGAACTACCCGACTTTGACAGCCTTGCTCAAGAGAAACCCGAGGTGCAGTTCATTGGGGTGAACTTTGAAGAAACCACCGCTGAAGACACACGGTCATTTCTCGCCACGCTGAAGGTTTCAGCATTCCCACATGTGAAATATAACGGCGACGGCATCCCACTGGATTTCTTCATCGACCGTGAAGGCAATCAGCTCTCCCTCAAAGGCTTGCCCAGCACCTTTTTTGTCGATCCCAAAGGTGAAATGCGCAAATTGCATCTGGGCCCTATTGAGAAAGCAGAGCTTGCTCAGACCATTGATCAATTGATGGCGTCTGATTAATCATGTTTTATCTAAATTAAAGAATATAAGCGGATTCTTTATTAGCAAATGGGCTTATTGAATTTTTCTATTAGTGGTCAAGATAGATTCGAAAACACAACATATTGTGTTTTGAGTTTTACACCATACTAGATAACCTAAGCCATTGAAAGTGAGGATTTTTCCCAGTTTACACCCAAATTATTCACAGTTACTGAACAGTTTTCCACAGCTTTTACACACAATATGTTGTGGTTGACTAGCCCCCAAAAACATATATATTGCGATTCATTCAATGGGGACCCGTTCAAGGCTGAACGCCACGCATTCTGTGCACGACTCGCACCAGTTCCTCAAAAACTACAAAAATACTGCTAAGTACCAATTTTTTGGAGGAATACATGACTGTGGAAACATCAACCGCAGATCAGGTCACCAACCCTGAAGATTTTGCTGTCCCACCAACCGAAGAGCCCATTGCTGCAGCAAAACGTGCCGATTTCGGCCCATCCGTAAACTTCGGAATTATTCGCCGTAACGGAAAAGTCACCAACTTCGATGCCAATAAAATCGCTGTCGCGATGACCAAGGCCTTCCTAGCAGTTGAAGGTGGCAAAGCCGCAGCGTCATCGCGTATTCACGACACCGTTCGCGAACTGACCAAGAGCGTTGTCGACACCATTAGTCGCCGCATTCCAGAGGGCGGCCAGGTTCACATTGAAGACGTACAAGACCAAGTTGAATTGGCTCTAATGCGTGGTGGTGAGCACAAAATTGCTCGTGCTTACGTACTTTATCGCGAAGAACAAAAGCGCAAGCGCCAAGAAGAAGTTACTGAAGAACAGAAGAGCATCTAGTGAATGTGACCGCAATCGACGGTAGCACCAAACCACTGGATGTGAATCGTTTACGCGCACTGATTTCAGAGGCCTGTGACGGTCTTGAAGGCGTTACTGAACAATCGATCTTTGATGACACCTGTCGCAACCTTTTCGACGGCATCAAAGAAAAAGACGTAGCTAACACCCTGGTGATGAGCTCTCGCACCTTGATCGAGAAAGAGCCTAACTATTCTTACGCTGCAGCTCGCTTGCTAATGGACTCACTGCGCTTTGATGCATTGGGCTTCCTTGGCATGGATACCAATGTTGCAACCCAAGCTGAGATGGCTAATTTGTACCCAAGCTATTTCAAGAACTACGTACATCGTGCGGTTGAACTTGAACTGCTCGACCCACGTCTTGCGCAATACGACCTTGAGCGTCTGGGCCAAGCGATGGATGCAAACCGTGACTTGCAATTTACTTACCTTGGTTTGCAAACCCTCTTTGATCGTTATTTCATTCACTCTGACGACACGCGCTTTTGAATTGCCACAAGCATTCTTTATGCGCGTTGCGATGGGCTTAGCCATCAACGAGATCGATCGCGAAGGTCGTGCGATTGAGTTCTACAACCTGCTCTCTAGCTTCGACTTTATGAGCTCAACGCCTACCCTATTCAACTCTGGCACCTTGCGTCCTCAGTTATCGTCTTGCTACCTAACGACCGTTCCAGACGATTTGGATGGTATCTACGGCGCCATCAAAGACAACGCATTACTTTCTAAATATGCAGGTGGCTTAGGTAACGACTGGACACCCGTTCGTGGCTTAGGCGCACACATCAAAGGTACCAACGGTAAATCACAAGGTGTTGTGCCTTTCCTTAAAGTAGCCAACGACACCGCGGTAGCGGTTAACCAAGGTGGTAAGCGTAAAGGTGCTGTTTGTGCCTACCTTGAAAGCTGGCACATCGATATCGAAGAGTTCCTAGATCTTCGTAAGAACACCGGTGATGACCGTCGTCGTACTCACGACATGAACACAGCAAACTGGATCCCAGACTTGTTCATGCAACGTGTTGCTGAAGACCAAGAGTGGACTCTGTTCACGCCTAACGACACCACCGATCTACACGACCTGACCGGCAAAGAATTCGAAGCCGCTTACGTTGCTTACGAAGAGAAAGCTGCGAAAGGCGAAATCAGTGTTCACAAGAAGGTGAAGGCGGTTGATCTATGGCGCAAGATGCTTGGCATGTTGTTCGAAACAGGTCACCCATGGGTAACCTTTAAAGATCCTTGCAACATTCGTTACACCAACCGTCACGTTGGCGTAGTTCACTCATCTAACCTGTGTACTGAGATCACACTGCACACCAATCAAGCTGAGATCGCAGTGTGTAACTTAGGTTCAGTTAACCTACCTGCACACACCATTGAAGGTGAAGGCGTAGATTTAGCCAAACTCGAAAAGACTATCAACACCGCAATGCGCATGTTGGATAACGTTATCGAGTACAACTACTACAGCGTTCCTCAAGCACGTAACTCTAACTTGCGTCACCGTCCTGTGGGTCTTAGGCATCATGGGTTTCCAAGATGCGCTGTACAAAATGCGCATGGCTTACGCGAGTGAAGAAGCCGTTACCTTCGCTGACAACTCAATGGAAGCTGTGTCTTACTACACCATCAAAGCATCAACTGATTTGGCTGAAGAGCGTGGTCGTTACTCTAGCTTTGAAGGTTCTTTGTGGAGCCAGGGCATTTTGCCAATCGACTCATTAAGTGAACTTGCTGAGATCCGTGGCAAGTACTTGCAAGCAGACACCACCGAAACCTTGGATTGGGATGATCTACGCGAGCGCGTTAAACCGTTGGTATGCGTAACTCAAACACCATGGCGATCGCACCAACGGCGACCATCTCAAACATCTGTGGTGTTAGCCAATCTATCGAGCCGACTTATCAGAACTTGTTCGTTAAATCGAATCTTTCAGGTGAGTTCACCGTCGTTAACCCATACCTAGTTCGTGATCTGAAAGACCGCGGCTTATGGGACGAGGTGATGGTTAACGATCTGAAGTACTACGACGGTTCAGTCCTACCAATTGATCGTATCCCTGATGACCTTAAAGCCATCTATCGTTCAGCGTTTGAAGTTGACCCACGTTGGTTGGTTGAAGCTGGTGCACGCCGTCAAAAGTGGATTGACCAAGCACAGAGCTTGAACCTGTACATGGCAGAGCCATCAGGCAAGAAACTCGACAACTTATACAAGTTGGCTTGGGTTCGTGGTCTAAAAACCACTTACTACCTCCGCTCAATGGGTGCGACCCATATGGAGAAATCAGCTGCTGCACCAAACAGTGGCTCTAAAACCGCAGACGCGAGCTTTGCGCTGAGTGCATCTCAGTCAGGTAACGCAGCGCCTAAAGCATGCAGCATTCTGGATCCAGATTGCGAAGCGTGCCAATAAGAAGAATTGAGGAGAAAAACCAATGAACTGGGATGACCCATTAGCACCATTGAGCAATCCGTCTTCAGCTCCATCGAAGGCGCCTATCTCAGAAGAAGCTAACCCACTTAAAGATGCAAACTCAGCTGTTTCAGCACCGGCGCCTAAGCCATCTGAAGCATTGACCGCGGTATCTGGCCAAGAGGCTGCGATTCACGGCCAGCCGATGCATACCCCTGCACCATCTGAACTGAAGCCAGTTAACTCAGATGACAAGCGCGTTATCAACGGCATGACTGACATCAACCAGTTAGCACCGTTTAAGTACCCATGGGCATGGGAATACTTCCTAAACGCAAACCGTAATCACTGGACGCCGCTTGATATCAACATGGCACAAGACGTTCACGATTATCACCACAAGCTTACGCTTGAAGAGCGTCACGTTTACGAAAACGTTCTGGCTTATTTGACTACCTCTGACATTCTCGCGATGCGCAACATCGGTCTTGCGGTTATGGAAAAGATGTCAGCGCCTGAACTACAGATTTACCAAGCACGCCAAGTGTACGAAGAAGCCTTGCACACCTGGACTTACCAGCACTGCATCGAGTCAATTGGCCTTGACCAAGGCGAGATTTACAACCGCTACCGCGTGGTTCCACAGATCAACGGCAAGATCCAAATGGCTAACCGTCGTTTGAACTCTGTACTACCGTCCTGACATCGACCTGAATGACCGTGATGAGCTCCATAACTTCTTGATGGCTTACATCTTCTTCTCAGGTATTTTCGAAGGCTGCTGGTTCTACAACGGCTTTAGCCCAATCTTCTCGCTGCAGCGTCGTGGCTTAATGAAAGGCACCGCAGAACAGTTGCAATACATCATGCGCGATGAAGTACTACACGCATCTTTCGGTATTCGTGTTGCTAAGCAGATCATGTTTGAAGAAAACATCCAGCCTGATCCTAAAGCGCTACGTGAGATGTGGGACGAAGCTGAAGCTTGTGAAAGCACTTATGCTGATTACCTACTCAGAGATCCAATCTTGGGTTACAGCAAAGAAGCACACATTGGCCAATTCCGCTATGTCGCTAACCGTCGAGCTGTGAGTTTAGGTATCGAGGAACCATTCCCAGGTGCTGAGCCAACACTACCTTGGTTGGACGAGCAAGCCAATATGCGCAAAGAAAAGAACTTCTTTGAAACTCGTGTGACCGAATACCAAACCGGTGGCGCGCTGAAGTGGGATTAATAACGGTCGCGTAACGATCTCGATCAATGCTGAAGGGGCTGCGTTAACTCTCGCAAGACATTTTTAATGTCCACCTAGACCACCATCCTAGGGAAGGCGCGGTCACTTCAGCACCAAACACCATCGAGCTTCGGCTCGATAGCCTTCGGGCATTTGTTCATCCTCACTGGAGCTTTCTCTGTGAACTGTCACCACTGTCATCATCCGATGGAACTGACTGAACAAGAACAAGAAAAAAATACCCTACAGTCTTGGTTTACCTGCCCACAATGTCATCACGAACAAACGATGACGCAAAAGCTAAACACCTATCAAACCAACTACTCAGCGACACGTTGGTCACCCAGCGTTACCTTTCGATACATCGATTAAACTTGTTGTGCGCTCTGGGGTATCCTAGCGCGCCATGACAACGCTTTATTCCATCATCGAATCGCCTGCTCATCCCGACCTGAGCAAGTTTTATAAGCGATACGGTTTTAACCAGCTGAAGTTCAACTCACAACGCAAAGCCATTAGCGCGCTTAAAAAAGAAAAGCCTGACTTTGTGGTGGCTGAATTCTTTTATGGCTATGGCAACAATTACGCTGGTGTGAACGTGAGCAACCTTGATGTGTTTCTGCATAGCCAACGCAAATATGCGCCAGAGGCAAAAATCATCGTTTTAGTGCAACCGCGCGAATATCCACACGTACAAAAGTTAGCCGAGCTTTTTCCTCTGCATGCGGTGATTCGACTGCCCTTGCGGGAGGACATGATGATGGATGCTCTTGGCATTCAGGCATGAGCAAAGACTGGCACCTGTATATTTTGCGCTGTGCAAATGGGGATCTCTATACCGGTATCACCACCGATGTCGACAATCGCTTTGAGCAACACCAACAAGGCAAAGGCGCTAAACGCACTAAAGGTCGCGACCCTCTTTCTCTCGAATTCCAAACCTGTATTGGTGAGAAAGGTCCCGCACTTCAACTAGAGCATCGTATCAAGCAGCTAACACGCGAACAAAAAGAAGACCTCATCAACGGCAGCATAGCCATCGATAGCTTAATCACTGACAACGACTAATCGAGATTTATATCGAGCTTTAGAGCGATCTTCAGCGACTGCTGCAGCGCTTTTATTTGATCTTCTGCATAAGGCTCAGCCGCCGAGTGTCCCCACACAGGTCCTGGCCATGCAGGATCATTCAACTTTCCGCATCACATGATGAAGATGTAACTGCGAGACAACATTTCCCAAAGCGCCCACATTGAGCTTATCGCCACCCTGCTCTATCAACCATTGCGATACAGCACGCGATTCTTGCAGCAAAGTGACCGATTGCTCCTCTGATAAATCTGTCAGTTCTTTCAGGCCCTCAAGCATCGGCACCAAGATAATCCAGGGATAACGACGATCGTTCATCAGAAGGACGCGAGATAGATGAAGATCACCCATCCAATGCGTATCTTTTTCTAATCGTGCATCTAATTTAAAACTCATCACACACCCTTAAAACTTTCTTTGCCACCGCGAAGGTTATAGGCTCATCATACCGACGATTGAACCAACAAGGCAGCAACGATGTCGTATCAACAAAGTGGCACCTGCTGGCACTGTGGCCATGCCCTTAGCGATGGCGATTACGCCAGAGACAACTACTGCTCTTCCTGCGGCAAACCAACGTTGGTCTGCCGTAATTGTGAGCACTTCAGCACCTCTGCACCCAATCAATGCCAAGAGCCTGTTGCAGACCCCGTGAGCGATAAAGAACGCAGTAACTTCTGCGGTTACTTCAAAGCCATAGCACGCTCAGTAGAAAGTCAGAATAGCCCTACAGAAGAAGAACTTAGAGCCGCAGCAGAAGCGCTTTTTAAAGACCTCTAAGGCTTTGCATACGCCAAAATAGTCGCTAATGTCCGTCTATGGATATCGACCACATGATTATGTATACCGCGGCAGGCCTGGGCACCACCTGGCTTGTTTATCTTGGGTATATCTATGTGGCGAGTAAAGCGATTAGTGGGCTTGAGGTAAAAGCCATCTCCAAAGAGCTTCCGTTCGAACCCTCGCAAGCCAGTTACTTTATTTATTGCTTTGCACCGAATTGCGGGCCTTGTAAATTTTTATCACCCTTAGTAGATAAGTTAGTCAAAGAAGGCTTTGAATTTCACAAGGTCGATATCGCAAAACACTATGCCTTTGGCAAAGACCTTGGTATTCGCACCTCACCGACAATCGTGAAGGTTGAGAACAATACAGTTGTCGATGTTCTTGTTGGTGGTCAGCAAGAACACAAACTGCGCACCTGGATAGCGCAATAAAAAGCCGCCCCTCAGGGCGGCTCGCCTCTACCTTGACTTCGTTACGACCTTAGGGGAAAGCAGGCAGTTGGCTATCGACCGAGCCATCACTTGCTTCTGGATGACGCTTTTGCATCAGTTTACGGATCTCTCTGACCCTTGCTGGACAGACATCGACCATTAACAGGACCTTTCCGGCATCAAGATCTGCAGCAAAGGGTTTTAAACGACTGTTCGGCACGCTGATAGCAACAAGCCCAGAGAACCATGCCCCCATGAAGGCTCCGGCTAGCGCTATCAAAAGCACAGCGCCTAACCCCATACCAGCAAACACACCAAATTGAAGCAGCGTCATGCCCAGTAAGGCACCGGTTAAACCACCGACAACCAAACCCATCTCCCAACCATGAATCAGGTCAGAGCGTTGTAAAAAATTAGCACGATTGAGATCGCCTAGATCAACCGAGTCATGTGCCATAAAGTGAATATTGTGATTATCGATTTTTGCGAGCAATAAATCGTTTTCGGTTTCTTTCGCTGCCACACAGTTAGGCAACACAAAATACATACGTCTTTTCATTTATCTCTCCCCCTTATGAAGATAAAGCCCGACAGGCCTGTTTATAAATTTAGCGGAGAATGACAAAAGCTCTAATAAATTATATTTTTAACGAAGAAGTTCTAATAAAAAGAACTAATTTCATTAGATAAGCACTAAGTAATGAATAAACGCAAAACCCTTTAGGACACTAGCTATGCGACGCATTCATACACAATTGATTGGTTTATTACTGTTGTTCTCAAGCCATGCAGTTTTTGCAGATGTTCTAGTTTTTATTCATGGTTTTTTAGGCTCGGAGCGCTCATGGACTGAGCCAGGCATCATGCATATCGTTGATAAAGGTGGTTATCCCTATACGGGTATCTACTATGCTCAAGGCACCAGTGTGGCCTATAGCGGTAAAGAAGAGCGACCAACGAACTGCAAGCTATACGGTTCGACTGCCCTCCACCGCACCGATTGCTTACAAGCTCAGTGGCTAGATGCTTTTGTCAATGAAATCACCCAGCAGCATGTCAATGAATCGATCACACTAATCGGTCATTCTGCCGGTGGTGTCGTCGCACGTTATTTAGTCGTGACCGCTAAACCACAAGCAGTCAATCGTTTACTCACGATCGCAACACCTCATAACGGCACCTTGCGCGCCGCTCAGGCGCTCGACGTACTTAATCCAAGCGGTATGTTTAGCCCAATTGAACGTTTCGCTGTTCGCCGTGCAACCGGTGATAATCTTTACAGCACCTTGATGCGCAGCCGTCAGCTAATCAACGAATTGACACCACCTCGTCCCGGTAACTTTTTATATTGGCTTAACCAACAAACCCATCCGGCGATCTCCTACATCAGCATCGTCAGAACGGGTGGAGAAAATCACATGGGTGATCAGATTGTGAAATCTGTTAGTCAGGACTTACGCTGGATACTCGCTGATCCTTCAGTGAACCAGACCTATCAAATACAAGGTGGGCACTTTTTAACCGCCAAAGACGGACATGCGATCGTTAATCTTTTGCAGTAATTGGATGGTTAGCTGAACCACCAACATAAGCTAATAAGGAACAAACCAAAGCGATGTCGCATTTCTGCTAGCAAGGGAATCTTATCGGCATCGTTCGACAACCAAATATAGATAGGTCGATGCGTTGCTTCTTCAAGCTCAGCATCATCAGGTTTAAAGCTTTCAAAGCGTAATTTTAATGCTGGCCATTGCTGACCATTAGCTCTAAGGTTTTATCCGTTTCCACTTTCAATCGATAACGCAGCGGACTCTTTACTGTTAGTCACGGATAAAAGCAATTCTTGACCTGCTTGTAATGACATACCACGCAGTGCGTGAAGCAAACCTAATCGGTCATATTGAATGTGATAATCGGTTTTATCAGGCTGATCAAAGTCACCTGCCTCTAAGCCATCAAGCAACGCTTGCTCTGCCGCTTTAACATCAGACTTTTTAAATTCCTTTCCTTCTTGATCAAGTCGAACCAGATGATGCTTGGCATCTTTATCACCAGTACGCTCAAACACCTCATAGACCCACGTCTGTTGCCGTGAAGGTTCCAGCCAAGAGGTAAAGCGATAACGAATCGGGAACAGCGACTCCACAAAGCTGTATTTCTCCGAGCTCACATTCATTTGTGTCTCTTGATAACCCTTAGGCTCATGCGTGCGATTGAATCAGCGAGACATCGCAGATATTGATGGTCTCACTTAAGGTAAAGATGCCTTTATAAGTCGCCAAATACTTTAGCTTCTCAACAGGCTCAGCTGCCTGCACAGCACTTGCTGTGAATAAAAAAACGCTAACTGCTAGGCTTACTAATAAGTTCATGGCATGCTCTAAATCTTCTTAAATAGCATTATCACCGAAAACGATGTCATACGCTTTTCAGGTTACAAAAAGGGACCTTTGGCCATTGCATGGCTTGAGAATTTTGATGCGCTGAATCAATCTATCCTTAAAGCATATGACCGCGAAGCTCAAGGTCAGTTCAGTCGTCATTCGCATCTTGAACTTGGTCGCTATGAGAACACCTATATCGATATCAGCGCGATCCCAGAGTTTCAGCCATTAGCAGATGCGGTGAAACACACCGCTCAAACCCTGTTGCAACAAACAGAGCTAAAGATGGGGTTTTGGTTCAACGCGATGCAACCAGGCGATAAGACCGCACGACACAATCACGACGAAGAGGATGAATTACTCTCGTGTGTGTATTACATCACCGCACCAGAAAACAGCGGCGATCTACTGCTTTTTGATCGGGATGACACCTTGCGGGTTATGCCAGAGGCAGGAAAGCTTGTGCTCTTCTCACCCAAACTTGCGCATGCCGTGGAAGAAAATCGCTCTGACCAACAACGCCTTTCGGTCGCGTTTAATTTTGGTCTAGAGGCTTTGTAGAGGTTTCTAAGCGCTCTGTTGTAGCGAGGGTTACAGACACATTATCAACCGTCACAAAGGCTCGCTCTTCAATATCACCGCGATACGCGCGGTACTCAGTCACCTTCTGGGTACCTGAATCGACAACTCGAACAAACACCATCTCAGATGACTTCTCCCAGTGGTCGTACATTAACCAACCACCAGCAATAATCATCAGGGCCACAACCCCAGTCGCTAACCAACCAATCGGGAAACCACCACTCTGATTGACGGCTGGTACAGGATTATTCACCACGCGCTGACGACTGCGTCGCGCAAACCAGAGAACACCGATAACAACCGCAAGGGTAAAGGCAATTTTTGTCAGCATGAATCACACCTTATCTAAGTGAGCGTTAGTGTATCAGCCTGTTTCGCATGGATTGCAGCTTTTAGCTATGATGGCTAAAACAAAAATACCTTAGGAGGCCTCATGAAACTGACAAAACTTATTTTGATGGCAGCAATCACTGCCTTAGCAACACCAACGTTTGCTGAAGAAGGTAGCGGTGGTAAAGAAGTTAATATCACGCGCTCGATGAAATCAGCCGAAACCAAACACAATGGTGTGACTGTAACGATTCAACGTAATCAAAATACCAATAACACCATTCACCCAAAATTCCAGCTGACCTCGCGTCCTTGTCCACCATTCTGTATTCAGCCGATCCATTTAGCTGACGGTGTTCAAACCATCGATGAGCTCGACATGATTGATTACCTAAAGCGTGTTGGTGAAGGTGACGATAACGTGTTGGTTATTGATTCTCGCGGCGCCGATTGGCTTGAGCGCGGGACCATTCCAGGTAGCGTTAACCTCCACTACAAAAAGCTCAGCATGAAAGCGAATAGCGAAGAATCGATTGCTGAAATTCTGGAAGATGAATTTGGCGCCCAACGTACCGCTGAATTTTGGAATTTCAGTAATGCAAAAACCTTGGTGCTCTTCTGTAATGGTGTTTGGTGTGGACAAGCCCCTACGAACATCAAGTCATTACTGCGCATTGGCTACCCACCAAGTAAGTTAAAATGGTATCGCGGTGGTATGCAAACTGGGAGGTACTGGGATTAACCAGCATCAAGCCAAACTGATGAAAAAATCGATAAGCCTTGAGCTTATTCTGCTTGCGCTTGTCGGGTGTTCCGCACCTGACAAGCCAAGCGTATCGCTTTACCTTGCCGTGCAACGTGGTGACCTCGAACAGGTAGAACGTCACTTGCATTGGGGCACTGATCTCAACGCTGCATTTCCAAACGGAAGCTATGCTCTTCATGAAGCAGTCAGCCTAGGTCGCTTTGTTATCTCAAAAGCGATTCTCGATGCCTCATCAGATATCAATCTTCGCAACCAACAAGGCGACAGCGCGATTGAACTCGCTGTCTTGAATGGTCGCATTCAAATTGCTGAACTAATGATCAAACGCGGCGCTCAGATTAATCCCGATAGCACACTCTTAAGACTGGCCCAACAAGATGGCTATGACCGTGATTCAGTTAAATTCTTGATCGAGCAAGGTGCCAACCTTGATACCCAAGATGCCACTGGTGACACCTCTTTGATTATCGCGATTCGTCATAACAACCACCGACTTGCCCACCACTTGGTCAACCAAGGTGCTTCAGTGAATCAAACTAGTAAAACTGGCCTTTCTCCTCTAGCAGTCGCGAAACAACAAAAGAACACTGAACTGGTCACTTTTCTCCTCAAAAACGGCGCTTCTGAATAAGCGTTAACTGCCCTGCTGCGGTATCATTTGCTGTAGATAATTTGTTTTAGACACGGAGCAGTAAATGGCCAGCACCCCTGATGAATTGACGATCAACTGGAACGAAGGCGGTATCGATACCGTTAAAGAACTGGATAAAAAGATCCTCTCAAAAGGCGCTTGGACCACTATTCTGTTTCGTTACCAAGATTGGGTTCCGAGCAAAGAGGAATACAGCAAAGACAAATACTCGATTCGCCGCTACCAGAAGCGCAATGGCGAATATCAGCAGAAATCTAAGTTCAATATCTCAAGCCCAGATCAAGCTCAGCAACTGATCGAAGCGCTACAAGGCTGGATTAAAGACTAATCAATCCCGATCTGTGTCGGCCACTCGAGAAGCTGGTCAACAAGCTGGCGTTGTTGTTCCGACAACGCCGGATCAATCACCATCTTAGATAAAGTTTTGCGGTACTCCTTAAGACTGGGGCCTGTCGCTCCCCCCTCTTGAATTCGCTGACGACGAAACTCATCCCATTGGGCTTTTTCATTTGTACTGAGTAGTTCGGGCCAATTACGCGCACGATACCGCCATACCAATTCGCGCCAACGGGCATCCTCAAAAGGAAAGGTACTACTTGCTAGTTCTTCTGGGTGCGTAAGGTGAAGCTGCTTCGCTAACCGTTTGTCACCTGCTCCAATAAAGCCACCGTATAAATTGAAGTCAGGATCTGTATCACCTACAAAGTCGTCACCCGCATAAAGTGCTTCGAGTTTCTTTTGCCATAACGCTTTATTGTTCAGTAGCAATTCGATATGCTTTTGTTCACGCTCAAGATCCAAATCCCATTGCTCACGTGCTTGATCAGTTAATGTATTGATTGGCACAACAACCGGCGCCTGATTCACTCGAATACCTTTTAACGCTATCCGCTCAACACCTTCTGGTAAATCTTCTGTACGGGTATAAAGCCGGGCTTTCAGCTCATCGACATCGCATTCAAATAAGGGTGTTGGATCCACACGCAGATCATAGGTGATCACTTGATTAGGATTCTTCGGATGACGAATCAGTGGCAGCAAACTGGCAATACAACCCAAGCGTGCTGGAAAACGCATCGAGCTATGCACAACTGGCTTTGGGTTCACCACATCTAGTAGTGTATTGATCGAATGTTTATCGCGATGCGTGAAAACATAATCAAACAACTTGGGTTGTGCTTGTTTCAATAACTTAGCTAAAGCGATTGTCGCTTTTACATCGACCAAGGCATCGTGAGCACCGGCGTGCTCTATCTCATTCGCTGCGGTGAGATCTTCCAAACGAAAACTGTTTGAACCATCGTCTTTGGTTGGCCAGTTAATACCTTCAGGTCGCAATGCACGGGTTAATCGAACAACATCAATCAAGTCCCAGCGTGAATTCCCATTGGCGTATTCACGCTCATACGGATCATAGAAGTTTCGATACAAGCCAAAGCGCGTCACGGTGTCGTCAAAACGAAGCGTGTTGTAGCCCAATGCACAGGTGCCTGGCGTGCTCAGCTCTTCATGAATGAAACGGAAGAAATCCGCTTCTGGCGCACCTTGCTCAAACGCTAATTGCGGACTGATCCCAGTGACCATACAAGCCTCAGGGATGCGGTAAGAAATCATCTGCCGGTTTGGCATAGATAACCAGCGGCTCGCCAATAGGATTGAGATCGAGATCAGTGCGTAGACCTGCAAACTGTGAGGCGCGATCTCGACTCGGATCAGCTCCCCAGGTTTCATAGTCATGCCAGTAAAAGGTTTCAGTCATAGGCACAACTTACAACAAAAAAGCCGACCTGCGAGTACAGATCGGCTTTTTATTTGTCTCAGAGATGAGCGGTAGATTACTTCTTACCAACCTTCTCTTTGATACGAGCTGCCTTACCGGTCAAGCCGCGCAAGTAGTACAACTTCGCACGACGAACATCACCACGACGCTTAACTTCTACTGAGTCAACCGCTGGGCTGTAAGTTTGGAATACACGCTCAACGCCTTCACCGTGAGAGATCTTACGAACAGTGAAAGATGAGTTCAGACCACGGTTACGCTTTGCAATACAAACACCTTCGTATGCCTGCAAACGCTCACGGTCACCTTCTTTAACTTTAACTTGAACGACAACAGTGTCGCCTGGACCAAAAGTAGGCATCTCTTTGCCCATTTGTTCTGCTTCGAGTTCCTGGATGATGTTGCTCATCGCCCTTGCTCCTGCTTATTTAGCCATGGTGCCTCACGGCACGATTCAGTTCACTGCTCACCCTGATGGGCTTGCTTAAATTCGTCGAGCAATTCTTGCTCTTGTTTGTTGAGCTCTCGACCCTCTAATAAATCAGGTCGTCTCAACCAAGTCCGCCCTAACGCTTGTTGTAAACGCCAAAGTCGAATCTTTTCATGATCTCCTGACAACAACACCGATGGTACATCTTGATCCAAGATGTTTTCTGGCCGCGTGTAATGCGGACAGTCCAGCAAGCCATCACTAAAAGAGTCTTGCTCGGCTGATTCGGCATGACCTAGCGCACCAGGTAACAAACGAATCATGCTGTCGATCACCACCATCGCTGGCAGCTCTCCCCCGGATAACACAAAGTCTCCGAGTGACCATTCTTCATCAACAAAAGAGTGAATCACTCGTTCATCGATGCCTTCATAACGTCCAGCAATCAAGATGATGCCGCCCGTTTGTGTCGCCGCTGTTGCCGTCGCTTGAACAAAGCGCTGACCCTGCGGTGACAGGTAAATCACTTTTGAAGTTGGGCTTTGAGCTTTCGCGGCTTGAATCGCGGCAAGCAAAGGTTCCACCTTCATCACCATCCCAGGGCCACCGCCATAGGGACGATCATCAACGGTTTGATGCACATCCTCGGTATAGTCTCGAGGGTTCCAAAGCACTAGCTCCGCTAGTCCTTTGTCGATTGCACGCCCGGTTATCCCCAAGCGAATCGCATCAAACATCTCTGGAAACAGCGTGATGACATCAAATCGCATCATCTCTTTCCTAAAACTCTGGATCCCAGTCCACCACCATTAAGCGGCTTTCGAGATCAACCGATTGGATCACCTGATCCATGACAAAAGGGATCAAGCGTTCGCGATCACCTTTACCACCACCACATCGTTAGAACCTGTTTCAAACAGATGATCGACATGGCCAAGCTCTACACCCTCTTGGGTTTGGACTGCCAGACCAATCAGATCTGCCCAGTAGAACTCTGCGTCTTCAAGCTCTGGAAGCTGCTCTCGCTGGATGGCAATGATGGCACCCGCTAGCGCTTCAGCTTGGTCTCGGTCATTACAACCTTTGAGTTTGATGACAACAGCCTTACCTTGGCGTCGTCCCGAACTCAATTTCCACCGCGTCCATTCACCGTTCTGTTGTAACAACAGCGCACTGTATGTCGTGATGTTTTCTCGAGGCATGGTATCTGAATGAACTTTCACCCAGCCTTGTAAACCATGCGCTCCAGTAACGTAACCGAGGGTGACAAGATCGTTCTCATCACCCTCGGTAATATGCGTTTCTGTGCTCATTATCGACTCGCTACGCAATCAAGCCGACGAGCATGCCGCTTAAGATTGAGCAGACGCTCCCTTACGGGCCGCATCAACAACCTTAGCTGCGCGATCTGACAACTGAGCACCTACTGAAATCCAGTAGTCAACACGCTCGATGTCGATACGTTGCTCTTCAGTGCCTTCTACTGCCAATGGGTTGTAAAAACCCAAACGCTCGATGTAACGACCGCCACGTGCACGACGTGAGTCAGCTGCCACCAAGTGGTAGAAAGGACGCTTCTTCGCGCCACTGCGGGCTAAACGAATTGAAACCATGTCTTCGTAAACCTAATGTTTGTTACTAATATCTCAACGGTCTTTCTGGCCTGAATTCTCAGACAGACGGCACCTCAAACAGGGGCCCCCGTGAAGGAAACGCGGTATTCTACGCAAATCGCGGCATTTGTGAAGCGAAAATTGATGCGATTTGTCTATCGAAGGGTCTGAAATGTCAGAAAAAAGTTCAAAATCCGGAGCACCCCAGCTGCACCAAGGCTTTGACAGCTCTGCGCCCTACCCTGTCAGCCGTTTAGCCCCGGCTTTTAATCTGGTCGAACTGGCTGAACAGGTCGAAAAAGCCGATGAAATGTTAGCGGGTCAGGTGAATGTTCAATTGGAACAAATAGCTCAGCAAATCAAGTTCTTACAGGAACAGGCTCGTGGCATTTTGACCCAAGCTCAGGAAAACATGCAGCTGCATCACGCAAAGTGCCAATTTAAGAAGATTCCCGGCAAGACCTATCATTTATATAGAACGCCAGAGGGTGCGAGCCAGTTCTCGATGCTCTCACCGGATGACTGGAAGGGAAATCCGCCAAATGAATATCTTGGCGCTTACTGCATGGGCAGTGATATGCGATGGGCACCTGCTGACCAAGCTCGTCAGAGCATCGACCCCGATGTGTTGCGCCTGCTGACTCTCGACTGATTATTTAAACGGGAAGCCGCCGCCCCCACCGAGACCGCCTAAGCCGCCAAGACCTGGGATTTTGCCACCCAAGCCTTTGAGCATTTTTTCCATACCGCCGCCTTTCATCTTCTTCATCATCTTTTGCATCTGCAAAACTGCTTCAGCATGCGATTGACATCTTGCACCTGAGTACCCGAACCGGCTGCAATACGCTTTTTACGCGACCCTTTGATAACGCCTGGAAACTCACGTTCCTGCGGGGTCATCGAGTTAATGATGGCAATGGTGCGATTGGTCTCTTTATCACCAACCTGTGCTTTAACCGCATCTGGGATCTGCCCCATGCCTGGCAGCTTATCCATCAAGCCAGACATGCCACCCATATTTTGCATTTGTTCCATCTGCTCTTTGAAATCCGCCAAGGTGAAGTCTTTACCTTTTGTAATTTCTTTGCGAGCTTCTCAGCCTTATCGTGATCGACCTTTTGTGTTACCTCTTCGACCAAGCTCAGAACGTCACCCATGCCCAAAATACGCGAGGCAACACGATCAGGATGGAAGGCTTCCAATGCGGTCGTTTTCTCACCAACACCTAAGAACTTAATTGGCTTACCGGTAATTTGACGGATCGACAAAGCTGCACCACCACGTGCATCACCATCAGTTTTCGTCAGAATCACACCGGTGAGTGGAAGCGCTTCATCAAAGGCTTTCGCTGTATTCGCCGCGTCCTGACCGGTCATCGCATCAACAACGAACAATGTCTCCACCGGGTTGATCGATGCATGCAGCGCTTTGATCTCTTGCATCATTTCGCCATCGACGTGCAAGCGACCCGCCGTATCCACAAGCAACACATCGCAGAACGAACGTTTTGCTGCATCCAGCGCTTCTTTCGCAATTGCATCCGGCTTTTGCATGATGTTCGACGGATGGAAATCAACGCCGACTTCGTTAGCCAAGGTTTGCAGCTGATCAATCGCCGCAGGACGATAAACGTCACAGCTCACCACCATGACCTTCTTGTTATGTCGCTCTTTCAGTAAGCGTGCAAGCTTGCCCACACTGGTGGTTTTACCCGAACCCTGTAGACCCGCCATCATCACCACAGCCGGTGGTTGTGCATTCAAGTTGAGGCCTTCATTAGCCTCACCCATCACCGTAACCAGCTCGTCATTAACGATCTTTACTAAGGCCTGACCTGGCGTCAGGCTCTTCATTACCGCCTCACCAAGCGCCTTTTCTTTGACTTGATCGACAAATGCCTTAACGACTGGCAGCGCAACGTCTGCCTCGAGAAGCGCCATGCGCACTTCGCGCATCGTGTCTTTGATGTTGTCTTCGGTAATACGACCTTGGCCGCGCAATTTCTGCAGCGCGCCACCTAAACGGTCAGACAGATTCTGAAACATAAATCAGCTCGAGAAGTTCTTGAGAATGTGACCATTATAACGATTCAAGGCAGCTCCTGCTGTGCTCGCGTACCCACAGCCGATATGCGATTATTCCCGCTCATGGATAACCACCTTTTATCGCTGCTGAGCATTGCGCTCTACCTGCTCGCAGGCGCTAGCCTGGGAATGCGATTGTTTGCTACTCAGCATGCACTGACCCCACAGAGAAGTCTGGCGTTTAGCTTCGCGGCAATCGCAGCACTTTTACATGCCTGGGCGTTAGTTACGGCAATGGATACCGCTGCTGGCATCAACTTCAACATCTCCAATGCTGTCTCGCTAACCACTTTCGTGATTGCGGTATTGCTGATTATTTCAGCCATCAGCAAGCCAATTGATAATCTTGGCATTGTGATCATGCCGCTAGCAGGTCTTACACTCTGGCTTCAAATGAGCTATCCGAGTGAACATTTACTCAACACCAATGCAAGGCTGGGCACTGCGACTACACGTAGTCACCTCTATGTTGGCTTATGCCATTTTGACCCTTGCCGCGGTTCAAGCCTTGTTGCTTTCGATTCAAGATAATCATTTGCGTAAGCATCACCCTGGCGGCTTTATTCGTTTATTACCCCCCCTACAAACCATGGAAGCACTGCTCTTCGAAATGATTGGTGTGGGCTTTGTGTTGCTCTGCTTGCACTGACGTTTGGCATTGTCTATCTCGACGATATGTTTGCTCAAAAGGTTGCACACAAAACTATCTTGTCGATCGTTGCGTGGATTATCTTCGCCACGCTATTGGCGGGTCGCTATCGCTTTGGCTGGCGTGGTCGCACTGCCATTAACTGGACGATCAGTGGCTTTATGATTTTGATGCTGGCCTACTTCGGCAGCAAAGTGGTACTCGAGCTGCTGCTCGGCTACTAAGCAATCTCTGTAACGAGGTAGCCTTTTGGGGCTTCAGCATCACGAACAATATCCACCATGCCCGGTGTAAATTCGCCGCGAGCTCGATCGGAAAAAACGCTTCAAACTAATTTCTACGGTGGGGAACGCAAGCTCTTCCCATGGAATTTCATCTTCGCTAAATAGACGCACATCCAAGCTTTCTTCACCGGCTGAAAAATCTAGATCGAGCAGCTGCGCTCTAAACAACATATAGACTTGATTGATCAAAGGCAGATTAACCGTCATATAAAGCTCATCAATCTCAACGCGCGCATTCGCTTCTTCAAGGGTCTCGCGCATCGCTCCAGCATGGGTTGATTCGCCGTTTTCCATAAAACCCGCCGGCACGGTCCACAAGCCATAGCGTGGCTCGATTGCTCGCTTGCACAGCAGCACTTTATCTTCCCAAACAGGAATACAGCCGGTCACAATTTTGGGATTTTGGTAATGAATCTCACCGCAGGTAATACACACATGACGCTCACGGTTATCGCCTGAAGGGATCTTCAGTTCCACCTGTGAACCACACGCCATGCAAAATTTCATCGTCATGGCTTTATATTAGCCTGTGTGAGACAACATCGGGCGACTAAGACAGCGTGGTTTTCTCGGTCATCCGTCATTCAGCTCTGTTGGTTAGCATGCTGCAAGCAATTCTCGCCCATTCATCGAGCGCGCTTGTTAGACTTTACAAAAATAAAGAGATCATTCCATGGACATCAAAAGCTTCCACCACAACTCAAAAGCCAAAACTGGCGTATTGATCGTCAACCTTGGTACCCCAGATGCTCCCGATACCAAATCGGTACGTCGTTATTTAAAAGAATTCTTGTGGGACCCACGTGTAGTTGAAGTGCCTCGCCCTATCTGGTGGTTTGTACTCAACTTCATCATTCTCAATACACGTCCTCGCAAATCAGCCAAGGCTTACCAAAAGGTATGGACAGAAGACGGCTCACCTTTGATGAGCATTTCAAAAGAACAAACCGCTGCAATCGCTGAATCACTCAAGACTTCACTTACGGCGATGAAGTGGTTGTTGATCTTGCGATGCGCTATGGCTCGCCTTCGATTGGCTCGGTGCTTAAAAGTATGCAAGAGCGTGGCGTACGTGAATTACTTGTTGTTCCGATGTACCCGCAGTACTCAGCAACTACCACGGCATCTATCTTTGATGAGGTCACCGACCAACTCAAAAAGTGGCGCTGGTTACCCGAAGTGCGATTTATCAATCACTACCATGACAATCCTGATTACATAGAAGCTCTGGCTAATAGCGTTGAAAATTGGCGTGCAGAACATGGTGGTGCGGACAAGCTGCTCATGTCATTTCACGGTGTACCTGAAGAGTACTTTCATAAAGGCGACCCATATCACTGCGAATGTCACAAAACAGGTCGCTTACTCGCTGAGCGCTTAGGACTCAAAGAAGGTGAATGGCAAATCAGTTTCCAATCACGCTTAGGACCAAAACAATGGTTATCACCCTACACTGATCACACGCTCGAAAAGTTTGGCGAGGAAGGCGTTAAGTCTGTTCAAGTGATCTGCCCTGGCTTTCAGCTGATTGCCTAGAAACCATTGAAGAAATCGGCATGGAAAACCGCGACACTTTCTTGGAAGCGGGTGGCGAGCGTTACGAGTACATCGCTTGCTTAAATGCACAACCCAATCACATTGCCATGTTGAGTTCACTTATTCAGAAACATCTTGGCGGCTGGGTGTCACACACCAAAGATCCTGAAGAAACATTGGCTCATGCAAAAAAGCTAGGCGCAACACAATGACCCACCATCCACTGGCCAGTCATTTTTTTGTGCTGCTGCAATTCAGCTCCATTGGCGTTGGGCTTTACCCCATTGCAGAGGCTCAAAACCCACTTGCTTGGCTAACGATAACGGGGCTCGGTGTACTGGTTGGCATCTATACCTTGATGCATAACAAGCTCGGTAATTTTGCGATTTATCCTGAGATTCTGGATAACGCGAACTTTATTGTGACCGGGCCTTATCAATGGGTACGTCACCCAATGTATCTATCAGTCATGCTCTTTATGGTAGGCATGGTGATTTATAACAATCACTGGATTAACAGCTTATCCCTAATCACGCTGAGCTTAGCCATTCTTGGCAAGATGCATAAAGAAGAACAGTATCTGCAAACCCGTTTTAGCAACTACGCTGATTACATGCGTAGTCATAAACGCCTAATCCCTTTCATCTACTAAATCATGACGCAACTTCGCCCCGTCGATATCACCTTGCATCAAAAGTCGCATGCCCTCGAGATTACCTACAGCGATGGTGTGACACATGAATTGAGCTGCGAACTCTTAAGGGTGTATTCGCCCTCCGCTGAGGTGCGTGGCCACTGGGGCCAGAAAGCCAAGCTCGAGGTGGACAAACAGGACGTCAACATCACCGAAATAACGCCAGTGGGCCAATATGCGGTAAAAATCGTGTTTGATGACGGTCATGACTCAGGTTTGTACGATTGGGATTACCTGTATGACTTGGGACGGAAGAAAGCTCTATACTGGACTGAGTATCTGGAAAAGTTGCATGAAAAAGGTCATCAACGTCAAAAACCCTCATGGGAGTCTTAACGTGAAGCGCTTACTCATTTTAGGTCTATTACTTGTTACCTCTATCTCGTTCGCTGAAGAGTCGGGCAAATGGGAATCGCCTGAGCGTGTCGAAGGCACAACAACCGTTAGCGTTGAGCAAGCTGCAGAATTATTTAACCGTGGCATTCCTTTTCTTGATGTACGCAATCAACGCCTATTCAACCGTAAACATATTCCCAATGCGATTCATCTTGATCTAAAGAATGGTTTCTCGAAAGAAGCTTTGATGGGACTTATTCAACCTAATCAAGAGATTGTTATATATTGCAGTGGCAAAAAGTGCTCACGTAGCTATCGCGCATCAACCCTGGCCGTCCATTGGGGCTACACCAATATTTACTACTTTCGCGATGGCGTGATTGGTTGGAAAACCGCTGGTCTGCCGATGACGTTTGCTGACGGCACGACCCGCCCTGCTAATGCAAAAGATTAATCACACGAATCGGTGTAGGTGAATCCACCGGCATTTAGTTCATCGAGTAAATCTTTAAACGGTTGATCGATCTCATCTCCGCGATAACCCAACTCAATTCTTGGATGTTCACCTAAACGCGGCAAACTGAACAGTTTGTGCTTAGGGTATTTTTCCATCATGCGGTCCATGATCGGTACCAGCTTTGACTCAATCGCACCTTCAACCCACACTGCTTTTTGCTTTTCAGGATTCATCACAGGATAAAACTGCTCCAACACCCAATCGGTCATTGGATGCGCCATATCCGGAAAGCCCGGCATAAAGTAGTGCTGATCAATATAAAAGCCTGGAATGCGGTTGTACGGATTAGGTATCAACGCACTTCCCTTCGGTAGATCCGCCATACGCACACGTGTTGGATAAGCCTCATCACCGAACTTATCGACCAAGATATCAATAAACTCTTTGTGCGCTTCTATCGGCACGCCAGCCGCTTTAGCTGCACAAGCACGCGTATGATCATCCGGTGTTGCACCAATACCACCACAGCAAAATACAGGACGATCTTCTGACATGGTGCGACGCAGCTCACCTTCAAGGTAAGCAGGATCATCAGACAAGATACGCAACCAAGCGATGCCATATCCGCGCATACGAATGCGATCACCAATCCCTTGGAAATGACGGTCTTTACGACGACCATTCAATATCTCATCACCAATTACGATGATGCCAAAACGTTTTTCAGACATTGTTTCGTAACTTCAATGAAGAGGGATAGGGATTTAAATAATACTGATCACCAATATAAGGATCTGGGTGGCAACGGAAGTAATGCGCAAGTAGCTTCATAGGTACAACCAAAGGGACATCACCACGCTTGTAATCATCTAATGCTTCTAAGATCTCTTTTTTATCATCCGCATCAACGGCTTTTTTAAGATAACCAGTGAGATGCTGCATTACATTCACGTGCTGACGACGTTTTACACGTTGAGTTAACGCCGCCATGAGTTCACGACGATACTCGAGATAAAACACATCCAGATCAATACCTTTTAGGTTGGCAACCTTTTGTCCGAGTGACTGATACGCGACCTGTGAGTGCGCCATGATCATGTACTTATGATGCGAGTGAAATTCAATAATCGCTTTTGCACTCAACCCCTCATCCCTTAGCTTCAACAAACGGTGATAAACAAAGACCCGATTAACAAAATTCTCGCGCAGCATGTCATCACACAAACGACCCTCTTCTTCCATGGGGAGATCAGGCAGCTCTTGTGCAAGCACTTCAGCATAGGCACCCGGTGCTGATCTATCACTTGGGTGACCATTCTCCATGTAAGCCTTAACCTTAAATAAGCCACAACTAGGCGACTTACTTTTAAAAGACATAGCCCGACATATCCTCAAGCTTTGGCACGGTATCAAAGGCAAAATTACGTAGGCGATCCGTCACATCAATCGAAGGGTCACGCACATCAAGTACGCGCACATCGTTATCTTTATGCACCAACCGAATTGGCGTTCTTGGAATGGTCAGACCAATACCCACCTCTGGGCAAAAGTTTGCGTAATCGACATACTCTGAAAATTCATTCATTAGCCAGCGGTCACGTTTATGCGCGCTGTCATAACGCACTTTCTCACCGGCTAAACAGCTACTCAGTGCAATCAATGGACGATCAGATATTGGCAAAACAAACCCCTTTCAAACTTTAGACATAATGAACCCCGCCGAAGCGGGGCTCAAGGGTTTATCGCCTGTTCTGACTAAATCAGAAAGGCAGCAGCTTCGATCTCGAGATAGCTGGTATTGATGTGACCACCGACCGTATCACCAAAACCATCCCAATCTTTCCAAGCTGACAGCTTAGGCATCAGAGTTGGGCGAACCTCGTAGTCCGGCTTACCTTCTTCAAATGCAGCTTCCACTTCTTTGTAGACTGTTTGCATGTACTTTAAGTAATTCTCAGGCACCTCTCTGCCACCTGAACGACCATGTCCTGGCACAAAGGTTTTTGCAGGCAATTCGAGGAGCTTTGCAATCGCATCCATATTGCCTTTGAAGCTACCTTGGTCGATACGTAGAATGCGGTTGTTACCGACGTTATCGCCCGTGAAGACGGTTTCAAGCTCTGGGATGTACAACATCAAGTCACTATCGGTATGCGACTTATCCACGTGCATCACTTCAAATGTTAAGCCCGCTAAGCTCAAACGATCGCCATCTTTGATCTCTTTTTCAGGAGGAATCGCAACCGTACCTTCTGAAGCCTTGTGCGTCATCTCGTGCATCAAGCTCAACCATTCAACATCCGCGCCGGCTTTCACACGCGACACTAAGCGTGGATGACCGTAAATAGGCACTTCTGGATAAGCTTCGCGAACCGCCTGATTGCCCAACCAATGGTCGCCATGAATGTGTGTATCAATAACTGCTACAACAGGCTTATCCGTTGTCGCCTTTAGGTGCTTCATTAACAGATGGCCGGTTTGCACTGTGCCACCTGGATCAATCACAACCACACCTTCAGGACCGACCACAAAGGCTGGGTTATTCATGAAGCCCTGGTTCTCAGGTGATGGATTACCTAACGGGCCATGAATGACATACACATTTTGAGTGACTTGCTCTGCAGTCCAATCACCACGAATCGGTGGTGCAATTTGTGCCGCAATCGCTACCGTAGCAACGATACCTAACAACCAAAACGCTAAACTTTTACTTTTCATATCAATCTCACTTTTTACGGCGAGCACCAACACGTAAACGCAATGCATTCAGCTTAATAAAGCCTGCAGCATCTTTTTGATCGTAGGCGCCACCATCATCTTCAAAAGTCGCAATCGTTGCATCGAACAAGCTATCAGACTCAGAACGACGACCTTCAACAATCACGTTACCTTTATATAGCTTAATTCGCACATCACCGTTAACAGTTTCTTGCGTTTTATCAATTAAAGCTTGCAGCGCTTCACGCTCTGGGCTCCACCAGTAACCGTTGTAGATCATTTCTGCATACTTAGGCATCAACTCATCCTTAAGATGAGCGGCGTTACGGTCTAATGTTAGAGACTCAATCGCGCGGTGTGCTTTTAGCATCACAGTGCCCGCTGGGGTTTCGTAACAACCACGAGATTTCATACCCACGTAACGATTTTCAACAATGTCATCACGACCTACGCCATTCGCACCAGCGACTTTATTAAGATGCTCCATCACCGTTGCTGGACTCATCGCTTTACCATCAATCGCTACGATATCGCCGCGTTCGAAAGTCAACGTCAGAATAGTTGGCTCATCTGGCGCCTGCTCTGGAGAGACGGTCCAACGCCACATGTCATCTTCTGGACCAACCCATGGATCTTCTAACTGATCACCCTCATAAGAGATGTGCAGCAAGTTAGCATCCATAGAATAAGGTGATTTTTTACCTTGCTTCGCGTAATCAATCTCGATGCCATTCTCTTCGGCATACTTCATTAACTTCTCACGTGACAGCAAATCCCATTCACGCCACGGCGCGATCACTTTAACGTCTGGTTTGAGCGCATAGGCACCTAGCTCAAAACGAACCTGATCATTACCTTTGCCCGTCGCACCGTGAGAAATCGCATCTGCACCGGTTTCATTCGCAATCTCGATCAAACGCTTAGCAATTAAAGGACGCGCAATCGAGGTGCCCAGTAAATATTCACCCTCATAAATCGCATTGGCACGGAACATAGGGAAGACGAAGTCACGCGCATACTCTTCACGCAGGTCATCGATGTAGATCTCTTTGATACCCATCGCTTTCGCTTTAGCGCGCGCAGGCTCTACCTCTTCGCCCTGACCGATGTCAGCGGTGAAGGTGACCACTTCACAGTAATACACATCTTGTAGCCACTTCAGAATGATGGAGGTATCCAAACCACCTGAGTAAGCCAAAACAACCTTTTTTACGCCAGAAGACATAATGCGCCCCTAAAAATCACGCTAATAATGAGGAAAGGCGCGCATTATAGCGCAGCCGATGGGTCAGCGATGGTTTGCTTAATCGTCGAATGATTGAAGGAATTGATGCAAACAGCGCATGAATTCTTGCGGTTTATCCGCATAAACCCAATGGCCCGCACCCTCAACCACGCATCGGCCCGCTCGCGGGAAATGCTGCTGAATAATCGGCCAGTTCTGCTCAGTCACATAATGTGATTCGCTGCCAGAAATAAAGACCACTTCTTCTTCGTACTTGCCCAGCGGCTGATCAAAACCGGTGATCGACGAAACGGCGGCACGTAGATGCTCGAGACCCAACTCCCACTGATATCTCTGCTGATCTCGTTGCAGGTTTTGCAATAAAAAACCTCTCAATGCTGCAGATGAAATCACCTGAGACATCTGTTGATCAGCCTCTTTGCGCGATTGCACCGCTGACAAATCAACTGCATCAAATCCAGCAACACGTCATCGAAATTATGCGTATAGGTTACTGGTGCCATATCCACCACAGCCAGTGCTCGCACTCGTGAGGGATCTTTCAACGCTGCCGTCATAGCCACCTTGCCACCCATGCTATGCCCGACCCAAATCGCATCATTAATCCCTAATCGATCCAGTAAAGAGATCACATCTGCCGTCATGCTTTCATAGCGCATATCAGGAGTCATGTGGTGATGCACCATGATTGCGTAAATCAGGCACGATCACGTTGTAGTCAGTCGCGAGTTGTTTCGCTATCGCTCCCCAGTTAGCAGCTCGCCCAAACAGACCGTGTAATAACAATAACGCCGGCCCTGGGCCGGCGTATTCACGATAGTTAAGGTGTAACACCATTAACGCTTTCGAGGTGGCATCAGGTCAGTAATCGTGCCCTCAGCCATCTCGGCCGCCATACCAATCGACTCATTCAATGTTGGGTGCGGGTGAATAGTCAATGCAATATCTTCAGCATCCGCCCCCATCTCGAGACCCAACACGGTTTCACCAATCAGCTCACCCGCATTGCGACCCACAATACCTGCACCTAACAAACGTTTCGTTTTGGCATCAAAGATCAGCTTGGTCATACCTTCTTCACGATGAATACCCAATGCACGACCTGAAGCGGCCCATGGGAATACACCCTTCTCGATCTCGATACCTTTTTCATTCGCTTCGGTTTCAGTCAATCCCATCCAAGCCACTTCTGGATCGGTATAAGCAACCGATGGAATGGTCATTGGATCGAACAGTGCTTTATGACCTGCAATCACCTCAGCCGCGACGTGACCTTCATGAACCGCTTTGTGTGCCAACATAGGGTTACCAACAATGTCACCGATCGCATAGATGTTCGGCACGTTAGTTCGCATGTGCTGATCGACCGCAATAAAGCCACGCTCGTCTACCGAGATGCCAGCATTTTCCGCACCGATCAATTTACCGTTAGGCACACGACCAACCGATACCAAGACACGATCGTAGGTTTGTGGCTCAGGTGCTTTGTCGCCATCAAAAGTTACTTTCAAGCCTGACTTGAGCGCTTGGATATCTGACACTTTAGTCTTTAACCAAATGTTCTCAACTTGCTTACTCAAACGTTTTTGCAACGGACGGACCAAGTCACGGTCACAACCCGGAATCAGTCCATCTTGTAATTCAACGATATCGACCTTCGCACCTAGCGTTGCATAAACGGTCGCCATCTCTAAACCGATGATGCCGCCACCAATAATCAACATACGCTTTGGAATATCTTGCAATGCCAACGCACCAGTTGAATCCATCAAACGTGGATCATCGTTCGGGAAACCTGGAATCTGCACTGGACGAGAGCCCGCAGCGATAATGCATTGTTCAAACTCGATGCGCTTCAAGCCATCATCTGTTTGTACGGTTAAGGTACGAGGTGATTCAAATTGACCCACACCATTAACCACTTGAACTTTGCGCTGTTTAGCGAGTGCGGCAAGACCACCGGTAAGCTTTGCAACAACCTTATCTTTGCCGATGCGCATTTTGTCGAGATCAATCTTTGGCTGGGTATAACGCACACCCATCACTTCAAGCTCAGCAACCTCATTGATCACCTCAGCGGTATGGAGCAATGCCTTTGAAGGGATACAGCCGACATTCAAACAAACACCACCTAAGGTTGAGTAACGCTCTACCAAAACGGTATCCATGCCTAAGTCCGCTGAGCGGAATGCAGCACTGTAACCACCCGGCCCAGCACCTAAGACCAACACCTTGGTATGAATATCAATCTTGCTCATCTTAAAACCCCTTTGGCTTGTCTGATCGCACGTATCGCGCAACTCCCCCAAGCCTTATTCAAGGACACAATCACCCTGAAAAACAATCGGAAACGTTAATGCTTACAACACCAAACGGCGAATATCGCTCAACAAGCTCGATAAACGCTGGGTAAAGCGCACACCCTCAGCCCCATCAATCACGCGATGATCGTAAGAAAGGCTGAATGGCATCATCAAACGCGGCACAAATTCACTACCGCTCCACTTTGGTTGCATCTCAGCTTTTGAGACACCCAAAATAGCCACCTCAGGTGAATTCACGATTGGCGTGAACTGGGTTCCACCAATACCACCCAAGCTTGAGATCGAGATACAGCCACCGGATAAATCACTCGGCGACAACTTGCCATCACGTGCACGCTGACTGACATCCATCAGGTCAGCAGCCAATTCAAACACGCCTTTTTTATCGACATCTTTGATCACTGGCACCATCAATCCATCTGGCGTATCGACTGCCACACCGATATGCAGGTACTTCTTATAGATCAGGCTTTCCAAGTCAGGTGCTAATGAAGCATTAAATTGCGGATATTCGCGCAATGCCATTGCCAAAGCTTTCATCAAAAACGGCATGAAAGTCACTTTGACACCAGCTTTTTCTGCCGCTGCTTTTTGCGCCTTACGGAAATCTTCTAGCTCGGTGATATCTGCTTCATCAAACTGAGTGACATGCGGGATACCTAACCACGCGTTATGAAGATGCTTACCACTGATCTTTTTAATCCGACCGAGTGGCTTCTCCTCAATCTCACCAAACTTACTGAAATCAACCGTAGGTTGTGCTGGCAAGCTAAAGCCACCTGAACTGGTGACCTGCGGTGCGCCTTCACGCAAGGTGCGCTTAACAAAGGCTTGAACGTCTTCTTTAGAAATACGCCCTTTCTGTCCAGACCCTGGCACATGATAAAGATCAACACCCAACTCTCGCGCAAAACGACGTACTGCAGGACTTGCGTGTGCTTTACCCGCAGGTGCATCTGAAGGTTTAGCGATTACCGGACGACGCTGAGTTTCTTTTTCACCGTGAGCACGATCATCTATTTCTTCTTCGACAGGTGCAGCAAACTCAGGAGTTGGCGCTTGCTCTACGACGGGCTCAGCAGCAGCTTCAGCCACACTGGCTTTCATTTGCCCAATCACATCACCTTGATTAACGTGATCGCCTACTTTGACCGTCAAAGCAATAATCTTGCCCGCAAAGACAGATGGGATTTCCATCGTGGCTTTTTCTGTTTCAAGCGTTACCAATGAGGCTTCTTTCGCCACCTCATCGCCCACTTGCGCGATAACCTCAACCACTTCAACATCTTTGAAGTCACCAATATCCGGTATCACGATATCAATCATGCGTTCTGTCACCGAGGATGCTTGCGTTACAGCTGCAGGGGCTGGCTCAACAGGTGCCGCCTCTGCTTGTACTACTGGCTCCTCAATCACTTCATCAGCAACGACCGTTTCTTCAACGTCATCAGCTGAATCAATTACAAAGATCACATCGCCCTTGTTTATTTTGTCGCCAATCGCAATACGCACTTCGCTGACCACGCCAGCGCTTGGTGATGGAATCTCCATCGTTGCCTTATCGGACTCGAGCGTCATCAATGAGTCTTCAACCGCAACGGTGTCACCTACCGCTACTAAGATCTCTATCACTTCCACATCGTGGAAATCACCAATATCGGGTAATGCTATGTCTGTCATCTTGCCCATCTTTTCTTCTCCCAATCTATTCTCACCACATTCACTTAAACTGTGATTGGGTTGGGTTTTTCAGGGTCAAGCTTGTAAAGCTTTATCGCATCGGACACGACCTTGCTATCCACTTCACCAAGGTCAGCCATCGCTTTCAGTGCCGCCACAACAAGGTAGTAACGATTCACTTCGAAATGCGCACGCAAGTTGGCACGTAAATCAGAGCGACCGAATCCATCTGTACCTAGCGTGACGTATTTATGATCACCAACGAAAGGACGAATCTGCTCAGCAAAGGCGCGCATGTAATCGGTTGCAGCAATCACCGGACCTTTAGCGTCAGCTAATTGCTGTGTGACATACGGCACACGTGGCTTATCCATCGGATGCAACATATTCCAACGCTCAACATCCTGACCTTCTCGACCAAGCTCATTGAAACTAGTTGCACTCCAGATATCCGCCGCGATATTCCAATCATCTTCAAGCAATGCGCCAGCAGCGATCACTTCACGCAAGATAGTGCCGGAACCCATTAACTGAACACGCTTCTTCTTACGCGAGCCTGTTTTATAGGTGTAAAGGCCTTTCACAATGCCTTCTTCGACACCCTCTGGCATCGCAGGCTGGTGATAGTTCTCATTCATCACGGTGATGTAGTAGAAGACGTTCTGTTGCTCTTCATACATCGCTTTCATGCCTTGTTGCATGATGACGACTAACTCATACGCAAAGGTGGGATCGTAAGCTCGACAGTTAGGAATCGTGTTTGCGACCAGATGACTATGACCGTCTTGGTGCTGCAAACCTTCACCCGCCAGTGTGGTTCGACCGGCGGTACCGCCGAGCAAGAAACCACGTGCCTGCATATCACCTGCAGCCCACGCTAAATCACCGATACGCTGGAAACCAAACATGGAGTAATAGATGTAGAAAGGAATCATGCTAACGCCGTGATTACTGTACGACGTTGCCGCAGCAATCCAAGACGACATTGCGCCTGCTTCGTTGATACCTTCCTGAAGAATCTGACCCTTCTTATCTTCGCGGTAATACATCACCTGCTCAGAGTCTTGTGGGGTATACAGCTGACCAACTGATGAGTAGATACCCAACTGACGGAACATACCTTCCATACCAAAGGTACGCGCTTCATCAGGCACGATTGGCACAACAAACTTACCAACGTTCTTATCGCGAATTAGAGTAGTTAAGAAACGTACAAATGCCATTGTGGTCGACATTTCACGATCACCACTTCCTTCGAGTAACGCCTTAAATGTATCGATTGAAGGAATGGTTAAGCTATTCGCTTTGCTACGACGTGAGGGCACATAACCACCTAGCTCATCACGACGCGCATGCATGTATTTCATCTCTGGACTATCAGCTGGCGGTTTAAAGTAAGGTGCCGAACCAATCTGATCATCTGGGATAGGAATATTGAATCGATCACGGAAGTGCTTAAGCGCTTCTTCACCCATCTTCTTTTGCGAGTGAGTGATGTTCTGACCTTCACCAGCCTCACCCATACCGTAACCTTTAACGGTCTTTGCCAAGATAACGGTCGGCTGACCTTTATGACGATTTGCTGCGGCATAAGCAGAGAAAATCTTGAGTGGATCATGACCACCACGATTCAAACGCCATATATCCTCATCTGACATATTGGCAACCATCGCTTTAAGCTCTTGATACTTACCAAAGAAGTGCTCACGTACAAAAGCACCATCATTAGCTTTATAAGCTTGGTAGTCACCATCAACGACTTCTTCCATACGCTTGAGTAATAAGCCGCTCTTGTCACGTGCAATGAGTGGATCCCAATAGCCACCCCAAATGACTTTAACAACATTCCAGCCTGCGCCGCGGTAAACCGCTTCGAGCTCTTGAATGATTTTGCCATTACCACGCACCGGACCATCTAAACGCTGCAAGTTACAGTTAACAACGTGCACTAAGTTATCGAGACGCTCTCGACCTGCAAGTGAAATAGCGCCCAAAGATTCTGGCTCGTCCATCTCACCATCACCCATGAAGGCCCAAACTTTACGATCACTCTGAGGCGCAAGCTCGCGGTCTTGTAAATACTTCATGAAGCGCGCTTGATAAATCGACATCAAAGGACCCAAACCCATCGATACGGTTGGGAACTGCCAAAAGTTCGGCATCAACCAAGGATGCGGATAAGACGACAGACCATGACCATCGGCTTCTTGGCGGAAGCTATTCAAGTCATCTTCACTCAAACGACCTTCTAAGAAAGCACGCGCATAAATACCTGGAGCTGAGTGACCCTGGAAAAACACCAAGTCCCCTTCCTGCGAATCATTGGTCGCACGGAAGAAATGATTGAAACCCACGTCAAACAAGGTCGCTGCTGAAGCGAAACTGGCAATGTGACCACCAAGTTCTGTCGACTTACGGTTTGCATGCACCACCATCGCCATCGCATTCCAACGAATGAACGAACGAATACGACTTTCCAACGCCTGATCACCAGGATAAGGCTCCTGTTTAGTCAACGGGATGGTATTCAAATACGCCGTGTGAGCGTTGTAAGGGACCGACACACCCGAGCGGCGAGCCTTGTCGATCATTTTATCGATTAGATAGTGCGCTCGATCAACGCCCTCGAACTCGAGAACTGCTTCTAAAGCGTCGAGCCATTCTTTTGTTTCTTGTGGATCTGTATCCGGTCTGTCTGCCATGAGTGTAATCCGCCATGTTTACAGTGAGTCAACGCGCTTGCGGCGCTTTAATGGCGGCAAGTTAAGCAAAAAAAAATCAGCACTTTGCCAACTTAATTTTAAATATATATAAAAACAATAACTTAATAACTATTAAATATCAGACAATCGTACTATAAAAATAGCCAATTTTGACTTAACCCTAGACAAGTCAGAACCTAAATAAATTTTAAATCAATAGTTAGATAATTTAAGGCACAAAAAGCCCGCCTTAAGCGGGCTTCTAAAGCTGTTAACCGTTATTCCGGTGGATTACCGTCGAATACCAGGTTTTGACGACGTTGCAGGTAGGCATCTCGAACAAATGCATAAGGATCAATGGCTGCTTGTTCTACGACATTGCTCGCGGTTAGCAAATCAGCTCGTTTATCTACAACCTTGGTCGCACGCATGATCAGACGCGTTTCATCATCTTGAATGTAGTCTGTTGGATCGATAAACCAGTCAACAACCGTACCAACTGCATCACGACTCGAGGACGGACCCAGTAACGGCAAAACAATGTAAGGGCCAGACTCGGCACCCCAAGCACCCAGGGTTTGACCGAAATCTTCATCCGTACGCGGGAAATCCATGTTACCTGCCACGTCCATGAAGCCCAAAATACCAATGGTACTGTTAACGGCTACACGACTAACATCGTTAAATGCACGATTAACTTTCAACTGAAGGAGGTTGTTAACCGCAGAGGTTAAATCCTCTAAATTATTGAAAAAGTTAGTTATTCCGCGATTTACTGGCGCAGGCACAACAGCGTTATAACCCTTACCAATTGGCTTCAAAATCGCTGAATCCAAGGCGTCGTTAAAGGCATACATAGAGCGGTTATAGCTCTCATAAGGGTCACGTGGATCAGCAAACTCTGGATCAATCGATGCACAACCGGTAACCAACAGAGACAAACCCAAGACTGAACTTATCAAAAACTTCGTGTTCATAATATCAACTAATCATAGTTTGTTAGCTGCTGCCCACCCAACGCAAAAGTTCGCAATTCTACCAGAATAAACCTCTGAATCATTCAAAATTTCGCGAATTGTCTAGCTATCCTTTATCCTTCGCGGGATGAATGATTCTCTCTACAATCCTGCCATTTCCCAACGCTTTAGGGGCTACCTACCCGTTGTTGTGGATGTCGAAACCGCCGGTTTTGAGGCCAAAACTGACGCTCTCCTTGAGGTAGCGGCCGTTACCCTAAGACTTGATGACAAAGGTTATCTGTACCCAGCCGAAACCTTTCATCAGCATATTTTGCCGTTCGAGGGCGCAAACCTCGACGAGGCCGCGCTTTCATTCAATGGTATCGATCCAACCAATCCGCTCCGTGGAGCCGTCGAAGAAAAACAAGCCATCGTCGATTTATTCACTCCGATCCGTTCTGCCGTGAAAGCCTCTGGCTGTAAGCGAGCCATTTTGGTGGGGCATAATGCCTTTTTTGATCTTGCCTTTATCAATGCTGCGGTTGAGCGCCTGAGATATAAGCGAAATCCCTTCCATCCTTTCAGCACACTCGACACCGTTACCTTGTCTGCAATGGCCTATGGACAAACCGTTCTAGCAAAAACAGCCATGACGGCAGGTATGGATTGGGACGGTAATCAGGCACATGGCGCACTCTACGACACGGAAAAAACAGCCGAGCTTTTCTGCCTCATTATGAATCAGTGGACAGAACTTGGCGCCCCAACACCTTGGCTAAAAAATATTGAGGCCGAGGCATAAAAAAACCGGGCTTAGCCCGGTTCTATAAACTGAAAAAATCAGTCTTCAGCTGGCCATTTAGCCGCAGCTTCATCAACCGCTTTCTTAAGATCGCCACTGGCGTGCATTTCCAAGGTGATATCACAACCACCAATCAACTCACCATCGACATAAACTTGCGGGAAGGTAGGCCAATCAGCAAAGCGTGGCAAATTCTCAAAGATCTCAGGATCTGACAGCACGTTTACATACGCGAACTTCTGACCACAATCTTGTAATGCAGCAGCTGTGCGTGATGAGAAACCACACTGTGGAAACTGCGGGGTGCCTTTCATATAAATGATGACAGGGTTTGATTCGACCTGTTCTTTGATGCGATCAAGAACGTCCATAGCGATACCTCATTAATTCGATACTCTATCAGATGGTGTCACTGACAAGTTTTTCAAGGGTGCAGTCTAGTGAAGTCTGCAGATAAGGAAAACCTTATTCGCGTATTGGTTTAGGCGGCATCGACATTTCGTTGCAGCCAAAACTCAAGCAATGCCAGGTGCCACAACTTGCTGCCCATGATGCGCGTGTGGTGCATCTCTGGCGCATCAAGCAACATATCGATGTAATCGCGCTGAAAAACACCTCGCTCCCGACAAGCCTGTGAATTCAAGATATCACGCATAAATTCGAGAAAATCCCCGCGCACATACTTAAGTGCCGGCATCGGGAAATAACCCTTAGGTCGATCAATCACCGCATCCGGAACAATCCCGCGAGAGATCGCTTTCAACAGATATTTAGGCTCTCGTAATTTGAGATCCGCAGGACATCGCGCTGCAACTTCGACAAGCTGATGGTCCAAGAAAGGCACCCGTGCCTCCAAACCCCACGCCATCGTCATGTTGTCGACGCGTTTCACCGGGTCATCAACAATCAAGGTGGTTGTATCGAGTTTCAAAATAGCATCGATAAACTCATCGCTTAATCCATCATGCAAGCGATCGGCAATGTAATCGCCCGTTACATCCCCCACCTGATAGGCCGATGTCATCATCCTAGCCATCTCAGCATGATCGCGATCGAAATAATGTTTTCTGAAACGTTCTAGACGTGACCCTTCGGTTTCCGCGCGCATCCGCGGGTACCAATAATAGCCCCCAAACACTTCATCCGCACCCTGTCCTGACTGCACCACCTTGATGTGTTGACTTACTTGTTCAGACAGCAGATAAAAAGCTACAGCATCTTGGCCAAACATCGGCTCAGCCATCGCATCAACAGCCTCTGGCAATCGCTTTAAGACATCTTCATTCGGCACTAAAAATTTGTGATGAATCGGTTGGTAGCGATCGACAACTAAATCGGAATATTCAAACTCACTGCCTTTCTCTTCGGGCTGGTCCTCAAAGCCTACCGAGAAGGTATGAAAATTTTGCACGCCAATTTCAGCCAGTAATGCCACGAGCAAGCTTGAATCCAAACCACCTGAGAGCAATACACCGACGGGCACATCAGCAACATCGTTGCGTTTACGCACAGCAGACACAAGCTGTTCGCGTACACGCTCTATCCACTCTTGATCTGAATATGACTCTGCCTCACGTGTTGCATCGAGCTCCCAGTAACGCTTTTGGCGAACCTTGCCATCCGCTGTCACGACCATGCTGTGAGCTGGATCTAGCTTCCGAATACTCTTGAGTACTGTTCGAGGCGCTGGAATGACTGCATGCAAGGTGTACTGAAAGTGCAATGCTTCAGCATCGAGACTTTTATCAATTTCACCAGCAGCTAGAAGCGCTTGGGTATTCGACGCGAAACGAAACCCATCGCTGAGCATGGAAAAATAAAATGGTTTGATGCCAAACCGATCACGTGCAGCAAAAAGCTGCTGCTTATTCGCATCCCAAATCGCAAAGGCAAACATGCCATGTAAATAGCGAGGACAGTCTTCACCCCATTGACGATAGGCTTTGAGAATGACCTCGGTATCACCATCCGATGTAAATGATGACCAAATTCAATTAGCTGAGCGCGCAACTCACGGTAGTTATAGATGGCACCGTTGAAAACCAAGCTGAGCTCAACATCCAACATCGGCTGAGCAGAAGCTGTCGAGAGATCGATAATGGAAAGGCGTCGGTGACCCAATGCCACACCGTCATTCGCCCAAGCACCCCCAGCATCCGGACCACGACGCTCAAGCAAAGGCAGCATCTTATCGACTGCCAATTTAGGGTCTACCAACGCTCGAAAACGAATTTCACCGCAAATACCGCACATTAGGGGGTCTCAACTAAAAAATAAGAAAGCCATTCTCGCCGATTCAATCGCAGTATTCAGTAACAAAAACCTCAGTCGCAACAATTGATAAGGCCAACCTTTATCTCTACACTTCCGCACACTATAAAAACATTGGAATACTCGGAGAGAACCCATGAATCCATTATTGTCACCTTGGAAGTCAGCCATTGTTGGCGTCATCCTTGCAGTCCTTATTACCCTCGCGACTGGCGCAACAGGTAATGCTTGGAGCACTACCGTTTGGTTACACGTGATCGTTGGTATCACCTGGATTGGTTTGTTGTACTACTTCAACTTTGTACAGGTTCCTGCGGTAGGCGCAGCACTAGCTGACAAAGAACCTGGTCCGGCGGCTATTAATAAGTATGTTGCTCCTCGCGCATTGCTTTACTTCCGTTGGGCAGCAGTTGCTACTTGGGTAACAGGTGTTGGCGCTCTTGGCTACCTTGGTGGTGACGGCGGTCATGCTCAAGCAATCGTTGATGCCTTTACCCTAAGTGGCAACATGCAGGTAATCGGTATTGGCGCATGGTTAGGTACCATCATGGCATTCAACGTTTGGGTCTTCATTTGGCCTAACCAGAAGAAAATCCTGGGTCTTGCTAGCACACCAGCATCTCCAGAAGAGATCGCTAAAGCAAAAGTGGTTGCACTATACGCTTCACGCATCAACACCATTTTGTCTATCCCAATGCTTGCAAGCATGGTGGGTCATGGTCACGGCGGCATGTTGCCTTTCTAAGCTGATTGCCAGCCCAAAAGGCTCGCTTGGTTCGCCAGCGGGCCTTTTTTATGTCCAAAATTCAGCGTTTTAATCACTTGCCAAGCCAAGCAAGTTTCTGTAATTTTCCTGCTTTGCTGTAAAAAAATCGCAAAACAACGGGTGGTTCTGATGCCTCGGAACCGCCTTTTCTGTTTTTAGACCTCAGGGAAATGCTGACATGTCTAACACGCTGATGAATACCTATGCTCGCCTTCCGGTGACATTCACGCACGGTGAAGGTGTTTGGCTGTATGACGAAAAAGGCGACGCCTATTTTGACGCACTCACCGGTATTGCCGTTTGTGGTCTTGGCCATGCTCACCCTGCAGTGACACAAGCGATCTGTGATCAATCAGCCAAAGTGATTCACACATCCAATCTTTATGGCATCGCTAAACAACAGCAACTCGGTGACACATTGACGCGTCTAGCTAAGATGGACCGGGTTTTCTTTGCTAACTCAGGCGCTGAAGCGAATGAAGCTTCAATTAAGTTAGCGCGCCTCTATGGCAATCGTCGCAATATCGAAAACCCAACCATTATTGTGATGGAGTCAAGCTTCCACGGACGCACAATGGCAACGCTCAGCGCCACGGGTAACCGCAAAGTGCATGCTGGCTTTGAGCCGCTCGTGCAAGGTTTCGTGCGTGTTCCTCATAACAACATCGAATCGATCCAGCGCTTAACTGACAACAAAAGCATTGTTGCCATCTTGGTTGAACCCATTCAGGGCGAAGGTGGCATTCATGTGCCAGACGATAGTTATCTGCAACAACTGCGCGAGATCTGTAACGAGCAAGAATGGTTACTGATGCTCGATGAAGTGCAGTGCGGCATGGGCCGCACCGGCAAAATGTTTGCGCACCAACATGCTGACATCACACCTGACGTCATGAGCTTAGCTAAAGCGTTAGGAAATGGCGTACCGATTGGCGCTTGCTTAGCGCATGGCCATGCGGCAGAACTTTTTGCGCCAGGCAATCACGGCACAACCTTTGGCGGCAATCCATTTGGCCTCTGCAGTAGCATTGGCTGTTTGTGAAACTATTGAGAACGACAATCTCATTGAGCGTGCTGCTCAATTAGGCACACAACTCCTTGAAGGCTTCAAAGTCAGCTTTAGCGGACACCGCGGGCATCCAAGAAATTCGTGGCAAAGGCCTGATGGTAGGCATTGAGTTGGATCACGACTGCCCTGAGCTCGTTAAGCTGGCGCTTGAAGAAAAACTTTTGATCAATGTGACTGCAGCAAGGTCATCCGTTTATTACCGCCGTTGATCATGACCGATGATCAAGCTGCAGAGCTTGTCGAAAAACTTTCACAACTGATTAAGCGCTACTTAGCTCAATAAGCTTCGCGCTCTTTTGTTATGAAAACACCAAGACATTTCCTTTCATTACTCGATCTTTCCCCTGCTGAACTTCAGGCAGTGATTGCTCGTGCGAGTGAATTAAAGAAGTTACAACACGCGGGCGAAGCTCACGCCACTTTAAAGGGGCGCGTTCTTGCGATGATTTTTGAAAAATCATCAACACGTACTCGTGTTTCATTTGAAGCCGGCATGTCTCAGCTTGGCGGCTCTGCGATGTTCTTATCGCCTAGCGACACTCAGCTTAGGGCGTGGTGAACCGGTCGAAGACAGTGCACGCGTTATTTCAAGCATGGTCGACTGCGTCATGATTCGCACATTCGAACATGAGATGGTCGAAACCTTTGCCAAGCATTCTAGCGTGCCCGTGATTAATGGTCTTACCGACCTGCTACATCCCTGCCAACTTCTGGCTGACATGCAAACCTTTGCCGAACATCGTGGTTCGATCAAGGGCAAAACAGTCACCTGGGTCGGCGATGGCAACAACATGTGCCACTCGTACATCAATGCAGCGCGCCAATTTGATTTTAATCTTCGCATTGCCTGTCCTGCCGGTTATGAGCCCGATGAAGCAATCGTGAATGCGGCAAAAGATCGCGTGACCTTGTTGCGTGACCCAATGGAAGCTGCAAGTGGCTCACACCTTGTCGTTACCGACACTTGGGTCAGCATGGGTCAGGAAGAAGAAAAGCGCGCGCGTGAAAAAATCTTTGGCAGCTTCAAAGTCTCTAAAGCAATGATGCAAGAAGCAGACAAAGACGCCCTTTTTATGCACTGCTTACCCGCCTACCGCGGCATGGAAGTCGATGCAGATGTTTTAGATGCGCCCGATAGCGTTGTTTGGGATGAGGCAGAGAACCGTCTGCATGCTCAAAAGGCACTCTTAGAGTTTCTCCTTAGATAAATAATTTAAAAACTCCGCTACACTTCGTTGCATCAATATCCAATGTTTTGATCGCTAGTAGAGGATCGCTAACACTATGAAGAAATACTTTATTGCTGCTTTGCTCATTGCGAGCTCTAGTAGCTTTGCGCAAGACGCTTACGTCACCGATAAATTTACCGTTGCTGTTCGCAGTGGCGAAGCAGCTGATTACCGCATTCTGCGTATGTTGCGTACCGGCACTAAAGTTGAGGTCATCTCACAAAACCGGGAAACCGGTTACAGCAAAATTCGCTTTAATAACGGTAAAGAAGGTTTTGTACTCACCCGTCAATTACTGGATGAGCCAACTGCGCGAGATCGCTTAGCCGATCTTGAAAAAGAAATGGCCCTACTTAAAGGTGAGCCTGATGAGTTAAAGAGCAAGCTGGCTGATGCCACTCAAAAAGCCTCTCAATTTGAAAAATCATACAAAGCTGCTGAGACACGTGCGCGTTCTGCTGAACAAGAACTGGCAGCCTTTAAACGCATTTCATCCGATGCGGTGAGCGTTGCTGAAGAACGCAACAGCCTTCGCGAACAAGTTGCCGAGTTGAATCGCGACCTAGCAGAAGCTAAGCAAGAAACTTTAGAACTTGAAAATAATGACACGCAACATTGGTTTATGATCGGTGCGAGCGTTTTACTCGGTGGCATTATTCTTGGCTTAATTTTGCCTAACCTTACGATCACGTCGACCTAAGCAATCTTGGGATAGCTTATAAGCAGACACAAAAAAGCGCGCCGAAGCGGGCTTTTTTATTGCCGAAGCAATTAATTGTTCTGAATAACGATATTCGGGAACTTTGATGAGTAGTTCTTCGCTTGGCGAGACAACTTAGCTGCTGCCTTACGCGCGATCTCGCGATAGATTTGAGATGCACGCGCTTCAGGATCAGCCACAACCGTTGGCTTACCTGAGTCCGCTTCTTCACGAATACGTAGTTCGAGTGGCAAGGCACCCAAACACTCAACACCATAATCTTCTGCCATGCGCTTACCGCCGCCATCGCCAAAGATATGCTCTTCATGGCCACACTCTGAACAAATGTGGATCGACATGTTCTCAACAACACCCAAGATTGGCACTTCAACCTTTTCAAACATCTTGAAGCCTTTACGCGCATCCAACAATGCGATGTCTTGTGGTGTGGTCACAATGATGGCACCAGCAACAGGCACTTTCTGCGCCAAGGTCAACTGAGTATCACCAGTACCTGGTGGCAAGTCGATAATCATGTAGTCAAGGTCAGTCCATTGGGTGTCATTCAATAACTGCTCCAAGGCCTGAGTCACCATTGGGCCACGCCAGATCATTGGCGTTTCTTCGTCAATCAAGTAACCGATCGACATTGACTGAATGTTGTAGCTCACCATTGGCTCAAGAGTTTTGCCATCTTTAGATTCTGGCTTACCTGAGATACCCAACATGCGTGGCTGAGAAGGACCGTAAATATCCGCATCGAGAATACCCACAGTGGCACCTTCAGCCGCAAGCGCCAAAGCTAGGTTTACAGAAGTGGTTGATTTACCTACACCACCTTTACCAGACGCTACCGCGATGATGTTCTTCACATTATCAATTGGCTTGAGTGCTTTTTGAACTGAGTGCGCCGCAACCTTCCAAGTGAAGTTTACCGCACAGCTAGAAACACCATCAGCACCCTCAACGGCTGCTTTAACCGCAGAAACAGTGTCTTGTTCGATTCCGTTAGCTGGGAAGCCAAGCTGCACATCAACGGTGACTTTGTCCCCATCGATTGCGATATTTTTGATGCAATTTGCAGATACCAAATCAGTATCTAAATGTGGTTCGATAAAACCTTTCAGCGCTGCTTCAACGCTCTCTTTGGTAATCTCAGCCATGTTCGGGAACTCCAAGTATGACACGCCGGGGCGGGTCGAAAAATTTTGATGCGCAATAGTAGCTTATCGCTCGCGATAAAGCCTTACCGAAATACTCGGATTTTGTGTGCTTGGCTAAATGTAATGGCGCCGTGCGGCTTTTCAAGACCCTCCTACCGCATCACTGATCAGGTTTTTACTGACTGCCGCCGTCTTTTTTGATGGTTTGTGAAATAATGCGCGGCTAATTTCACACTCATTACTGTTTTTTTCCTATGAGCAGCCCTAGCCGCAAAATTTTGATCACGAGCGCCCTGCCTTATGCCAATGGCTCTATTCACCTTGGCCATATGGTGGAGTACATCCAGACGGACATCTGGAGTCGCTTTCAAAAGCTGCAAGGATATGAGTGCTACTACGTTTGCGCGGATGATGCTCACGGCACCCCATCATGCTGCGTGCTCGTGGCGAGGGTATTGAGCCTGAAGATCTGATCGCACGCGTCTGGAAAGAACACACCGAGCATTTCGCCGGCTATGGCATTGATTTCGACAATTACCATTCGACGCATTCGGATGAGAACAAAGCCTGCGCTAGCTTAATTTACGAGCGCAATCGCGATGCCGGTCACATTGCTCGTCGTACGATCTCTCTAGCCTATGACCCTGAAGCCAAGATGTTCTTACCTGATCGCTTCATTAAAGGTACCTGCCCAAAGTGTGGTGCAGAAGATCAATATGGCGATAACTGCGAAGCGTGTGGTGCAACCTACTCGCCAACCGAACTGAAAAATCCTGTTTCAGCAGTCTCAGGCGCAACACCGATTGAAAAAGATTCAGAGCACCTGTTCTTCAAACTGGCTGATTTCGAAAAAACCTTGAAAGCCTGGCACCAAGCCGGTCACGTTCAAGCCGAGATGGCTAACAAGCTCGACGAGTGGTTTGAGGCAGGCCTTGCTGATTGGGACATCTCACGTGATGCACCCTACTTCGGTTTTGAAATTCCAGATGCACCGAACAAGTACTTCTATGTTTGGTTAGATGCACCGATTGGTTACATGGCGAGCTTCCGCAACCTGTGTGACAAAAAAGGCATTGATTTCGATAGCTTCTGGAAAGCCGATTCAGATGCAGAGCTTTACCACTTCATTGGCAAAGACATCATATACTTCCATGCCTTGTTCTGGCCTGCCATGTTACAAGGTGCTGGCTTCCGCATGCCGACCTCAGTATTTGCGCACGGCTTTCTTACGGTTGATGGCGCGAAGATGTCAAAGTCACGTGGCACATTTGTAAAGGCTCGCACCTATCTAAAGCACCTCAACCCCGAATACCTGCGTTATTACTTCGCAGCTAAGTTGAGCTCTAAGATTGATGACTTAGACCTTAATCTCGAAGACTTTGCGCAACGGGTTAATGCAGACCTTGTTGGTAAGGTCGTTAACATTGCTAGCCGTAATGCGGGCTTTATTAAGAAGCGTTTCGACAACAAACTCTCAACGACTTGTTCTGAGCCTGAGCTTTATCAAAGCTTTGTCGATGCAGGTGAACAAATTGCTGCACATTACGAAAACCGCGACTACGGTCGTGCGATTCGCGAAATCATGGCACTAGCGGATAAAGCCAATCAGTACATCGATGACAAGGCACCTTGGGTTATTGCTAAAGAAGAAGGTAAAGATCAAGAGCTACACGACATTAGCTCTGTTGGTATTAATCTTTTCCGCGTTTTGATGGGCTATCTTAAACCTGTGCTACCTCTCATGGCTGCCGATGCAGAAGCCTTCCTGAACATTGAACCCATGACATGGAATAGCCAAGCCAAACCGCTTTGTGGTCACTCGGTGAATAAATTCAAACCATTGATGACCCGCGTTGAGCGCGAAAAGATTGATGCAATGATCGAAGATTCAAAAGAAGACCTCGCCGCTGAAGCCAAAGTGATTGGCAAAGGCGCTGCACAAAAAACCACAAACTCTGCGATTGCCCCTATCGCTGACACCATCGAGTTTGATGACTTTGCCAAGGTCGATCTGCGCATTGCAAAATCGTTAAAGCCGAGCATGTCGAAGGTGCAGATAAGTTACTTCAACTCACCTTAGATATTGGTGATGGCACTCGAAATGTCTTCGCAGGCATCAAATCTGCCTACCAACCCGAAAACCTTGAAGGGAAATTGACCGTGATGGTGGCTAACCTCGCGGCGCGTAAAATGCGTTTTGGCCTATCTGAAGGCATGGTCTTAGCAGCTGGACCCGGTGGTAAGGATTTATTCATTCTCAATCCGGATGATGGCGCCCAACCCGGCATGCGCGTTAAATAACTTAAGGAATTTAAATCCTAACCGTTACTGAGGCCGGAAAGCCGCGCATATCGCTCGGCTGAGACCCAAGGTCCTGTCTCATTATGTCTTTTACGACGCACCATTCTTTTACTCTGCTGCCTACCTTCCATGGCTAATGCCTTGTCGTTAGGTCAAGCTGAAGTGCTGTCGCACCTCGGCCAACCTCTGCATGTCTCAGTGCCTCTACGTGCCACGACCGAGGAGCTTTGGACGACAGAAGCCTCGATTGCTAGCAAAGAAGAATTTGAGCTGCTCAGTATCGACTACCAAACCCATTTCTCAGACATTCAGGTCCTAATCCATAGTTACCAAGATGCTCATCAACTGGTGATCACCAGCAAACAAGCTTTTTAACAAACCTTTATGCAATTACCCATTGCCGTTGAATCTTCTGATGGTCGTCAAATCAAAATCTTTAGCCTATTGATCGATCCGATCAGTTCTTCAGCTCCAGCGATCAATACCATCCCCTTGGCGCAGAAGCCTATGCCCATTGGGCCAAAAGCCGAAACAGAAACACCAAAGACGATCAAGCAACCTTTAGCGCAGCCTGAGCTTGTTCGTACACCAAAACCCAAGCCAGTGAATACTGCTAAGAAAAACACTTTCTTCAGTCAACTTGGACAAAGATGAGATGACTCGCCATCAAGTCGCACCCGGTGAAAGTTTATGGCGCATCGTCAGTCGTTATGTCGATTCACGTGAAGCGGTGCCATTCATGATGTCGCACATTCATCAAACCAATAAAAAGGCGTTTGTTCGCGGTGACATCAACATGCTCATGGCCGGCAGCACACTGAGCTTTACGACAACTCCTGGCACAAGCAAAACCGTTGAAACACCAGAGCCAGTCGCTATCCAAAAACCCACTGAAGACCAAATGAGCATTCTTGCCCCTCAAGCTGATGAGCTGCCTCAAACAATGAGCGCTCCGGTCAATAACCTAGCGATCACTCAAGAAGAGCTTGCTAAGGCGACCATTGAGCGTGAGCACCTTCAGAATGCGATCAACGATCTTCAGACCACATTGATTAGCCTTGAATCCAAGCTGGTTAAACGCAATGAAAAGATTGCTGAGATCAATCAATCAGTGGCAAAGATCGCGAGCAATCAAGCACTACCCGCCAAAACCACAACCAACACACGTGAGCTGATTGAAGTAGCGGCACTTTCAAGCTTAGGCACCTTGGGCGTACTCGGTCTTGGCTTGTTAATACCTCGCTTAACCCGTAAAAAACGCCTCGAAGAAGAAGAGCTGCTTCTCACCTAATCTCATAGGTCTTTGATCAATAACAATCCACGCGTAAAAAGCGGCGATTTTCTGTACTTATTATTTGCGCCAAAGAGGGGCAAAACGTAAGCTATCCCTTGGTTTTTCAAGAGATTAAACCATGTGCGGCAAATGCTGATTTGTCACCATGCTTACTTATGTCGGAATACGCGCTCATCCTCGTCAGCACCGTTTTGGTGAACAACTTTGTGCTCGTAAAATTCTTGGGCCTCTGTCCTTTCATGGGCGTCTCACGCAAACTCGAAACGGCTGTCGGGATGGGTCTTGCGACCACCTTCGTACTCACCCTCTCATCCGTGAGCAGCTATCTGGTTAACACCTACCTGCTCGAACCAATGGGACTGGAGTTTTTACGCACCATCGCTTTCATTTTAGTGATTGCTGTCGTGGTTCAGTTCACCGAGATGGTGATGCACAAAACCAGCCCCATGTTGTATCAGGTATTGGGTATTTTCTTACCCCTCATCACAACCAACTGTGCGGTGTTAGGTGTTGCGCTGTTAAACACGCAGGAAGATCACAACCTTGTTGAGTCAGCACTGTATGGTTTTGGTGCTGCAGTGGGCTTCTCTTTGGTCTTGGTGCTTTTCGCAGCGGTGCGTGAACGTGTCGCAGTCGCTGATGTTCCCAAGCCTTTCCAAGGTAATGCGATTGCCCTCATCACCGCCGGCCTGATGTCGATGGCGTTCATGGGCTTTGCTGGACTGGTGACAGGCTAATGCTAAGCGGCATCATTACATTTACAGCACTGTCACTGATCTTTGGCCTGCTGCTTGGATATTCCGCGATTCGCTTTCGTGTAGAAGGCGACCCGATTGCAGATCAAATTGATGCGCTGTTACCACAAACTCAATGTGGCCAATGTAGCTATGCCGGCTGTCGCCCATATGCTGAAGCCATTGCAAACGGTGAAGCTGAGATCAATCGTTGCCCACCCGGTGGTGAAGTCACGATGATTGCCTTATCAGATCTTCTAGGCCGCGACCCCATGCCACTTGAAGATGAGGAAGCAGCAGCCAAACCCAAAGCCGTTGCGATCATCATCGAGAAAGACTGCATCGGCTGCACACTGTGCATTCAAGCCTGTCCAGTCGATGCCATATTAGGTGCTGCGAAACAAATGCATACCGTCATTGAAGCGGAATGTACTGGCTGTGAACTCTGTATCCCGCCCTGCCCTGTTGAATGTATCGACATGGTACCAATCAAAGACACCACTGATACCTGGCGCTGGCCTTTACCGAATCAGAATTCAGCAGAGGTCAGTCATGGCTAATGTATCGATTCATGATTTCCACGGCGGCCTGATTCTTGATGATCACAAAGCGCTATCGACACAATACCCAATAGCACCGGTTTATTTACCAAAGACTTTGGTGGTGCCTTTGCAGCAACACATCGGTCAAATCGCTGAACCTTGCGTTAAGGTGGGTGATCATGTCCTTAAGGGACAGCTGATCGCAAAAGCCAGTGAATATGTCAGTGCAAATATTCATGCACCAAGCTCAGGTACCATTACTGCGATAGATGAGCAACCTATTGCACATCCCTCAGGCTTGAATGCGCTATGTATTAGCATCGAGTGCGATGGTAACGATACATGGACTAATCTTCCCGAAGCTATCGGTGATTGGGAATCCACCGAGCCACAATTGCTTCGTGATCGCTTACGTCAAAGCGGCATCGTCGGTCTTGGTGGCGCCGTATTCCCAACTGCAGTTAAAACCAATACGCAAAACAAGCCTGTTGATACGCTGATTCTAAATGCCTCTGAGTGCGAGCCCTACATCACCTGTGATGACATGCTGATGCGTACCGATCCAGAAAAAATTGTGACCGGTGCGAAAATCTTGCAGCACATTGTGGGTGCCAAAAAGATCCTTATCGGTATTGAAGAGAATAAGCCGCAAGCAATTGAAGCGTTGAACAACGCAATCAACAACACAGACATTGAAATCGTTGTCGTACCTAACAAATATCCCAGTGGTGGCGAAAAACAGCTAATCCACTTACTGACAGGCATTGAAGTACCTTCGCAAGGCTTACCCATTGATGTCGGCATCTTGTGCCAGAACGTAGGCACCTGTGTTGCCGTTGCGGATGCTGTACTCGAAGGCAAACCCTTTATCGATCGTGTTGTCACACTCACAGGTGATGCACTCGCTAAACCTCAAAACGTTCGCGCCTTAATTGGCACATCCATTCATGAACTAATTGAACATCACAGTGGCTTTGCTAAAGCTTGCCAACGCACACTCATGGGTGGACCGATGATGGGCTTTAGCTTGCCAGACATCGACCGCCCGATCGCTAAAGGTAGCAACTGCATACTGAGCTTGCATGAAGTGGAGCCAACTCAGGAGCCGCAAGCCTGTATTCGTTGTGGCGAATGCGTAAAAGTTTGCCCCGCTCTTCTGTTACCACAACAACTCTACTGGTACGCAAAGTCACATAACTTCGATCAAGCACAAGATCATCATCTTTTTGATTGTATCGAGTGCGGCTGTTGCGCACATGTCTGCCCGTCAAAAATACCGTTGGTGCAGTACTACCGTTTTGCCAAGACTGAGATCTGGGCAAGCGAACGCGAGAAGCAACAATCAGATCTTGCCCGTCGACGACATGAGTTCAGAGACGCTCGTCTTGCGCGATTAGAAGCTGAACGTAAAGCTCGCCTTCGCAAGAAAAAAGAAGTGCTCGAGAATAAACCGAAAGCTAAAGGTGATGACCCGAAGAAAGCCGCTATAGAAGCCGCCATGAAACGGGTTGCCGCAAAGAAAGCAGCGCAAGCGGCTGAGGAAAAATCATCATGAGCGAGCATGATCAGCTCTCCGCACCAACATGACAGCAATTCGGTTCAGCGCATCATGGCGACTGTTCTACTTGCGCTATTACCAGGTATCGCTGCGTTGGTATGGCTTTTAGGCAATGGTGTGCTGATTAACTTGGGCATCGCCATTGTCAGCGCGCTACTCAGTGAATGGGTATTTCTACGCTTTAGAGGCCGTAATCCTGTTGTTGCCGTCACCGATCTTAGCGCTGTGTTAACGGCTGTGTTACTGGCCTTAGCGCTACCGCCACTCATGCCGGCATGGCAGGTTGCACTGGGAACCATCTTTGCCATTGTTGTTGGTAAACAGTTATTTGGCGGAATTGGTAACAATCCTTTCAATCCAGCCATGTTGGGTTATGCCCTGCTGTTGATCTCTTTCCCCGCTTCAATGAGCCAATGGATTCAACCGCAGAGTGCTGCATCAAATTTGGATATCGCTCAAGCGTGGCAGCTTGCTGTTGATGGTGTGATGCCAGCCGCTATGGCATGGGACAGCATGACAGGCGCTACGCCGTTATCAGAAGTGCGTGAAGGTTTGCTTCAACACAGCATGTTGAGTGAACTCCATCCAGATGGCAGTTGGTCAGCCTTGATCAATTCAGGTTGGGCGTGGGTATCGTTAGCTTATCTTGCAGGCGGCGTCTTCTTGATATTGAAAGGCATCATGAGTTGGCGCATCCCTCTAAGCCTATTAACGAGCGTTACCCTGGTCAGTGGCGTGCTTTGGTTGATTGATAGCAACCAGTTCGCGAGCCCACTGTTCCATCTCTTTAGTGGTGCTGTAATGCTTGGAGCTTTCTTCATTGCAACAGACCCCGTGAGTGCCAGCACCACGCCGAAAGGCCAACTGATCTTTGGTGCTTTGATTGGCTTCTTCATCGTCATCATCCGCTCCTGGGGCGGATATCCTGATGCGGTCGCTTTCTCTGTCCTGTTACTTAACATGGCAGCACCCACAATCGACTATTACACGCAGCCACGCGTCTTTGGTGGAGAGCGTTAATGCCCAAGCAAATGATCAAAAATTATGCGCCGGCATTCATCTCCGCGATCATTCTTGCGGCGTTCGCGATTTTGGGTAGCAGCTTAGTCGGTTTTAGCTACGAATCGACTCACGAACAGATACTAGAAAACCAACGCGAAACCTTACGTCGTCAAATCAACGAAGTTTTCCCTGAGGCGCAACATGACAACATTGTGATTGATGATGTCGTGTCGATTAAAGACGGTGAGCTCGGCGATGATGAAGTGAAGGTTTATCGCGCCACCTTAAAACAAGCGCCTACTGGCCTTATCTATAGCCCTGTGGCAGCTGATGGTTACTCAGGCGACATCTTGCTCACGATTGCGATCGACGAAAACAACCAAGTCACCGGTGTGCGTGTTCTGCAACATAAAGAAACACCAGGCCTTGGAGACAAGATCGAAACGCGTCGAAGCAGCTGGATCAAAAGCTTTGATGGCACCTCATTAACCTCACCTCGAGCTGAGAAATGGGCCGTGAAACGTGATGGCGGTGACTTCAATCAATTTACAGGCGCAACCATTACGCCTCGCGCAGTGGTTAAAGCGGTTAAAAACACCTTGCAGTACCACCAGCTGATTAAAGAGAAACTTCACCCCATGGAGCCAGACTCATGAGTGGTATCGATTACAAAGCCATCACCCTTGATGGACTCTGGCGCAACAACCAAGCCTTAGTAGCGTTACTAGGTCTATGTCCACTGTTAGCGGTCACCAACACCCTAATCAATGGTCTTGGTCTAGGTATCGCGACAACATTAGTATTGCTGCTATCAAATGTCAGCGTATCGATCATTCGCAACTGGGTGCGCACCGAAATCCGCTTACCTCTGTTTGTGTTAATCATCGCTTCATTTGTGACCGCAGTTGAACTCACCATGAACGCCTACTTCCATGGCCTTTACACCGTTCTTGGCATTTTTATTCCATTGATTGTTACCAACTGCGCAATCATTGGCCGCGCGGAAGCTTTTGCTTCACGCAACCCAGTGATGGCTTCAGCGGTTGATGCTCTTGCCATGGGTATTGGCTTTACTGCGGCGCTTGTGGTGCTTGGTGCGCTTCGTGAATTCATTGGTCAAGGCACCCTATTCGATGGCGCGCACCTGATGTTTGGTGAATCAGCACTCAACTGGACGATACACTTTGGTAATAACTATGAAGGCATTTTATTAGCCATCTTGCCGCCAGGTGCATTCTTAGGCCTTGGCTTTTTAATCGCGATTAAAAACGTGATTGATCAACGCTTGCCAAAAAACCTGCGGTCAAAGTAACTGAAGCTACTCCTGCTGAGTCATGAACAAAGAAAAGCGCCAAGAAATCTTTGAGCGCTTGCGTGCGGATAATCCGCACCCCACTACCGAACTCAACTACAGCAATCCATTTGAATTATTGATTGCTGTCATCTTGTCAGCCCAAGCCACGGATGTAGGTGTAAACAAAGCGACAGATAAACTCTTTCCTGTTGCCAGCACCCCTGAAACCATTCATGCACTGGGCGTTGCCGGCTTAAGCAAATACATCAAAACCATTGGCCTGTATAACAGTAAAGCGAAGAACGTTATCGCAACCTGTAAGATCCTCATCGAACAGCATAACTCTGAGATTCCTGAATCACGTGAAGCTCTCGAGGCTCTACCCGGTGTTGGACGAAAAACCGCCAACGTGGTTTTAAATACGGCATTTGGTCATCCTACGATGGCCGTCGATACGCACATCTTTCGCGTTTCCAATCGAACAAAAAATTGCGCCAGGTAAAAATGTGCTTGAAGTCGAAAAGCGGCTTGTTCGCCTCATCCCGAAGGAATTCCTTGTCGATGCACACCACTGGCTGATTCTATTAGGTCGATATACCTGCGTTGCTCGCAAACCCCGTTGCGGCGCCTGCCTGATTGAAGACCTTTGTGAATTCAAACAGAAGACGAGCGACTGAAATGTTTGGACAGAATCGTGATCAACTACGCCGCTTTTACCTCGACTGCTGGCAGAAACAACAACAAGGTGAATTATTGGCGGGTATTGAATTGATCGTTGCCCAAGTGATTCAGCAACACCCTGAATATCACGCCACCTTAAAAGAAGATAACTTGGATAAAGATTTTCATATCGCCGATGGTGAAACCAATCCATTCCTACACATGGGAATGCATATCACGCTAGCGGAGCAGCTGGGGAGTGATCGCCCAACCGGCATACGCGCACTACATCAAAGCATCACCCTAAAGGCAGGTGATGCACATGAGGCTGAGCATCAAATGATGGAGTGTTTAGGCTTGGTGTTATGGGAAGCGCAGCGCGCCAACCAAACACCCGATGAGCAAGCGTACTTAGAATGCCTGCGAAAACTCGTAGGCACGTTTTAATTACTCGCCTGAGTTACTGCGGCGTGACTTCTTACCACCTTTAGGCTTGCCCCCTCTCGGGTTAGCACCTTTGCTTGGACCGCGACGCTTACCGGGCTTACCACCTTTACCATCACGCTTGCCGCGATGAGAGAACTCTTTACGTGGAATACCTGACGGTGGACGAGATGAACCACCCTGATCAACCTCGGTATCAACCAAGTTCTCATCGGTCAATGGTGCCAACATCAACTGACGACGACATACCCAAACCTTCTGCATGTACTTCAAGGTTTCTTTTGGCATACCTGCAGGCAGGTCAACTACCGTGAAGTTGTCAAAAATTTCGATATGACCGATGTACTTGCTTTCAACATCTGCTTCGTTAGCGATCGCACCAACAATATTCTTTGGCTTAACACCGTGGTTATAGCCCACCTCGATACGGAAACGTTCCATATCCACTTCAGGCTCGTCTTTTAAAGGCAACGCCTCAAGTTCAACCGGCACCTTAGTACCTTCAGTTGAACGATCACGCGGTGGGCGATCATCTTTAAACTTTGATTCTTTTTGCTTTGGCTGCTTATGTGCTGACTCATCCAATAAGAAAGGATTGTCACCTTGAAGCTTTGCCGCAAGCGCTGCTGCAATTTGTAATGGATCGAGATCATGCTCAATACCTAGCTGACTGATCAGCTCGTAGTAGAAGCCCAAGTCTTCCTCGTTACCCATTGATTCAACGATGCTCTGCTTAAAACGCTCAACACGCTTTTGATTTATATCTTTCACAGACGGCAATTGCATCGGCTCAATCTGCTTCTTGGTCGCACGCTCAATCGCTTGCAACATGCGGCGCTCACGAGGCGCAACAAACAAGATCGCATCACCTTCACGGCCTGCACGACCTGTACGACCAATACGGTGCACATAAGATTCAGTATCGTGTGGAATATCGTAGTTAAACACGTGACTTACACGTGGCACGTCAAGACCACGTGCGACGACATCAGTTGCAATCAGCAGGTCCAATCGACCATCTTTCAAACGATCAACAACCTTCTCACGCAACGCCTGAGGCATATCACCATTCAGTGCTTCTGCTGAGAAACCACGCGCTTGTAGCTTTTCAGCCAACTCCACTGTCGCTGTTTTAGTACGCACAAAGACAATACCCGCATCAACAGGTTCAATTTCAAGCACACGAGTTAATGCATCAAGTTTATGTAGCCCTGACACCATCCAAAAACGCTGACGGATTGATTCCGCAGTCGTGGTTTGTGCTGCGATCTTTACGACCTTAGGATCGACTAAGTGTTTTTCAGCAACTTTACGAATCTCGTTAGGCATTGTTGGCTGAGAACAAGGCAATTTGACGTTTCTCAGGGACACGCTCAAGGATCCAGTTCACGTCATCAATAAAGCCCATACGCAGCATTTCATCTGCTTCGTCGAGCACCAATGATTTGAGCTGATCCAGTTTCAAGGTGCCGCGATCCATGTGATCCATAACACGGCCTGGCGTACCAACAATAACCTGCACACCTTTTTTCAAAGAACGCAGCTGTAAGCTATAGCTCTGGCCACCATAGATAGGTAGGACGTGGAAATCAGGAATGTGATGCGCGTACTTTTGTAACGCTTCAGAAACCTGAATCGCCAGCTCACGAGTTGGCGCCAAAACCAACAGCTGTGGCGCACGATTTTTCATATCGACATTTGCTAACAGCGGCAAAGCGAACGCAGCGGTTTTACCGGTACCGGTTTGCGCCTGACCAAGAAGGTCATGCCCGTTAAGAAGAAGAGGAATACATTGCGCCTGAATTGGAGACGGACGTTCGTAGCCCACCTCGGTAATTGCGCGAAGAATGTTTTCAGGTAAAGAAAAATCTGAAAACGTCAGTTCTTGAGAATCTGTCATAGCCCAGCCCAGTAAATGTTAAAGAATTACTGTGGCCCAATGACACTCACCAATATTGGGATCTACAGCAAGGGCGCGATTATACGCATCCAAATAAAAATTACTTGTCTAAATTGCTGAAAATACGAAAAAGTTTTGTCCAACCCGTAATTGACTCAAGGCTATTTGATGACGCTCAATGTTAAGATTGCATCCATCCAACGTTTAACGAGCTTGCACTGTGCAACCTATCGCTAAAGAACTGTTTAGCTATCGTCGCTACTGGCCACATAAGTTTGGCCCTGCTCCCTTTTTGCCCATGTCGCGCGAAGAGATGGATCAACTTGGCTGGGATAGTTGCGATGTGATTCTAGTGACGGGCGATGCTTACGTTGATCATCCCAGCTTTGGCATGGCAGTAATCGGCCGCGTACTTGAGGCGCAAGGTTTCCGTGTTGGCATCATCTCGCAGCCTGATTGGAATTCAGCAAACGATTTCGCACGGCTCGGCAAACCTAACCTGTATTTTGGTGTTACCGCCGGCAACATGGATTCAATGGTGAATCGTTACACCTCAGAGCGTCGCATTCGTTCTGATGACGCTTACACACCAAACAACGAGGGCGGTAAACGTCCGGATCGCGCAACCATTGTTTATTCGCAACGCTGTCGTGAAGCCTTTAATGACGTACCTATTGTGATTGGTGGTATTGAAGCCAGTCTGCGCCGTATTGCGCATTTTGATTACTGGCAAGAAAAGATCCGCCGTTCTGTATTACTGGATTCAAAAGCTGACATGTTGCTGTTTGGTAATGCAGAGCGTGCGATTGTTGAATTAACACACCGCATTGCAAGTGGCGAATCGATCAAAGAGATTCGTGATCTGCGCGGCAGTGCCTTTGCAATCGATCAGCGGCCTGAAGATTGGGTTGAGATCGATTCCTCTGAGATTGATCAGCCAGGTGAAATTGACCCACCAATCAATCCTTATCAAGACACCACCAAGCCAACTGATGGCAAACAAAGTTGTACGAACAAACAAGCCGATGAAGATGCAAAAGTCATTCGCTTCGAACGACGCCCTCGCGGACTCGACCGCGACAAGACAGTGGTGCGTCTCCCCTCTTACGATCAAGTCAAAGCGGACCTAGTGTTATACGCACATGCCTCACGCATTCTTCACTTGGAATCCAATCCAGGCAATGCGCGTGCATTAATTCAAGAACATGCCGGGCGTGAAGTTTGGATCAATCCACCCCCTATTCCGTTGCACACACCAGAGCTCGATAAAGTCTTTGAGCTTCCTTACCAACGTGTGCCACACCCAAGTTACGGCAAAGCAAAAATTCCCGCGTATGAAATGATTCGCTTCTCAGTGAACATCATGCGCGGCTGTTTTGGTGGCTGCTCTTTCTGTTCAATCACCGAGCACGAAGGTCGCATCATTCAAAATCGCTCGGAAAGCTCGATCCTCAAAGAGATCGAATCGATACGCGATATGACACCGGGCTTTACTGGCAACATCTCTGATCTCGGCGGCCCTACGGCAAATATGTGGCGCCTGCATTGTAAGGATACTAAAATTGAATCCAGTTGCCGTCGCTTATCTTGCGTTTACCCCGGCATCTGCTCAAATTTAAATACCAATCAAATTCCATTGGTACAGCTTTATCGTAAAGCCCGTGCCATACCCGGCGTTAAGCGCGTCTTTATTGCATCAGGCTTGCGTTACGACATCGCGGTTGAAACACCTGAGTATGTAAAAGAGCTCGTTACTCATCACGTTGGCGGTTACCTCAAGATTGCACCTGAACATACTGAAATGGGCCCACTCTCAAAGATGATGAAACCAGGCATGGGAACTTACGATCGCTTTAAAGCAATGTTTGATAAGTACTCCAAAGAAGCTGGCAAAGAACAATATTTAATTCCTTACTTCATTGCAGCGCACCCAGGCACAAGCGATGAAGATATGCTGAGCCTTGCACTATGGCTAAAGAGTAATGGTTTCCGCGCTGACCAGGTTCAAGCCTTCCTACCATCACCCATGGCACTGGCTACAGCCATGTGGCATTCAGGCCGCAACCCACTGAAGAAAATTACTCGCGATAGTGAAGCGGTGTTTTCACCCAAAGGTCGTCGTCAACGCCGACTGCATAAAGCCTTCTTGCGTTATCACGATGCAGATAACTGGCCGATCTTGCGCGAAGCACTACAAGCCATGGGACGTGCCGATCTGATTGGCAATGGAAAGAAACATCTCGTGCCGCGCTGGCAACCTGCGGGCACTGGTGGCAAACCTGAAGGTCAACGCAAACCGGTTAAAGGTAAAAATTCCGCACAACTCATACCCGCGCGGAAAAAAATGATCGCAATGCGCGTCCGAGCAATCGACGTCCGACAAAACGTCGCTGATTATTTGCCTGGTCTGAACAGACCACCAAGACCCATATCGTCAAGTACGCCTTCCATAAAGCGCTTAACTTGATCCGCCTCTTCCATACGCATCACCATATTCAAGTACTGACGCGCACGTGACTGACTGCAACTACGGATCACCCACTTCACTTTAAGCAAGCTGCCCGCACTCATACTCAACGAATCAACACCTAAGCCAACCATAAGCACAGAAGCCAATGGATTACCGGCAAGCTCACCACAAACACTGACTGGCTTACCGTAACGCTTTGCCCCATCCACAATCATTTTCAGCGCACTGATCACCGCAGGATGCAGATCACTGTATAAATCAGCCACGCGAGGGTTGTTACGATCCACCGCGAGCAGGTACTGCGTTAAGTCATTGGTACCCACGGATAAGAAATCAACGCGACGCGCTAATGCATCGATCTGATAAACGGCCGAAGGCACCTCAATCATGACGCCAATCTTTGGCATCACAACATCAAAGCCTTCTTCGAGTAACTCATCATGCGCTTGCTGAATAAGCTGCATGAGCTCATCGACTTCAGAAGCACTGGTAATCATCGGCAACATGATCTGCAAATTGCCGAACCCAATATTCGCGCGAAGCATTGCACGAATTTGGGTTAAGAAAATCTCAGGGTGCTGCAAAGAGATGCGCACACCACGCCATCCCAAGAAGGGGTTTTGCTCTTCTACCGGGAAGTAAGGAAGTGGTTTGTCGCCACCAACATCCAAGGTGCGCAAAATCACTGGGCGAGGCGCCATAGACGACAACACCATTTGATAATTGTTTATCTGTGTATCTTCACCAGGGAAGCGGTCGCGCACCATGAAGGGCAATTCAGTTCGATAAAGACCAATACCTTCAGCCTCTTCTTGCTGAGCGCTATTCATCTCATTAATTAAACCAGTATTGAGATACAAGGGCATTGCCACACCATCAATCGTTTCAGATGGCAGGCCACGCATCGCCTCGACTTCTTCACCGAGTGCACGCTCTTGATCGAGTAGGCGTTGGTACTCTTCACTAACCGATGGCGTTGGATCGACATACACACGACCGCGATAACCATCCATCACAATCGCACGACCCTGCATACGACTGATCGGCATATCGGTGACACCCATAACCGCAGGCACACCCATGGCGCGCGCCATAATGGCTGCGTGAGATGAGCCTGAACCTGTTGCAGCAATAACACCTGCTAAACGACCGACTGGCACATCGGCCAAATCCATCGCACTCACCTCATCACCTACCAAGATAGTGTTCTCGGGGTAATCAATCTCAACCGGCTGGTCGTTTTGTAGATGAGTCAGAATACGACGACCTAGATCACGCACGTCATAGGCACGTTCTCGCAAGTAAGGATCATCCATGCTTTCAAAGACTTGAGGATGTGCCTGAATGGTGTCGCGCAATGCTGCAGCCGCCCATAAACCTTTCTCAATCCTTTCGATGGTGTGCGTAACCAAAGTGTCACTACCCAACATCAAAAGCAGCGCATCAAATAAAGCTAAATCTTCTTCAGGTAATTTATGACTGATATTGTCTTGAAGACGTCGTAAATCATTCTCGACATCCAATACCGCTTTACGGAAAATTTCACATTCTGCAGCGATGTCGTCACAGTCACGATCAGGCACAGCATCCAGATCAGCTAAACGATAGGTGACAACCGCCGTACCGATCGCAACACCCGTGTTACTCGGCTGACCTTGCAAAAAGCTACTGATCGAACTCTCACCACGGGTCAGTGCACTCAGCTCACCACTGGCTTTCGCATGAGTGATCGCACCGGCCAACTGCGCTGCCAAGGTAAATAGGAAGGTCACTTCCTCATCTTGGAATTGACGCACCTTTTCTTGACGCACAACCAATACACCCAACACGCGTCGGTTCTGAATGATCGGCACACCCAAGAAGCCGTGATACTGTGTCTCACCAGTTTCAGAAATATGCATATAGCGCGGGTGCTTCATCGCATCATCAAGGTTGATCGGTTCTGCACGTTCTGCCACCAAACCGACCAAGCCGCGACCATAAGGAAGGCGAACTTTACCGACCGCTTCTTTACGGAAACCATCGGTTGCCATCAGCACATTCACCTTAGTGTCTTCTTCGCTCAGGTAGATAGAACAAACATCACTACCGATGGCCACCTTTACCTGCTTAACGATAAGCAACAGCGCCCGTTGCAAATCCGTTGAACGGTTTACAGCACTAACGATTCGGTGAAGCGTATCGAGCATAGACATATGAATTACTCAGCGCGCAGCGTTTTGCTCAGCCTTTTCGACTGTTTCGCGCTCAGGCAGACCTGACGGGAACAGTAGGGGACCCAGCTCTTCTAACGCACGCTCATAAACACGGCGCTTGAAGTAAATAACTTCATCAACGGGCTTCCAGTAATCGACCCATTGCCAATCATCAAACTCAGGCTTACGGAATTTATCCAGACAGACCTTTTTATCTGAGCAATTGACACGCAGCAAAAACCAACGCTGCTTTTGCCCGATGCACACAGGATGAGAATGGCGACGAATAAATCGCTTAGGCAAGCGATAGCGCAACCAGCGGCGTGTTTCACCCAACACTTCAACGTGCTCAGGCAAGAGGCCGACCTCTTCTTCTAATTCGCGATACATAGCCTCGCGAGGGGATTCATCTGTACGTATTCCGCCCTGGGGAAACTGCCAAGCGTTTTGTCCTACTCTTCGCCCCCAAAACAGGCGATTTTCATCGTTACAGAGAATGATCCCCACATTGGCTCTAAAACCATCTGCGTCGATCACAACTAAAAACCAAAAAATTTTAAACTGAGTCCATTCTTCCACAGGGCAAGCCGGCCTCGCAAGCAAGACCTCAATCCATAAGGTATTGCTTATAAAGATTTTTCGGTATGATGCCTTTCCTTCGAAAAACACCGGCTTAGTAGTATGCCCCTAGCGATTTTTGACCTCGATAACACCCTTTTTGAACGGCGATTCAGACCTGCTCTGGGGCGAGTTTTTGTGTGAGCTCGGCGTTGTGGATCGTGCGGTATACGAGGCAAAGAATCTCGAGTTCTATGAACAATATAAAGATGGGCACGTTGGACATCTTTGAATTCCTCGCCTTCTCGTTAAAGCCGCTCTCCGAGCATTCAATGGAACAACTTGAAGCTTGGCGTGCTGATTTCATCGAAAACAAGATACTGCCACGCATAACGCAAAAGGCACGTGATCTGGTTGAATCTCATCGCGAGAAAGGCGATTGTCCAATGGTGATTACCGCCACAAACACCTTTGTGACTCGCCCTATCGTGGCTGATCTTGGTATCGAGTACCTGATTGGTACCGAGCCTGAGATCAAAAATGGCCGCTATACCGGCAAGGTCGCTGGCACCCCAAGTTTCCGTGAAGGCAAAGGTTGAACGTCTGCAAGAGTGGCTGGGCGTGTATGGCGCAAAGCTTGAGAAAGCCAGCTTCTACAGTGATTCTCTCAACGACCTCCCATTGCTTGAAGCGGTGGAATTCCCCGTCGCGGTTGATCCCGACGATACCTTACGAGCACATGCTGAGGATAAAGGCTGGCCTGTCATCAGCCTCCGATAAACATGCATCACCCGGCAAAAGCTCATTTCTATCGTTTGCTGCCGGGCTTTGTGATCCTTGCCTTAATCAGCCTTTCGCTGTCCTTACTCATCGGCAGCCATGACATCTCGCTTCATCAGGTCATCAGCCTATTGATCAGTCCTGATAACAGCCTAGCGTCACAAATCATCCACGAAGTCCGTCTACCTCGCACCCTTTCTGCTTTTGCCGTCGGTGGCCTACTCGCGCTAGCAGGTGCTTTGATGCAAGTACTTCTGCGCAACCCTTTAGGTGATCCTTACGTCCTCGGTGTTTCTGGTGGAGCGGCGAGCGCAGCTTTATTCGGAATGGTCTTAGGTGTCGCCGGATGGTTGATCACACCCATTGCTTTTGTGGGGGCGATGGTCAGCATCCTTGTTGTGTTTGGCTTGAGTCGCTTCCAATCCGAACAACAAACGCTCTTACTTGCAGGTGTGGTGATGGCCGCATTCTGGGGAGCCTTAATTAGCCTTACCCTTTCACTCGCTCCCCCCATGCAACTGCCCGGTATGTTGTTTTGGTTAATGGGTGACTTGAGCGATACGCAACAGCCGCTTATCTCATTACTTATTCTTGGCTGCAGGTTTAGTCTTTGCCCTAATGATTGCCAATCAGCTCAATGTCGCCATCTATGGTGAGGAGCAAGCACACAGCTTGGGCATCAATACCCAACAACTGAGACTCAAGCTCTATATTCTTACCTCACTACTCACAGCAAGCGCGGTGAGCATTGCTGGAGCTATTGGTTTTATCGGCCTGATCATCCCGCACCTTGTGCGCTTACTTGGCGTTACCGACCATCGCAACTTATTACCAATGAGCGTTTTAGCTGGTGGATCACTCTTAGTCTTAGCTGACTTATTAGCCCGCACCCTAATCAGCCCGATGCAAATCCCCGTGGGTATATTCACCGCACTCTTGGGTGTGCCGGTCTTTTTATGGCTACTCGTGAGATCTCGCTCATGAGCTTAAGCATCAACAAACTAACCCTCAGCACACCAAAGCGATGCTTGGTTAATAAGCTATCCCTCAGCGTTAATGCTGGTGAGCGCTGGGTCATCATCGGACCTAATGGCGCAGGAAAAAGCTCATTACTCAAAGCCTGTATTGGGTTAACCGCGCAGCCTGAAGTCACGTTTGAACAGAAAGCCATTTATGACTATGCGCCAAAAAGATCGAGCGCAACGCATTGGCCTGTTATCTCAACAAAGCTTAACCGGATTTAACACTCGAACCTTGGATCTGGTGTTATCAGGCAGCTACGCACTGACGACATCCTATTGGGAAGATCAAGATCACTTACACGCTGCAGAAGCCCTACTTGAATCGCTAGGCTTGAGCGACAACGTTAATCAAGCAGTCAGTGAATTATCAGGTGGTGAATTACGCCGTGCCGAGATTGCTCGATTAATGCTGCAAAATCCAAAAGTAATGTTATTAGATGAGCCACTTAATCATCTCGATTTACATCAACAAAAAGCAACGCAAGACATTTTGTTAAACCATCTTGCAACACATAACAACGCAGCACTCTGGGTTGAACACGACCTGAATCGTGCACGTGCTATTTCAACTCATGCATTGTTATTGAAAGGCGATGGCAGCTGGCAAACAGGTAAAGCTGAGGATCTATTAACGTCAGCAAACTTATCTGAGCTACTCAATACACCGCTGCAACGTATCGGTGAAAAAGGCTATCTCAGCGCGTCTTACTGAACCAAGTTAACCCTCATTGAATCTCTTGGAACTATTGCTATATCGTGATGTTCTAATACTTAAACACGAATCTATTTAACTGAATATAAGTTAAGGAAAAGTCGCCCCGATTCCTCTATTATCGAGTCACTTAGGAACCCTTGGAGAACCTACTCGATGACACAATTAAAAAAATTACTGACTGTCACCACATTGTCTGCAACTTTCTTTGCTGCTAGCCAAGCCAGTGCTTTCTGGAATAACAACAATATGCCGTGGAATGAAACGGCTACGGTAACAATGGTTGGGACAACAATGGCAACAACATGCCTTGGAACAACCGTAACGGTAATAGCCGTTGGGGCAATATGCCTTGGAGCAATAACAATGGTTATGGCAACAATGGTTGGGGCAACATGCCTTGGAGCAACAACGGTAACAACGGCTGGGGTTTCAACGGTAATAACATGCCTTGGAACAATAACGGCAACAACAATGGCTTGGGCTGGGGTGGCAACAACGGCAACCCAATGAACTGGGGGCCCAATGGGCAGCGATGAATGGAAAGGCGGCAACGCACCATGGAACAAAGATATGCCTTGGCAAGATAACCGCATGTTCCGCGGTTGGGGTCCAGTACCTCAAGCGCGTCAAGGCGTAGTACGCCCACCCGTACAGCGCCCACCTGCTCCAGCAGCAAAGCCAGAGGCTGCACCAGCAGCACCGGCTGCTAAGTAAGTTTTCTTACTGACACAAAAAAGCGCCCTTTCGGGCGCTTTTTTATGCCGTATTGGCGCCTTTAACGAGCAAAGGTCAGCTCGCCATCAGCAACATCAATCTTGATCACATCACCCGGATGATAATCGCCACCCAAGATCGCTTGTGCCATTGGGTTTTCAATCTGATGCTGAATCGCACGCTTCAATGGACGCGCACCATACACAGGGTCAAAGCCAGCCTCACCCAGTAGATCTAATGCTTCCGCACTAATATCTAGACTCAAATCACGCTCAGCTAAACGCTTATGCAGATACAGCATCTGGATCTCAGTGATCGACCGGATCTGTTCACGACCTAATGGGTGGAACACGACCGTCTCATCAATACGGTTGATGAATTCCGGACGGAAGTGTTGACCCACAACTCCCATCACTGCTTCTTTCATCTCATCATATTGACCATCACTCGACATGGTCTGAATCAGATCGGAGCCCAAGTTAGAAGTCATCACGATCACCGTATTACGGAAATCAACGGTACGCCCCTGACCATCGGTCAAACGGCCATCATCCAAGACTTGTAGCAACACGTTAAACACATCGGGATGCGCTTTCTCCACCTCGTCCATCAAGATCACACTGTAGGGACGACGACGAACAGCCTCGGTCAAATAGCCGCCTTCGTCATAACCCACATAGCCTGGAGGTGCGCCGATTAAACGCGACACTGAGTGCTTCTCCATGAACTCAGACATGTCGATACGCACCATCGCATCTTGGGTATCGAACAAGAATTCCGCGAGTGCTTTACACAGCTCGGTCTTACCTACACCGGTAGGACCTAAGAATAAGAATGAGCCATTTGGACGGTTTGGATCAGACAGGCCAGCACGCGAGCGACGAATTGCATTCGATACCGCACCAATGGCTTCTTGTTGACCCACCACTCGCTTACCGAGCTCGCCTTCCATCTGCAGGAGCTTTTCGCGCTCACCTTCGAGCATCTTAGAAACTGGAATACCGGTCCACTTAGATACTATGGTCGCGATCTCTTCTTCAGTCACGTTATTGCGTAAGCAACTTGGTTTCTGCTGGCTTCTCATTGGATGCCGCAGCAACCTTCGCTTCTAGCTCTGGGATCACACCGTACTGCAACTCAGACATACGTTGTAAGTCATTCGCACGACGCGCTGTTTCAAAGTCTAAACGCGCTTGCTCTAACGCTTCTTTGATGTGCGTACTGCCTTGCATCGCTGCCTTTTCAGATACCCACACCTCTTTAAGATCAGCGAACTCACGCTCAAGACCGGACACTTCGTCATCCAGTATCGTTAGGCGTTTCTTAGAGGCCTCGTCCGATTCCTTCTTCAGCGCTTCACGTTCGATCTTTAACTGAATCAAACGACGATCCAGCTTATCCATCTCTTCCGGCATAGAGTCGATCTCCATGCGGATATGTGACGCTGCTTCATCGATCAAATCGATGGCTTTATCAGGAAGTTGTCGATCAGTGATGTAACGGGTTGATAGCTCAGCCGCAGCAACAATCGCAGGGTCAGTAATATCAACACCATGGTGCACTTCGTAGCGCTCTTTTAAGCCACGCAAAATGGCGATCGTATCTTCTACCGTTGGCTCTTCGACCAATACCTTTTGGAAACGACGTTCTAATGCTGCATCTTTCTCAATGTACTGACGATACTCATCCAAGGTAGTAGCACCCACGCAATGCAACTCACCGCGCGCAAGCGCTGGCTTAAGCATATTGCCCGCATCCATAGCGCCATCGCCTTTGCCGGCACCGACCATGGTGTGGATTTCGTCAATAAACAGAATGATCTGACCTTCTTGTTTAGATAAGTCATTCAATACTGCTTTTAAACGCTCTTCGAATTCACCGCGGAATTTTGCACCCGCAATCAACGCGCCCATATCGAGCGATAACAAACGCTTACTTTTTAAGCCTTCTGGCACTTCACCATTGACGATACGTTGCGCAAGACCTTCGACGATCGCGGTCTTACCCACACCGGGCTCACCGATCAAAACAGGGTTATTTTTAGTACGGCGCTGCAACACTTGAACGGCACGACGAATCTCATCGTCACGACCAATCACAGGATCCAACTTGCCCTGTTCCGCACGCTCAGTCAGATCAATGGTGTATTTATCCAACGCTTGGCGCTGCTCTTCCGCATTCGGATCATCAATTGATGCACCACCGCGGATGTTATCAATGGCTTTATTAATCGCTGTCTTGCTGCCGCCAGCCTTGCGCAAGGCATCACCTAACGCACCTTTATCTTCCATCGTCGCCAAAACAAACAACTCAGAGCTGATGTATTGATCCTTTCGCTCTTGAGCCAACTTATCGGTTTGATTCAACAAACGACCGAGATCATTTGAAAGATGCACATCTCCGGTATTACCTTGCACAGACGCTAAGCGCTCTAACGCTTCGCTTAGTGACGAACGTAATTGGTTCACATTCACATCAGCCTGACCAAGCAATGGGCGTACACTGCCACCCTCTTGATCGAGCAAAGCCACCATCAAATGAACCGGTTCTATAAATTGATGATCACGCCCTAGAGCCAAGCTCTGCGCATCTGCAAGCGCAAGCTGAAACTTACTTGTAAGCTTATCCATACGCATTGGTTTATCTCCAAAAATTCTCTAACTGACAGAAATATGGGGGTATTTGGCGCGTTTTCAAGGTCAGGAATATTGAGCTACATCACAGCTCAATGAATCAGGACTTCTTTTTCCTTGCCGCCGTCTTGGTAAACCTTACGTTTAAAAAGATCTGTTCGACGACTCACTACACGGTCCACGAACAACATACCGTCGAGATGATCAATCTCATGTTGCGCAGCACGTGCCTCATAGCCCTCCATCTCAAAGTGAAGGGGCTCGCCATGAGGATCTTTTGCAGTCAACGTGACTTTCGTTGCTCGAATTACATTACCTGTGTAATCAGGCACTGATAAACAACCCTCTCGACCTTTCTCAAAGCCATCCCATTTTGTGATCTCAGGATTTACCAGCACCATGTAGCCATGATTAGGCACCGGCTTACGTGTTGTTGAACAATCAATAATTACGACACGCTTAAACACACCGACTTGTGGCGCAGCTATACCCACAGCAGCCGGGCCGTTCTGGCGAGTTTCTTCAAGATCGGCAATAAAAGCACGCAGCTCATCATCAAACACCTCAACAGGTTCTGAGACCTGCTTTAAGCGCTTATCAGGAAGCTGAAGTATCTCGAGAAGTGCCATTCTGAATTAACCGATATACGTCTCGATAGCCGACACACTCACCGACACATCGCTCTCGCGAACCGAGTTCAATGCCGTTTCTATCGCTTCAATATCCAGCGCAGACACAACTGTGATTTGCATGATGTAAATTGGCTTATCTTCAGTGCCGGCAACATCAGATTCCAAATCAAGGATATTGATACCCATCTCTGCTAACACAGAAGTCACTTGCGAAACGATACCCGGGCGATCAGCGCCGCTCACCGTCACATGCACATTCGGAATGACATGCTTATGTAGACCACCTTCAATCGGATCAACGTGTAAACACATGCCTTGCGACTCTAAAATCGGCGCGAGTGATTCACGAAGTGCTTGCTCATCTGCTGCGCCTGACACCATCATCATCACAGTAAAGTTGCCACCTAGACGTAACATCGAGGTCTCACCCAAGGTCACACCATGATCGGCTAAGGCACCTGAAATCGCCGCGACCATCCCGGGCTTATCTTTACCAATCATCGTTAACATGAACCACGTTGTCTTCATTGCTCACTCACTTATTGTCATCTGACAACCAAATTAGACTAGCCATTCTGCCAGTGATCGACTCACGTCGAAATGAATAGAAATGATCTGCATCAGCATAGGTACAAATACCACCGCCAAAGATCTGTGACACACCTGCCGCCGACAGACGTTGTTGTGCCAATTGAAATATATCGGCCATCCAATGCCCTGGGCGTGATTCAACAAACGCTGACTCGGTTTGTGAATGCTGCTGCACAAAAATCTCTCGCACCTCATCACCCACTTCAAAATGCTCTGGCCCAATCGCCGGCCCCATCCATGCCATCACCATACTCTGATCTTCAAAACACTTGAGCGTTTGTTCTAAAACGCCAGCAGCCAAGCCACGCCAACCAGCATGCGCAGCGGCGACTGCTGTACCTTGCTCATCACAAAACAGGACTGGCAAACAATCCGCAGTCATTACCACGCAAGGGGTATCTGACTGTTGGGTAAAAGCAGCATCAGCACAGTGGGTTGTATTTAACTCAGGTCGAACGACCTCAGTGCCGTGCACTTGCTCAAGCCAATAAGGCTCATTGGGAATCGCTAAGGCTTCAGATAATCGACGACGATTCTCTGCCACATGCTTCAAATCATCTTGAACATGGGTGGCTAGATTCAAACTTGCCCAAGCTCCCTGACCGACACCACCTTCTCGCGTGGATGAATAAGCTCGCACATGCTCGGGAGCTGGCCAGTCAGGAATAATCGGCTTAATCATCCTCTTCCCAGATCTCTAGGCCATCAACTTCAAAGGCCTGATAGAAGTCATCGCCGAACTCCATTTCTTCCACATCACCAAAATGATGGTCACGTAGCGCTTCGATCAGTACCGCCATGTCATCTGGTATCGGCACTTCAAAATTAAGCTCTTTGCCACTTTCAGGATGCAGAAAGCTCAAGCGTTTCGCATGCAGCGCTTGACGATTAAAACCACGCATCACTTCTTTTAAATAATCATCGGCATTTTTTGGCAGCTGCAAACGTGCACCATAAACAGGATCGCCAACTAAAGGATGCCGAAGATGCGCCATGTGCACACGGATCTGATGCGTACGTCCAGTCTCAAGATTCACTTTTAACAAGGTATGCGCTTGGAATTTTTCGAGGACTCGATAATGTGTGATCGCAGGCTTACCCATGGGGTTAACCGCCATCTTGATACGCTGAGTGGGATGACGACCAATCGGTAAATCAATCGTACCGCCGACATTAAACTTTCCATTTACCACCGCACGGTATTCGCGCTTCATGGTGCGTTTCGCTAAAGCTTCACTTAATTTCTTATGTGCAAGCTCACTTCGCGCCACAACCATCAAACCAGTCGTTTCTTTATCTAAGCGATGCACGATGCCGGCACGAGGAATATTCGCCAGATTCTCATCCATATAGAGCAGGCCATTTTGCAAGGTACCATCTGGATTACCGGCTGCAGGATGCACCACCAAGCCCGCGGGCTTGTTCACCACGATCAGATGCTCATCCTCATAGACCACCTCAAAATCGACTTGCTGAGGTCGGCATTCAACCTGATCTTCAATCACCGCGGTCAACTGAACCTGATCACCGAGCTTAACCGCATCTCGAGGTCTTACTGTTTCACCATTGAGTAGAACTCGCCCTTCTTTGGTCCATGCTGTCAAACGGCTGCGGGAAAATTCCGGGAAAAGTGCCGCCAACGCTTGGTCGAGGCGCTTGCCTGCCAAATCGGTCGAAATCTCTGCAGTTTGTTGCTGTTCTTTTGCTGTCACTGTCTCAGCTCGGGATGTGATCCGTTATACTGTCATCAGTAGTAATAAAGAGATTATCGCCTATGTCGCGCCTCATCTGGACACTTCTTCTTGTTAGCTTTTTGAGCGGCTGCTCGTTTTTTGAGCAAAAAGACCCTACCGAAGGTTGGAGTCAGCAAAAACTCTTCACCGAAGCGAAATCTGCGATGGCGGGTGGCGCATGGGACAAAGCGATCGATTATTACGAGAAGCTTGAATCTCGTTACCCTTACGGCAAATATGCGCACCAAGCTCAGCTCGATATCGCTTATGCCTACTACCGTAACGGCGAGCATGACTCAGCGCGTGCTGCTGCAGACCGTTTCATCAAATTCCACCCCAATCACCCTGCAGAGGCTTACGCGCATTACCTGAAAGGTTTGTCGAACTTCAATCGTTCGATTAACTTTTTAACGCGCTTTATCCCTAGCGACCAAAGTCAGCGCGACCCAGGTGGCGCTTTGCAGTCATACCAAGACTTCGCCACTGTGCTTGAGAAATTCCCAGACAGCGAATACACCGAGGACTCTCGTAAGCGCATGTTGTACCTGCGTAACAACCTTGCACGTTATGAGATCCACGTGGCCAAGTTCTATATGAAGCGTGGCGCCTTTGTCGCAGCGGCGAATCGTGCGAACTATGTGATTGAAAACTATCAGCGCACCCCATCAGTTTCTGATGCACTGAAAATCATGTCTCAGGCCTACACCAAGCTCGATATGCCAAAGCTCGCAAAAGATGCTGAGCGCGTCCTCGCCATGAACAAAGATTCCGGCGCGATCGTAGATGACCCACTGAAGCTACGTGATGAGAATCTGGTCGAAAACTTCTGGACACTGATTGGTCTCGACGAAAACTAATCAGATACATCAGGCAATAAAAAAGGAGCACAAAGCTCCCTTTTTTATTTTTTGGAAACTTAAACCGCTTCGTCGCCAGTCTCGCCGGTACGAATACGGATCACTTGATCGACTGAAGAAACAAAGATCTTACCATCACCAATCTTGCCCGTACGAGCCGCGCCAGTAATCGCTTCAATACACTCATCGCCTGCCCCATCAGAAACAACCAACTCAAGACGTAGCTTCGGTAGAAAATCGACAACATACTCAGCACCACGATACAGCTCAGTGTGACCCTTCTGACGACCAAAGCCTTTCACTTCAGTTACGGTCATGCCGGTAATGCCAATTGCTGATAGCGCTTCACGCACATCATCTAATTTGAACGGCTTAATGATTGCCTCAATCTTTTTCATCGTCGATTCCCTGATGGATGGTTAATCTATAGCTAGAGGATAGCGAGAATTGCGCAGACTTAAAAGCCATTCACAATCGGATAACGGCGGTCTCGGCCATAAGCCCGCTGGGTAATCTTTACCCCTGGCGCTGACTGGCGACGCTTGTACTCATTCAAATCAATCAAGCGCGCAATACGCTCCACCTCAGCCTGATCAAAGCCCGTCTCCGCCACAATCTTTTCAACGCACTGATCAAGCTCCACGTAGCGCTCAATGATGGCATCAAGCACCTCGTAATCCGGCAAGCTATCTGAGTCTTTTTGATCCGGACGCAACTCAGCGGATGGCGGACGAGTAATCACGCGATCAGGGATGATCTCGCCATCGCGATTAATCCAACGCGCCAGACGATATACAAGCAGCTTTGGCACATCTTTCAGCGGCGCAAAGCCACCATTCATATCGCCATATAAGGTGGCGTAGCCGACCGACATCTCACTCTTATTACCGGTCGTTAACAGCATACGCCGACGCTTATTACTGATCGCCATCAACAACACACCGCGACAACGCGCCTGAATATTCTCTTCGGTCACATCTGCAGGAAGACCATCAAACGAATCAGAGAGCATCTCTAAAAAGGCATTAAACGCAGGCTCAATCGGAATCGTCTGATATGCGACATGCTGTGTTTTTGCCTGCTCTGCAGCATCCTCATTACTCATATCCGAGGTATAGCGCGAAGGCATCAAGACGACTTCAAGGTTCTCAGCTCCAAGCGCATCAACAGCAATCGCCAAGGTCACCGCTGAATCGATACCACCGGATAAACCTAACACCGCGCCTTTGAAACCATTCTTGGTCACATAATCACGAACACCCTGAACCAAGGCGCCATATATCTCAGCTTCGTCACTTAAAGGTTCGGCAATCTCTTGTTTAATCGGTTGTGCTTGATCATCTAGCTCAACAATCGCGATCTGCTCAGCAAATTGCTGGTAACGCAGCTGTACATCGCCTAAAGCATTTACCGCAAAGGAACCGCCATCAAATACCAACTCATCTTGGCCACCGACCTGATTGGCATACAACATCGATACCGAATGCTCGCGACAGAGCTCTACAACAGCACGCTCACGCTCGCGCGTCTTACCACTGTTAAAAGGAGAGGCATTTAGATTAAGCACCACATGCGCACCCGCACCGGCCAGATCGGCGACAGGCGCGTCAAACCAAACATCCTCACAGATCGCTAAGCCAAAGCTCACGCCAGACTGCTCAAAACCACCGCATCATCACCGGCAGCAAAATAACGTTTCTCATCAAACACGCTGTAGTTAGGTAACTCACGCTTGTGATACTCAGCAATCACAGCACCATCTCGCAATACCACCGCAGCATTAAATCGCTGACCTTCAAGCATCAATGGCAAACCCAGCACAACCGTAATACCAGTACACTGTTTCGCAACAAGGGCTAACGCAGCATCTACACGGCGCTGACACTCATCACGTAGCAATAGATCTTCAGGGGGATAACCTGTGAGCGCTAGCTCAGTAAACAAAGCCAACTCAACGCCCTTCTCACGCAGCTCACACGCGGTCTCAATAATGCGCTGAGCATTACCTTCGATATCACCGACGAGGAAATTAAGTTGAGCAAGCGCTAACCGCATGAAAGGCGCCAATAGATTAAGAAAAGATGCGGTTATTCTACCTGCTGCCGCAAGGCGACAACAGGTAGCAACTCAAGGGATTAAGACATCAAAGAGGCCATTACCTCACCAATATCCGCAGGAGAACGCACGGTCTTCACACCCGCTGCTTCAAGCGCCGCGAATTTACCTTCCGCAGTACCTTTACCACCGCTGACAATCGCGCCAGCATGGCCCATGCGCTTGCCAGAAGGTGCTGTGACACCCGCAATGTAAGCCACTACTGGCTTGGTCAAATGCGCCTTGATGTAATCAGCAGCTGCCTCTTCAGCCGTACCGCCGATCTCACCGACCATCACAATACCTTCGGTTTGCGGGTCGTTTTGGAACAGCTCTAAGCAATCCACAAAGCTCATGCCATGAATTGGGTCGCCACCAATACCGACACAAGTACTCTGGCCTAAGCCGGCATTAGAGGTTTGATGAACTGCTTCATAGGTCAATGTGCCAGAGCGCGACACAATGCCAATCTTGCCTTTCTGATGGATCACACCCGGCATGATGCCGATCTTGCATTCACCTGGGGTGATAACACCTGGGCAGTTAGGTCCAATCAAGCGTGCATCGCTATCTTTTAACGCTGCATTCACCTTCAGCATATCCATCACTGGAATACCTTCAGTGATACACACGATCACTCGGATGCCCGCATCATTAGCTTCCAAGATCGCATCAGCAGCAAAGGCTGCCGGCACGTAAATCATGGTCGCTTCTGCGCCAGTTGCTTTTACTACATCGTGCACCGTGTTGAATACCGGCAAGCCAAGGTGTGTTTGACCACCCTTACCTGGCGTCACACCGCCGACCATATTGGTACCGTAAGCAATCGCTTGCTCTGAGTGGAAGGTGCCCTGCTGACCCGTAAAACCTTGGCAGATCACTTTGGTATCTTTATTAATCAAAATGCTCATTTCGCAGCCTCCACCACTTTTTGCGCGGCTTCAGTCAAACCGGCTGCAGCAATCAAATTCAACCCACTAGTCGAGAGCATCTCGCGGCCTTTCTCAGCATTGGTGCCTTCAAGACGAACCACCACAGGCACTTCTAAGCCGAGCTCTTTCACCGCCGTGATGATGCCTTCTGCAATCAAATCACAGCGCACAATGCCGCCGAAGATATTCACCAGTACCGCTTTCACCTTGTCATCGGACAAAATGATTTTAAATGCCTCTGCGACACGAGCAGCGGTTGTACCGCCACCGACATCCAAGAAATTAGCAGGTAAGCCACCATGCAGCTTCACCACATCCATCGTAGCCATCGCAAGACCAGCACCGTTAACCATGCAGCCAATATTGCCGTCTAAGGTAATGTAGTTAAGGTCGTGCTCAGCGGCAGCCGCTTCACGAGCATCCTCTTGTGAGATATCACGCATCTCGAAGTAGGTCAGCATGTCGATAAAGCGCATTACTATCGAGATTAATCTTGGCATCGAGTGCAACCAAATTACCCTCACCATTCACGATAAGCGGATTGATCTCAACCAAGCTGCAATCTTCTTTTTCAAAAAGCGTGACCAAGCCTGAAAGCAGCTTAGCGAACTGCTTCATCTGATCGCCTTCTAGCCCCAAGCCAAAGCCGAGCAGTCGGCATTGATAACCTTGCAAGCCAGCCGCAGGATCAATGGTGGTGGTCAGAATCTTTTCAGGTGTCTCTTCAGCCACCTCTTCGATATTCATGCCGCCCGCTTGTGACGCCATGATGAGAATTTTTCGCGTCTCACGATCAACTAGCACCGAAAGATACAACTCGCGCTGAATCTCACTTGGCTCTTCCACCAAGATAAAACTGACGGGCAAACCAATTTCACCAGTTTGTTTGGTGACTAAGCGATTGCTCAACATACGACCGGCTTCGGTCGCCACTTCATCAGCGGAGGTCGCAACCACCACGCCACCCGCTTTACCGCGACCACCGGTGTGCGCTTGTGCTTTAACGACCCAACGGCCACCACCCATTTCATTCGCCGCATCGCGCGCTTCATCAGCGGTTTCTACGGCAATACCATGGGGTACCGGGATCTTGTATCCGGCAAACAGTCTTTTGGACTGGAACTCGTGCAAATTCACGCCATCTTCCTTCTAGTGCTTGTTTTGTTGTTATGCGAAATGTCGCTAGTGTGACACAACATTTCCTCGCTGCGGCTTTTAGCCGACACATGAACAGTAGCACTGATTTTTCGGCTTTTTCGGAAAATTGAAACTCCAAATACGAAATGCTTCAGCTTAGCCCCAAGTCCCCGATATATGGGGCTCAAGGGTTTATTGGGCGATTGAATTAAATTCTTTCATCAGTGACAGGTGCCATTTTCGGCATCTTGTTGGCGGTTATTGCTAAGCGTGATCGACAGGCCCCAATGCCTTTTGGGCCTTTTCTCGCCGCCGGCGGCTTCATTGGAATGTTCTGGGGTGATATGTTATTTGCCAAATACCTTATTTGGATTGGCATTCACTGATGTTTACCGTAGTGATGACCGGCGGAATTGCTAGCGGCAAGACCTCGGCATCTGATCTTTTTGCCTCACATGGCGTACCGATTCTGGATACCGATCTCGCGGCGCGAGCAGTCGTTGAGCCAGGACAACCTGCACTTAATGAAATCAAAAGCTTTGGTAGTGATGTGATCACCACTTCTGGCGAACTCAACCGAACTGCACTCAGAGAAATTATTTTTGAGCACCAGAAAAACGTCGTGAGCTCGAAGCCATCTTGCATCCAAAAATCCGAGCACATATTAATGCGCTAAAAAATCATCTTGATGCATCCTACTGCATCATCGTGGTACCTCTTTTTTTAGAATCAGAAAGAGGCTATGAAGCTGACCGCCTACTCGTGATTGATGTCCCAATTGAGGTTCAGCGAGATCGCCTAGCGCAACGAGATGGCACCACCCCGGAGCAGATCGAACAAATCCTGAATTCGCAGGCGACTCGTGAACAGCGACTTGCAGCTGCTGATGATGTGATTGATAACACCACCAACCCTGATGATTTGGCAGTACGAGTGGCCGAGTTACATCAGCAGTATCTAACTCAGGCGGGATAACCCATCTTTACCCTCACTACTCAACACGCGACAATGCAGCATGTCTGAGCTGATCACCTTTGAACAACCATTGAATGAGAAAAGTCGCACCTTGTTGCGTCTTTCACATTTGTTTGAGCAGCTCGATTTCTTCACCAGCAAAGCGGGTGAATGGAATGTTCGCGGCAGCTTGCAAGCCCTTCTCGATATCACCGCAGTACTCACTCGTGGCGATCTTAAAACTGAAATCGTTAAAGAGCTCGAACGTTTCCGGATCTTCTTCGAGCGCCTAAAGTCATCCAGCAATGTTGATATGAATCGCTTGCAGCATGTACTGAAAAATATTGAATACGCGCGAAAATCACTGAAGAATATCTCAGGCGCTCTTGGACAGAATCTTCGACAAGATGAATTCCTCAGCGCTGTACTTCAACGCTCTACGATCCCGGGCGGCACCTTTGATTTTGACATCCCCCAACTGCATTACTGGTTGAATCAATCACATAGCGATCAGTTGCTGCAGATGGATGATTGGCGCAATGAAATTGGCTCAGTACAAGATGCGGTTGAGTTACTGCTCGGCATGATTCGTGAAAGCACCGTATCGAAACACTGTGTTGCTGAACGCGGCTTTTACAACCAAACACTTAGCGGTGATAGCTCATCTCAACTTGTGCAAATCAAAGTGGCTAAAGATGAAAATGTGTTCTGTGAAATTAGCGGTGGTAAGCAACGCTTCACCCTTCGATTTATTGAAATTTCCGAATTAGGTCACGGAAAACCGACTGAACGTGACATTCCATTTGAGCTGAAGGTTTGTCAGCTATGAAGAAAGCCAAAACCGTTAGCTGCCCAACCTGTAATGCCGATGTCGTCTGGTCTGAAGACTCACCTTATCGCCCTTTTTGCAGCAAGCGTTGTCGCTTGATTGATTTGGGTGAATGGTTGGATGAGGAAAAACGCATTCTAGGTGATCCACACTTTCCGCCAGAAGACGACTCAAGCTCGCTTCATTAAACGCTTCGCCAAAGCCCTCTGATTCCCGCAACGCCTTGAGCGCCAGATTCAAGTGCTTTAGCTTCTTGCTCCGGTGACATACGGCCTAATGCGAACACAGGCACATTCACCTTTTCAACTAAGCCCTTAAACACATCCCAACCCAAAGGTGTCGCATCTGGATGTGAACGTGTTGGCAGAACCGGCGATAACACACAAAAATCCACACCGAGCTTTTCAGCCTGTTGAAGATCTTTTTCGTTATGACAAGACGCTGATAGCATTACGACACCTTCAGGGCGTTCGCTAAGCTCATGTAATTGACGACTATTGAGATGCCAAGAAGTTAACTGGTACTTTTTTTGATCATCAACCGAGGCATTCACTATTATGATTGCGTCATAGTTAGCCGCCAATGCATTTGCTTTAGCTAATGTCTCAGACCAGTCTTCTGCGCATAAACCAAATAAACGCCACTGGAAAAGTCGCTCACCCTTCTCGAGGTTTACTTTTAACTGATCCAACACCTCTGCAGCAGAAAGATCGGGCGGTGTAATCAAATAACGCGCTGGTAATTCAAGTGCCTTAATAATTGGCTCATCTGCAGCTGGCATATCATAACGCTCCATTTCATTAAGACTCACCCAAGCAAGCGGCTGCCCTTCTTTACCGACCGGCTCACCTTGCCAATCTGTCACCAGACACACATCGAGAAAGATCTTTTTATCGCCATAGTCATGGCGCACTTGGATTAGAGGACGAGAGTAAATATCAGCAAGCCCTAACTCTTCATGAAGCTCACGTGACAAGGCATCAACAGCAGACTCATTTGCTTCGCATTTCCCGCCAGGAAACTCCCAAAGACCGCCAAGATGCTTGTCGACCGGTCGCTGTGCCAACAGGGTTTTTCCTTGCGCATCTACGCAAGACACCTGCCACCACATGAATCCAATCCGACATCGTTACGAACGGTACTCCGCATTGATCTTGACGTAATCGTAAGAGAAGTCACAGGTCAGCACTCTTGCTGCACCTTTGCCTTCATTCATGATCACACGGATCTCGAAAGCGTCATTACTCAAAACGCTTTGTCCCTGCTCTTCGGTGTAACTCGCCGCGCGACCACCGTCACTGACAAGCAAAACATCATCAAGGTAGATTTTAAGCGCATCAATATCGAGATGATCAATTGGCGCACGACCGACTGCGGCTAACACTCGACCCCAGTTAGGGTCAGATGCAAACCAAGCAGTCTTACATAAAGGTGAATGCGCAACTGTGAACGCAACAGCTTTAGCTTCTGCATCATCTTTAGCGCCTTCGACTGCGATCTCAACAAGCTTAGTAGCACCCTCGCCATCACGCACGATCTCACGTGCCAAGTAGAACAAGACTTCATTAAGCGCTGACTGGAAAGCCTCTTCAGAAGCATCTGTGATCTCCACACCCGATGCACCACTAGCCAACAACACACACGCATCATTGGTTGATGTATCACCATCGACGGTAATGCTGTTAAACGAAGGATCAACACCTTTACTCAACATGGACTGCAGTCGCTTTTGATCGACTTTAGCATCCGTCGCTACATAACCGAGCATGGTCGCCATGTTCGGGTGAATCATGCCGGAACCTTTAGCGATACCGGTAATTGTGATTGTTTGACCATCAAGCTCAATTTGCTTTGCGCAAAACTTAGGTCGCGTATCAGTGGTCATGATGGTGCGAGCTGCATCTTCCCAAGCATCGTCACTCAAGCCTGAAATCAAGCCTGGCATAGCCTGTTGGAAAGGCAAGATCGGTAAGTCTTGACCAATCACACCGGTAGAAAAAGGTAGCACCTGACTCATAAGACATTCCGCAAGTGCAGCGACTGTACGACAGGTTTCGCGCGCCGCTCGCATACCTTCATCACCGGTACCGGCATTTGCATTACCTGAATTGATAATCAAATAACGCACTGGATCTTTAGCCAGATTCTCTTTGGCGACATGCACAGGAGCTGCATAGAATTTATTCTGAGTGAATACACCGGCAGCTGTGCCACCTTGAGCAAGCTCGATCAAACAAACATCTTTTCGATTTTTATAACGAATTCCAGCTGCAATCGTAGCTAATCGAACACCTGATACCGGCAAGCCCACACCTGCCATCAATTCGATATTGCTCATTTAATTTAAATTTCCATGGCACTGTTTAAACTTTTTACCCGAACCACAAGGACAAGGCTCGTTACGACCCACTTTTTTGTCAGGACGAACATAAGGCTGATGCTCTTCTTCAGCCGCATTTTCTGGTGTCGCATCTGCTTGCTCAGGCTCACCTAAACCAGTGAACTCTTCATGCTGAAAATTAAATTCAGATGGATCGGGTTGCGGCTCCGGTTGCGGCATCTCTTGCAGCTGAAGGCGCGTCAGAATCTGTACAACCTCTTGCTTCATTGAACCAAGCATTGCAGAGAACATTTCAAATGCCTCACGCTTGTACTCTTGCTTAGGGTTCTTTTGTGCGTAGCCACGTAAATGAATGCTGTTACGCAGATAATCCATTGCCGCCAAATGTTCTTTCCATTGGGTATCGAGGACATACAACATGACTTCTTTTTCAATGCGACGCATTTGCTCAGGACCTGCTTGAGCCTCTTTTGCTTTATATACATCGATGATTTGATCCAAGATGCGCTGACGCAAGGTTTCTTCATGAAGATCATCATCTTCATCCAACCATTGTTGGATAGGCGATTGAAGGTCGTACTGTTCTTTTAACGCCTCAGTCAGACCTTCAACATCCCACTGCTCTTCCAAACTTTGTGGTGGGATATACATATCGATCATGTCATTAACGACTTCTTCACGAATCTCTTGGATCTCGTCAGACACATCTTCGACATTCATCAAATCGTCACGCTGACGGTAAACCACCTTACGCTGGTCATTCGCGACATCGTCATAATCGAGCAAGTTCTTACGAATATCGAAGTTACGACCTTCAACTTTGCGTTGTGCATTCTCGATCGCTTTATTGACCCAAGGGTGCTCAATCGCTTCACCTTCCTGCATGCCAAGCTTTTGCATCAAACCTGCAACACGCTCAGAAGCAAAGATGCGCATCAAACTATCTTCAAGAGATAAATAGAAACGCGATGAGCCCGGGTCACCTTGACGACCTGAACGACCACGCAACTGATTATCAATACGGCGTGACTCATGACGCTCGGTACCGATTACACGCAAACCACCCGCTTCAAGCACTTGCTTGTGGCGCTGCTTTTGATCTGCCCGTACTGCATCAATTTGAGCTTGATCAGCTCCCGCACCGAGTTGCTCAATCTCAATCTCAACATTACCGCCGAGCACGATATCGGTACCACGGCCTGCCATATTAGTTGCAATGGTAACTGCGCTCGGACGACCCGCTTCAGCAACAATGTACGCTTCACGCTCGTGCTGTTTTGCGTTCAACACCTGATGCTTAATCTTTGCCTCATTGAGCAAATTAGCCACTAACTCCGATACTTCAATCGAAGCTGTACCCACCAACACCGGCTGACCACGTTCTACACAGTCAGCCACATCTTTGATGATCGCTGCGTATTTCTCTTGTTGTGTCATGAAGATCAAGTCAGTTTGATCATCACGCTGAACTGGCGTATTGGTTGGGATAACCACAACCTCAAGACCATAAATCTGCTGAAATTCGAAGGCTTCGGTATCAGCCGTACCGGTCATTCCGGAGAGCTTTTCATAGAGACGGAAGAAGTTCTGGAACGTAATGGATGCAAGCGTTTGATTCTCGTGCTGAATTGGCACGCCTTCTTTTGCTTCAACCGCTTGATGTAAACCTTCTGACCAACGACGACCCGGCATCGTACGGCCCGTGAACTCATCAACAATAACAATCTGGCCATCTCTTACGATGTAATCAACATTAACTGTAAATAAGACATGAGCACGCAACGCTGCCATCACGTGATGCATAAGCAAGATATTGGCTGAGTCATAAAGACTCTCGCCCTCTGCCAACAATCCTTTCTTCGAGAGAATCTCTTCGACCTTTTCGTGACCATCGTCACTTAAAAAGATCTGTTTCGCCTTCTCATCAACGGCGTAATCACCAGGACCAAAATCAGGCTTACCTTCATCATTTGTAATCGGATCTTGACGCGTTAGCTGAGCTGGAATGTCATTCACCGCCAGATAGGTTTGAGAACTATCTTCCGCAGGGCCTGAGATGATCAACGGCGTACGCGCTTCGTCGATCAGGATTGAGTCAACCTCGTCGACAATCGCGAATGCACGGCGTTGTGCACGCTGCTCTGCCGAGAACGACATATTGTCGCGCAGATAGTCGAAACCAAATTCGTTATTGGTGCCGTAAGTAATGTCGCAGTCGTATGCTTCACGACGGGTACAGGGGCGTAAGTGCTGATAACCATCTGTACCTTCAAAGCTCAGATCGACTTTGAACGATGCCGCATCAGGACCTTCAGCACCTGATGAATTGATTACACCCGTGCTTAATCCCAAAAAGTTATAAAGACACCCATCCATGCAGCGTCACGTCGCGCCAAATAATCGTTTACTGTGACAACGTGCATACCTTTTGCGGGCAAGGCATTCAAATAAGCTGCCAATGTTGCCACCAGTGTCTTACCTTCACCGGTACGCATCTCAGCAATCTTGCCTTGATTAAGTACCATGCCACCGATCAGCTGAACGTCAAAATGACGCATCTCCATGACACGCTTACCTGCCTCGCGCACAACCGCGAAGGCTTCTGGCATCAAATCATCGAGACTTGTGCCACTGTCTATGCGATCACGAAACTCTTGCGTTTTCGCTTGTAGCTGCTCATCGCTTAACGAACTTATTTCAGGTTCAAGATCATTGATTTGTTGAACCGTTTTCATCATGCGTTTGACGAGTCGATCGTTACGACTACCAAACACTTTTTTCATTATTTTGCTGATCATGGAATTGGCCTTTCAGGCAATATAGTTTTAGACAATGGAAACACAAGACACCCTTTAACAGGGTCGAGCAAAATTAAGGGGCGCGTATAAAGCGGCTCGGATTGATGTGTTTTCCATTTTGATGCACTTCAAGATGTACGTGCGGGCCATTAGAACGACCTGTGCTGCCCAGAAGCGCAATCACTTGGCCTTTAGTGATGATGTCACCTAAGCCAACAAGGTTCTTTTCATTGTGCGCATAAAGCGAGGTGTAGCCATCTATATGCTGAATCTCGATCACGTTACCAAAGTCAGGTGATAACTCGGAACGCGTTACAACACCACCTGCGATGGCATGAATATCGATACCTTCTTTGCCGGCAAAGTCGACACCACGATGGAAGGTCTTTTTGCCGTTAAATGGATCGATACGCTCGCCATAGACTGACGACATCCAACCTTTACGAGTGGGTTTACCTGACAAGGTCACCGCATCAACAAGTTCACGCTGACTGAGTTGATCTTCAATCGAAGAGAGCGCTTCCTCACGCTCTTCGAGCAAGCCGGTCAATCTGTCAATTTCAGCTGCCAGTTCTTTTAACTCTAAAGAGTTAACACCCTGCTCTGAACCACCTACTGCAGGCGCTTGATCAAATGCCAGATCAGCAATGTGCACATCACTTTGCTCAGCTAGACGCTCACCTAAGGCATCCAAGCGCAACAAGCGTGCTTGCAGATTACCGATGTGAATCGCTAAGGCATTAATATTGGCGCGTTGCTCATCACGCAGTCCAGCGACCGCTCGCTGACTCTTGCGCAAGGTCTCAACCCAAGCTTCCACCGGCTTATCGACAGCACTTGGCTGCACGCCTGAACCCATGACATACCCGAGCCATACCAACAAACCACTCACCACAGCCATGCTTGGCACTAGCCACAATGAGGCTTTAGCCGCACTGATTTGCACACTGCGCTTGTGTTTACGTGATTTTGGTATCAGGATGATATTCATCTGACTCGCTAATGTTGTTATTTGATTTAATGGCTAAAAGACCGCAATCAATCCGCCAAGTTCTGAATGCTGATGAAGAGTTGCGTCGACTGCATCAAAACATTTCTCAGCAACAGCATTTAGCTAACCAAGTGAAAGACTCATTGCCAGGCCAAGTCGCTCAGCACTGCCATGTCATTTCACTTGATGGAAATAGCTTGCGAATAGTAACCGATTCTTCGCTTTGGGCGGCTAAAATTCGTTTCAGTGAACCGCAACTTTTAGCATCAATTCGACGCAAATACCCACAAGTTCGCGATCTGCAAATCGCTACTCGACCCATTGCCAAAACCAAGCCACTACGGGTTGCTCAACGCGCTAAACCGCAGTTCTCTGCCAAGGCGACTCAGCATGTCGAAAATGCAGCAAAATCGGTGTCAAACGAACCACTCAAGCACGCCATGCAGCGTCTTGCTAAAACATTGGGAAAATTGACTGATTAAACCTGAATAGGTTTTGCGTACGAGATCGGCGCGGTTGTTTCGTCTTCAAAAATAACCTCTTCCCACGCAGACTGATCAGCCGCCAAAGCATGTAAAAGTTGATTATTTAAAGCGTGACCTGACTTGTAGCCAGTAAATGCACCGATCAAGCTGTAGCCCAACAGATACAAGTCACCAATCGCATCAAGCACCTTGTGCTTAACGAATTCGTCTTCGTAACGTAGGCCGTCGTCATTCAATACACGGAAATCATCGACAACAATCGCGTTCTGCATGCTGCCACCCAGGGCAAGACCACGCTCACGTAAAGCTTCAATATCACGCAAGAAACCAAAGGTACGTGCGCGACTAATTTCTTTAACGAATGAGGTTGATGAGAAGTCGATTTCAACCGAATTACCACCGTCCTCAAAGACAGGATGATCAAAATCAATATCAAAATTAACTTTGAAACCTTCGAAAGGCTCGAAACGAGCAACCTTGTCACCATGGGTAACTTCGATAGGCTTCTTGATACGGATAAAGCGCTTAGCCGCTTTCTGTTCTTCGATCCCAGCGGATTGGATCAAGAACACGAAAGGACTCGCGCTTCCATCCATGATGGGAACTTCTGACGAGGTCAGGTCGATGTAGGCATTATCGATACCTAAACCCGCCATTGCAGCTAACAAGTGCTCAATTGTCGAAACACGAACACCATCTTTAATAAGGGTGGTCGACAACATAGTGTCGCCAACGAAATCTGCTTTTGCTGGGATTTCAACAACAGGATCAAGGTCTACACGGCGAAAAATAATGCCGGTATTGACCGCTGCCGGACGCAAAGTAAGCAAGACTTTCTCGCCGGTGTGTAGGCCTACACCGGTTGCCTTGATCACATTGCGCAACGTGCGTTGTTTAATCATTTTGAGCAAAACTCCAAAAATATTGAGTTAATTACAATGAGTTACAGCTTTTACTACAACCCAGGCGCGACCCAATACTCCGGATACAGCTAGGGAATTCCCTTATTCTCTGCAAAAAGTCCCTTCAGTTCAAGTGCTAATCACTAAAAAAGTTAATCAGCCTGGCGTCGCAAGAAGGCTGGGATATCTAAAAACTCCATGTCTTTAGAGATCGCTGCATTCACATATTCGCTCGCTGGATTTTTAGGATTCTGACGAATAACCGTTGGCTTATCCAAAGACTCTTCAGTTGCTTGCGCATCAACAAGGTCACCATTCGCCACTCTCTTCATCGGCATCTCTAATGAATCAGGCACGGCACTCAATCGTGCAGCTGGCGCTTCCAAACCAGTTGCCACAACGGTGACGCGCATCTCATCGGTCATCTCTGGATCGATAACGGTACCCACAACCACAGTGGCATCATCACAAGCAAACTCACGAATAGTTGAACCTACTTCATCGAATTCATGAATACCCATGTCCATACCCGCGGTGATGTTAACCAACAAACCACGTGCGCCAGACAAGTTAATGTCTTCCAACAATGGACTGCGAATCGCAAGCTCGGCCGCTTCACGTGCACGATCTTCACCTGTTGCTTTACCTGCACCCATCATCGCTTTACCCATCTCTGACATAACAGTACGTACATCAGCGAAGTCAACGTTGATCAAACCAGGCTTGGTGATCAAATCAGCAATACCTTGAACAGCATTCAGCAATACATCGTTAGCTGACTTAAACGCCTCAAGCAAACTGACACGACCAAGTGCCGACAATAACTTCTCGTTTGGAATCACGATCAATGAATCAACACGATCTGACAACTCACGAATACCCGCTTCTGCAATCTGCATACGCTTAGGACCTTCAAAGCTAAATGGCTTGGTTACCACCGCAACAGTCAAAATACCCATGTCTTTTGCCACTTCAGCAACAACCGGTGCTGCACCAGTACCGGTACCACCACCCATACCCGCCGTGATAAAGACCATGTCTGCACCTTCAATCGCATCTGCGATACGGTCACGATCTTCCATCGCTGCTTCGTAGCCACGCTCAGGATTTGCACCTGCGCCAAGACCACGTGTCACATTCGCACCCAACTGCAAGGCAGTACGAACTTGCGTGTTATTCAACGCCTGCGCATCTGTATTTGCACAAATGAACTCCACGCCATCAATCTGAGCTTGCAGCATATGATTAACGGCATTACCGCCACCGCCACCAACGCCAATGACTTTAATCACCGCGTTCTGACTATCTACATCCATTAATTCGAACATTTGATGTTCCTCCGCTTGGTTTGCCTACGCTTATCACACGATAAGATTTAAAAATTCCCTTGGAACCAGCTTTTCATCCGGCCCAAGACTGATTTGATTCCGCCGCCTGCGCTCACATCCGATACACGCTGGCCACGGTTACTGTGTCCAAACTGCAACAGGCCAACACCTGTCGCATGAATTGGGTTACGTACTTGATCCACTAAGCCGACCACATCCCGTGGCACACCTAAACGAACAGGCATGTGGAAAACCTCTTCGGCTAATTCAATAAGTCCTTCCATCTTTGAACTGCCGCCAGTCATTACGATGCCGCCCGCACATAACTCTTCGAATCCTGAGCGACGCAATTCGTTTTGAATTAGTAACAACAACTCTTCGTAACGTGGCTCGACAACTTCCGCCAATGTCTGACGAGATAAACGACGCGGAGGACGATCACCAATACTGGGCACTTCGATGGTTTCATCGGCATTTGCTAATTGCGTGAGCGCACAGGCGTACTTCAACTTGATGTCATCAGCGTGTTGCGTTGGGGTACGCAAGGCGACAGCGATGTCATTGGTCACTTGATCACCGGCAATCGGAATAACACCGGTATAACGAATTGATCCGCCGGTAAACACAGCGATATCAGTTGTGCCGGCGCCGATGTCGACTAAGCAAACACCGAGATCTTTCTCATCATCAGCCAAGACCGAATAACTCGATGCCAACTGCTCAAGAATCAAATCTTCAACCTCAAGACCACAACGACGCACACATTTAATAATGTTCTGCGCCGCACTTACTGCACCTGTGACCATGTGGACTTTGGCTTCTAGTCGAACACCAGACATACCCACAGGGTCATGAATACCTTCTTGGTTATCGATAACAAACTCTTGCGGCAAGATATGTAGAATTTTTTGATCTGCTGAAATCGGTACTGCACGTGCCGCATCAATTACACGCTCAACATCAGCATGAGAAACCTCACCATCTTTAATCGCTGTAACACCATGCGAGTTCAAACTCTGAACGTGACTACCAGCAATGCCAGCATAGACTGAATGAATCTCAACGCCAGACATAAGCTCAGCTTCTTCAATCGCACGTTGAATGGATTGCACAGTCGAGTCGATATTGACTACAACTCCTTTCTTTAAACCATGTGAAGGATGTGAACCTAAGCCAATAATTTCTAGTGTGTTGTCATCTTTTATTTCACCAACAATTGCAACGATCTTTGAAGTGCCAATGTCGAGACCAACAATCGTATTTCGATCGACTTTCTTAACCATTAGCTTTTACCTCAATAACTGCTTCATCTGACCAACGCACTGCAAAGCCGTGCTCGTAACGCATATCGATACGCTTTGGTTTTTTCTGCGCCACAACTTGTGAATAATGTTTAACGAATCGCTGCCAACGTTGCGCAACCGCTTCGCTACCAAGTTCTAAATCTAATCCGTCATCAAATTTCACATGCCACTCGCCATATTGATTGAGCGACAAAGACTTAAGACGAATCGGCAAGCTCACTGCGCTTGAGCGCAACGCAAGATACTGTTCGACCACGGCGTAAGAACTACCTTCGGGTCCCATCAAATAAATAGAAGAGGCCACATCGAATGTTTTCTCTGGGATAAACACATCACCTTGAAGATTCACAAAGGCCTTTTCACCCCAATGAGCTAACGGTGACTGCTCTGTCACTTGGATATGCAAAGTGTCTGGCCACTGACGACGTATCGCCACATCTGCAACCCAAGGCAATTCATTGATAGCCGCACGCAAGGTGTCCATATCAAGAGAAACAAAACCGCCCTCGAGATACTCTTCAACTCGACGCTCCACATCTGCGCGATCAAGATATTCAAACTCACCTTGAATGCTTACTGACTTGAAGGGTAGCTGCCCTGGCGAAGTGAGATACACCCATGATGCGACCAAAGCACCACCGGTCAAAAAGGCAACCGACAACCAAGTGCTCCACCACGCACTCAATATAGAAACTGGCGATTGACGAACAGCTTTCTTAGCCATGACCTACCTCCAGTGTTTGCGCAAGCACTTCCCAGACCAAATCAGCAAACGAGAGACCCACCGCTTTAGCCGCCATTGGCACCAGGCTATGACTGGTCATTCCAGGCACAGTATTGACTTCAATTAACCAAGGATTAGCTTCCTGATCGAGCATGACATCCACTCGACCCCAGCCTTTCTCATCAACCGCTTTAAATGCTTTTAAACAGAGCGCTTGAATCTCAGCTTCTTTAGTTTCATCCAAACCGCACGGCACCCGATACTCGGTATCGTCAGCCAAATACTTTGCTTCGTAATCGTAGAAATCATTTTTTGCATGTAGCGCAATCAAAGGTAATGCTCGATCACCCAAAATTGAACAGGTGTATTCAACGCCACCACCATCGACAAACTGTTCAGCGATCACATGCGAGTTGCAGGCCGATGCCTCTTCCCAAGCCGCTTCTAGCGCTTGCTCATTTGACACCTTCACAACACCAATACTTGAACCTTCTAAAGCAGCCTTGAGCATTAATGGAAATCCGAGTTTTGCCGCATCAGCTAAATGCGATTTAGATTCAATGAGTAAGTAATTTGGCGTAGGAAGATTCAATGCTTGCCAGATTTGCTTGGTGCGATATTTATCCATCGCTAAGGCGCAACCGAGAATACCAGACCCGGTGTATGGCATCTTTAACAGATCAAGCGCGCCGCTTAATTGACCATCTTCACCGCCTCGACCATGCACCACATTAAAGACACGATCAAAGCCGCCTTGCTTTAATGTAGATACAACATCACGATCAAGATCAATCGCATGCGCATCAATGCCTTTGGACTGAAGCCCTTCGAGCACCGCTTTGCCACTAATTAATGACACCTCGCGCTCAGCCGCAAAGCCACCCATCACGACCGCCACCTTGCCAAAATCTGCTGCTGAGATACTCATAAAGCATCCCCCACAACATGCACTTCAGGCTGCAAGCGCGTACCTGTTTGACGCTCAACTTCATTACCAATGAAGATAATTAACTGCTCGATATCAGCAGCGCTACAGTCATCTTCATTGATAATAAAATTCGCGTGCTTCTCAGAAACCGATGCGCCACCGATTTGATAACCCTTTAAACCACATTGCTCAATCAAACGAGCTGCATAATCACCTTCAGGATTACGGAAGGTTGATCCACCACTTGGCTTACCCGTTGGTTGCGTTGTTGCACGCTTATCCAACAAGTCTCGAATCGCTTGTTGTTCTTTAGTCGCATCACCTTTGTTTAAAGTTAAACGAGCTGCTACGAACCATTCATCGTCAAAGCGTTTGACATGACGGTAATCAATATCGAATTCATCGCGCTCACGCCAATTCAACTCACCTCGGCGATTAATCATGCAAGCCTGATTGACTACTTGCCATGTCTCACCGCCAAATGCACCGGCATTCATCGCTAAAGCGCCACCCATTGTTCCCGGTATACCTGCCAAGAAGGCACCACCGGATAACCCTTCTCGAGCACATTGACGAGCCACTTTGGCACAAGCAACACCTGCACCAACGGTGACATCACAATCATCAATATGAACATCGGCATTCACACCGTACATCGCAATCACAGTGCCATTGATGCCACCATCACGGATTAACAGGTTGCTACCCAAGCCAATCCATAGCATCGGCTCATTTGATGGTAAGCCGGCCAAAAATTCCTGTAGGTCATCAAGATCCGCTGGACGATAAAACTGCTTAGCTAAGCCACCAACACGCCACGTGGTGTAATTCGCCAATGACTCATGCATCCTGAGTTCGCCACGCAGTTTGGTTTGCATCGCTGCCATCATTGACACCACCCTGATGCTAATTCACTGGCGATGCGTCCGATATCACCTGCACCCATCGTGACAACGATGTCATTGGCTTCAACCACATCAAGCAACGCATTCGGCAGCTCATCAATGTTTTCAACAAACACTGGATCAACCTTTGCACGTGCACGAATAGCTCGCGCCAATGCGCGACCATCAGCACCATTGATAGGCGCTTCGCCTGCTGCATACACTTCTGACAAAACAAGCACATCAACTTCTGATAACACCGACACAAAATCATCAAAGGCATCATGAGTACGACTATAACGATGCGGTTGAAACGCCAAAACCAATCGAAGATCAGGCCAACCGGCACGCACTGCCGCAATGGTTGCTGCAATTTCGCTTGGGTGATGACCGTAATCATCAACCAGCATCACTTCGCCTTTATCCGTTTTACATTGACCCTGAACCTGGAAGCGACGACCAATGCCGGCAAATTTGTTTAGTGCTGCTTGAATCTTGGTAACGCTAACGCCTAACTCAAGAGCCACGCTTATTGCAGCCAGTGCATTGCGCACGTTATGTAAGCCAGGCATCGCAAGATCGACTGCGAAAGCTTTTTGGCCATCAATCACAACATCAAACGATGTCACTGTGGCCACTTGCTTTACATTACTTGCGCGAACATCAGCATCGTCACCTAATCCATAGGTGCGTATGCGGCGAGTGACCTCGGGCAATAGATCACGCACGTTATCATCATCAATACACAACACAGCCAAACCATAGAATGGAATGTGATGTAAGAATTCTAAGAAGGCTGCGCGTAATCGTTCAAACTCACCACCATAGGTGGTCATGTGATCTTCATCGATATTGGTAACGATAGAGATCATGGGCTGCAGATAAAGGAATGAGGCATCACTTTCATCCGCTTCAGCAACCAGCACCTCACCTTCACCTAAGTGCGCGTAGTTGCCCGCTGAATTTAATTTGCCGCCAATCACATACGTAGGATCTAAATCGCCTTCAATTAGCAAGCTAGCCACTAAACTCGTCGTGGTTGTTTTACCGTGTGTGCCAGCAACAGCCACGCCATAACGGAAGCGCATAATCTCAGCTAGCATTTCAGCACGCGGAACAACTGGGAATACGTTGCTCACGTGCCGCCATAACCTCTGGGTTATCCGCTTTAACCGCACTAGAGATAACTACGGCATCAACACCTGATACATTCTCGGTGGCATGACCAATATAAATAATCGCGCCCTGCTCTGCTAAACGATCCGTTGCAGGGTTAGCTTTAATATCCGAACCTGAGATTTGATAACCCAAGTTCAACATCACTTGCGCAATGCCGTTCATTCCGGCACCACCGATACCCACAAAATGCAGCTTACGCATACGACCCATGGTCTCAGCAGCGTAACGAGGTAGATTGAGATTCAGCTCAGTCATGCCGCCACCTCAAGAACCTGTTCTGCAACACATGCCGTTGCATTTGGCTTTTGCGTGCGCCAAGGCTTTTTTACCCATCAAGGTTAAAGCCTCACGATCTGACAACAAGCCACGCAATAATTTAGCCAAGTCATCCACATCCAATGACGCTTGCTTAATCAACCGAGCTGCACCCGCTTCAACAAGGTAGCGAGCATTTTGAGTTTGATGATCATCCACCGCATAAGGAAATGGAATGAAGATTGCTGGGATACCTGCTGCAGCGACCTCTGAAACTGTTAATGCGCCTGCACGGCAAATCACTAAGTCTGCTTCTTGATAAGCCGCAGCCATATCATCAATAAACTCAACAACCTCTGCAGAGACATCCAATTGCTCATACCGAGCTTGCACTTCATGCAAATCATTACGACCCACTTGATGCAGAACTTTTGGCTGCTCCATCGGCGTTAATAACGATAAAGCTTCTGGCAAATGATCATTAAGTGCACGCGCGCCTAATGAACCACCCACAATTAATATCTGTAGCTTTTCATCAATTGGTTTTTCTGAACGCTCAATCGCCAAGATGGATTCACGCACTGGATTACCACACGTCACCACTTTGTCTTGCGGCAAGCTATTAGGGAACGCCTGCAAAATACGATCAGCTAACTTGCTTAACCAACGATTGGTTAAACCCGGCACAGTGTTTTGTTCATGAATTACTAAAGGAATACGCAATAAAGCAGCCGCTAAACCACCAGGACCAGAAGCAAAGCCGCCCATACCAAGTACAACATTGGGTTTGTTTGCTCGCAGCACTGCTAACGCTTGATAAATAGCGCGTGTCATACGATAAGGCGCAGAGAACAAACTTGTGATTTTCTGTCCACGTAATCGAAAACTATCAATTACTTCTAAGGCGTAGCCATGCTTCGGCACTTCACGTGATTCGAAGCTATTGGGCGTACCCAACCAAGTTACACTACAACCTTTGGCGCGGAGAAAATCTGCAACCGCAATTGCTGGGAACACATGGCCGCCGGTGCCGCCCGCCATAATCATTACGCGCGTTGCCATGCAGCCCCCTTAGGTCGACTACCTGGATCTAATTGATTATCGCGATAGATACGCGACAAAATACCAATCGCCACACAACACACAATTAAGGAGTTGCTGCCATAAGAGATAAACGGCAAGGTAAAACCTTTTGTTGGCATCAAACCCATATTCACGCCAATATTGATAAAGGCCTGTAATCCCAGCCAAATACCTAAGCCATAAGCAACATAGGCCTCAAAACGTTTACCTAGTTTTTCCGCAGTCGCACCCATTGATAGCGCACGCCATACCAAAATACCAAACAAAGCTACTATGGTTAAAGTGCCAACAAGGCCTAACTCTTCACCAATCACAGCCATCACGAAATCGGTATGCGCCTCAGGTAAATGGAATTGCTTTTGAATGCCATTACCCAAGCCAACGCCAGTCCATTCACCACGACCAAATGCAATCAACGCTTGTGTTAACTGCCAACCACTATCTTGAGCATGATCCCAAGGATTTAAGAACGCTTTAACTCGTTCAAACGCCAAGGTGATGTCCACAAAATAATTGATACTGCTGCTGCCACTAAAGCTAATAACGCGCCAAACTGCCACAAAGGCGCACCCGCCAAGAAAAGCAAGCCAAGCGCAATCGCAAGCAACAACACTGTGGTGCCTAAATCAGGCTGTAGCATCAAGAAAATACAAGCCACCACCAAAACAATAAATGGCTTAGACAACACCCCAAACCGTGTGAGCCACCTCTAACTGACGACGCACCAGATAGCCTGCTAAAAAGAGCACCACAAACAACTTCATAAATTCAGATGTCTGCAAACTAATCGGCCCAAGAACAACCCAACGTGTTGCACCATTCTTAGAAATACCCAAGCCAGGAATAAACACAATCGCAAGTAACAACAAGCCAACAACATATAGATGCGTGCTGTAACGCTTCCACCACTCAACTGGCGTGAAGTAAACTAAGACTGCCCCCATGACGCCCATCAATACGGCGACCAGGTGTCGATCAACGAAACGGAATTCATCACCACGCAATGCGCCACGCGGCATTGATGCTGAAGCAACCATTACGATACCGAAGCCCACAAGGGCAATTGCAGCAAGCAATAGCCAAAAGTCAAAACGACTCTCGATTGGCTTATAACTCGCTTTAAGCTGCGATGACTTCTTCATGACAGCAACCGCCTTACCGCAGCTAACAAACATCTCACCGCGTTGAGCAAAGTTTTTATATTGATCAAGGCTTGCGCAAGCCGGTGACAGCAAAACATGATCGCCAGACTTGGCTAATTGATGTGCTAACTCAACCGCTTGCTGCATGTTCTCAGCATCACGCATTTCACATGACGAAGGGATAATCGCAGCCATTTGCTTTGCGTCTCGCCCCATCAAAACAACTGCGAACGCGTTGTTTTCTCAAGAATCGGGGTCAACTCAGTTAGGTCAGCACCTTTGCAATCACCACCAAGCAAAACAACCGCATTCGCCTGATCGCCATATAAACCTAATAAAGCTGCAGCGGTGGCACCCACATTCGTCGCCTTACTATCGTTATACCAACGCACACCATCCTTCTCTGCAACATACTGAGTGCGATGCGGCAAACCCGGGAACTCACGCAAAACGTCAGCCATCACAGCAGGTGGAAAACCCATGCTGCAACCAATCGCCAGTGCCGCTAATGCATTAGTTTGATTATGTTTTCCGGGAATGCGCAGCTCGCTTACCGGCATGAATGGTAACTCACCACGGCAGAAGTAAGCCTCACCCTCATGCTCGCTAATACCAAAACTTTTATCGCTTGGTTGGCTTTCCACTACTAAATGTCCAACCTTCATCGTCAGCCAACATTGCCATCACACGCGGATCATCGGCATTACGAATACCCACCATGGCATGACTATAAATGGTTGCTTTAGCGTTTGCGTAATCTTCAATCGAATCATAACGATCCATATGATCCGCTTGGATATTCAGCACACAGCTCACTGCTGGCGCTAAGCTATGAGTGCTTTCCAATTGGAAGCTCGAAAGCTCCAATACATATAGATCTACATCTGGCTGAACAAGATCCAATGCAGGGATTCCAAGATTGCCTCCAACAGCAACATGACGACCCGCCGCTTTTGCCATCTCACCTACCAAAGTGGTAACTGTGCTCTTGCCGTTTGAACCTGTAATCGCAATAACTGGCACATTAACTGCTCGAGCAAATAACTCGATATCACCCATCACTTCAGCACCGGATGCAATCGCTGCTTGAATCTCGGGTGTTGATAACGCAACACCAGGGCTCACCACTAAACGATCGCCCATCTTGAATAGCTCAACATCAAATGCGCCCAGGAACACAGGCACATCTGGCATTTCAGACTGCAACTCTTGAATACCCGATGGTTGCTCACGCGAATCAATTACCGCAAAAGGTCTGCCACGTTTGTAAAAGTGGCGCGCAACCGATAAACCTGTCACACCCAAACCCACAACCAATGTCTTTGGCATGTTTGGCGCTTGTTCAAATTGATCGATCAAGGCGTTCATCATTAGCGCACCTTCAAGCTTGCTAAACCAACAAGCACCAAGATGACGGTGATAATCCAGAAACGCACAATAACGCGAGGCTCTGGCCAGCCTTTCAATTCAAAATGATGATGGATCGGCGCCATTCGAAAAATGCGCTTACCAGTGAGCTTAAATGAAGCCACTTGCATGATGACCGACAAGGTCTCTATGACAAAAATGCCACCCATAATGAACAGCACAACCTCTTGCCTCACAACAACAGCAACAACACCTAACGCAGCACCAAGCGCCAAAGAGCCGACATCACCCATAAACACCATTGCTGGATATGTGTTAAACCACAGGAAGCCCAAACCAGCGCCAACTAAAGCACCACAGAAAATGGCTACTTCACCAACACCTTGAAGATTAGGGATAAACAAATAGTTAGCAATCTGCGCGTGACCAGATGCATACGCAAAAATACCTAATGCACCTGCGACAAGCACCGTTGGCAAGATCGCTAAACCATCTAAACCATCGGTTAGATTGACAGCATTAGATGAACCCACAATGACAAAATAGGTCAGCACCATAAAGAATGGACCAAGATCAATTAGCACATCTTTAAAGAAAGGTAGAGATCAGTTGCGTCTCAGCTGGAGCAACAGCCGTTGTATAAAGAACATAAGCCGCAGCACCACCAAACAATGATTGCCAAAAGTATTTCCAACGCCCTGGCAAGCCACGCGAATCTTTCAGAACGAGCTTACGGTAGTCGTCATACATACCAATTAAGCCAAAACTTAAAGTCGTTAACAAAACAATCCAGACATAACGATTCGATAAATCAGCCCACAACAAGGTAGAGATCGCTACAGCCACTAAAATAAGCGCACCACCCATTGTTGGGGTACCGGCTTTTTTAAGATGCGACTGAGGACCATCATCACGCACCGTTTGGCCGACCTTGTATGCCGTCAAACGACGAATCATTGCAGGGCCAACCAAAAACGAAATCATCAACGCTGTTAGCACAGCCAAAATGGCACGCAAGGTAATGTAGCGGAGAACACCAAATCCGGAATTAAATTGCGCGAGATAATCAGCCAGCATCATCAACATGGCGATACCTCCTGCTGTAACACAGACACCACATTTTCCATATGACTTGAGCGAGAACCTTTCACCAAGATCACATCATCTTTTGTCACATAAGATTGCATAGCAGCAATCAAGTCAGCTTGTTGTTGGTAATGATACTTTTCGCCAGTAAACGCATCATGCGCATACTGAACGTGCTGACCGCAGCTAAACAAGACATCGATACCCGCCTCTGTCGCCGCCTGACCTAGCTCCGCATGCAACTGATCGCGATCATCACCCAGCTCAACCAAATCACCCAAGACTAAAATGCGACGACCTGGCGCGCTTGATAATAATTTTATTGCCGCAATAACTGATTCAGGGTTTGCGTTATAGCTGTCATCAATCAATCGAGACTGGCTCACGCCTTTAAACTATGTAATCGACCCGGTACAGAATTCAAACTCGCCAAACCTGCTTGAATTTTTTCAACTGGCACATCGAGTGATAACGCCACTGAGATAGCACCCAGCGCATTCATACGATTATGCTTACCCAGCAGCTTTAACGAGACCGAAAAGCTTGTCGCTTCTGTTTCAACATCAAAGCTTGCAACACAACCTTCTTCAAGCCATTCAATCGTGTAGCTATTATCTTGAGAACGCACATGTGCCTTAGCAGATAAACCAAAACCAATGCACTTCACATCACTGGCTTTTGCAATCCACTGATCGGCAAATCGATCATCAGCGTTATAAACGAAGACACCACTATCCTTTAGGCCATGCAAAATTTCAGACTTAGCCTTCGCCACGCCCGCCACATCACCGAAGCCTTCAAGATGCGCACGACCAGCATTATTTAGGAGCGCTACATCCGGACGGCAAATACGCGACAGGTAGTCAATCTCGCCATGATGATTGGCGCCCATCTCAATCACCGCATATGACTCATCTTGTAAACGCATGAGCGTTAGCGGCATACCAATGTCGTTATTCAGATTGCCTTTTGTTGCCAAGGTAGGTGCAACCTGCGCCAAGATCGCAGCAATCATCTCTTTAGCGGTCGTCTTACCATTACTACCGGTTAATCCAACGCAACCTTTGCAGAACTTTTATCTCGCCAAGCTGCCGCTAAAGCGCCCAGCGCAAGGCGAGTATCTTCAACCTTAATCGAAGCACATGCCGCGTCATCACGTGAAACAACAACACCCACAGCTTTATCGCAGGCTTGATCTATATGGTCGTGCGCATCAAAATGCTCACCTTTCAATGCGACAAACAAATCACCCTTCGACAGTGTTCTTGTATCTGTGTTGACAGCTGAGAATTCAGCATCACCACCCACTAAAACGCCATTCATTGCGACCGCTGCTTCCGACAATGCAAAACGAATCACGCCGCCACCTCAGTGAGCACGCGCTCTGCTACCGCTTGATCAGAGAAAGCAATCTTCCGCCCCTTGATCTCTTGATAAGCCTCGTGACCTTTACCCGCAATCAAGACCACATCATCAATTGATGCTGCAGCAATCGCTTTAGCAATCGCCTTTTCCCGATCACGCTCAACATGCACCGATTCTGTCAGCTGCATGCCTTGTTTGATTTGATTGATAATCTCATCGCCCGATTCATCACGAGGATTGTCATCTGTCAGCCAGATTACATCTGCGTGCTTTTGCACTGCTGCACCCATCAAAGGGCGCTTCATAGCATCGCGATTACCACCGCAACCAAACACACAAACCAATTGGCCATCGCATTGCTGACGCAACACGGACAACACCTGATCAAGTGCATCCGGAGTATGCGCAAAGTCGACAATGACCAATGGCGCTTTGTCACTGCGAATCACCTGCATGCGACCAGGGACCGATTTAACTGCCTGAAGCACCTCAATTGCCGTCTCTAATGGCATCTCCCATGAAAGAAGAACACCTAAAGATAGCAATAAGTTTTCAGCGTTAAACTCACCCATCAACTCACTGCTAATGGATCCCTCGCCCCAGCTAGAATCAAATGCAATCTTCAAACCAGCCGACGAACTTTTTACAGCGCTTGCTGCGATGAAACGATCAGCAACCTCTGATTTTTGATTCTTCAAACTGACTGCAACAAAAGATTGATCGCGACCATATTGCGCAACCATAGATGCGCCATGCGCATCATCAACATTCACCACGGCATGCATTACTCCTGCACGTCGGAATAGACGTGTTTTTGCCGCAGCATAGGCTTCCATTGTTTTGTGGTAGTCCAAATGATCTTGCGACAAATTGGTAAAGACAACCGTATGGAAAGTAACGCCCGCCACTCTCGATTGATCCAAGGCATGCGATGACACTTCCATCGCTATCGCTTTTGCGCCCTGACTTAATTGACGCGCAATCTCAGCCTGCAGAGCAACTGGATTTAAGGTGGTGTGCGAACTCGGCGAGAGATCACCAAATAACCCATTCCCAAGTGTGCCAAGCACACCTGCTGATATCTTTTGTGACAAGGCGGCCGCAACATAATGTGCAACGCTGCTTTTACCGTTTGTACCGGTAATGCCGACAACACGTAACGACTGCGATGGATAACCAAAGAAACGAGAAGCTAACTGACCAACCTTTCGGCCCAAATCTTCAACCAAGATAATAGGCAATCCATATCGACCTGCCGCATCCGCTATAGATACGCGATCCCAACGACCACCGGCCTCAGCAACGATCGCAACCGCTCCGGCTGCAATCACTTCTTTTAAATAATCAAGGCCGTGATGTGTCGCACCAACCACCGCACAAAACAGTGACCCTTGCTGAATCTCGCGACTATCCATAGAGATCGCATTGATGAGTAAACGTGATGCCGATCCACTATCCGCAACACCTTTTAGCAACTCGCCAAGCAACATAGACTTTTGATCAGGGCGACACGCCATTAACGCACCCCCTGTGAAGCCAAACGCACATCAGGCTTTTCAGCATCTGGCTTAACATTCATTAAGCGCAACGCTTCAGACATGGTTTTTGAAAACACGGGGCCCGCAACCAAACCGCCGTAATAATGCTTTCCCTTAGGCTCATCCACCACCACGACCATAGCAAGTCGCGGATTGTCAGCAGGCGCTAAACCCGCAAACAAAGCAACATAGCGATCATCCGCATAGCCACCTTCGACTGCAATCTTCTTAGCGGTACCGGTTTTACCAGCGACCTGGTAATTCGAGACAGCCGCTTGTGTCGCAGTGCCGCCCGGCTGTACGACTTTAGTCAACATCTGACGCACGGCTTTTGCTGAGCTTGCATCAAACACACGACGACTCTCTACCTTTTCGTCGCCTCGCTTTAATAAGGTTAAAGGAACCGCCACGCCATCATTAGCCAATGCTGCATAAGCACGTGCCAACTGCATGGTGTTAGTTGATAAGTGATACCCAAATGAAATGGTCGCCTTTTCAATTTCAGCCCAACCTGACCAATGCGGCAAAATACCTGAGGTCTCAGCAGGAAAATCAAACGCAACAGGCTCACCAAAACCAAGACGCTTTAAAAAGTCATAATACTTTTCAGAATCGAGGCGCATCGCTAACTTTGCTGCACCCACATTGCTCGATTTAGCGAGTAAGGTATCTAAATCGATTTCACCTAAAACATCATGATCCTTTACCACACCGCCTCTTACTTTGAAGTAACCAGGCGCGGTATCAATCAATTCACCAATTGATGCTTCATTAAAATCTAATGCCGCCGCAACCACAAAAGGTTTCATGGTTGAGCCCGGCTCAAAGGTATCAGTAACTGCACGATTACGCAGACGACCGTTCTTAGATGAACGGTTGCCATTTGGGTTATAGCCAGGCTGATTCACCATCGCTAAAACTTCACCGGTCTTCACATCTAACACCACCGCCGAACCCGATGTCGCGCTGTTTTTAGACACAGCCGACTTCAGCTCACGATAGGCAATGTATTGCAGACGCGCATCAAGACTCAATGCGAGATGCTTACCATCCTCTGCCATTTGAATATTTTCGATATCTTCAACAACCTGGCGACGCCCATCACGTAAGACACGCTTTTACCTGGCAAGCCAGCCAACTGCTGATCAAACACACGCTCAAGACCTTCTTGGCCTTTATCTTCGTAATCTGTAAAGCCAACGACATGCGAGAACACTTCATGCATTGGGTAATAGCGACGATAAGAACGCTCTTTATATAAACCCTTCAAACCATTCGCTTTAGCAACTGCTAACACATAGTCAGCTTCTGATGGCTGCAGCTTTCTTTTTAAGCGAACATAGTAAGTCGATGACGAGCTAGAAATAATTTTCTTTAACTGCGCAAGCGACATCTCTAGCGCCTGCGCTAAAGGCATCAACTTTTCATTACTTGCGGATAGCAAACGAGGATTTGCCGCGATCGTATCAACCGGCGTACTCATCGCGACAACATCACCACGACGATCAGTAATCATGCCGCGATGTGCCTCAATCTCTACTGTTTCGATATAACGCTCAGCCTTTTGATTGAAAAATCAGCCTTTAACACTCTGCTGATTAACCGCCTCAACCACCAACCAAGCAGCACCTAAAGCAAAAAACCCGACACAAAATGACGACGCCATGCCGCATTCGGCACACCAGCCTGCTCGCGCTGATACTGCTTGATACGTTGTTGCTTCTTCGCCGCCATCAGTCCAAAACCACCACTTGCTTTGATGACGGTGATTGCATATCAAGGCGCGCTGCAGCTTCGCGAACCACGTGATCAAAATCACCGCGGCTTGCAATCTCTAATCGCAAACGACCTTCTTCTAACACCTCTTTATCCATTGAGGCACGAAGCTTTTGCGATTCAACAAACAGTAAACGTGACTGGTATTTCATATTGGCAACCGCAACACCGCTTACCAAGACAAGAAACATCACAGCGAATAACCACAAGCGTTGCTTTGAACTCACGCCGCCACCTCCGCAATACGCATCACAGCGCTTCGTGCGCGAGGATTTACAGCAACCTCTTCTTCAGATGCTTTAATCGCCTTACCCACAAGACGCAAACGGCCCTGTGTCTCGACATGTGCGATTGGTAATTTTTTAGGTAGCTTCGGACCTTGTGATTCGCGCTTCATGAACTGTTTAACGCGACGGTCTTCGAGTGAATGGAAGCTAATCACCAACCAAACGACCACCCGGCGCTAACACATCAATCACCGAAGCCAACACTTCATCGAGATCAACCAACTCACGGTTGATAAAAATACGAATAGCCTGAAAGGTGCGTGTCGCAGGGTGCTTATAACGATCTTTAACTGGCGTTGCTTTTTCAACTAAGGCCGCCAACTCAGAAGTTGTGGTCAGTGGCGCTTTATCACGCTGCTCAACAATGGCGCGAGCAATGCGCTTAGCAAACTTTTCTTCCCTATACTCTTTAAGCACAGTGACCAAATCCGCCTCTTCAACTTCGGCCAACCATTCCGCTGCAGACAAACCGCGCGCTTGATCCATGCGCATATCTAGCGGACCTTCTTTCATAAAGCTAAAACCACGATCCGCCTTCATCAAGCTGTGGTGATGACACACCAAGATCTAAGCAAGACACCATCGATCTTGCCCAATAGATCATGTTGCTCAGCAATAAGTTTTAAATCTGCAAAGCTTTCATGATGGATAACAAATCGGGAATCCTCAGCAAACAACTGCTTAGCCACATCAATCGCTGCGAGATCTTTATCGAATGCAATCAGGCGACCAGATTCGCCTAGCGCTTTTAAGATAAGCGTACTGTGACCACCCCGACCAAAAGTGCCGTCGACATAAATCCCTTTAGGCTGAATTGAGAGAGCCTCTACCGCCGCATCGAGTAACACCGTGCGATGTCCGAGATCACTCATCACAACACCATATCGCCAAGCTCATCGGATAGATCCGAATCAAGATCATTGGCTTCAGCCAACCAGCCTTCACGATTGCCCAACCAAGACTCTTCATCCCAGATTTCGAAACGAGTACCCTTCACCAACCAAGGCCACCCGCTTATCGAGCGATGCGTACTCACGCAACTCAGCGGACAACAAAATACGACCTTGGCTATCAAGCTCTACCTCAGAGGCATGACCTAACAACAAACGCTGCAGGACAAGGTTTTGGCGTTTCAAAGTGGGGAGTCGCGAGAGGTTGCGAGCGATGTCACGCCAAACATTTTCAGGGTAGAGCCAGAGACAGTGTTCACGGGGATTGATCGTAACGACAACACGAGAGGCACAACAAGACACAAGCTCATCCCGGTGCTTTGCCGGAATAGCCATGCGCCCCTTCGCATCCAAATTGAGCGTATTCACACCCAAAAACACGTTTCACCTCTCCAAATGAATGAAGTGACGCAAATTCCCCAATTTGCCCCACAATTCGCCACTTATTTGGAAATTCTAGGTACATCAACCCACTTGGTCAACCCTTTTTTAGGAAAAATGCTTATTTCTCAGCGACTTAGCGAAAATCTAGAATTATAAAATTACCGTTGAAAAACAGCTTTATAACGATGCAACTTAAAGTGAAACATGAGGAGTTGGTAAAAAAATATCCAAAATAGGAAAACCCCAGAGCGTTTTCACGCCACTGGGGTTTATTGAACGAGTTAACCGATAAGCCGGGTTCTGTCGTGGACGACCATTCATCTGGCATACCTGTCGCCAGGCAGCTCAAGCGACCTACCCGGAAACCCCTGCGGGTCGCAGAGCGCTTACGCGTGTTTCCCTATTTGGTCTTGCTCCGAGAGGGGTTTACCCTGCCACACCTGTTGCCAGTTGCGCGGTGCGCTCTTACCACACCTTTTCACCCTTACCGGTCTTTACAGACTTAGGCGGTATATTTTCTGCGGCACTTTCCGTCGACTCGCGCCGCCCAGATGTTATCTGGCTCTCTACCCTATGGAGCCCGGACTTTCCTCCGCCACAAGGGCCGCGATCGTCTGGTCAACTCAGAGACTATTTTAACTTAAGCCTTAAGCGCCAGACCACGCTGATAAACGATATTTTTCTTCACACCCGTAATCTCAGCGACCAGGCTCGAGGCCTGTTTTAACGGCAAATCTGCCATCAAAATTCGCAAAATGCGGTCAACGTCTGAGAAATCTTCACTTTCTTCCACCTGAGGAGCACCTTCAACAATAACAACAAACTCACCTTTTTGTTGATTCTCGTCGTTGATAACTCGATCGATAAGCTCAGAAAGAGGGGCTGAAATGATGGTTTCATGCAGCTTTGTTAGTTCTCGGGCCAACACCACGCGACGTAAATCACCGATAACTGTTGCTAAATCACGCAAAGATTCAACAATTCGATGCGAACTTTCATAAAAAAGCCAAGTGCCTGACGCATTCGCTTTTTCACTGAAGACCTCTCGACGTGCATTCGGCTTACGCGGCACAAACCCAATGAAGTGAAATTCATCCGTAGCCAGACCTGATGCCGACAAGGCCGCAATCAGCGCACTTGAGCCAGGTATGGGCGAAACTGGGATAGAACGTTGGTGACACTCACGTACCAACGGAAAGCCGGGGTCACTAATTAAAGGGGTGCCTGCATCTGAAACCAGAGCTACTGATTCTCCAGCAGCCAAGCGATCCGCCACAAGCGCACTTTTCTCATCTTCATTGTGCTCGTGCAGCGCCAGTAACCGCCGATTAATTCCAAGATGCTGAAGGAGCTTCTTGGTATGTCGAGTATCTTCAGCTGCAATAAGGTCCACCGAAGACAAAATAGCCTTTGCGCGCTCTGATAAATCCGAGAGATTACCAATGGGTGTCGCAACTATATATAAGGTCCCTTTTTGCGCTAGGTTTGACACCTCGCCCCCTGTCTTTGATGATTCAGACTTTATGTTCGCCGCACATCGCTATTCCATGCAACGTTTAATCAGTATCTTTTTTGTCAGCACCGCTTTTCTTTTAAGCGCATGCCAACCCATGCAGTCCTTTTTACCCAAAGGCTCGAGTGAACCAAAAGTTACCGCTGAAACGAAAAACATCGAAGAAGAGACCTTTCTTGCTCAGGCAGAAAGTGCTTTTCAACAAGGCAACAATGCTTCCGCTGAAAACCTTTTACTATCAATCAACGAGCGCAAGCTCAACGGTGAACAAACTCGCTCGCTTCCAGTTGTTACGCGCCATTCTTCTTTTTGATGGCAACAACGCACCCTCTGTACTGCAGGAACTGCAACGCATCGAGATCAATAAATTACCTCGCGCAGCGCAATCTCGTTTCTACGCTTTAAGCGGACAACTTAACGAGCAACAGGGCAACACGCTAAGCGCTGCGATTGCCTACAGCCAATTAGAGCAACTCAGCGAACAAGCTAAACAGAAGAACTTCCTTATCAGCGCTATCGCAAGACTTTTAAGCAACACGCCTAGTTGGGCATTGCAAAACCTAAAGCCTAGTGATCAAAAAACCAAAGCTTGGATGCAGTACGAATTAATCCAGCGTATCGATAATCAAACCGATCGCGAAGCGCAGTTAGCATTATGGCTTAACACCCATCCCGACCATCCTGCAAATACACAAGGACCTATCAAAAAACGACTGATCGCCAAACGTTATCAACACGTCGCAGTTTTTCTTCCTATGAGTGGTGACTTAGCCTACGCCGGCAACACATTACGTGAAGGCATTACTGCGCAGTGGCACCTAACCAATCCAAGTGATCGCCCTAAGCTATCGTTTTACGACACAAACAACGCCGACATCACCTCACTTTTATTACAAGCCATGAATGAAGGTGCTGAATTCGCCATTGGACCACTAGAAAAACAAGCCGTTAGCCAGCTTGCACAGGCTGAGACATTACCAGTACCGGTTCTAGCCTTAAACCACGTTCCACTAAACGCTAAAAATCAATCGCTTTATCGCTTTGCACTTCTACCTGAAAGCGAAGCCGAACAAGCGGCTGACTTCTTATGGATGCAGAATCATCAAGCACCATTACTTTTCACTCCGAACAACGCATGGGGTGAACGCATGGCACAAGCTTTCAAAGCCCGCTGGCAAAAAATCACCGGGACACTACCCGCACATCAAACCTACAACGATGAAGCCGTTGATTTTTCAGCTGACATCAAAACACCTTTGCATCTCACTGCCAGCGAGCAACGTTACGAATCGCTCCGTAAACTACTCGGTGAAAAAATTAATTACGAACCACGTCGTCGCGATGATGTTGATGCCATCTATTTAGCCGCTCAACCACGACAAGCCCAAAGCTTTGCCCCTCAACTCGAATTTCATCGCGCTGGCGACTTGCCCCTTTATACGCCAGCTCTTCAATTTGGAATGGCTACCTTGATAAGCAACAACTAGCGGATCTGAATGGCATCACCGTATCTGACGCACCCTTGCTGCTAGCGCGCAAAGATCGTGATGCTGCCAATCAAATGTTTCCAGAAACGTTATCTGATCTCCGACTTTACGCCATGGGCCGCGATGCCCTGAAGTTGGCCTTTTATACCGATGCACTCGCTCAGGATTCAAAACAAACGCTAGATGGTCAAACAGGCAGTTTGAGTATTGATGACCAGGGCGTCATTCAGCGTCAAACCGTTTGGGTCAAACTCGGTAAACGCCTAAAAGCACTGGGGTATGCGCCGATTACTCGCTAACTTATCCATACGCAGTGAGTTATCCATGGCGCCAATCAAACCCCATCCGACTGAGGCAATTGCTGCCACACATATGGCTCAAAAGGGATTGACGCTTTTAGAGCAAAATTATCACTCTCGTTTTGGTGAGATTGATCTCATCATGCGCGATCAAAACACCTTGGTATTTATTGAGGTGAGGCAACGTAGCTCAAACCGATTTGGCGGCGCACTCGCAAGCGTTGATCAGCGGAAACAGCAAAAAATCATTCTTACTGCTCAACATTACCTTTCTACACACCTGACGATAGCCCATGCCGTTTTGACGTTGTCGCTTTAGACAAAGATCATCAGATTCAATGGGTGAAAGATGCCTTCAACGCAGGCTAAAATAGCCTCAACATATTATTAGGACGTTTGTTGTATGAACTCGCACACTTCTCGCTTAATCCTTCGCATTATTCTTGCTTTACTTATTACAAGTCTTCTCAGTGGCTGCGCAGTAGTCGTCGTTGGTGCAGGCACAACCGGAGCAACTGTGGCGCATGACCGTCGCACCACCGGCACCTTTATTGAAGACAAAGCGATTCTAGTCAAAGCACTTCAAGCAAGAAGCCAAGATGAAAATCTGCAACGCAATTCAAACATCAGCATTGATGTCTACAACTTACAAATCCTTCAACCGGGCAAGCCGTTGATGCTGACATCGTTGCGCGTTTCCGAGACAGGCTAACTAAGATTGATCGTGTTCGTCATGTGTATAACGAAGTGACTGTCGGCGCAGAAGGCACTTGGAGCGAAGCAGCTGCTGACACTCTTCTTACAAGTCGTGTGAAAGTTGAGCTCTTCAACGTCGGCATTCAAGGCTTTGATCCGCTTCGTGTTAAAACAACCTCATCACTAGGCACTGTCTATTTAATGGGCCTGCTCACACCTGAAGAAGCAGACGCCGTGGTTGAAAAAGTTCGCTATATCAGCGGCGTGAAACGCGTCGTGCGTCTCTTCGAATACATCGACTAAGGTGAACTCCACATCCGCTTTGATTGAACAACTCCGGCATCATTACGATGCAGAGAGTTTATTAAACGAGGAAGCGGATTGTTGGTCTTACGGTTACGACAATAGTCGCCAGCACGCGATTCCTGCAGCGGTTTGCTTTCCTTCAACCCATGAACAGATTGAGCAAACCGTCTCACTTTGTAACCAACATCAGGTTCCTTTAATCACGCGCGGCAAAGGCACTGGCACCACTGGCGCTACAGTTCCCGCTGATGGCGGCATCGTCATGTCGACAGAACGCCTGCGTCAGCGCTTAGAAATCGATCCCGATAATCGCCTTGCCATTGTTTCACCGGGTTTCACCAATCAAGAGTTACAACAAGCCGCAGCTGAACACGGCTTCTTTTGGCCACCCGATCCAACTAGCTCAGCGGTATGTACTATTGGCGGCAACCTCGCCTACAACTCAGCCGGGCCACGGGCAGTGAAATACGGCACACCCCGTGAGAACACCCTCGGCCTAAAAGTTATTACCGGTGAAGGCAAAACGCTTCGTACCGGCGTTCGCACAAGCAAAGGGGTTGTTGGTTATGACCTGACACGATTACTCATCGGCTCCGAAGGCACTTTAGGCATCATTACTGAAGCCACGTTAAAACTCACACCGATTGCTGAGAAGAAAGCCACGCTGCAAGCCATCTACCGCGACATTGATAGCGCCGCAAAAGCAGTTTCTAAATTAATGGCCCAAGCTATCACGCCTTGCGCACTGGAGTTTATGGACGGCAAAGCCATCGAGATGGTGCGTGAGTTTTCAGACCTTGGACTGCCTGCAGAAGCACAAGCGATGCTAATGATCGAAGTCGATGGCTCAGCGGCATCCATTGAAAATGACGCCAAACTCGTCCGTGATACCGCAAATACCGAAGGCTGCATTGAGGTGGTTTTGGCTGAAACCCAAGAGCAAGTGGAAAAACTTTGGCTCACGCGCAAATCCCTCTCACCCGCTCTGCGTAATGTCGCACCGAAAAAGATTAACGAAGATGTGGTGGTGCCGGTTTCTCGACTCCCACAATTGATCAACGGCCTCGCTGATCTGGCTGAGAAACACAGCATCACCATTGTGAATTTTGGCCATGCTGGCAACGGCAATATTCACGTGAACCTACTGCTAGACCCCGATGATCCGGCGCAAGCCAAAGCAGCACATGACTGTTTAGACGAGGTCTTTAACCTTGTGATTGCACTTGAGGGCACCCTATCAGGTGAACACGGCATTGGTCGGGTAAAGAAGAATTACCTCAACCGCGAACTCGATGAAAACAGCCTGACATTAATGCGCTTAATAAAGGCACAATTTGATCCCAATAATATCCTTAACCCTGGCGTGGGATTCCCCGACGCCCCATAAACCCTATATCTCCTTTGGGCGCCTCAGGATTCTTGCCTGACTGTGCTAACATCGCTCAAGTTTTTTCACGGTCTTTGGCGCTTTTGCTGAATTCCAATCCCGATTCACCCACGTTTTTCATAGGGGCATCAATGTCTAAGAAGCATCCAGTGGTTGCTGTCACCGGTTCATCTGGCGCAGGCACCAGTACCGTAAAGCGCGCATTCGAAACCATTTTCCATCGTGAGCAAATCAATGCTGCGATCATCGAGGGCGATAGCTTCCACCGCTACGACCGCGCTGAAATGAAGACCCAAATGACTCAGAACAAAATCAGTCACTTTGGTCCTCAAGCGAACGAATTCGGCAAATTAGCTGGCCTATTCCAATCCTACGGTGAGACCGGTGGTGGCGAAAAGCGTTACTACCTTCACAGCGAAGAAGAAGCCGAAGAGCACAATGCGCGCCTAGGCACTGACAAGAAGCCTGGCGAGTTCACGCCTTGGGAGCCAGTTCCTGCGAATACCGACCTCATGTTCTACGAAGGTCTTCACGGCCTGGTTCAAACAGATGACGCTGACGTTGCGAAGCACGTTGACCTCGGCATCGGTGTTGTTCCTGTTGTAAACCTTGAGTGGATTCAAAAGATCCATCGCGACAACGCTGAGCGTGGCTACGATGCGGAAACTATCGTCGATACCATCCTGCGTCGTATGCCGGACTACATTAATCACATTACGCCCCAGTTCTCGCGCACCGATATCAACTTCCAGCGTGTAGCAACTGTGGATACCTCAAACCCATTTATCGCTCGCGATATCCCAACGCCTGACGAAAGCTTCATCGTTATTCGTTTCGCTAATCCTGATAAATGTGGTGTGGACTTCCCGCGCTTGTTATCAATGATTCCTAAACTCATTCATGTCACGTCGCAACACCATGGTTGTTCCAGGCGGCAAGATGGGCTTAGCAATGGAAATCATCCTTGCACCGATCATTCATCGCATGATCGAAGAATCAAAGTCTTAAGCGCTTTCGCTTTAACCAACCCCACCATCCGAAAGGATCGTGGGGTTTTTTATTGGCTTTCCCGAATAGCTGTTCGAGCACTGACTCGATACACTGCTTATTTAAATAACAAAGAGTCATTCAGTGGCGTTCTCACACACTCATCAAACCGGCAGTGACTGGAAAACCATTTGCGAAAATTGCATCAGCGATCTTCCCAATGAAGCGCTTGGCGACTTAGCCTTTATTTATATCCATCATCAACTTGCTAGTGAAACCGATCGCATTATTGATTACCTACGCTCTCATACTGGCATTACACATTGGGTAGGCTCCGTCGCTGAAGCACTGTGCAGTACAGGACGCGAAAGCTATGAAGAGATAGAGATTGCGATTCTAGTGACCGACTTTAAGCAAGACGATTTTCGAGTCATCCCAGCGTTACGAGACAACCCACAAGTCTGGCTTGATGAAAACCGCAGCTGGATTGATCAACACTTTGCCAGCATCGCTGTCGTGCATGGTGATCCAAGCCATCACGCCGTTCCACACACGATTGAGCAACTAGCAGATCAATTACAAGGCTTTGTGGTTGGCGGTCTAACGTCTTCTGACACACTGAATGTTCAGATTGCTGATCAAGCGGTTGGCGCAGGCCTCTCAGGTGTTTTACTCGGTAGCAACATCGCTATGCATACGCGCCTCGCCCAAGGCTGCCAATTGATTAGCGAGCCACATACCATCACCGAGTGTGAACAACACATCATCGTAAAAATTGATGATCGCCCTGCTCTGGATGTCTTCAAAGAGGCCATTGGACCTGAACTCGCAGAAAATCTTCACGCTGTCGGCGGACGCATCTTTGCCGCGCTTCCTATTGAAGGCTCTGATACTGGTGATTATTTAGTTCGCAACTTAGTTGGATTAGATCCCAGATCATAAACTGATCGCTATCGGCGACATGGCACATGTCGGACAACGTATTCAATTTGCACGTCGTGATAAAGATGCGGCTAAACAAGATTTGATCGGCATGGTTGACCAACTCAAAGCCAACACCAATAAATCGATTAAGGGCGCGCTTTACCACACCTGCTTAGGTCGTGGTCGCCATGAGTTTGGAGCGCCTAACGTTGAGCTAAACATCATCAAAGAGCACTTAGGTGATGTGCCATTGATTGGCTTCTTTGCGAATGGTGAGATTTCACACCGACGTCTGTATGGCTACACCGGCGTATTAAGTGTGTTTTATTGATGCGCCTGTATACGCTGGCACATCTCATCAACAGATAAGCCCTCCTGATCTAATTGATCCGCTTGGCTCGCCTGTTCGATAAAGAGATCTGGCATACCCAGTAGTAACAAACGGTTATGTAGATTCTCCGTCGAGATAAATTCAGCAACCGCTGCGCCAGCACCACCCGCCACCGCGTTCTCTTCAAGCGTCACAATCAAAGAATGATTAGCTGCAACTTGTTTAATCAACGCTTGATCTAGTGGCTTCACAAAACGCATATCAGCCACGGTCGCATTTAAACGCTCCGCAACTTCTAACGCCCGACCCAGAACGGAACCGAAGTTCAAGATCACCACATCTTGGCCTTCACGAACAATGCGACCTTTACCCCAAGGTACGGTCTGTGAATTCTTTCTCAGGCGTTGCACCCAAACCGCCACCTCGTGGATAACGCACTAAGGCTGGGCCTGAAAATTCATATGCGGTCTGCAACAAGGCACGACACTCAGCTTCATCGCTCGGCGCTAAGATTGCCATGTTTGGTACGCAACGCACATAGCTCAAATCAAAGCTACCTGCATGAGTAGCGCCATCAGCACCCACAAAGCCAGCGCGATCAACAGCAAAGGTCACATCAAGATTCTGTAACGCCACGTCATGCAGTAACTGATCATAAGCACGCTGCAGAAAGGTCGAATAAATTGCCACCACGGGCTTTTGACCTTCACAGGCTAAACCTGCCGCAAAGGTTACAGCGTGTTGCTCAGCTATACCGACATCGTGATAACGATCTGCAAAGCGACGACTAAACTCAACCAAGCCTGAGCCTTCACACATCGCAGGGGTAACCGCAAAAACGCGCGGATCTTGCTCTGCAAGGTCACAGATCCAATCTGAAAACACCTTGGTGTAACTCAAACCAGCGGCTTTCTTTTCCATCTTGCCGGTATCAGCATCAAACGGGGTTACACCGTGATACACACAAGGATCACCTTCAGCAGGCGCATAGCCTCGTCCTTTTTGCGTCACCACATGCAAGAAGCGCGGCCCCTTCATACGCTTCATATTTTCAAGCGTACTCAGCAGTAGAGGAAGGTTATGACCATCAATAGGTCCGATATAGGTAAAACCAAGTTCTTCGAAAAGTGTGCCGGGCATCACCATGCCCTTCATGTGCTCTTCCCAGCGCAGCGCCAAATCTTTCATCGATGGCAGCTTGCTAAGGACCTGCTTACTCCCTTCTCGCATCGAGTTATAAAAACGACTCGAAAGCACCCGCGCTAAGTAATTACTGATCGCACCTACCGGATTAGAGATCGACATATCGTTATCGTTCAAGATAACCAACAAATCAGCATCCAGTGCACCGCCGTGATTTAGTGCCTCAAACGCCATACCAGCTGATAAAGCACCATCGCCAATCACCGCGATATGCTCACGATCCAAACCTTCTGCTTTTGCAGCAACGGCCATGCCTAGTGCTGCACTGATTGAGGTGCTTGAGTGGCCCGCACCAAAGGCATCGTATTCAGACTCATCGCGCTTCAAGAAACCACTTAAGCCATCTTTTTGACGCAAGCTATCCATACGCTGACGACGACCGGTCAAAATCTTGTGCGGATAAGCTTGATGACCCACGTCCCAGATCAATCGATCTGAAGGCGTGTTAAATACGTAATGCAAAGCAACAGTAAGCTCGACAACGCCCAAACCCGCCGCGAGATGGCCGCCGGTTTGAGACACGCTTCCCACGAGGTAATCTCGTACAGCTTGTGCGACCCCTTTGAGGTCTGATTTATCAAGCGCTCGCAACGCCTCGGGCGTATCAACCCGGGATAAAACTTCCTCAGCTGCTGCGATTAACTGTTCGGCCATGGGGACCACCAAAAATAAGAGCATCGCATTGTACCTTGCTATGCGGTCTAATAACTGCCTGTATCTATTGAATTGAAACGAACAATCGTAGCGATGAGCGACGAAAACGAACGAATGACCCGCGCCGAACGAAAAGCCGACCGCATTGCACGACAAAAGCAGGTCGAGCAGCGTTACCTCAAAAATCGCCAACGTAATGTAATGGCTGAGCCTGGCCAGCACTCCTTTGTGATGGTGCTCGATCACCTCAAGGCCGGCTACAACGTACCTAAGATTTTCCGAAGCACCCATGCCTTTGGCGGCGAAGCGATTCACTTAGTGAACATAAGCGTTTTCGACCCTGCGCCAGCCAAGGGGGCTTTTCGTAAAGTGCCTGCTGTTTTTAATGACACAATTGAGCAATCCTTAGATCAACTTCGCGCCTCTGGACACACCCTCTACGCGCTTGCCGCAAATGGCCAAGCAAACTTGAACGAGATAGCACTGGATAAAAAAGCTGCTTTCATTGTCGGACATGAAGAAGTCGGCCTAAGTTTTGATCCTGCTGATCATCCGGACATCATCACCTTAAGTATTCCTTTAAGCGGCCCGATGGAAAGTCTCAATGCCAGTATTGCCGCATCGATTGTGATGTTTGAATACCAGCGACAGCACACAGAAAAATAAGATGTCCGACCCTTATGATCATCTGATTATCGGCCAAGGTCTTGCCGGCAGCCTACTCGCTTGGGAGCTGATTCATCGCGGCCAAACAGTGATGGTGATTGATGATGGCCTTAAACATAGCGCCTCTAAAGTGGCTGCAGGCTTGATCAACCCTTTACCGGGGAAACGTTTCAATCGTCCAGCAGAAACACAGCTTTGGCTTGACCATGCGCATGCACTGTATGCAGACATACAAAAGATAAGTGGCAATCAATACTTCCATGCTATCTATATGTTGCGCTTACTGCATCTTGATGAACAACATCGCTTTATCGAAAGACAACTCGCTCTTCCGGATAGCCATCACTTTATCGATCAAATTCTTGATAAAGATGAGATTGATAACAACATTCACGCGCCACTTGGCGGCTTTATGCAAAAACAAACGGGCTATCTTGATATACCCGCATTACTCGATGATCTTCGCGAATGGCTGATCACACAAAATGCTTACCAGCAAACAAGCATGAGCTACTCGGATATCGTTATTGAAGACCATGGCATCACACTCAATAACATCCACGCAACTGACATCATCTTTTGCGAAGGTTATGGGCTGCGCAATAACCCATGGTTTCAGCACTTACCTCTGCAACCAGATAAAGGCGAATTCTTCACCCTAAAAACCAAAGCGCCGCTCACAGAGCACATCATTAACAGTGCACATTGGATCCTGCCAACACATGATGGCAACTATCGCTTTGGCGCCACGCATGAACATGAGCAGCTAGATGAACAAGCCACCGAACAAGCTCGAGCGCAGCTTCAACAGGGTTTAGAGAATCTATTTAAATCACTTACCAGATGATTTAACGATTGAACAATCAGCCGGCGTTAGACCCGCAACCTCTGACCGTAAACCTTTTATTGGCACACATCCTGTAGATGAGAAACTCAAACTTTTTAACGGCTTTGGCGCTCGTGGCTCGCTGACTATTCCGTGGCATGCAGAGCACTTTGTTAATCATTTGCTCGATCAACAGCCACTCAACTCAGATGTCGATATCGCGCGATATGCGCTTTAAATTTTAACGGCGCTTAAGCTGATAGTTCGCAAAATAATCTGCTTCTTGATGGCCTTGCTGAAACGACCACCCATCTTGTAGCGGCATACTCACCACATCATTCGGCGGCAACACCTTCACCTCACGAATCACCGCTGATCTAAAATCACCTTGCTCATTGATCTCGGCATCTTGGCGCTTACCCTCTTCATTCTTACTTCGGCTAGCAAATAAGAACCACTCAACCGCACCCGGGTCGCGCGTTTCACAGCCATAACGAATCGCCAAATAATTACCGGGTACTTCATACCCCGGGCGAATGGTTAACTGGCCCTGCTCGATGGTTCCGGCGATTGGAAAACGGCTAAAGCGTACCCGCGGCATCTCGAGAAGCTTTAGATTGGGATCAAGATAACTACCTTCTAAAAGCTCACAATTAAACCACTGAGGCGGATGACTACCTTTGGTAACAGCCCCTTTCCATTGCGCAAGCCCAGAGCCAGCCACAAACTCTCCTTGGTCCACGGTAAAGCTAACCGAGACTTCCCAAGGCAGTTGCACATACCCCTGCAGAATTACATCGCCAAAGACATAACGATGATGTCCATGGATCTTCAGCTCCCATGACTCAGCCGCCCAGGTTGCGGGAGCGCAAAGCATCAAAAAAACAGGTAGCCATCGATTCATCGTTCTAGAGTATCAGCAATTCCACAGAAGCCAGCAAACCCTGTCTAGTGCATCGATATGCCATGCCATGCAATGGTAAAGTGGAGCAAAGTCGAGAGATTCCTAATGTCCTTACTAATTGATTACCTTCGTCATGGCGAGCCATTTGGCGGCAGTCGTTATCGCGGCAATGCGATTGATGACCCACTAAGCGAAAAAGGCTGGGCGCAGATGCAACATAGCACCCAAGGCGAGATTCCTTGGACGCGCATCATTAGCTCCCCTTTGAGTCGATGCCATGCGTTTGCTCATTGGCTCGGCGAACAGCATCAGCTACCTGTACATATCGAAGATGACCTTCGCGAAGTCGGCTTTGGCAGCTGGGAAGGTGAAACCAAACAAACACTCTTAGCCAGTCGTGCAGATGAGTTTCATGCTTTTTATGCCGACCCCGTCAATCAACGACCCGAAGGCGCAGAACCTCTCGATCAGTTCGGCCAACGCTGCGCCAAGATTTTCGACCAGCTATGTAACAACTACTCAGATGAACATCTGCTCGTGGTTACACATGCCGGTGTTATCCGCGCGACCTTTGGTCATGTCACCCAAGCGCCAGCGAGCAGCTGGTATCGCGCAGACGTCTCCAATGCATCGATCACACGTTTTGCAGTGACTGATAAGCTGCGCAAACTCGTTCACTTCAACTGCTTACCCCACGGACCCCTGTCATGATGTCTTTTGCCCGCTTGCTGTTTGTCTTTCTGCTGACCTTATTGGTGGTCCTGATCGGTGTTGGTATTTTCTTACCTGATTCAGTTCGCGTTAGCCGTCAAGCAACCATCCAGGCCCCTGCTGAAACTATTTATTGGCAGATCGCTGATCTCAAACAATTTCAAGCATGGTCACCTTGGGCGAACTTAGCGAAGAATGTCACCTACTCCTACGAAGGTCCTGCATCTGGCAAAGGTGCTACTCAACGCTGGCAGATAGTTCAAGGCGATGAAATCACCACCGGTTATATCGAGGTGACTGATGCAACAACCAATCAGTCGAGTCGACATGCGTATGGTTTTCAGCGATAAACAATCCGGCATGATGACCTTCGAACTTGAGCCCACGCTTAATCAGTCAAATGACGTCACTTGGACCTTCGAGACCCAATTCGGCTGGGATCTATTCAGTCGCTATGTGGGTCTGTTTCTCGACGATATGATCGGAAAAAATTATGAACGCGGCCTAGAAACCTTGAAACAACGCGCCGAGAACCTTTAAGTCATTAAAAGGTTTGATTTTTTTATCGGACTTAACCCGATTACAGTGTGCTTTCAGCGCTTAGGATAATAACGATGACATTTCCAAACAGATCACCAAGACTTGGGCCACGGCACCCATCTTATCGACATCAAGTTGTATCGCGACCATCTGGGCGCTTGTTACTTGATCCAAGATGGCGATGAATTCGCCATGGTCGACTGCGGCACACAACACAGTCAGCCACAAATCCTACAAACACTCGAAGCCGCTGGCGGCACGCCTGAACAAGTTCGCTGGGTGATTCCAACCCACGTTCATCTCGATCATGCCGGTGGCGCAGGCCAACTAATGAAGGTCTGCCCAACGCCACCCTCGTCACGCACCCAAAGGGTCACCCTCACATGGTGGACCCCAGCAAGCTACAAGCCGGTGCAACGGCAGTCTATGGCGAAGAAACTTTTGCTAAAGATTACGGTGAGCTGATTCCAATTGACGCGTCACGCTGCGAGGCAGCCGAAGAAGGCCGCACCCTTGAATTAGGTAATCGCACACTGACCATCATCCATACGCCAGGACATGCGAATCATCATTGCTGCGTATTTGATTCAGCAAGCCAGTATCTGTTCACCGGTGACACCTTTGGCTTGGGCTATCGTGAATTTGGTGAAGAGAATCCTTACATCACATGTACCAGCTCACCGGTCGCTTTTGACCCTGAAGCTTGGATGGATAGTCTCGATCGCATGATGGCGCTAAAGCCTTCAGCGGTTTGCCTGACCCACTACGGGCTTTACCCAAATCCTGAGAAATGGGTGGATGGTCTGCGTGGCAGCATTAATCGCCATGCTCAGATCGCGATTGATGAAGAAGCCAATGAATCTGAAGGTCGTACCGAGCGACTCGCCAAAGCGGTCGAGCATGAGCTCGTCGATGGCGCTGTTGCACATTGCGGTATCGATCGTGATGCCGCGCTAAAGATTTTTGAGGGCGATATCGATTTGAATTCACAAGGTCTGGGCGTTTGGCTCATCCGTCGCGCAAAATCTCGGGCAAATGCCTCGTAGAACACAGCGAATCAACACCTTCCTCGTTATAATGCCGCATCGATTAGGAATGACGACATGCCACAAACAGACGACTTACGCATAAATCACGTTACCGAGGTGGAATCACCCGCTGCGATTCACAATCAATTTCCGATCAGTGAATCAGCTGCAACCACCATTGCTAACTCTCGCTCCGCGATCCACAACATCCTGCATGGTAAGGATGATCGCTTACTCGTGATCATCGGCCCTTGCTCGGTGCACGATCCAAAATCTGCGATTGAATATGCTGAAAACCTCAAAGTTGTCCGCGAGCAACTCAAAGATGATCTTGAAATTGTGATGCGTGTCTATTTCGAAAAGCCACGAACTACTGTTGGCTGGAAAGGCATGATTAATGACCCACATCTAAATGAGACCTTCGACATCAATGAAGGTCTGAAACGTGCGCGTAAGCTACTGCTCGATGTGAATGAAATGGGTTTACCTGCTGGCACTGAGTTCCTCGATTTAATCAGCCCACAATATGTTGCTGACTTGATTAGCTGGGGCGCAATTGGTGCACGTACCACTGAGAGCCAAGGTCACCGTGAATTGTCATCAGGTTTGTCTTGCCCTGTTGGTTTCAAAAACGGTACTGACGGCACCATGCGCATTGCCGTTGATGCTATGCGCGCAGCAGAACGTCCACACGTCTTTATGTCACTGACCAAAGAAGGTCGTTCAGCCATATTCAACACCACAGGCAACGAAGATACCCACATCATCTTGCGTGGTGGCTCACGCCCTAACTATGACCAAGAGTCAGTTGCGGAAGCTGCTAACGAAATGGAAAGCGCAGGCTTACGTCCGAATCTGATGATCGACTTCAGCCATGCCAACAGCCGCAAGCAACACGAAAAGCAGATTGAAGTTGCGCGTGATGTTGCTAGTCAGATTCGTCGTGGCAATCACAACATCACCGGCGTGATGATTGAATCGCATCTGGTTGCAGGTCGCCAAGATCTCATCGAAGGTCGCGATCTTGTTTATGGTCAGAGCATCACCGATGCCTGTATTAACTGGGATGATAGCGTGCCGGTGCTAGAACAGCTCGCCGCCGCAGTACGCGAACGCCGCGAAGCATAAAAACAAAGCCCGCTTAAGCGGGCTTTTTTAGTTAGTCGTAATCTTTATCTTTCCAGATTCGCAGCGCTCTAAAAACTGCCGCTGGCGAGGTCAGTGATTCTCCCGCCCATTGTTCAGCTGCTGCGATAACCACTGGCTCTTCCGTGCGCATAAAGGGATTGGTTGCTAACTCATCTTTCAGCACCGATGGCACTGTTGGTTGATCTGCTTCGCGCTTATCCTCAACGGTTTGTTGACGCTCCACTAAGGCCGCACTGTTTGGCTCAACCCATTTAGCAAAGCCTAAATTCGCCTCGGTATATTCATGCGCACAATAAACTTTGGTTTCTGCTGGCAGCTTAGCTAGCTTAAGTAATGACGAACTGAGCTGCTCAAAGGTGCCACTAAATACACGACCACAGCCACCTGCAAACAAGGTGTCGCCACAAAAAAGTGAACCGTCAGTTAGATAAGCCACGTGACCTTCGGTATGACCTGGCACATCCAAAACACTTAAGGTCACGCCCAAGTTTTTTAGCTCAACCTGATCACCTTCAGCTACCGCAACTTCTTTGAGTCGAATCGCTTCATTCGCTGGCGCATACACCACGGCATTCGGCCAACGTTGTTTCAGACCTTCTATACCGCCCACATGATCACCATGCTTATGTGTGATCAAAATCGCATCAAGGGTTAAACCTTTTGACTCGAGTGTTTCAATGACCGGATCTTCATCACCCGGATCCACCACCGCACAATGCTCATTCGTCGAGGTGCTTAACAACCAGATGTAGTTATCTTCAAAGGCAGGAATACCGGAGACGTGCATCTTATTTTCCGTAAAGCTCTTCTTTCGACATAATCGGTGCTTTATCGACAATCACCTGATCACCCTCAATCTTGTTGTAAAAACAATCACGACGACCGGTATGACATGCAGGACCCGTTTGATCGACGAGCAGCAAAATAGTGTCGCCATCGCAATCGAGTCGTAGCTCTTTTAGCACCTGTACTTGGCCCGATGATTCACCTTTACGCCAATACTGCTGACGTGAGCGCGACCAATAGCACACGCGGCCGGTTTCTAAGGTTTCGAGCAGCGCATCACGATTCATCCACGCCATCATCAACACTTCTTTTGAATCGAACTGCTGAGCGACCGCGGGTAGCAAGCCATCCTGATTCCAAGGCATCTGATCAATCACCCCTGAAAGATCCATTGATTGCCCTGTCTCGAGCGACTCAATTGCTTAAATACCGACATAACAGCTCCTAATCTAATGCCCGCATGATAGCGCAGGCGTCTCAGGTTTTTGTCGTCCTGAACTCGCCTGTCAGGTAATATCTTGGCAGAGGTACACGAACTCTATGAGAATTTATCGCGTTTCATTCCATAACAACGGCAAGGTCTACCAGCTGCATGCTGAGAGCGTAGGCCAAAGCGACTTATGGGGCTTTCTTGAAATCGGCGATTTTCTATTCGACGAACACACATCCGTCGTCATTGATCCCTCAGAAGAAAAACTAAAAAACGAATTCGCTAACGTTGATGTGATTTATGTGCCGATGCATGCGGTCATCCGTATTGATGAGGTCAGCAAACGTGGCGCCAACAAGATCATCGACTCAAAAGGCGCACACAGTAATGTGCTGCCTTTCCCCGGGATACCCGGAGGCGCAACAGGCGAATAAGAGGATTTTCACATGAGCACTGAACCCACTATTTCGCCCTTACAGCAACGCGTTCAACAACAACGCGCTCATCTACAAAATCTTTTATACGATCCAATGCAGCGTACTGCGCGTCGCATCGCAAGCGTTTGGGGTGATCGTGAAGCCGTTGAAGATCGCCTGATGGATTCAATGGCTAAAGTGCCTTATGTCACCTTTCTTTATATTCTCGATTTGGATGGCAAACAGCTCACCTCTAACGCCAGCCATAACGGATTGATTGAAGATAAGTTTGGTGTTGATCGCTCAGATCGTCCTTACTTTACTGGCATTAATAACGATCATGATATGACCCTATCCGAGGCTTATATCAGTATCCGCGCAAACCGCCCTTCAGTGACCGCCATTGAAAAAATCTTAATTGGTGAAGAAGTGGTGGGTTATGTCGGCGCCGACTTCGACTTACGAAAGCTACCGATTACCAAAGACATCTACACCGACCCTTCGCGTTGGCGTCAGATCAAAGGTGACCCTTCGATTCGCAGTCAGGTATTTGAGCAGACTCGTATCAAGAGTCGCTTAGATGAGCAGATCGAAACGATTCTGCCGGTGATGCGTGAGCTTATCTTGGAAAATGGCGTTTTCCACTTGAAGTTGCACTTCTCAAGTAGCCGAGCGACCTTCTGGACGATGGCCGACCCTTATCGCTATCAAGTTGTTGAATACGATGACCTGATCGATCCCGATATCTGTTTAGCGTTTCCGCACCACAAATATCCAGACAACGCGGTGATGCCGAAAAAAGATATTCGCCCTATTCTTGAGACCTTTGTGCACTTGAGAACGGCAGACGACACGATTTATCTCCGCGCAGGTTCAATCAATATCTTTAACGGGATTATTGGTTTGAATTTCTCATGCGATGGTTCGCATTACATCCCACATGATGAATTCCTCTCGCGAGATTCGGAATTCTGGGGCGGCATGTAAACCGCACTGCGACTTGGTTGATTTCATCTCGAAAGTCACTAAAAATGCGCAGCATAATTGGTAGTCGAGCTTTAGAGCATGCGTACACAAGACAAAATCACCCAAGCCCTTGAGAAAGATTTCTCACCACTTCATCTTCAGGTGGTTGATGAGAGCCACACACACAATGTGCCTGACGATGCGCAATCACACTTTAAAGTGACGTTAGTCACCGACAATTTTGATGGGCTCACGCTAATCAAGCGTCATCGCGCAGTAAACTCGTCTCTCGATGGCGAGATTCGCGACAGCATTCATGCTCTCGCTTTACACACAATGACTCCTGAAGAATGGTTCGCCAAAGGCGGCCAATCTCCTGACTCACCACCTTGCTTAGGCGGAGATAAGTAATGCTGTTAAAACTGATTCGTAATGCACTCGGTGGCTTGATTTGGCTTGGTGATCGCATCACACGCCCCTCACCAATGAAGCGCTCAGCCGACGCACAACTGGCTGCCGATAAAGCAACGGCCAACATGGCACTCTATCAATTCCCGCTTTGCCCATTTTGTATAAAAACCAAACGTGCAATGCATTGCTTAGGCCTAAACATTGAGAGGCGTAATGCGATGAGCGATTTAGCCCATCGTGAGCGTTTGGAAAAAGAAGGCGGTCAGATCAAAGTGCCTTGCTTACTCATTGAAGAAGATGGCAAAGCACGTTGGATGTATGAATCCAACGACATCATCGCCTATTTAGAAAAACGTTTTGCTTAAAGCTTAGCCATGACAGTGGCCGTCAGCACCGTGTGCATGGCCATGTTGTAGCTCAGTTTCTGTTGCTTGGCGCACTTCGATAACTTCAAGATCAAAACGAATATCGCGCCCAGCTAATTCATGGTTGCCATCAACGGTAACCGTTTTATCGTCCACATCAATCACGCGAACCAGCACCACTGAGCCATCTTCCATCTCGGTCTCAAAGCGCATACCCACTTCAATAACGTCTATACCAGGAAAACTACTGCGAGGTACCACATCAATCAACCGCTCATCAACATCACCAAAGGCATCATCTGCACTCAGTGGTACATCAAATTTATCGCCAACCTCATGGCCGCTTAACGCAACTTCCAAGCCCGGCAATAACTCGCCCATGCCATGCAGGTACATCAAAGGACCTTCGTTATCTGACGAATCGATCAGGTTGTTATCTTGATCGTAGAGTTTGAAGTTACAGGCAACGACTGTTTTATCTTGAATCTTCATATCATGTCCTCTGAGGCCTTATACCTCTGCTACAAAGCGCATCGAAAAATCAATTGCGCGAATATCTTTGGTTATCTCACCGACCGAAATGTCATCCACACCGGTTTGCGCAATATCACGCACAGTATCTAAATTAACCCCACCCGAGGCTTCGAGCCGTGCGCGGCCTTTATTAATCTCAACCGCTTCACGCAACTGCGGCAAGCTCATATTGTCGAGTAATACACGTTTTACGCCAGCAGTTAGCGCTTCTTCTAACTGCTCATGTGTCTCGACTTCAATCTCGATCTCAACATTGGGATGCTCAGCAAACGCACGATGTAATGCCGCGGTTACCGTGCCGGCAGATTCAATATGGTTCTCTTTAATAAGAATCGCATCGTGCAATCCCATGCGATGATTCGATGCACCACCACAGGTCACCGCATATTTCTGCGCCACACGAAGCCCGGGGATCGTCTTGCGCGTATCAAGAATACGCACACCAGTATCTTCAACCGCTTTGACATACTCCGCGGCTTTAGAAGCCGTGGCTGACAGAGTCTGCAAAAAATTCAGCGCTGTACGCTCAGCAGTTAATACCGCGTTTGCCGATCCTTGGATACGACATAGTACTTGATCAGCTTCGACTTCATCGCCATCGACGACAGCCCAATCAATCTCAACCGCGGCATCAACCTGCGCAAACACTTCGTTGAACCATGCGACACCACATACCAACGCAGACTCACGACTAATCACGGTTGCTTGAGCAAGCGTATTCGAGTCGATCAATGAAGCGGTCAGATCACCTGCACCTACATCTTCAGCGAGTGCCTCAGTCACCTGAGATTGAATTTGTGATGCCGATGGCAAAATCACTTAAAGGATCTCAAGCAACTCAACATCAAAAACCAATGTCGCATTAGGAGGTATAACACCACCCGCGCCTTGAGCGCCATAACCCAAATTTGGCGGAATAGTCAGCTTACGCTTACCACCAACTTTCATACCTTGAACGCCTTCATCCCATCCTCGGATAACCATGCCAGCACCTAATGCAAACTGGAAAGGATCATTACGATCAACGCTTGAATCAAATTTTGAACCGTCGGTTAACCAACCGGTGTAGTGCACAGAAACGCGCTGACCAGCTGCAGCTTCTGCGCCATTACCTTCCACCATATCTTCGTATTTCAAACCGCTATCGGTCATAACTTCTGCCATGTCTTTCTCCAAGCCGGAAACTCAAATCAGCGCGCATTGTATCTGTATCTAGCCCTAGCCGCCCGCCTGCTCTACCATCTGGCTTATGTTGGTTTCATTACGCCAAGCTGAGTTTCACCACACACTTGCAGACACCCTAAGCGTGGCCTTGGTGCTATTCACCAGCCCCGAATGCGGCAGCTGTCGTCAGATCAAACAACTGCTTCCTCCGCTACGAGAGACAAATCCCGACTGGCAGCTTTTCGAGGTGGATGCACAGCAAGAGATGGGGCTTACCCAGGAATTCGAGGTATTTCATCTGCCCACCTTATTCCTATATCACGCAGGTGCTTTTCATTGTGAGCTGCGTGCTCAAGCGACATTGACGGACATTCAAGATAAAGTGGCCGAAGCACTCCAACAACCAGCACAGGAAGCACCTTAATGCCACATTGGCTAGATGCGGTGAAACACACCCCTCGCCCAACTTTGATGCGCGACCTGGCGACTGCTCGATTGATTTGTTGGTGATCCACAACATCAGTCTGCCACCCGGCGTATTTACTGGTGATGACGTAGAGGCCTTTTTCCTCAATCAGCTTGATCACAATAAACATCCTTTCTTTGAAGAGATACGCGAGCTGAAAGTCTCATCGCACCTGTTCATCCGTCGTAATGGCGATGCGCAACAATTTGTTGATCTTGATGACCGCGCATGGCACGCCGGACAATCGAGTTGGCAAGATAAAGAACGGTGTAACGATTTTTCGATTGGCATCGAACTTGAAGGCACTGATGACCAAACCTTTACTGACGCTCAGTACGCCACGCTGATTCAACTCACCCAACAGATTCAACAACACTATCCAGATATCACTAATGAACGCATCGTTGGACATAGTGATATCGCCCCTGGACGAAAAACCGATCCCGGCCTACATTTTGATTGGTCGCGTTATCGCCAAGGACTCTCTCAATAAGCCATTTGAGCTGCTAAACTCAAAACATCCTTAACGAGTATCAAACCATGAGTTTCTTAATCGCCCTTTTGATTGTTATCGCTGAACGTGCTGCATGGAATTTAGATACGCATCGTAATCACGATTGGCTGCAATCGCTAGATACACGCTTGCAAAACATCTCAGCGCTTAAAAAGATTCTCGCAACACCCTATGGGCAGTTTGCTTTACTCGTTAGCCTTCCTGTTGCCTTAGTTTTTATCATCCAGCTCACGCTTGATGATGCTTGGCTACTCGAAATTCCGTTCTACGCTGCCGCACTTTGGTTTGCTTTAGGCCCAACCGATCTAGGACGAGAGGTCGAGAGCTTATTAAACAAACAACGCTCGCACTCAGAAAATGGACGTGGCGATTTTCGTCCCATCATGCAACGTGCCTTCATCGGTGCGAACGATGCCTTATTTGCACCCTTGTTCTGGTTCGCGCTACTCGGGCCTGTTGGCGCATTCGCCTATCGGTGGTACGCCAACTGGATGGAAGATCATGCCGGTGATAACGCGATATTCGCTACTGGCTGGACTTACATCAACTGGATCCCTGTGCGACTAACGCTACTTTGTTTCGCTGTAGCCGGTAACTTCGATGCGGTTGCCGCAGCATGGAAGAACAGTGAATCGAATGAAACCGATAACACCGGTGCTACAGACATCCTTGCGTCTGCAGGCATTGCCGCTTTAGAGCAAGTCGCTCCTCGTTCACACTCAGAACTGGATGTAGAAGATGCCATGGCGCTGGTTTGGCGCAGCCTGACTTTATGGATGGTCTTATACGCGCTGATCAGCCTGATCGACTAATGCGCTTTATTCTTATCAGCCTTTGGCTGCTTAGCTCAGCCGCTTTTGGGGCAAGCGTTACTGACGACCTCGATCACCAAGTAACCGTTGCATCGCCAGCACAACGCATCATCACCTTATCGCCCCATGGAACCGAGTTCATACGTGAACTTGGTTTGGCTAATCGTCTTGTCGCTGCTGCGAATGATGGCAAGCCCTTACCTGAGCAACACAAGTGATCAGTGGTTATGGTGCGCTAGATCGCGAGTGGCTACTCAGTAAGCGACCCGACTTAGTAATTGCATGGGGATCAGGCAATCGATCACAAGACATTGCCTGGCTTACTGCGAATAAGATTCCGACCTTTATGAGTGAGCCCGCCTCATTAAAAGCGATTGCCGACACACTCATCAAACTCGGCAAGCTGACCGACTCACAAACTCGCGCCCAACAAGCGAGAGATCAGTTCTTACGCAATCTTCAGCAAGCTTGCCCAACGGCGCTCAACGAACAAGAAGTGCATATTGTGATTTGGGATCAGCCTGCAATGACACTGGGTGGTGAGCATTGGCTTAATGAATTACTCGAGAAAGCGCATTTCAAAAACACTTGGCAGCACATAAAGCGCATGGTCTTCACCATTGAGCGTGAAGCTCGCATGAACAAACAAACAATTGCGCAGGTCGATTTAAGACAGGGCCAAACTGCCGGCGAACAACGTTTTGTCAGTGAGCATCTAAACCGCCCAAGCCCATCCCTGGCACTTGGACTTAAAGAATTATGTGAGCAACGAGACAATTAAGCGTAACGACGCTCTTCACCTTCACCGGCAACGTTTTCAACACAGCGACCACAAAGTTCAGGATGCTCAGCATTGGAGCCAACATCTGAACGATGATGCCAACAACGTGGACACTTCTCAGCAGCACTCTTTACTGCCAATAAAGCCAAACCTTCAAGCTCAGTTGCCACGGCGTCTGCTGACTTATCAGCCATCGGTGCCAGGCTAGCGCTAGAGGTCAAGGTGACAAAGCGTAGCTCGTCACCCAAGCCTTGCAGCACACTCACTAAGGCATCATCAGCATATAGCGTGACATCTGCTTCGAGAGAAGAACCAATCACACCATTTTTACGCAAGGCTTCTAACTGCTTACTCACCGCAGAACGCACGGCTTGAATCTTTGCCCACCGCTCACGTGTCCCTTCCGCATCTGGCATGCCGCTCAAGCCTTCGTACCACGTCTCAAGGAATACTGATTCAGAACGTTCACCCGGCATAAAGCCCCATGCTTCATCTGCCGTGAAGCTCATCACTGGCGCCAACCAACGCACCATCGCTTCAGCAATGTGATACATCGCAGTCTGGCACGAACGACGCCCTAAACTATCAGCTGCCATTGTGTACTGACGGTCTTTGATGACATCCAAGTAAAGCCACCCAAGTCACTTGAACAGAAGTTCAAAATCTTTTGATAGATGACATGGAAGTTATAGTCTTTATACGCCGCTTCAATGTCTGCTTGTAACTGATTCGCACGATCAATTACCCAACGATCCAATTCAATCAGTTGGTCATTAGCAACCACATTGCTTGCTGGATCAAAGCCGTTCAAATTAGATAGTAAGAAACGCAACGTATTACGAATACGACGGTAAGCATCCGCAGTGCGCGTTAAGATTTCATTCGATACCGACATCTCTGCGCGGTAATCGGTTGCAGCCACCCACAAACGAATGATGTCAGCACCTAAGGTCTTCATCACATCTTGCGGACTGATCACATTACCGATCGACTTCGACATCTTCTTGCCTTGTGCGTCAACGGTAAAGCCGAGAGTCAGGCACGCTTTGTAAGGCGCTTTGCCATTCATAGCCACCGAGCTCAGCAAGGATGATTGGAACCAACCACGGTGCTGGTCAGAACCTTCAAGATATAAATCTGCAGGTGAGCTCAAACCATCACGTCTATCCAGTACGCAAGCATGTGTGACACCCGAGTCGAACCAAACGTCTAAGGTGTCAGGCACCTTTTCATACTTATCCGCATCACTATCAAGTAAGTCGGACACTTCCATATCGAACCATGCCTGAATGCCTGACTCAGCTACCTTCTGCGCAACCTTCTCAACCAACGCTTCGGTTTCCGGGTGCAGCTCGCCAGTATCTTCATGGATTAGGAAAGTCACAGGCACACCCCAGGTGCGCTGACGCGAGATACACCAGTCAGGACGATTCTCGACCATACCTTCAATACGTGCCTGACCCCAATCAGGAAGCCACTGCACCTGCTGGATCTCAGTCATCGCCGCATCACGCAGACCGTTCTCTGACATACCGATAAACCACTGAGGGGTTGCACGGAAAATAATCGGTGTTTTATGGCGCCAGCACACAGGATAGCTATGCGTGAACTTGGCATCATTAACTAACGCGCCATGCTCTTTCAAAACCTCAATCACATGCTCGTTGGCTTTGAATACATGCTCGCCCGCAAACAGCTCAGTGCCTTCAACATAACAGCCGTTACCACCCACTGGATTATCAACAGGCAAGCCATACTTCTGGCCGACCACAAAGTCATCAACACCATGGCCTGGAGCAATATGTACAGCACCGGTACCCGCTTCGAGCGTAACATGATCACCCAGGATCACTGGCACCTGACGATCATAGAAAGGATGTTGCAATTGCTGATGCTCAAGATCCGCACCCTTACAGCTAGCTATCGCCACTGGGTTATCGATACCCCAACGCTGCGCAACTTCTTGGAGCATGCCATCAGCAACAATCAAACATTCATCGCCATTTTGCACCAAGACATAATCAAGCTCTGCATTTAGAGAGACACCTTGGTTAGCTGGCAACGTCCATGGGGTAGTTGTCCAAATCACGACTGAAACAGCACTCTTCGCATCCGGATCGCCAAACGCAGCTAATACCGCAGCCTGATCAATCGCACGGAAGCGCACATCAATCGCAAATGACTCTTTGTCTTTGTACTCAACTTCCGCTTCCGCCAACGCAGAACCACAGTCAGTACACCAATGCACAGGCTTTGAACCTTTAACGATGTGTTTATTCTTGGCGATCTTTCCGAGCGAGCGAACAATGTCGGCTTCCTGCTCAAAGTTCATAGTGAGATATGGCTTCTCCCAATCACCCAACACACCCAATCGCTTAAAGTCGGTACGCTGTTTATCCACTTGCTTAAACGCATACTCACGACACGCCTTACGGAAGTCAGCCGCACTCACTTTGTGACCTGGCTTACCCACTTTCTTTTCAACTTGCAGCTCAATCGGCAAACCGTGACAGTCCCAACCTGGATCATAAGGCGCATCAAAGCCATCTAAGGTACGGCTTTTGATGATCATATCTTTAAGAAGCTTGTTGACTGCGTGACCGATATGGATATCACCGTTCGCATACGGAGGACCATCATGCAGAATGAAAGTCGGACAACCTTTGAATACCTCACGAATTTTTTGGTACAAACCTTTCTCTTCCCAACCCTTAAGCATCTCAGGCTCACGGTTAGCCAGATTCGCTTTCATAGGGAACCCGGTTTGTCGGTAGGTTCAAAGTCTCTTTGTAATTACTCACGTCTCAATCCGTCAGTGTTAAGGCAGCTTATTGCTGCGCCTGTTTAAAAAGTCTCGCGCCGTCTCAACATCCTTTTGGATTTGTGTTGTTAACGCCTCGAACGATTCAAATTTTTTCTCATCACGGATGCGCTGCATAAAATGCACCAACACCCGCTGACCATAGGTATTGGCATTAAAATCTAATGCGTGCACCTCAAGGGTAAAGCGATCATCGCCTTCAACCGTGGGGCGGTTACCGACATTAGCCACACCATTCTGTGACCCTTGTTCTAAACCATCGATACGTACCGCAAATACGCCTCGCACCGATGGGTGCAATCTACCAAGCTGAATATTCATGGTGGGGAAGCCAATCTGTCGACCGCGCTTATCTCCATGCCCTACTCGACCTGTAATGCGGTAATCACGACCCAAGCATTTTTCTGCTTGCTCGAAATCACCCGCTAACAGCGCACCTCTGATACGCGTACTGCTGACCCTTTCAGCGTCGATCTCAAACGTCGGCAAACTTTCCACCGCAAAGCCTAGCTCTTCACCCATCTGCTGCAACAACGCAAAGTTACCTTTACGCTGATGACCAAAGCAGAAGTCATCTCCCACATAGAGATGCTTAACGCCTAGCTGCTCAACCAATATTTGCTTCACAAACTCTTCTGCAGGTTGTGTGGCTAAAAATTGGTTAAAGCGCAAAATCAATGTGCGATCAATTTGCTGCGCTTCGAGAAGATGTAGCTTCTCAGCTAACCGAGTCAAACGCGCAGGCGCTTTATCGGGAGCAAAATATTCGATCGGCGTTGGCTCAAAGGTAATCGCCAATGACGGCAAGCCCAAGGCCTTAGCACGCTGCTTTACCGCCGTGATCACTTGGGCGTGACCTAAATGCACACCATCAAAATTCCCGATTGTTGCCACGCAATCTCGGTCAGATGATTTCACATTGTGTAAGCCACGGATAAGTCGCACGGACAGCGCTCAACGCAAAGAGCACATTATATAAGGAATGGCTTGGAGACGTCGCGGGTTCAGCGCTTTTCTGTTGGGGTTTTAATGCTATCCCAGAGTAAAAAGATCACGCCCAGCGTAATCGCAGCATCGGCTAAGTTAAATGCTGGGAAATACGCCTCGTTCCAATGCCACTGCAAAAAGTCGATCACCTTGCCGAGCCAGATGCGGTCGATCAGATTACCAACAGCGCCGCCCAATAGCAGAGTTAACCCATTAGCGAGCCAGACCTCATGCGCTTTAACGCGTGTAAGCCAGACCACAAAGACCACACTCATCACCGCCGAGATAAACAGAAACACATAGCGCTGCCAACCGCCTGCATCGGCTATATAGCTAAAGGCTGCGCCTTCGTTGAACACCAAGGTGAGATTGAATACGGGCAACACAGTGACCGCTTCAAAAGGTTCAAACGTCCCTAGCACCCACAGTTTGGTTAATTGATCTAATAAAACGATGACAATGGCCATCAGGAAATAACGCTTCACTTGGCCACCGCTCGACGCCAATCACGTAAACGCATACCGCTCACCCACAACACTGCAAAGTAAGTGATCGCTGCCGCCGCAATCACACCCAATAACAAAGCACCCAGCAACCAACCCTGAATCGCAAACCAGTCGATCTGATCAAACGCGAGTAGATAGATCACCGCCGCCATCGCCGCACCCGCGAGAACCGATTGGATAATGAACTTTTGCCAACCAATCTGTGCCTGGAAAACCGCCTGCTTATGCAGACCACGCCACAATAAATAGGCGTTCACAAAAGCTGACAAACTGGTCGCCAGCGCAAGACCCGCATGAGCCAACGGCCAGATTAAAATCAGGTTAAACACCATGTTCAGCGCCATCGCGATAACGCCAATTTTCACCGGCGTTTTAGTATCTTGGCGAGCGTAGTAGCCTGGCGCGAGCACCTTAATCTGAATAAACGCAATCAAGCCCAACGAATAGGCCATCAAACTCTGACTCGCCATCAAGCTATCGGTGTGATCAAAACGTTCCGAGCCAAACAAAGTTTCCATCATCGGCAACGCCAACATACCCAAACCAATCGCTGCCGGCAGGCCAAACAGCCAACCCATGCGAATACCCCAATCGAGGGTGCGACTAAACTGCTGAGGATCTGCTTCATGCTTGTCATGCGATAACTGCGGCAACAACACCGTACCAAGCGCAACTCCCAACACCCCTAGTGGGAACTCCATTAAACGATCTGAATAATAAAGCCACGAGATACTGCCACTTTGCAGAAATGAGGCGAGCACCGTATCGAGCAATAGATTGATCTGGGTAACCGAAACTGCAAACAACGCCGGCAACATCAATACCAGCACACGCTTTACCCCAGGATCAGAAAAACCGAATCGCGGTCTGGGCAATAACTTCAACGATGCCAAGAAAGGAATCTGGAACACAAACTGTGAGATACCCGCGATCATCACACCCCATGCCAAAGCCACGACAGGCTGCTCCATCTGTGGACTGAGCCAAATGGCACAACCAATCAATGAAAGGTTGAGTAATACAGGAGTGAACGCAGGCACCGCAAAACGCTTATGAGAATTGAGCACACCGCCAGCAAAAGCCGTCAGCGAGATAAAGAAGAGATACGGGAAGGTCAGGCGCAACATCTCAGCGGCCAGATCAAGACGCTCCGACTCACCATCCATCACCCAGCCAAAAGCAAATAAGGACACCACCACCGGTGCTGCAATCACACCAATGGCAGTCACAATCAGCAACACCAGCCCGAGCGTGCCGGCAATCGCGTCCACGAAATGCTTTAACTCGCGGTATTCGCGCTGGGTTTTGTATTCAGTAAGCACCGGCACGAATGCGGTGGCAAACGCCCCCTCAGCAAACAGGCGACGCAGAAAATTGGGGATTTTGAAGGCAACAAAAAAGGCATCGGTTAGCGCATCTGCACCGAAAAGCCTCGCCAAAACGAGATCTCGGACAAAGCCCAGAATGCGCGAGAGCATGGTAAAGGAGCCCACGGTCGACAGTGATCGGATTAAAGACAGCGTCAGTCCCCCTCTATCGAGCTAATTCCCGCCGTTTGCGGGCAAATTATAGGCTTTGCGGGGCAAGAGTTTAAACTCAGATAGAGGTTGACAACCCCCCGCAAACTCTTGATAATCCACGCCCTCATTAGTAAGCCCCCAACTTTCAGGAGTTCTGAAGTGGCAAACTCTGCACAAGCAAAAAAGCGCGCACGCCAAGCTGAAGGTCGTCGCCAAGCAAACGCTGGTCGCCGCAGCAACATGCGCACCGCGATTAAAAAGGTATTGGCTGCAATTACTGCTGGCGACAAAGGCGCTGCACAAGAAGCATTCAATGCTGCTTCTCCAATTTTGGATCGTGAATCAGGCAAAGGCCTTATTCACAAGAACAAGGCTGCTCGTCATAAGAGCCGTTTGAACGCGCAAATCAAAGCGTTGTAATCAAACATCCTTGTGAAAAAGCCGGCATCAGCCGGTTTTTTTATGCCCGAAAAAAATAATTTCTGATTCTGTCATTAGTTTTTTTGGCTACTAATTCTGAAAATTCAGAATTAGTATGCACTCAGCTAGAAGCTCTTTTGCCCTGAGGGGGGACATAAGGGTAAAACGATAAGAATAAAATCCAACACATCTAGCAGTAAATCGACCCGAGCTTGCCTCGGGTTTTTATTTGCCAGCGATTTATAAAACGACCAGATTATCTCGATCGATCAGCTCTGGCTCATCAACATAGCCCAAGATGGCGGCAATCTCAGAAGAAGGCTTGCCCTGAATCTTACGGGCCTCATCTGCACTGTAATTGACTAAACCACGTGCGATCTCGACGCCCTGCGCATCAACACATGACACAAGCTCACCACGAATAAACTGGCCGCGAACATCGCTTACACCGACTGCAAGCAAACTACTGCCCGAGCTCTGCAGCACCTTTACCGCACCAGCATCCAACACCAGGCTACCTTTCACTTGCAGATGACCGGCCAACCAACGCTTACGTGCATCATCAGCCTCTTCTTGCGCGAGCAATAATGTGCCCAGCTGCTCTCCTTGAGACAGGCGCGCCAAAACAGCCTCTTCACGGCCGGCAGCAATCACCGTTGCCGCACCCGAACGACCTGCAAGTCGCGCTGCACGCAACTTAGTTGCCATACCGCCACGTCCTAAGCTGCCACCATCACCGGCGACAGCATCCAGCTCTTTTGCATTGGCTTGCGCCACACTGATCAGTTTCGCATCGCTGTTCTGACGTGGATCGGCATCAAACATGCCCTGTTGGTCGGTTAGCAACACAACCAAATCAGCTTCGATCAAATTAGCGACCAAGGCTGCTAGTGAGTCGTTATCACCAAATCGCAGCTCGTCGTTTGCGACCACATCATTCTCGTTGACCACTGGCACAACACCGAGCGACACCAAAGAACGCAAGGTGCCACGCGCATTCAAATAACGCTTTCGATTGGATAGATCATCATGTGTCAGCAATACCTGCGCGGTATGTAATCCACGACGCTTAAACTCACTTTCCCACGCCTGCACCAAACCCATCTGACCGATCGCAGCAGCGGCTTGTAGATCATGCAGGGCTTGTGGACGCTTAGACCAACCCATACGCGTCATGCCTTCGGCGACCGCGCCAGATGACACCACGACTATCTCTTTGCCGCTGGCAATCAAATCCGCAAGCTGATCAACCCATGTCGCCAAGCGCGCAAGATCAAGCCCCTGACCATCTTCTGTGATCAGTGCACTACCAATTTTGACCACCCAGCGCTGGGTGCTTTGTAGTTCGCTATGGGTTTTTATCATTACTTCAAAGGATCGTAAGGTTCATCATCGGCTACTGCAGCTTGCACCGCGATCTCATCACGCAAAGCGTGCAAATGCTTGACCACAGTATCCTGCAACTCTTTCAGTCCGTCACGGGTTACCGATGAAATGGCAAACACAGGGCCCTTCCAGTTCAACTCGCTCAACAAGGCATCACGTGCTTCCGCAAAGGCTTCGTCATCCAGTAGATCGCACTTACTGATGACCAACCAACGTTCACGCTCAGCTAGTTCGTGATCAAACTTCGCAAGCTCATCGGCAATATCAATCACCTGCTGTGCCGGCGAAACTGACTCGTCCATTGGCGCAATATCCACCAAGTGCAACAACAAACGCGTACGCGAAAGATGTTTGAGGAACTGAATACCCAGCCCCAAACCTTCTGCCGCCCCCGGAATCACACCAGGGATATCAGCAATCACAAAACTACGATCTGAGCCGGCGCCGACAACCCCCAAGTTTGGATACAAGAGTCGTAAAGGGATAATCAGCAATCTTAGGGCGCGCACTCGACATTGCAGTGATGAAGCTCGACTTACCGGCATTTGGCATACCGAGCAAACCCACATCCGCTAAGATGATCAGTTCGAGTAATAAGTTACGACGCTCACCGGCGGCACCCGGTGTCGACTGACGTGGTGCGCGGTTGGTGCTGCTCTTAAAGTGAATATTGCCAATGCCATGTTCACCACCTTGAGCTACCAGCAGGCGCTCACCGTGAGTCATGACTTCGCCAATCACCTCTTCAGTATCAGAATCGGTAACGCGCGTGCCCACAGGCACCATAATGATCTTGTCTTCGCCTTTGCGACCGTACATCTGACGGCTCATACCGTTCTGGCCACGCTCTGCTTTGTGATGACGCAGGTGACGGAAATCGATCAACGTATTCAGGCCTTCGTGACCTTCAAGGTACACGCTGCCGCCATTACCACCATCACCGCCATCAGGACCACCAAACGGTACGAACTTCTCACGACGAAAACTCACACAGCCGCTTCCACCATCACCGGCTTCTACGCGTATCACTGCTTCATCAACAAATTTCATCTCTGTTCCCGTTTGCGCCCTTGTCTAGCGCCAATAACAAAAAAGCCCCGTCAGGTGACGAGGCTTTTAGTGTTCGATTGCTCAGCAATTACGCAGTAACAATGCTCACAGTCTTACGGTTCTTTGGACCTTTAGTCTCAAACTTAACTACACCGTCAGCCTTCGCAAATAAGGTGTGGTCTTTACCGATACCTACGTTAACACCCGGATGAACCTTAGTGCCACGCTGACGGATCAAAATGTTGCCCGCCAAAACTTCTTGGCCGCCGAAACGCTTAACGCCTAAACGCTTACTATTGGAATCGCGACCGTTTTTAGTACTACCACCGGCTTTTTTGTGTGCCATTGTCTCGCTCTCCTCAGCCTTTGATGCCAGTCACTTCAAGCTCAGTAAACGCTTGACGGTGACCTTGACGCTTCATGTGATGCTTACGACGCTTAAACTTCAGGATATGGACTTTCTTGCCACGGCCATGAGACTTAACAGTCGCAGTTACAGTGCTGCCGTCGAGATAAGGCGCGCCAACTTTAATGTTGTCGCCATCTGCGATCATCAACACTTTATCTAATTCAATGCTTGCACCTTCGTCAGCAACCAGTTTCTCAACCTTCAAAGTTGAACCTTCAGCGACGCGGTACTGCTTACCACCAGTTTGGATTACGGCGTACATCTCGCACACTCTCCATAGAATTCTTAACAAAATCAGACTCAAGGAGCCTGAGAAAGAGGCGGGATTCTAGCGATGAAGGTCTTATGCGTCAACACAAAATCCAGTTAATTGGTGGATTACTTGACGTGCCTAACCCCTCACCCTAGCATCCGCACACTCAAAACAGCCTTAAACCCTCAAGGTTTAGCGAAATTTCATGGATTTAGACGCAATTCGAGAGCTAATCAGCAATGATTTAGCCGCAACCGATCAACTGATTCTCGACCGACTCGCCTCAGATGTCGTGCTGATTAATCAGGTCGGTCACTACATTGTTGGCAGTGGCGGCAAGCGTCTGCGCCCAGTGATCGTGCTTTTGGCTGCCAATGCCTTGGGTTACACCGGAAAACATCATATCGATCTGGCTGCGATCGTGGAATTCATCCACACTGCCACCTTATTACACGATGATGTGGTCGATGGTTCAGAGCAGCGCCGCAGTCGTGATACCGCGAATGCCGTCTGGGGCAATGCCGCTAGCGTGCTGGTCGGTGACTTCCTCTACTCGCGCTCCTTCGAAATGATGGTCGAAGTCGATGATATGCGCGTGATGAATATTCTCTCGACAGCGACCAACAAAATCGCTGAGGGCGAAGTACTGCAGCTATTGAACTGTCATGACCCCGACGTTGACGAAGCTCGCTATCGTGAAGTGATCCTGCGCAAAACCGCGACCCTCTTCGAGGCGGGCACACGTCTGGCCGGTGTGGTCACTGATGCAGATCAGGCTATTGATGATGCGCTGGCTGCATATGGTCGTCACCTCGGCACCGCTTTCCAAATGATTGACGATGCGCTCGACTATGGTTCATCTGGTGTCGATATCGGCAAGAACATTGGCGATGACTTGGCTGAAGGTAAACCGACACTGCCACTGATTCGTGCGATGCAAGTTGGCACACCTGAGGTGAGCGCTTTGATTCGTGAAGTGATCGAAGAAGGTGGCGTTGATCGTGTTGATGAAGTGATCAAGGCGATCCAAAGCACTGATGCGATTGAATACACCGCTAACCTTGCGCGTGAAGAAGCACGTTTAGCGAAAGAAGCACTAGAGGTATTGCCAGCATCATCCTATCGCGATGCTCTAGCGGCCGTTGCTGACTTCTCCGTCGACCGCCCACTGTAAAAATCTCAGAGCATAAAAAAACCGCAAACCCAATTATTGGGCTGCGGTTTTTTGTTTTGCTTATCGCTTAAAGGTTATCGTAACCACGCTCTTCGTGTTGCGTGATATCCAAGCCTTCTTGCTCTTCATCTGAAGTCACACGTAAGCCAACCATCGCATCAACAACTTTCAAGATGACCCAGGTCACGACAGCCGTAAATACGATCGTTGCGACAACACCGATAACCTGCACTTTGAATTGATCACCCATGCTGGTGATGCCATCTGCAAAGCCGTAACCACTGAAATACACCCAATGAGGTTGCAGAGAAGATACCGGCTAACAAGGTACCTAACATCCCGCCAACACCGTGCACCGGGAATACGTCGAGCGAATCGTCGATCTTCAACACGCGCTTGATGTACATGGTTGCGTTAAAGCACACAAAACCTGCCAACAAACCAATGATCAATGCACCACCTGGACCAACAAAACCCGACGCTGGGGTAATCGTGCCAAGACCTGCCACCATACCAGTAACCGCACCTAATGCACTTGGCTTACCAAACTTGATCCACTCCATTGCAACCCAAGTGATCACACCCATTGCTGCAGAGATATGCGTAACTAACATCGCCATCGATGCATCACCATTCGATGCCAACGCAGAACCACCGTTAAAGCCGAACCAACCGACCCACAACATACCCGCGCCAGCAACGGTCATGGTCATGTTATGCGGAGGCATAGCCGTTGTTGGGAAACCACGACGTGGACCCATCACCATCGCTGCAACCAATGCCGCAACACCTGCGGTGATGTGCACAACGGTGCCGCCCGCAAAGTCATAAAGACCCATCTCGCCTAACCAGCCACCGCCCCAAACCCAGTGGGTAACCGGTACGTAACAAAGCAACAACCAGATCGCGCTGAAAAGCAGCATCGCAGAAAACTTCATTCGCTCAGCAAAACCACCCACGATCAATGCGGGTGTAATCACCGCGAAAGTCATTTGGAACAACATGAACAATGACTCAGGAATATTGCCACTCAAAGTGTCTCTACCAACACCTGCAAGCAGCACCTTACTGAAGTCACCGATGTAGGCATTACCTTCACCAAACGCCAAGGTATAACCAACCAGCAACCACAAGACTGAGGCCACTGCCGCGATCGAGAAACATTGCATCAATACCGACAACACGTTCTTGCTGCGAACCAAGCCCGCGTAGAACAGCGCCAAACCAGGCAAGGTCATGAATAGAACCAGTGCGGTTGAGGTCATGATCCAACTGGTATTAGCCGCATTCAGCTCATCAGCAAAACTCACAGACGGCAGCAGCACAAGCAGCGCCAACAACACTTTAGTAATGGATGCGTTCAACATTTTAAACTCTCTCTCGATCTCGATTGTTACTTTTTGGGTTTGCCCCATTTTGTTATTCCGTCAGTTAAAGCAGGTAGCGTGCCAAAATAGTGCACTTTAAAAACAATCACTTAGGTATTTGGGCTTTCAGAAAGGTGCACGAATTTGCACCAATTAGTGCAATTGCACCAAAAGACAAAAAACACCCTCGGGAGAGGGTGTGTAGTCAACAATCAACTAGGGAGTAACCGTCACATGAATAGAACGGTTAACCATTAGTCGGCGGCCCTTGGAAAAGTTCAGCCAAAAGTTACTCAACGTTTTCACCCCCAACCCATCCAAGCGAGATAAACCCCTTAATAAAGCCAAAGCCCACCGGTCAAAAAATTAAACCCGTCGACAATTGAATTTACTATAATCCCGCATCAAATTTAGTTGGCCAAGAAAGGTCACTTTTTAAAACTTAAGCGGGCTTAATCAAATGCATCTACGTAACCTTTTTTCTTTCAATCCTTTTGACTTTCAGCTTTACCTTTGCTCATGCCGAAAACCCTGCATGGAAGGCAAAAGAGTACATGGATTTTTCAGGCTACGACTTCCACAGCAAATTGATGAAACTGTTTTCAAAACAGCCCTGTTTGTTGATACCCGTGATGCAGGTCAATTTGAAAAGACACCATACCCGGCGCTATTAATATTGAACAGGTACTCAACCAACTAGACAGATCCCTGAAGACCGCATGACCATTTTGTTTTGCAACACTGGTAGCCTCTCAGCACAAGCTGTTTTCGCATTACGCGTTGTTGGCAGAACAAATGTGATCAACGGCTGGCATCAAGCCCTAAGGTTTAAAACGGCAATGGGTAAGCACGCTTACCCATTTCATCGAGCAACCCATCCGACAAGCTGAACTCAAAGGCTGCGATATTGTCCTCAAGCTGTTGCAGGTTGGTCGCTCCGATAATGGTTGAGGTCACCCCATCAACTTGGGCACACCACGCCAAAGCAAGCTGAGCGGTTGTCATCTGATGTTCGGCGCTAACTGCGCCAATTGCTTCACCGCCGCATTCACCTGATCAGTGTCACGAAACAAACCTAAACGTTGCGCCTTTGACCAACGCGCACCCTCAGGGCGCGCACCGTCGATGTACTTACCACTGAGCACACCACCCGCTAATGGCGACCACGGCAGATAAGCGACTTGCTCATGCACACAGTTCTCAATCAGGTATGGCCAGTCCTTGGTGTGCAGCAAACTAAATTCATTTGAATCGATACCGGACGCGGCAAGCCATGCTGCTTAGCTAACTTGATATAGGTATTGATACCCCAAGGCGTGTCATCCGACAGTCCGAACTCGCGAATCTTGCCTGCCTGCTGCGCATCATCCAAAGCACATAAAATGTCATACATACCTGCTTCATGTGCCGCAGCATCCACCTCAGAAAAAGTCAGCATGCCGGGCCAATGTTTTGCGAAATGTGGTGAGGTGCGGTTAGGCCAATGCAATTGATAGAGATCGATATAGTCGGTTTGTAAACGCACTAAAGAATCATCAATCGATCGCTTAATCGCTGCCGTATCAATATCTTTTCCCTGTCGAATCCAAGGTAAGCCATTACCGGCAATCTTCGTTGCCAAAACAAACTCATCGCGTCGTGAAGCATTCTCCGCAATCCAATTTCCAATAATTGATTCGGTAGTGCCGTAAGTTTCAGGCGTTGGCGGCACCGCATACATCTCTGCGGTATCAATAAAGTTAACGCCTCGATCCAACGCAAACTCTATTTGCGCATTCGCATCTTGCTGATTATTTTGCGTGCCCCACGTCATGCTGCCTAAGCAGACCTCTGAGACATCAATAGAACTTGATCCTAATGAATTAACTTTCATAACCACTCAACCTATCGTATACGTGATAAAGCCAGATATCACCAACCTAACCACTGTATACCCAACACATAACTGCAGTACCAACGAGAATACTAACCATTGCTTGTCGAAAAATAAGGTGTACAAGCGTTGTAATGACCATAGCAATCGCCAGCAAAGCCTGTCGACTGCCCTGCGCATCAAGCAAACCAATCACACTAAAGCCCACCAAGACCATCAATATCATCACCGGTAGCACACGTCCAAAATGAAGCAGCAGTCGTGAATCTTTATGTGATTTCAACAACACAAAGGGCGTTGCTCGAGTGATGAAGGTTGCGAGCCCCATCACCGCAAAAAACAAAATTAGCTCAGCTGTTGTCATATCGCTGCCTCTTTACGGTATCCCAACAACGAGATCATCAAGATACCCATCAGACTCAAGAGCAAAAATTGTTCAGGCAACACGAGCCAGCTAACAAACACGATGACAGCTGCCAAAAACGCATAAGGGACATGCTGGAGTTGTCGCACGCGATCAATCAGTAAGACTAAAAATAACGCCAACATCGAAAATTCAAAGCCCTCGCTGTTGAACGAGAATATTGACTGAAGACCCGCCCCAAGTGCGCAGCCCGTAATCCATGCCGAATGGTTCAACAAAGTGACCGAAAAATAATAAGACTGCCGCTGCTCAATCGGCACCTCGTTATGCGTCACGACAGCATAGGTCTCATCGGTCAAACCAAAGATCAGATACCAGCGCCGCCAACCAGATAAGGAATACCGATTAATTAAGGTTAAGCCATAGAACACATGGCGCGCATTGATTGCCAAGGTCGCAAGAAACGCCTCGACCAACCCCGAGCCTGATGCGAGTATGCCAACCGCCAGAAATTGTGCGGAGCCTGCATAGATCATCACGCCTGAGAGTGACGCCAACCACCAGGCATAACCCAAGCTCTGAAAAAGTACACCAAAAGCCATGCCTAACGGGATGTACCCCAGCATGACCGGTAAAGAGTGTTTCAGGGCTAAGCGGAATGGACTTGAGGTCATATTCAATGGATGACAACTTAATGCATAGATAATAAGCAATAGTTACGCAAAGTATTAGCTGATAGCTCTAACTCGCTTGTTTTCATACGCTACACACCTATTTTCATTAAAGAATTTGATTCTTATGTTGCACAATTTCCTACCTTTCCTTCGTTGGTTCCCAATGGGGAAAGATGGCATCCGAGCTGACCTTCTTGCAGGCATCACGGTTGCACTTGTTTTAGTGCCTCAGAGTATGGCTTATGCACAACTCGCCGGGCTACCTGTGGTTTATGGTTTGTATGCGTCTTTTATCCCCGTAATCATCGCATCACTTTGGGGATCATGTAGTCAGCTACACACTGGACCAGTTGCCATGTTGTCGCTGATGTCCGCAGCCGCACTGATTCCATTTGCAACACCTGGCAGCGACACTTTTATACAGCTTTCTGTGATGCTTGCCTTAATGGTGGGTGTCTTGCGATTAACTCTCGGCGCTCTGAGCTTAGGTGCCATCGTTAACTTGCTCTCAAGCCCAGTTATCATTGGCTTTACCAACGCAGCAGCATTAATCATTGGACTTTCCCAATTAAGTAAAGTTATTGGCGTGCCATTTCCACGCACCGATAACTATCTTGCCGACCTTTGGCGCGTGTTGGAACAGATCCCGGACTTCCACTTACCCACATTGTTATTTGGTGCAGGCGCATGGATCTTGATAGCGCAACTCCGTAAGCATCAACCAAAACTTCCCGGTGTACTCATTGCTGTTGCTATCGCCACAATTGTCAGCGCATTAGTTGGGTATGAAAATAAAATCAACGTACCTATTGCTAACATCAACGACCAAGTTGCACGCGATAAGCTCCAACGCTTTGATAACGCGAACAGCCAACGGAATGCATTAACAGAACGCATTTCTAGCTTGTCGCAACAAGCAGATCGTTTAGAAACCGAAAAGGCGCTTAAGTCCGTCGACAAAGCCGCTGCCTTGCGTGCAGAAATTCCTGGGCTGCAATTCAACTTAGATGAAGCTAAAAAAGAAGTCGTCAACCTCAGCGTAGAACTTCACTCACTAAAGTTATACAGCTACTACAACGGCAATAACGAATTGAGTTTCTCGGCAACACCCGTTAACGAAGATAGCAGCACACGTTGGCGCTTTGATGGTGTGAGTAGTGGCATGGTGCGCTTATCAGCAGGTGGCAATGTTGTTGGTGAAATACCAGAAGGTCTTCCAAGCTTTGCTGTACCAACCGTTGAATGGGAGCTAGTTTGGTCGCTCTTCCCTGCGGCTATCGTTATGGCACTGATTGGCTTCATGGAAGCCACATCGATCTCCAAAGCGATCGCTACCAACACCGGTGAACGCGTTAACACCAACAAAGAACTCATCGGCCAAGGTCTTGCAAATATTGCAGGTAGCTTCTTTAGTTCATATACCGTTAGTGGCTCCTTCTCGCGATCTGCAGTTGCTGCCAGAACTGGAGCCAAGACCGGACTGTTTGCCATCGTCAGCGCGCTAGCGGTTGTTCTGGTGTTGTTATTCTTTACCGAATATCTGTATCACCTGCCTCAAGCCGTACTTGCCGTGATCGTGATGATGGCTGTATTCAGCTTGATACGCATCAAAGCCACTGATTCAAGCCTGGCAGATCGACCGCATGAGTGCCTTAATTGGCATCACAACCTTCTTTGCAACCTTAATTATGGCCCCAGCCATTGCTAACGGCATTTTGTTTGGTGTGGCGTTAACGGTACTGCACTACCTAGTGAGTACAATGAAACCACGCGCTGAGATTGTGTCACGTAAACCTGATGGCACCTTAGGTGGCATCAAAGCAAACCATCTCGAACCGATCAGTCAAAACTACGTACCCGTTCGTTTTGATGGTTCACTCTCATTTATCAATGTCGCTTATTTTGAAGATGCCATACTCGAAGCACATTCAAAATTTCCAAAAGCTAAAGCTATCTTAATCGTCGGTAGCGGCATTAATAGCATTGACGCATCAGGTGAGGAAAAGATTCGCGAGGTTGCAGGACGACTCGCTGATGTAGGCGTTTACTTAATGTTTAGTGGATTGAAGTACCAAGTCCGTAAGATTGCTGAAGAATGCGGACTCGTTGACTCACTCGGCAGTGAGTGTTTCTTTACCGACAAACAAACGGCTCTCAACTATTTAAGAGAAAAATACGACAACTAAGACGTAAAAAAGCCACCTTTCGGTGGCTTTTTTGTTCTTACCAAGCGATCTTCCATTTAAGGTCCCACTGAGAGTTCAACTCAGTGCCACTGACATGATTGATGTCTTTTTTTAGCTAACACTGAAGGCACCGACATCGGTGATCTTGCAGAAGCCAACGCTGGCTTGGGTGTTTTCGGTTTTCTTATCCAATGGTGAGGCAACGCTATGTTTAGTTTTTCCGCCTTCATGATAAAAAATACTCGTGTTCAAATTTAGCGTCGGATCTACCGCATACATAAAAGACGCTTGAGTATTAAGCTGCGGATCTTTCTTTTGCTTTTGCACTCCGCCATAAATAAACGTTGGAAGCTTATATTTATCATTCTTGGTGTAAAAACTTACATCCGCAGAAACCGCCATATCAATTCTTTCCGTTAATGACGTGTGATACGCAACTTTTGGAATAAAGGTGTAACGATTTTCACCTGCATTGACAGTTTTTGTTGAGTTATATTCACCTGTTGGGGTAACGACAAACATGCCAGCTAATAAATAATCACCTGCCGCTTTATCATCGATAAGATAAACGCCACCACCAAAAGCTAGAGCTGAGACACCTTTTTCTTCAGTTTGGCCAGATATTGCTTTTGTTGCGCCCTTTGGCTCAATACCTCTGTAAAACTGCTTAGCATCCACAACGGCGCGACGACCCGCTAAATCAAAATAATGGGTCAAGCGAACTGATGTTGAGTTTTCATTGGCTGTACTCGCATCCGCACTAACGCGACCAAGAGAAAAATGGTCTTACCTACCGGCGCACCTTTCGTGGTTTAAGGCTGAAGATCAAGTGCAAAGCTAAAAGTTGAGAATGTCAGCGCGATTGCGCCAGCGATTGAAGCGGTACGAAAGTCCATTTGGGGCTCCTTATTTCGTTCCATGAAAAGATGTGAAACTAAATATAACCAAGGAGTCAGAAAATAGCGAACTTTTTTTGAGGCAAAAAAATAGCCGCTATAAGCGGCTATCTCTTTGATCCCGAAGGATTTGTTTGGTAGCAAGGGGCAGATTTGAACTGCCGACCCCCGCATTATGAGTGCGGTGCTCTAACCAACTGAGCTACCTTGCCAGAAGGCGCGAGAATATAGGCTAAACCCCGCGCTGTGTCAATTTATCGGCCTCAGACGTTAAAGCGGAAATGCATCACATCACCATCTTTGACGATGTAATCCTTACCCTCTAAGCGCAGTTTTCCAGCCTCTTTAGCGCCTTGCTCACCCTTGTGCGCTACAAAATCGTCATACGCGGTCACTTCCGCACGAATAAAGCCGCGCTCAAAGTCCGTGTGAATCACGCCAGCAGCTTGCGGCGCTGTCGCACCAACACGCACGGTCCATGCACGCACCTCTTTCACACCGGCCGTGAAATAGGTTTGCAGATCAAGTAAGGCGTATCCCGCACGTACAACACGATCGAGGCCCGGCTCTTCCAAGCCCATCTCGGCTAAGAATTCGGTTCGATCTTCTTCATCCATTACCGCAAGCTCGGCTTCGATGGCTGCACATACCGGCACCACTTGTGCGCCTTCATCTTCGGCATATTGTCGAATCGCATCGAGGTGTGGATTGTTTTCAAAACCATCTTCATTCACGTTAGCGATATACAAGGTGCGCTTGATAGTCAGTAAATGCAGCTCTTTGAGGGAAGCTAGCTCGTCATCACTTAAGCCCATACGACGTACCGCTGTGCCATCGTTAAGTTGAGCTGCAACACGCTCGAGTAGCTCTTTAAAGGCAATAACTTTCTTGTCATTGGTCTTCGCTTGCTTGGTCGCACGCTGCAGGGCTTTTTCGACGGTTTCCATATCCGCTAAGGCTAGCTCGGTGTTAATCACCTCAACGTCAGCTAATGGATCAACTTTGCCAGAAACGTGAATGATGTCGTCGTTCTCAAAACAACGGACCACTTGAGCAATCGCATCGGTCTCACGGATATTGGCCAAGAATTTATTACCCAAACCCTCGCCCTTTGATGCACCTTCTACGAGGCCCGCGATATCCACGAACTGCATGGTGGTTGGCAGTACTTGCTGTGGCTTAACAATTTCCGCGAGCTTGTCTAAACGTGGATCAGGCAGTGGCACCATGCCGACGTTTGGGTCGATGGTACAAAATGGGTAGTTCTCCGCCGCGATGGTCGCTTTGGTTAGCGCATTAAATAAGGTCGACTTACCCACATTTGGTAGGCCCACGATGCCGCATTTGAAACCCATAAGGTGCTCCGAAACTATTTAGAGGGGGTGAAAAATAAGGGCGCAAGAATACCGGAAAAGCCTGCGCCGAGCAGCCCAAAAGCGTTGTTTAGACAAGAAAAAACCGCCTTTCGGCGGCTTTTTCAGGATCGATCAGCGATTACACACAACCGGTAGGCTTTGGTAGGCCGCCGTACTTGGTGATTGGCTTCATAGGACCTGTCATCCACATTTTGAAGACTTCTTTCTGATCCATCTTGATGTATTTTGCGAACTTACGAATTGCAGGCACTACGTTCTCATCTTCGTAGTACTGACGCGCAGCTTCGATTTGAGACCACTTCGCATCATCCAGCTCAACACCATCTGCTTCAGCCATCGCGCGGCCGATCTCAGGGGTCCACTCATTCATGTCCAACAGATAGCCGTCGCCATCACGTTCTGGAAGATCGCTCATTGTTTACTCCTAGAAATAAGCTCAAATTCAATATTGAGATCTTATATAAGCAATAAACCCATAACCCACGAAATTACTCGGGATTATGGGTTTATTGATGTTTGGAGCCACTTACCGGAATCGAACTGGTGACCTACTGATTACAAGTCAGTTGCTCTACCTACTGAGCTAAAGTGGCTAAGAGGGACGCATTTTAGTGCCGAGATGCGGCTGGTGCAAGCTATTCGCAAACTACTTGTGAAACCTTACCAACTAAACCTTCCAAGGCAGCTTGCGAATCTGGGTTACCTTTGAAAATCGCAGTCCAAGTCGTTTTGGTGCGATTTCGAGGCAACACATCTGCTGAGATACCCAATGCGCTCGCTTTTGCCGCAATCTCAGAGGCAGTTTCTTCCTTTGAGAAAATACCCAACGAGATCGCATTGATCATTTCACCTTTGCGGAAGCGCCACACATCAGTGATACCGCCTTCAGCGAGCTGCTCGACCACTTTGATTGCGGCTTCGCGCGATTCTTGTGCGGGCACGATCACCTTATAGCCATTGATAGAACTCACTTTAGTTGATGCGGTACTCAACAAGCTCACACTTTCTGGCAACGTGATCGACTCGAAGGCCTCTTTATTTGGCTTGGTTTCGCTTACCCAACACACAGGTTCAATCGCCACGGTTTCTGCCACTGGCTCATCTAAGGGTGCTTGAGGTGCCGGCTCAACAACGGGTTCAACCTTTAGCTGAGTGATCTTGAGGCTCAACAACAACGGCTTCAACTAAAGCTTGGCTTTGATAGTTCTAACTTCTACTTGAGGCGCTTTTGCTTCAACGACTGGCTGGGGCTTTTCAACTTCAGCTTGTACGACAGGCGCTTCAGTTAGTACCGCAATTAACGGAGCATCCGCGTTATCAACAGCAGGCGCAGACGAAATAAATTTTTCAGGGATTGGCTTGCAGTGGCGCAGGCACGGCAGCTGTCAGCTCATGAGCTAAGCGCAACTGACCCACATTGACGGGCGGCTGTTTCGTTGTGCTACTCGGGTCTTTCCAAACCTCAAACACCACAGCAATCACAATATTCAATGCCACTAAGGCAAAAACGATAACGCGCATTTTATTTATTAGCCAATGCGGCTAATCCTTCAAAAACTAATTGGTCTTCTTGGATTACTGGCGACGACAAATGAGCTGATAGTGCAGCTGCACCACCACCGGTCAAAATAATCATCGCGTTGTTTGCCAAGCTTGAAGTGCACTGCTCTGCTAAGGCTGCGGTTGCAGCTGGCATCGAAAAGCTCATCGTTTCAGCAGTGCTAGCCGGTATTTTAACGTGTTGCGCAAGCTCTGGCTGCCCCGGAATGCAGGTATTTGACGTCAACGCTGATTTCGCCAGTGATAGGCCAGGCAAAATATAACCACCCTCGTGCTCACCCTGGGCATTCATTAGGTCAATCGTTGTGGCGGTGCCGCTATCGACAACGACACAGGGATACAGTTTTCGCTGATGACAACCGAGTAACACCAACCAGCGATCGACTCCCATCGTCTGAATATCGTAGCGCGTCATCAGCTTGTCAGCATGTTTTTCGATTTTGATGCGATGACAGTTTCTCGCCATGCCGACACATTGAGCAGCAATGCGCTCTCGGAGTGCTGCATCACCGACTGAACTCAACCAGACATCACCCTCGGAGAGTGCTAACGCATCAACCAAGTGATCTACGCCTTGGCGCGGACATGATTTGACCTGCCCGTTTTCAAGCAGTGCAAACTTTACATTGGTATTGCCATGATCGATGAGTAAGGTCGCCATCTGCCTAGCCTAAGCGAAGACTGAGCTCGCCGCCATAAAAGACTTGCTCACCCGAGTCTGTTTCTAAACGCAGGCCGCCATCTTCAGCGACACCACGACAAATACCATAATGCGCAATACCAGGTCCAGTTAATGCCACACGACGATCTTTAAAAGCATCAAAAGCCGGCCAGCGATCCACAAAACCTTTTAAACCTGTTTGCTCAAAGTCTTTTGCCATACGTGTCACGCTCGCTATGAGCTGTGCTGCCAACACATTGCGACTTTCTGCGACCTGCTGTTCATGCAAACTTGTGATTGGTTGATCGATAGAGTCTTGATCTAAGCTTTGATGATCAATATTGATGCCCACACCGATCACCGCCATAGCACCTGCCGTGGCTTCGCCACTAACTTCGATCAATATACCGCCGAGCTTTTTATCTTCCGCATATAAATCATTCGGCCACTTAAGTTGGGGCGTTTTAAGACCTGCTGATTTAAGTACCTCAGCGATCACAATACCGGTAGCCAAACTTAAGCCCGCTAATTGATGAATGGGTAAAGCAAAACGATAGGCTAATGAAAAATAAAGATTACTGCCGTAAGGCGATTGCCATACCCGACCGCGGCGACCACGACCCGCTGATTGATGCTCAGCCAACCATGCTGCAGATTTCGTTGTCATTTCTGCAAGCGCTTGTTGCGCCATGGCATTGGTCGATTCGATTGATGCCACTAAAGTGAATGCTTCTGGCCAATCAAGCTGTTGCTCTGCTACCACGGATTCAATCTTCGATGAATCCAAAAGCTCAATGGGTCGGCGTAGACGATAACCTCGTCCGCTCACCGCATCGACAGTGAGACCGGTGACTTGGCGAAGTTTATCAACCTGCTTCCAGACTGCGCTACGCGTGCACCCCATCACTTCAGCAAGTGCTTCACCTGAATGAAACTTACCGTCTGATAAAAGAGATAGCAGCTGCTGCATTAGGTTATTGGCTAGATGCTAGCCAAGCCTCACGACGCGTTTTTACTGCATCATCTAATTGATCGTCTGCAATCCAGTACACATCAATAGTGTTCGCTGAACCTTCTTCGATGCGGATCTTTGTGGTGTGTAATAGATCACGGCGGAAATAGGTCACTTCGACTTCAGCACCCACACCATGGCGCTCTAACAACCCTAAAATGTTATCGCAGGTAAGCTTTTCGCCATTCATCGCAATCAATAGATCATTTGCACTTAAGCCTGCGCGATACGCCATGCTGTCTTTTTCAACATACGTTAGCGGCACACCATGATCGGCTTGTGACCAACGTGCACCTAAACGAATCACAGATGTGGTTTTATCTTTCGGAGTGGGCAAACAACGACCCGTATCACTGGTCTTACCTGTTGTACGGCGAATTAAACCAACGCCCACTTTGGCAAACCACTCATCCAGCGGTAGCTCAGCTGTACCGTAAATGTATTGATCAAAGAACTCATGTGGCGAAGCGCCCGCAACATTTTCGATGACTGATTCAAAGGCATCCTCTGGCACACCTTTTTCATCACGGCCATAGTGTTGCCATAGATAACGCATCACATCATCGAGTGTTTTCTGTTCTTGCGTGACATCACGGATCCACATATCCAAACCAAAGGAAACCAAACCGCCTTTGTTGTAATAACTGACGATAAGGTTTGGCGCATTCGCGTCTTGCAGATAGAACTTAGTCCACGCATCAAAGCTCGACTCGGCCACTGATTGACGCTCACGACCACGCGTACGACTTAGGCGCGTCATCGCTGATGCCAACATGGTCAGATAATCGTTACGCTCAATAGCGCCACAACGCACAATGCCAAGCTCATCGTAGTAAGACGTAATGCCTTCAAATGCCCACAACAACTGCGTATACGCTTCTGACAGAAGATCAGACTGCTGCAATACCTCGGGCTTAATGCGCTTTACATTCCACAAGTGGAAATATTCATGGCTGCACAATGCAATGAAATTACGATAACCATCTGATTGCGCTTTAAGCGCTTTGGTTGGCAGATCAGAACGCTTCGAGATTAGACTAGTGCAGTGTTTATGCTCCAGTCCTCCGAAGCCTTCACCAATCGCTAAGGTCATAAACAGATAACGATCGGTAGGTAACTCACCAAACATCGCCACATGCTCTGCGCAGGCTTTTTGCACATCGGTACAAATTCTATCGAGATCAATCTCATCAGCATCGGTGAAAGCCATCTCATGTGGCACTCCATTCACCTCAAAGGTGCCTGACTGCTGCTCACCAATTTCAACCGGATTATCAATCAGCTCTTCATAGTTAGCTGCAAGGTAATCACCAAAGCCACGGTCATCAACTTTTCTCTCTGGCAAGGTGGTGCTGACATTCCAATGCGCTGCCTTAATACGCGAAATATTTAAGGCATGCGGTTCATCTTGCTTTGATGCCACACGCAAGAAAACGGCCGGGCCGTTAAAGTAACCTCGAGTACTATCAAGAAACGCGGTACGAACAGAAAGATCAAAGGCATAAACGCGATAAGTGACCGTAATTTCACCTTGAGCGTTCAGCGCCCAACGTTGCTTATCTATTTTTTGAAGCGAAACTACATGTCCTTTTTCATCTACCGCTTTCAAGTCATGCAGATGTTGCGCAAAATTACGCACCATATAGCTACCAGGAATCCATGAGGGCAATTCCAAACATTCATCGCCCTGCGCAACAAACGTTAAGCTAACGCCAAATTCATGTGCAGCCGGGTCGGAACATTCAATCTGATATTTCATTAGTTATTGTCCAGCGGACGAGCAATTAATCCGCTTGTAGATAAAGTGATTTCATAGGTTTGATTATCGCGCATTGGCAGATAAACGCTCGAACCATAAGCAGCATCAACACCCGGCAAACGCTTTACCAGTTGCTCTAGCTCATCCCATCGCCAACTTGTATTCGAAGAGAGATCTATAGTTGTCGGCATTAGGGCTTGTGCTGATGTGATTTCAGTATAACGGGATCCTAATCGCTCCAATCGATAGAGCGTGTGCTGTCCCATGCTATTCGCAAGTGCAGTGAACTTGATGATCTTGGCATCCAATTCCCACTCATCACCTAACAGGGTGTAAGTGTGTAACTTGCCATTTTGCTCAGTCAGGCGAACATAATACTGTTGAGGCGATAATTGCTTAAAGCTCAACACAGCGACTGGTTCTTCGAGTGTCAGGCGATGAAAGCCCCACAAGCTCATCACT